>JBBSCB010000017.1:0-66725 GCA_038250675.1 Gemmatimonadales bacterium
CGCCCGGTGCCTCGCTGCGCGGGCTCCGGCGTGTCTTCAGCCACCCCATGGCCATCGCGCAGTGCTCCGAGCTCCTCGCCACGCGGCCCGGCCTTGCCGCGGTGCCGGAGGCAAGCACTTCGGGCGCCGCGCGCGCGGTGGCCAGCCGCGGTGATGCGGTAGAAGCAGTGCTGGCGTCGCGCGGCGCAGCCGAACGCTACGGCCTCCATGTCCTCGCGGACAACGTGCAGGATGATCCCGCCAACGCGACGCGATTCTGGGTCGTCGTCCCGCCGGGCCGCGCGCGTTGGCCGGTCAGCGACGCAGTGGTGGCCGGAACCCGTCACGTGCTTCTGGCTGCCGCCGCAGACGGCGCCATCGGGGGCGGTGATCCGCGCCTGACCATGGCGGCCGGGCTCCGGGTGCTGGGCCACGGCCCCGCGCGACCGGGTGGCGCGCGACGCCTGCTCGAGCTCGCCGGCTCAGGCCGGCCCCACGATCCGCCGACGCTCCCCGAAGGCCCGGACTGGGCCGGCGTGACGCGGATCGGCGGCTATTCGCTCCATCGATCCAATGAGCTTGTCGCCGGCGGACGGCAGTCGGCCGGCCGGCTCCTGGCGGTCCGCGGCGCGACCACCGTGGAGGCCGACGAGCCGGAGTCGATTGGGCGCGCCACGCAGGAACTCCTGGACGCACTGCTGGTGCGGAACGGCGTACGGATCGAGCAGGTGATCAGCGCGTTCTTCACGGCGACACCGGATCTTGCCGCGGCGTTCCCCGCCACCGCCGCACGCGCCAATGGCTGGTCCGCCGTGCCGATGATGTGCGCGTCGGAGATGGCGGTGCCGGGCGCCCTGCAGCGGTGCATCCGGGTGCTGCTGCACCTGGAAGGATTCGCCCGCGGCGGACATGCACGGCATGTCTATCTCCGTGACGCCGCGGCGCTCCGACCGGATCTGGTGGATGCAGCGCCCTCGTAAGAATCGTGCGGGCGACGCGAATTCGGTCGCCTGCATGAGTCGTTGGTGGCGCGTCACCTGCGACGCCTCGATACGCTCGCGACCAGAAGCTCGACAGAATCACCGCGGCCTTGCCTTGAAGGTGCCGAAGCCGCCGCAAGACGATAGGAAACACCGGCACCGCGGCTCAGTGCGGACGAGGGGTGCGCACGTCGCTGCTGATCTGATCGCGCATCCGCTCCACTTCCGAGCGCAGCTCGGCCAGATCGGCCTCCATCCGCTCGAGTGAACGCAGCAGCTCGCGCGAGGTGCCGGTGGAGATCGGCACGGACCCCGGCACGAACCCTGGCACGGCCGCCGCGCGACCCTCCGGCACCATGACCTGCGTGACCCGGAGCCGCCGCGGCTCGAGGCCAAAAGTCCAGACGAGTGCCGCCACGAAGAGCAGGAGCAGCAGGCCCTGGGCCGCGAGCGACTCCAGCGTGGGATAGATGCCCAGCGCCGGAATCCGCGGCGCCCATGGCAGGATCGTCGTGGCCACCAGCCCGCCTTCCTGCAGCTCGGCGATCCCCTTGCCGGCAAAGACGAACGCCATGTAGTACAGGAATGCGCTGGTGATGCCGAAGAACGGCTTGAGCGGCAGCCGCACCCCAAAGCGGTTGATTGCGATGTACACCGCCACCAGCACCACCCCGCCGGCGAGGATCCCGCCAATCACCGGCATCACCACCCCGCCACTCCCGCCCGAGACGAACAGCGCCTTGTAGAAAAGCACCGTCTCGAACCCCTCGCGGTACACCGCGAGGAACGCGGCCGAGGCCAGCGCCAGCGAGGAGCCGCTGGTCACGGCGTCCTGCACCTTGCTCTTCACGAAGTGGTTCCACTTGACCACTTCCATCTTGGACAGCAGCCAGTAGCTGACGTAGAACAGGACGGCGGTAGCCACCAGCATCGTGGCGCCTTCCAGCGCCTCGCGCCGGCCGGGCGTGATCTGGAAGACGGTCTCGAGCACGACAGCGGTGATCAGACTCGCTCCCACCGCGGCACCGACGCCGATGTGAATGTCGCGCCGCCGGTGGCCGGCGCCGGTCCGCGAGAGGAAGGTGAGCAGCGCGCCCACGATGAGGATCGCCTCGAGGCCCTCGCGCACCAGCAGAATGAATGACTGAAAGAACAGGTTGATCGGCGACAGCGTATCACCCACCACCCGCTCGGCATTTTCGAGCTGCGCGGCAAGCGTGCCGCGGATGTCGCCCAGCTCGGCGGCGACCGCCCCGCCGGCCGCGCGGGTGCGAAGCGCGGCGAAGGAAGTCTCGAGGTCGTCCGCGAGGCCGGGATTGCGCGCGCGCACCGAGCGCTCGACCTGCTCGAACGTCATGTACGCATCGAACGCCATCGTGCTGGCCGCGGCGCCACGGCCTTCGTGCACCAGCGCAAACGCGGAATCGAGTTGTGCCCGTACGACGGGAAAGACCGCGTCGGCCGAGCCCGGCCCGCCGTCCCGATAGCTGCGGACCGCGGCCAGCCGCGCGAGCTCGCGCATGTCCGGCTCGCCGGAGACGCCCATGACGGCGAACGCCGCCGAGTCGGACATGCGCGCGGTCACCGGGAAGGCGCGCAGCGCAGCCGGCACCTCGCCGGCGGCGGCGGGCAGTCGCAGCAGCGAGGCGTATACCGCGGCCGCCCAGCGGTCCGCCGCGGGAAGCCTGGTCTCGAAGGCCGGCATCGATGTGCCGGCCACGCCGATCGTGATGCGATGGTAGTAGTCGAGGGGCGATGCGCTCCGGAGCCGTGGATTGGCGAGATCGGCCGGCCGTGGAGAGACACTCGCGGCCATCGGGCCGTCGCCGCGACCGAGACTGCCATGACAGCTCGCGCAACTGGTCCGATAGACTTCCGCGCCGCGCGCCACGCTGGGTGCCGTTGCGGGGGCTTCGTCCAGCGTCACCCCGAACCGGGTGGCCAGGCCACTGGCCAGCCGCTGCACCCGCGCATCGAGCGAATCGGCCGGAGCGGTTACGTCGATCAGGTGTGCGACGCTGTCGAGCGCGGCCAGCGCATCACGGCTCTCCGGCCGCGGGAGCAGTGCGGCGGAGCGCCGGGCCTCCGACAGGAAGAGCCGCGCCTCGTCCACCTCGTTGGCCGCGACCACCTTCCCGCCGCTGACGCCGACGCGGTACTCCTCGGCGGCCAGTCGAGCAGTGACGGCGACGCGACGGACGTCCGCGGCGGGATCAGCCACAGGCGCCTGCGGCGCCGCTGCGGCGGTGGAGAGGATGGCGACTTGTGCAGCCCAGATGAGAAACATTCTCAACCGTTTATTGAGGACCGCGCGTAAAGTAGACCGGGGTTGTCGGAATTGGAAGCACCGACTCCCGCGTCACGTGCGAATTCCCTGCCAGTCAGGACCCTGCGCGCTCGAGGATGGCTACGGCCGCCGCGGAAGTCGCCGAGTGGGTTAGCGATAGGTGGATCGTCAGTCCCCCGCATTCCGCCGCCGCCGCGGCCGCACGGCCCAGCAGCGATGCGGTGGGTCTCCCGTCGAGCGCACGCCACACTTCAATCTCCTGCCAGCCGACGCCACGGCAGTCGGGCAGCGTCTGCAGCGCCTTGTACACCGCTTCCTTGGCGGCAATCCGCGCGGCGACATGCGGCACCGGGTCCGCGTGCATGGCCACGTACTCCCGCTCATGCGCCGTCAGCATGCGCGCCATGACCTGGTCACCGCGCCGGGCGAGCATGCGCTCCACCCGCGCCAGCTCCACGAGATCGATCCCGACGCCGACGATGGTCACAGCCCGCGCCACCAGCGCTCGGCCAGCGGGCGGAGCAGCGGCGGCACCGGCACAAATCCGCCCAGTACCAGCCCAACGTAGCAGGCGACACCGGCCACCAGCAGCGTAAGCAACCAG
Source organism: Gemmatimonadales bacterium (assembly GCA_038250675.1). Taxonomy (GTDB): domain Bacteria; phylum Gemmatimonadota; class Gemmatimonadetes; order Gemmatimonadales; family GWC2-71-9; genus JAICUF01. The sequence continues at coordinate 3,851 of JBBSCB010000017.1, forward strand.
AGCGGCCATCGCGGGCGCCGCCAGGTACGGACCCGCTCGATCTCCGATGCCCACGCGGCCTGCTCGGCATCCGCCGCCGACTCCAGTGCCTGCCATGCCGCCTCGGCCTTCCGTGCGGCGGCGCCAAGCGCATCCTGCCATCGGGCGAGCGCGGCGGCGGACCGGGGCGCCGCCGGCGCCGCGGCGTCGAGCGCGTCGAGCGCCGCCACGAGCGCTCCGCCTGACACGCCCAGCCGGAGTCCGATGGCCCGACGCTCCTCGTCGTCGAGCCGGCATCGCGCCAGCCGGCGCTCCGGCATGCGCGATTCCGCCGCGGCGTCGGTCAGCCGCTGGTCCACCCGCGCGACGACCCGCTCGGCAACGGCGGCGACGGCGCGTTCCCACGCATCGATCCATGCCCGACGTCCCAGCGATGCGGTCGCGCTTCCGATATCGTCCGTCGCCGCAAACTCCCGGGCCGCACCCGAGAGCTCGAACAGCTCGGTCACGAAGCCAAACCGCACATCGTCGAGCGGCACGCGCCGCCGCGGCCCGAGCGGATCCACATCGGGCAGCCGGCCAAGCAGCGGCCCCAGCTCGGGAACCACCTGAGCTGGTCCTGTGGGCGTGGTGCTCATGTCGACGACTCCGCGACCACGGCGGCCCTCCCGTCCCGTGCCTCGTAGCGGGCGACGAACGCGCTCAGCGGCTCGGCCGTGAACGAGGCGCGCGGCAACGCGAGCGCGGCAATCGCGCGCTCGATCGCCTCCGGCTCGCCTTCGACCTCGAGCAATACGTCCATCCGCGGATACGTCTCCAGGCGAACCATGGCGCCGCCGAGCTGATACACCTCGACCTCGCGGTCGACCCGGTGAATCGCGACATAGCCGAGGGCCTCCAGCACCACCGACGGCGAGGTGTCACCGCCGACGACGCACGCATGCTCCTCGCGCAGCTTGTAGCCGTCGGCGGAACGGCTCGTCGGTCCTTTCCACGCGAGTTCCCATCGCGCGGGCTGGCCCGCCGCCTGGAGCGTCCGCACCCGCAGCACTTCGTCGCGCGGCGCAAGCTCGCCGGCGCGATCGTAGCGGTGGTCGCGCATCCGGCCGGCAAAGGTCGGGACGGCCCCGGCAGACGCCAGCCGTGCGCGAAGCGCGGCCGGATCGGCCACGACGGCCTTGAGCTCGAGTTCCGCGGCCATCGTCGTCTAGCCCAGGATCGCCGCGAGCACGCGGTCGGTGTCGGTGAGGTCGGTGAACACCGCGTGGGGTGCACACGCGGCGAGATCCGCCGTCGAGTAGGCGCCGGTCGCCACGCCGATGGTGCGGGCGCCCACCGGCGCGCCGCAGGCAATGTCGGCCGGCGTATCGCCGATGATCACGATCTCATGACCCGCGGGTTGGCGGCCAAAGTAGTTGGCCGCGCGGGCGGCCGCGATGGCGGGCAGCTCTGGACGGTGGGCCGAGTCGCTGCCGTACGCGCCGACGACGAACCGCGAGGGGTCGAGGCCGCCGGCCCGCAGCTTGAGCGCCGCGCCAGGCGCGACATTGCCGGTGAGGAGGCCCAGCAGCACCGTCGCATCCGCGTCGAGGTGATCGAGCAGCGCCGGCACGCCGGGCATGACCGTCGTGGCGGTGTCCGGCGCGGCAAGCTCGGCCTCGAGCAGCACCACGTAGCGCCGGCAGAGCGACTCGATGCGTTCCGCCTCGTGCGGGCCCGCATGCCCCGCGGCATCGAGCAGCTCCGCCACGATCTGCGGGTCGGTCTTGCCGTCAAAGCGGACGCCGGCAAATTCGTGCGCCCGTCCCACCTGCTCGGTCAGCGCCGCCGTGATCGCGCGGCGGCCGGCGCCGGCCGTGAGCAGGATGGTGCCGTCGATATCGAACAGGACGAGCTTGCGCTTCGTCATGCGGCCGGCTCCGCCGCGAGGCGGCGCGCCGCGACGAGCCGCGGCCGCAGCGCATCGCCCGCGCGGGTGCCGGCGGTGAACGGCTCATGCACCACGCCGCCGCAGGCGATGGTCGAATGGACGATCGAATCACCATCCGCCGCAAAGGCCACGTGGGTGATGACCGCGCTGCCCTCGCCGTGAAAGAACAGCAGGTCACCCGGCTGAATGGCGTCGAGCGCCACAGCCGCACCGACTTCGATCTGGCGGGAGGCATCGCGCGGCAGCACCGTCCCGCGGGCGAGGTGGGTGGTCTGCACCAGTCCCGAGCAGTCCACACCCCATGGCGTGAGCCCGCCCCAGAGGTACGGCGCGCCGCGGAAGCGTTCGAGCGCCCACCAGGCCGGCGCGGTGCGTCGTGCGTCGAGCGCCACGGCGTCGCTCGTGCGGGGCTCCAGGGCGCCCGGGTGGGCGGTCCGGCCATCGGGAAGGCGCACCGCCTCGCCCGCGAGCCGAAGTCTGGCGCGCAACGGGACGGTGACCGTGCCGTCGTCGGTCACGAGCACGCCACCCTCCCACCAGACGCGTGCCTCCGCGCGCCACGTCTCGGCGTCCGCCGCCGGGACCATGCGCACATAGCCCCGGTGCACCCAGCCGTCATAGGCATCCGCGGCGGTGGTAATCCGGATCCAGTCGCCGGTCCGCTCACGCACGACGGCGGTTTCCCCCATCACGAGCTGCGTCACCTGTTCGGCGCGCACGCTGGCTGCGGCCAGCACCGGCGTGATCGCCGCCTGGCCGATCACGCCGCTCACGGCGACGCCGGGGGTGGGGCCGCCGCCGCCTGGCATCTGGCGCACAGCGTCACGCCCCGGAACGTGCAGATGAGGCAGATGAACGTCCCGCAGTTGGCACATGGATAGCCCTCGGAGGCGCGCTCCTCGCGGCCGCAGGCGCGGCACTGCATCGAATCATGCTTGTCGGTATCGGTCATGAAGCCCTCACCCCGAAAGGGTGTACCGTTTGATCTTGTTGATCAGCGTGGCGCGAGAGATCCCGAGCTCGGCCGCGGCGCGGGTGCGGTTGCCCGAGTGGTGCTTGAGCGTACGCTCGATGTGCTGGCGCTCGAGATCGTCCAGACTGAGCGGCGTGTGGCGCCGATCGCCGACCCCGGGTCGCGCGCGGAACTCGCCCGGCAGGTGCTCGACGTTGATGGCCGGCTGGCCGCGCCCGAGGATGAGCGCGCGCTCAAGGACGTTGCGCATCTCACGCACGTTGCCCGGCCACGGATACGCCAGCAGCCGCTCCAGCGCCTCCGAGCTCACGTTGTCGGGCCCGTCCGGCAGCGCCTTCTGGAGATCACCCAGAATCCGCTGGATGAGCGCGAGCCGATCCTCGCGCGGCCGGTCGCGGACGGCGGGCAGGCTCAGCGGCATGACGCTCAGGCGGTAGTAGAGGTCCTCGCGGAACCGTCCGGCCTCGACCTCCGCGGCGAGGTCGCGGTTGGTGGCCGCGATGAGGCGGACATCCACCGTGATCTCGCGGGTGCCGCCCAGCCGCCGGAACGTCTTGGTCTCGAGCACCTTGAGCAGCTTGGGCTGGAGCTCGGGCGCGAGATCGCCGATCTCGTCGAGCAGAATGGTCCCCCGGTCGGCAATCTCGAACAGCCCCTGCTTGCGGTCCTTGGCGTCGGTGAACGCGCCCTTCTCGTGACCGAACAGCTCGCTGTCGAGGAAGGTGGCGTTGAGCCCGGCGCAGTTCACCTCGACGAACGGCTCCTTGGCCCGCGGGCCGAGATCGTGAATCAGCCGCGCCACCCAGCCCTTGCCGGTGCCGCTCTCGCCGGCCAGCAGCACCGTGGTGCGCTCGCTCTGGGCCAGGAGGCCCACCTGGTGGGCCAGCTCCTGCATCGGACCCGACGTGCCGAGCGACTCGAGACCGTGCGGCGAGGTGGACTGGCTGAATAGCGTCTCGTTGACCCGGCGGAGCCGCACCTTGTCGGCGACGCGTGCCGCGGCGGCGGCCAGGTGCGCCATGTCCACCGGCTTGGTGAGGAAGTTTTCCGCGCCGAGCTGCATGGCGCGGACCGCCGTGGCAACGTCGCTCTGCCCGGTGAGGAGGATGACGGCGGCGTCGCGCTGGCGCAGGTGCTCGAGCACCTCGAGTCCGTCCATCCCCGGCAGGCGGATATCGAGGATGACCACCTCGGGCCGCACCCGGTCGAAGGTGGCCAGCCCCGCCTCGCCGCTGAGTTCCCGGGTCACCTCGTAGCCCAGGCGCTCGAAATAGTTGCCGATCGAGCGGAGCACATCCACGTCGTCGTCGATCAGCAGAACGGAATCGGCCATCGGGGACTCCCGGAACAGGCGGTGAACGAAGGACTACGCGACCATGATGCGAATGGCGCCCGGCACCACGCTCGCAGCGAACGGCGTGGAGCCGCCCGGCTCGCCATCGAGCTGGACCGGCTCCGCCGGATCGGATACGACGGCTATCTCCCGGCCGCGGGCATAGGCGATGCAGCCCGCGGGCCCGCCGCCGGTTTCCCGCAGCAGGTGCCATACCGCGCGCACGCTCTCGCGGAGATTGCTGGCCCGGATCACGATGACGTCCAGCTCGCCGTCGTCGGGCCGGATGCCCGAGCGGAGCCGGATATAGGGCGGGATCACCTCGCCGCAGTTGGCGACGAGCACCATCGCCGCCTCGGCCTCGAATGCAACCCCGTCCACGGTGATGCGATGGTGGGCGGTGCGCAGCTCGCCCAGCAGCCGGAACGTCGTCGCGATGTACGCCAGGATCTTCCAGCGCCGCTTGAGGTCGGCCGGGGTGCCGGCCATGACCCGCGCATCGTAGCCCGCACCGCACGCCACCGCAAAGAAATGCGCACCGTCCTCGCGTTCGACGCGACCCAGGTCGAACGGCCGCGGGTGACCGTCGAGCAGCGAGCGCACCGCGCGCACCGGCGAGGTCGGAATGCGCAGGTTGCCGGCCAGCAGATTCCCGGTCCCGCCGGGAATCACACCGAGCGGCACCTCGGTGCCCACCAGCGATGACGCCGCCTGCATCGTGGTACCGTCGCCGCCGAAGACCGCGACCAGATCCATCCCGGCCGCCACGCCTTCGGCGGCAAAGCGGCGCGCGTCGCCCGGCCCTTCGGTCGCGCTCAGCTCGAGGCTCCAGCCCGCACCGCGAAAGGTGTCGAGTATGGCCTGCACAGCGAGCGGACGGGTCCGGGCGGCCGCCGGGTTGGTGATCAGCAGGGCGCGCGCCATCAGAACTCCCGGTCCCACAGGACGTCGAACCCGATCTGATACGCCGCGGTCAGCCCATACCCCGACGAGACGCCGGTGGCGCGGCAGGTCTGGAACGTCGGCTCGACGCTGGCCTGCAGTTTCCACGCGCGCCCGAACCGGAAGTCCACGCTCGCGCCGAGGTTGTTGGAGCCGAAGCTGAACTGATTGTTGCAGAAGCCCGCATTGAGTCGGAAGAACAGCTTGGGCCCGATCTGCCAGCCCGCCGCGAGCTGGGTGATGCTGCCGCCGGCCACCGTCCCGCCGGCCAGCGCCGGCCGGATTTCCAGGAGGTCCACCGGCAACCCGACGTCCGACACAAGCGCGCGCTCGAGGTCGCTCGAGACGGCGCTCGTCAGGATCGACGCCGCGTTCTGCACGGCGTTCTGCTGGATTCCCTGCGCCTGGCTGGCCGGCACGCCGAGGATCAGGTACGACACCAGATCGACTTCCGGCAGCGGCGGCCGGATGTTGGGACCGCTCGAAAGCGCCAGCTGCGGCCGCAGCAGCGTCCCGGTGATCTTGGCCACGACGGGCACATCGAGGCCGTTGGCCGCGTGCACCACGTGTTGCGCCTCGATGTCCAGCTTGGCGTTCAGATCCGGGGTCCCGAAGTACTGGACGCTTCCCTTGGTCACGTCGAAGTCCCGGCTCACCGGCCCGATCTTGAGCGTGTAGGTCCCGCGCGGAGTTTCGAGCACGCCGTCGATGCGGTACTCGCGCAGCCGCTTGTTGACCCGGACGTCACCCTGAAGCTGGATGTTGGCCTCGGTGGAGCGGAGCCAGAACTCGCTGCCCATGGTCAGCGCAAAGTCGCTGACCTTGAGCTCCTCCATGAACCGGCTGCTGAATCCCTGCCCCAGGCCGCGCCGGCGCACGATCGTGGTGTCCACGAGGTCGATGGTCGTCGGATCCTCGAGGTCGATCACCCGCTTGTTGAGCAGGTCGGCAAAGTAGAGCGCGCCCTCGTCGGCGGTGCCGCTTCCGCTGAACGTGGCGCCGTAGAACGGACCGTCCAGATTGAAGTGCCCCGAGGCGTACAGCTTGAGGAAGTTGCGCTGGTCGATGGCGTGGAAGCCGCGCGCGTCCATGTGGAGCGCAAGCACCGGCCGGGTCAGCTCCTCGAAATTGATCGAGCCGTGCACGTCGAGCGTACCGCCGCCGCCCGCGATGACGAGATGCTGCACATCCGCCGAGTCGCCCGCAAACTCGGTGCGCCCGCTGATCGAATCGTACCGGACGCCGAGCGCCGCAATGTCCATCGCGCCGTTGGCCAGCGTGAGATAGCCCGCCAGGTCGGGATCCTTCCAGGTGCCCACCACCCGGACGTCCGCACTGAGGGCGCCGGACGCGTTCTGGACCCCCGACGTGAAGGCCTCGATGATGCCAAGATCGAGACTGTCGGCATGGGCCCGGAGACTGATCGGTCCGTCGAGCTGCCGCTGGGTCACACCCTGGAGCCCCAGGTCCACGGGCAGGTGCGCGTCCACCTGCAGCACGGGCTGCCCGGTGCGCCACATCCTGAGCTCACCGTCGAAGTGAGCCTTGGCGTAATCCACCGCGACGCGGACGTACGGCATGTAGGCGTCCGCAAAGCGGGCGTCCGCCATCCATGCGGTGCCGTGGAGCGTCGGCTCGCGGGCCGTGCCGGCGACATGAAAATCCATCCCGACGGTGCCGGCGATGCCGCCGGTGTCCCGGCTCATGAGGTCGTAGATGTCGGCCAGGTCGAGGCCAAAGCCGCGGATTGTGAGATCGCCCGCGCCCCCTCTCGGCAGCCGGCCGCCCACCTCGAGGGCGCCCGACCCGTCGGCGGCGACGATGCGCGCCGGGGTCAGCGTCGGCGCGGAATCGCCGAGCGCAACGCTGGCGGGCGCCTCCAGCCGCCAGCTCCGGGTCGGCAGGTCGAGCGCGAGCGTGTCGATTGCGAGCACGGTGGCGCTGTCACGCCGGACCCAGCGCCCGGTGCCGTCCACCCGCGAGATGCCGCCCACGCCGGTACCCAGCGACCAGGCCAGCGAGTCCGGCCGGCCGGAGACGGCCACCGACGTGCTGTGAAACTGCCACGCACTCTTGAGCAGCGTGTCGGTATACACCGTGATGGAATCGCCGCGCAGTGCCGCAGCAAACGCCGGAGCGGCGCCGCCGGTGTAGCGGATGGTCCCCGAGTCGGACGGCGAGCGCAACCCCTGGAACTCGAAGCCGTGGACGCCGAACACGCCGTTGACCCGGAGCGTGTCGAGGCTGCCCGCGATGGCCACGCGCGCGGTGGCCGCGCCGGCCAGGACCCGCTGCTCCCTCCGCGCGGTGTTGCGGGTCTGGCCGGTGAGTGCCAGCGCCAGCGAATCGAACGCGGTCAGACTGTCGGCTGCGAGGCGGAGGGTGATCGTGCCGTCGTGCGGGCGGGCCCAGCCCAGCGTGCCCGACCCGCTGGCAACGGCGCCCTTCCACTCGGTGTACAGCGTGTCGAGCGTGATGACGCTGTCCACGACGGCGACCCGGCTGTACAGGGTGTCGATGGTCCACTCGCGGATCCGGCTCCGGCGGAGCGCGAGCTCGAGCTGCCCTTCGGGCGCGGTCAGGCTGTCCACCGTGCCCGTTGCCGTGAGCGCACCGTTGAGCCGCGTCGTGGGTCCGCTGCCCCGAAGCGCGGCCAGATCCAGGCGGGTGAAGGCGATATGCAGGTCCTGCGCGCCCAGTTTCGGCGGCAGCAGGGTCATGCCGCCATGCAGCTCGACCGAGCCGATCTGGCCCACCAGCGTGGCATCCACCGCCGCGTGTTCGAGCGTGCCGGCCATCCGCAGGTGCCCGCGGACCTCGCCCTCCGTATGGAGTCCGGGAAATCCGCGCCGGATCCCCTCGAACGAGAGCGGGTCGAGCTCCAGGTCGGTGTCCAGGCCCAGCACCGTGCCGCGGGTGTCCAGATGGACGGTGCCGCGCGCGATGCTGGCCGGGCGATCGCCGTCGTGCTGCAGCGCGCTCCCGACGAAGGTGACGTTGCGCAGCGGCCCGTTGAGCGTGCCTTGCGCTTCCAGCCGGCCCGGCACCACCACCGCCGGCGCCAGCCGACGGGCGGTCCCCAGGTCGATGTCCGAGCGGCGCACGTTCACGCCATAGAACGTGAGCCCGCTCCGCTTGTCGAATCCCACCGTGCCGTCGGCGGTGATGTAGCTGACCGGGTTTCCCTCCACCCGCGCGTCCGCGAATGCCCAGTCCACGTTCAGGTGGAGCCGCTCCAGCAGATAGCCGGTCCCCTGCAGCTTGCCGCTCAGCGTGCCGAAGAACGGCAGCGAGTCCACGTAGGCGCGCACCGCATCGAGGTCGAGGTTGGCGAGTGTGACGTTCATGTCGCGGACGCCAAGGCCCCGGATCTTGTCGTCGAGCGCCACCAGCTCACCGTCCACTCGCTGCGCGCCCTCGCGCAGGTGGAGGTTCCGAAGCGTGTACGCCGTGAGCCGGCCGCTCTCCGACCTGGCCGAGATGGTGCCGCTGCCGCGCATGGCCGGAAACGCCGGCGAGACCCACCGCAGGTCCGTCAGACTGACGCGCGGCGCTTCGATCTGGAAATTGAACAGCACGGTGTCACTGGGCCAGGTCACCGCGCCGCCGCCGCTGAACTCCGAGTTGGGCATCGCGCCGCGACGGAGGCTGAACACGACACTGTCGCCGTGGAATCGCAGCCGGCCGGCCGCGTCGGTCAGGGTGATGCCGGGATCGTTGACCCGGGTGGCCAGCGAATCGAGATCGATGGTAAACGGCTGGTGATCCGGCGTGCTGATCTGGAGGGTGGACAGGACCGTGGTGAGGTCATCCAGCCGGATCACCCGGCGGAGCCCCTCGCGGCTCTCCTCGATCAGCCGGCCGGGGCGCGCACGGTCAGCCGCCAACGCGGAATCCCGCTGGGCCGCGGTCGCGTCCCGGGGCGGGTTCCACGGCAGCGCAATGCGCAGCGTGCCATCGGTTACCCGTACGTTGTTGAACATGATGAGTGGCGACGAGGTCCCCGTGGGCCCCTGGCCCAGCCCCAGCACGTCCTCATAATTCATCCGCCCGTTTCGGTGCTTGATGAGCTGCAGCACCGGGCGGTCCACCTGGATGGAGCCGAGGATGATGTTGCCGCGGATGAGATTGGGCAGCCGGTACGTCACCCGCAGCCGGGGCAGATCGGCCAGCAGCACCCCTTCGGAATCGCGGACCACCAGCCGTTCGAAGGTGAGGTCATAGAGAAACGAGCCCGAGATCGACCCGACCTCGACCGTGCCGTGGACCACACGGTTGAGCTCGTCCGCGACGGCGCGCGCCAGCAGCGCCCGACCGGGCGGCGTGAGCGTCAGCGACGTCACGATGCCCAGCAGCGTGGCGAGCGTGCCGAACAGAAAGACGAAGACGAACCGCGCGACCGGGCGGCGCATTAGAAGGGCTGTCCCACCGCAAAGTGGATCGTGATCTTGCGGTGGCGGTCGAGCTGGAGTGCGTCCGGCAGGATGTTCACGCTGCCGTCGGGGTTGAGCACGTACAGCGTGCCGCGCGGCAGCTTGTACGGATTGTAGGCGATGTCGAACCGGGCCGGCCCCAGCGGCGTGGCAATCCGCAGGCCGATGCCTGGCGTGATCCGGAGTCTGGCCGATGCCACGTCGGTATGCCCCCGCTGCCAGACGCTCCCGGCATCCACGAACACCGCCAGCCGCATCCGGTCCTTGAAGAACGGCGACGGCAGCCGCAGCTCGGCGTTGGCCACCGCCAGCATGTTGCCGCCGGTGGCCACCACTCGCACCGAGTCCGGCGTGGCGGCCAGGCCGCTCACGCCGACCGCATCCACCAGGCGCCGGTTGGCGACGTACACCACCGGCCCCAGTTCGTTGCGCTGGTAGCCCCGGACGTCATTCGGTCCACCACCATAGAACCGCTGCTCCGGCGGGACGTACGGATTGACCCCGCCGCCGATGGGCTGGCTGGGCGCGACGATGGCGCCGGCCCGCAGGTGCCACGCGAAGACCGTATTCCTCGAGACCGGGTGGTACGAGCTGTAGTCCACCACCGCCCGGCTGAACTGGATCAGCGACGACGAGCCGAGGAACCGCGAAGCCACCGCCACCTGCGCCGACGCCACGTACCCGCGGGTGGGGTCGATCGGGCTGTTGGCGCGCGGGATGCTGATCGAGCCGGTGAGCGTCGCCTGGCGGATTCGCTGGCTCAGGCGGTCCACGTCGGCCGGGTCGCAGGCGTTGAGGAACGCGCAGAAGCTCGCCGCCGTTGCGTCGGTGTGCCCGAGCGCCAGCGTGTAGGTCAGACTCAGCGGCAGCCGCCGCCGCGGCGACTCCCGGGCGAGACTCACGCTCACACCCTGCTCGGTGCGCTGATAGACCTTGAACTCCGAGCGCCGTTCGGCGTAGGCGCTCAGAATGAGCGTGTTGTTGGGCGACCGGAACGCGGGCCGCCGCATCGATGTCGTCAGATTGTAGTTGAGCCGGCGCGAGCCGATCGAATCGTCCTTGAGCGGCGAGCAAATCCCGTTGGCAAATCCCCAATCCAGCGGCGCACCGGTGCCCACCTTCGAGACGCCGCCGGTGATGTCCAGCAGGCGTGCGTGGCCCAGAAAGTTCCGGACCGTGAGCCCGCTGTTGGCGCGCACGCAGTCACTGGTGCCGTACCCCAGTCCGGCGCGGGCCCGGAACGGCGGGCTCTCGGTCACCCGGACCAGCAGCGGCACCGAATCGTCCCCCACCTCGAACTGCGTCGTGTCGATCGTCACGGATGCCAGGCGGAAGTGGTCCGAGTTGTACAGGTTCCGCTGACTGGCGTACAGGTCCTCCTGGGAATAGAGGCGGCCCGGGCGCGCCTCCATCAGCCGCACCACCGAGCCCGAGTCGATCTTCTGGTTCCCCTCGACCCGCACCACTCCCACGACGGCGCGGACGCCCGGCACCGCATTGAGCGTCACCTCGGCGGTCTTGCTTTCGTGATGGCTGAGGAAGCTGATGAAGACGTCGGCCGACGGATACCCGCGGTCGCGGAGCCGGCGCGCCATCGTGTCCGCGGCGGCCCGCATGAGCATGCGGTTGAAGATGTCGCCGGCCCGGAGCGGCAGGTCCACGGTGACGGACTTCTGCAGCGCGGCCGGCAGCGAGTCGAGCCCGGACATCGCCAGCGAGTCGACCCGGATCGGGGCACCCTCGGTAATCACGAAAGTGATCCAGACGCTCCCCGGCGCCCGGCGCACCATCGTGTCCACCTGCACGTCGGGAAAGCCGCTGAGCTTGTACAGCACGCCCACGCGCAGGACGTCACGCTGGAAATCGGTGTCGTCGAGGTAGCGCTTCTCGCCCAGAAAGCCCAGCCAGCTGAACGGCGCCTGGCGGGCAAAGAAGCTGGAGTTGGTCGTGGCAATCGCATTTTCCAGCACGGTCGTGCCGATGGACTTGTTGCCCTTCCACTTGAGCGCGCGGATGACCGGCGCGGCGCCGATCTGCGCCTGGGCGCGCGCCGGCAGTGCCAGCGCGGCCAGAAGCACCAGGCGGCCGGCCCGGCGATGGAAGTTCAACGGCACTCGGATCCGCCGGAGAGCGGGTGCATGAAAATGGGACGCTCCGTACACTGGGTCGCTCGAGCCCGCCCGGCGGACCCGCGATTGACGCCACTTCGTAAGACGGGTAGTTTCACCACGTTAGGCCACGCTGTCAACTTCTATGACGCCATCCCATTCCCCCCGGCCCCGCATGCGACGACTTCTGCTCACTCGCGCCCTCCTCGCCGTCGCCGCGATCGCTGCCGGAACGACCGGCTGTGGGGGTCCCGAGCACGGCGCCGGGTCCACGCTCCAGTACTACCTGACTGCCGATCCGCAGACCCTGGATCCGGCCCTGTCCACCGACGTGCAATCGGGCGAGGTGGTGGCGACGCTGTTCGACAACCTGGTGCGCTTCGACATCGACGGGAACCTGGTGCCGTCGCTCGCCACCCGCTGGGAAGCCGACTCGTCCGGCCGCACCTATACCTTCCATCTGCGGACTGACGCCACATTTCCGGGCGGACGCCGGATCACCGCGCGGGATGCCCGGGCGTCCATTCTGCGGGCGCTGGCGCCCGGCAGCCGGGGCGGCCGCCAGTGGCCGCTGCTGCCGATCGTCGGCGCCAGCATCTATGCGGCCGGGCAGGCCCCCGACGTCCCCGGCATCGCCGTCCCCGACGACTCGACCATCGCCTTCACCCTCGTCGAGCCGCTCAACATCTTTCCCAAGTTCCTCGCCATGCCGGTCGCCGCCGTCGTGCCGACGCCCACCCCGGCCGACTTTGCCCAGCACCCGGTGGGCAGCGGACCCTGGACGTTCGTAAGTTGGTCGCACGACGATGCCATCGTGCTGGCCCGGAACGCGGGCTACTGGGGCGGCGCCCCCAAGTCGGATACGCTGCGAATCCGGATCATCCCGGAGGCGCTGACCCAGGCAGCCGAATACGAATCGGGCCGGCTCAGCGTCGTCGAGATCCCGTTCAGTGAAACCCGGCTGTGGGAGGAGAAGCACAAGGCGGAAATCCAGCGGCGGCCCACCATTCGCGACCTCTACATCGCCATCAACACGACGCATGGTCCGCTGAAGGACGTCCGGGTCCGCCGCGCGCTCAACATGGCGGTGGACGTCGGCACCATGCTGTCCACCATCGAGTCGGACCGCGGGGTCCGGGCGGCCGGCTCCATTCCGCCCGGCATCGCCGGCTACGACTCGACCCGCGCGCCCTACCCGCACGATGTCGACGGTGCCGGGCGGCTCCTGGCCGCGGCCGGGTACGCCAAGGGCTTCTCGCTCACGCTCTGGCGTTCGCAACGGCCGGAGCTGGCGCGCATCGCGCAGTCGGTGCAGCAGGATCTCGCGCGCCTCGGCATCAAGGTCGAGATCCTGGAGCGCGATGCGCCGACGGTGCGCGCCGCCGTTCGCAATGGCGAAGCCGATCTCTACCTAGGCGACTGGTACGCCGACTATCCGGATCCGGAGAATTTCACCTACCCGCTCTTCCACTCGAAGAACAAGGGCCCGGGCGGCAACTATGCCTTTCTCAGCGATCCGGTCCTCGACTCGCTGGTCATCCGGCTCCGCACCACCACGGATGAGACGGAGAAGGCCGCGCTCGCCCGCCAGGCGGATGCCCGCATCTTCGATCAGGCACCGTGGATCTTTCTCTGGTTCCCGATCGACATGTGGGCCGCGCGGCCGGAGCTGGTGGGGTGGCGCATTCCGGCCGTCTTCACCGGCCAGCGCTGGACCGAGGCCCGATTGACCCGGTGAGACGCTTCCTGGCGGTCCGGCTGGCCCTGCTGGTGCCGACGCTGTTCGGCGTCCTCGTGGTGACCTTCCTGCTGCTGTACGTCGCCCCGGGCGATCCGGTCCAGGCGATGGTGGGCGAGCGGGCCGACCCCGCGACGCTGGCGCGGCTCCGCGCCGAGCTGCACCTGGATGACCCGCTGCCAGTCCAGTTTGTCCACTATGCCGGCGGCGTCCTCCGCGGCGACCTGGGCCGTTCCTACATTACCCAGCGTCCCATCATCCGCGATCTGATCGAGCGCTTCCCCGCCACCCTCCGCCTCGCCGGCTCCGCGATGCTGTTCGCGACGATGGTGGGCGTGGCGTTCGGTGTCTACGGCGCGTGGCGCCCCGGGTCGTGGCTGGACCGCGTCGGCACGCTGGTCGCCTATGCCGGCGTGTCGTTTCCGGTCTACTGGGTCGGACTGCTGCTGATCCTGGTCTTTGCCGTGTCGCTGCGGTGGCTGCCGCCGTCCGGCTCCGGCGGCTTCGTCTTCCTCATTCTGCCCGCCATCACCCTCGGCATGCGGTCAATCGCGTTCCTGTCGCGCATGACCCGCGCGGCGATGCAGGAGGTGCTGCGGAGCGACTTTGTGCGGACCGCGCGCGCCAAGGGACTCGGCGAGCGCCGCGTCGTGCTGCGCCATGCGCTCCGCAACGCGCTGCTGCCGGTCGTCACGGTACTCGGCCTCGACTTCGGCAGCTACCTGACCGGGTCCATCCTCACCGAAACGATTTTTTCCTGGCCCGGCGTGGGTCGCTACGTGCTGACGGCCATCGAAAAGCGGGACCTGCCCGCGGTCCAGGGCAGCATCCTGTTCCTCAGTCTCGTGTTCGTGATCGTCAACCTGCTGACGGACATCGTCTATGCCAAAGTGGATCCGCGGGTCGCGTATGAGTAACGGTCGCTCCCCGTTGCGCCGAGCGCGGGCCCGGCACGCGCTCGGGAGCCTGACCCTGGCGGCGCTGTGCTGCATCCCGCTCGTCGGCACCTCTGCGCTGGGCGCGCAGTCGCTTGCGCGGCGGCTGGACGCGCGGCTCGATGCGGCGCCGTTTAACCGTCTGCTCTGGGGCGTGGCGCTGGTGGACGAACACGGCAAGCTGCTCTACGGGCGCAATGCCGATCACCTCTTCATCCCGGCCAGCAACACCAAGATCCTGGTGACCGCCGTTGCCTCCGCCCTCCTGCCGCCGGACTTTACCGTCAAGACCAGCGTCTACGGCGCGGGACCGGTGGCCGACAGCATTCTGCACGGGGACCTCGTGCTGTACGGCCGGGGCGACCCAACGTTCGGCGCGCGCTGCTACGCCGTGGATACCACGGGTCCTGGGGCGTGCGACACCGATCCCAGCACCCGCATCCGCCAGCTCGCCGAATCGTTGAAGGCCGGTGGTATCCGCATCGTCGAGGGTGATCTGGTGGGAGACGGCAGCTACTTCGCCGGTGAGACCGTTCGCGGGAGCTGGAACGTCTACGACCTCAACTGGTGGTACGCCGCCCCGGTCTCCGCCCTCGGCTTCAACGACAACAGCATCGACATCACCTGGAAGCCGGGCCTGAGCGTCGGCGCGCCGGCGACGATCGCCATCAAGCCGGACTTCAGCGGCGTCACCCTGGAGAACCGGACCCACACGGCGCCGCTGGGCGGGCCCAATGATATCGGCGACCGGATCTATCGCCGACCCGGCACGCTCGATCTCTGGGCCGAGGGCACCGCCGCGCTCGGCGGGCGCGGCGGCACCGACTATTTCGCGCTACCCGATCCCGATCTCTACGCCGCGCAGGCGCTCCGCGCGGCGCTGGCCCAGGCGGGCATTTCCGTCACCGGCACGACGCGGTCCACCACCGACTCCATGCTCTATCGCGCCGCGCGCAGCACCGCGCCGCTGGCGGATATCACCTCCCGGCCGCTGCGCGACTGGATCTTTCCGATCCTCAACACCAGCCAGAACTGGTTTGCCGAGATGACGCTGAAGCAGCTCGGGAAGCAGTTTGGCCAGGCCGGATCGTGGGCGGAGGGGCTGCGAGTGGAGCGGCGGTTCCTGATCGACTCGGTCGGCGTGGATTCGACGCAGTTCGCCGTCACCGACGGATCCGGCCTCTCGGCCAACAATCTGGTGAGCCCGCTGGCGTTCACCCAGATCCTGCGGTTCATTCGCCATCATCCGCGCTTCGAGACGTTCCGGGCGGCCCTGCCGCACGCCGGCGCGCGCGGATCATTGCGCAACCGCTTCATCGGCACGCCGCTCGAAGGCCGGGTGCGTGCCAAGACCGGCAGCATCTCGCGCGTGAATACGATTTCGGGCTACATCGAGCTGCCCAGCGGACGCGTCCTGACATTTTCGGTGCAGGCCAACCACCACACGCTGCCCAGTCGGACAATCCTGGCCCAGCTCGACAGCATTGTCGTGCAGATGGGCCAGTAGGAGAGAGATCATGCTGCTGCTCCTGATCCGCCATGCACGCGCCCCCGAGCGCGATGCGGAACGCTGGCCCGACGACCGGCTCCGACCGCTCACCAACGCCGGCCGCGCGACACATGCCCGGATGAGTCGGACGCTGGCGCGCCTCGACCTCGAACCGGGATTGATGCTGACCAGCCCCTGGGTGCGTGCCATGCAGACGGCGGACATCATGATCGACGAGCTGGGCCTCGATATTGACGCGACCGAATGTGCCGCGCTGGCCGCGGAGCCGGATGTCGCCGCCATCGCCCAATGCATCGGCGACCAGCCGGACGATGCGACGGTGGCGCTCGTGGGCCACTCGCCGTTTCTGGAGGACCTGGCGTCGCTGCTGCTCGCGGGAAGCACCGGCGTGGGAATCGACTTGCCCAAGAGCGGCGTCATGGGGCTGGAGACCGACGCGGTGGCCGCGGGACAGGCCGCGCTGCGGTTCTTTCTGCGTCCTCGGCAGACCGAGCGGATCCGCCGGCGGAAGTAGCCGCGCCGGCGTCAGCCGAACGTCTCAGTCGTCCGTCTGGCCAAAGATCGCGAGATTGGATGAGTGGCCGGGGTTGACCTTGTCCTTGGGATTGATGCGGTGCACCGCGTTGTTCACCGCGATGCACGCCTCCGCCACGCCGGTGGCGATCAGCTTCAGCTTGCCGGGATACGACGTGATGTCGCCGGCGGCGTAGATCCCGGGCACGTTGGTGGACATGACCTGGTCCACCTTGATATCGGCCTTCTCGGTGTCGAGGCCCCACGCCTCGATGGCGCCGAGATCGGAACGAAAGCCCAGCAGCGGGATCACGGCGTCGATCTCGAGCTCGGTTTCGTCGCGGGTCTTGGCGTGGACGAGCGTCACCCGTTCGATCGCGTCGGCACCGTGGATCGCCTTGACCTCGGTGAACGTCCGCACCTCGCAGGCGCCGCACCGCTGCAGCGCCTCCACCTGGGACACCGTGGCCGCGTGGGCCCGGAACTGGTCCCGGCGGTGGATCAGCGTGATCGACCTGGCGATCCCCTGCAGATTCACCGCCCAGTCGAACGCGGAATCTCCGCCGCCCACCAGCAGCCCGCGCCGGCCGGCGAACGCCCGCGGATCCAGCACCTTGTCATAGAGCCCCCGGCCTTCCCACCGCTCGGCACCGTCCAGCGGCAGCTTCCGGGACTCGAACGCGCCGATCCCCGCGGCGATGATGATCGTGCGGGTCGGAAAGACGTCGCTGCTGGTCTCGAGCACGAACTGGCCGATGCCATCTTCCTCGACGCGGGTCAGCCCGGTGACGGTTTCGCCCAGATGGACCGGCGCGCCAAACTGCATCGCCTGCGCGACCATGTCCCGCACGAGGTCCTTGGCCAGCACCTTGGGAAAGCCCGCGACGTCGAAGATGTACTTCTCGGGATAGAGCGCCATCAGCTGGCCGCCCAGCGCCGGCAGCGCGTCGATGATGCGGCATGACGCGCCGCGCATACCGGCGTAGAACGCGGCGAACAGCCCGGTGGGGCCGCCGCCGATCACCGTGATGTCCCTGATCTCCTGCTCGGCCACGGCCTCTCCGTCGTGAATGTCCGATGGCGACCGGCGCCCGCCGGCAGCCTCCAATAATAATCGCGGCGCCCTTATTCTCCGGCATCCACGCCCAACCGGAGAACGACCGCCCATGAAGATCTACACGCGCACCGGCGATGCGGGCGAGACCGGCCTGTTCGGCGGCGGCCGGGTCGCCAAGGATCATCCCCGCGTCGCCGCCTACGGCGACGTAGACGAGCTCAGCTCGGCCATCGGTGTCGCGCGCGCCACGGCGCCCGCTGAGCTGTTCGACGATCTGCTCGCCGGCATTCAGCGTGACCTCTTTTCCATCGGCGGGCATCTTGCCACGCCGGATCCGGACAAGGTCGCGAGGGCGCTCGCCAAGGCCGACCTCTCGGCCGACCGCGTGGCCGCGTTCGAAGCCGCGATCGACGCGGCCGAGGCCGAGCTGCCGCCACTGCGCGCCTTCGTGCTGCCGGCGGGGACGTCCAAGGCCGCGGCGCTTCACCTGGCCCGCACCGTCTGCCGCCGCGCCGAGCGCAGCGTGATCCACCTGGCGCACGAGGTGCCGGTCCCCGATCTGTTCATCGTCTATCTGAACCGGCTCTCGGACCTGGTGTTCACCCTTGCCCGGCAGGCCAACCACCGCGCCGGCATCGGCGACGTCACATGGTGATCGTCGTCCGCCACGCGCGGGGCGGCTATCCGGTGCTGATCGAGCCCGGGCTCATCGGCCGGTTGCCGGAGTTGCTCGCGCTACACCTGCCCGGGGCGCGCCACGCCGTCATCAGCGATGAGACGGTGGATCGTCTCTACGGCGGCGCCGCCGGCACCGCCGAGCGCCTGAGCTTCCCCGCCGGCGAGCGATCGAAGACGCGGGAGACGTGGAGCGGGCTGACCGACCGGCTGCTCGCGGCGGGGTTTGGTCGCGATACCGGCATCGTGGCGCTGGGCGGCGGCGTCGTGGGTGATCTCGCCGGGTTCGTCGCCGCCACGCTGGCCCGCGGCGTGCCGCTGGTGCAGGTGCCGACGACGCTGCTCGCGATGGTGGACGCGTCCATCGGCGGCAAGACCGGCGTGGACACGCCGATGGGCAAGAACCTGGTCGGCGCCTTCCACCCTCCGGTGGCGGTGCTGACCGATCCGGAGGTTCTGCGCACCTTGCCCGAGCGCGAGCGGCGCGCCGGCCTCGCCGAGGCGATCAAGCATGCGCTGGTGGCGGACGCGGCGCACCTGGAATGGCTCATTGCCAACGCCGATGCCCTGCTGGCTGGCGAGACCGGCCGGCTGACCACGGTCATCCGCCGGAGCGTCGAGATCAAGGCCGCGATCGTCGGAGGCGACGAGCGGGAGGCGGGCCGCCGCGCGGTGCTGAACGCCGGTCACACGGTGGCGCACGCGCTCGAACAGGTCTCCGGCTATGCCATCCCTCACGGGCACGCCGTCGGCCTCGGGCTGATAGCTGAGGCGGAACTGGCGCGGCGGCTGGGGGTGGCCGACCGGGCGCTGCCGGATGCGGTTCGCCGGGCGCTCAATGCGGCGGGGCTGCCGGTCATCGTGCCCGCTGCCCTCGACGCGGACGCGCTGATGGCGGCAATGGCGACGGACAAGAAGAATCGGGAGGGGATCCCGCGGTTTGCCCTGCTGGCCGCGCCCGGTCAGCCGCATCGCGACGGAACCGAGTGGACGGTGACGGCCAGGCCGGCCGAGATCCGCGGCGCACTCGCGGCAATCGCGGCAGAATAGCGGCGCCGAAGCCACACCCGTCCCGGGACGGCCCGCCCCGGTGCGCGATCCCCGCAGTGGACAAAATCCCGAACCGTCTTACCACAAACGATTTGTGATGTGGATAGTCAATTTCTATTGACGTGACGCCGGTTTTTCCCCATATTCTGCCATCCCATCACAGGCCCGACGGGCCCCCGAACGCCTGCAGGTCCGCGTCGCAACACCCACTCGCGCTGGGGTCGATCATGGCTCATGTACGCACCGGGAAGGCTCGCCCGGCCATTCGTTCCGCGCCCACCGGCTCGTTCGACCAGTACCTGCACGACATTCAGAAGCTCCCGATGATCACCGACATCAACGAGGAGCGCCGCCTGGCCCGGCTGGCGCAGCTCGGTGATGCGGCGGCCGCCGAGCGACTGGTGACGGCCAACCTCCGATTCGTCATCTCCTACGTCAAGCGCTACCAGGGCCATGGACTCGACCTCTCGGAGCTGGTCGCGATCGGCAATGAGGGCCTCCTCAAGGCGGTCCGCAAGTTCGATCCCGAACACGGCGTCAAGTTCATTTCCTACGCGGTCTGGTGGGTCCGGCAGGCGGTGCTGAAGGCGCTGGCGGAGCAGACCCGGACGGTGCGGATCCCGCTCAACCAGAACGCCGCCCTGGTGAAGATGTCGCGGGTGGCGAGTCTGCTGGCGCAGGAGCTGGGCCGGGAAGCCACCGATGCGGAGCTGGCGATGGCGATGGGCGATACCACCGACGGCATCCGGGCCGCCCGGCGCATGACGACGACCGAGGTGTCGCTCGATGCCCCGGTGGAACGGCAGGAGCGGGGCGGCACCACCTTCGGCGAGCGGGTGCCGGGCACTGGCGGCGCTGACATCGAGGAACTGACCGATGCCCGCCTGATGCGCGAGTTCATCGACCGTCTCTTCACCCGCCACCTCACCCCCCGCGAATGCAGGATTCTCTCCCTCTACTACGGTCTCGACGAAGGCTCTGAGGCGCTGACGCTCGAGAAGATCGGCGAGCTGCTGGGCGTGACTCGCGAGCGCATCCGGCAGATCCGGGAGCGCGCGTTCGAGAAGCTGCGCGAGTCGCCGGACGTGCGCCTGCTCGAACGGTTCTGCGGCGCGGCCTGATCGCGCTGGACGCGCCGCGGGTGCACTGAGGTCCGGAGGGCGGGCGGCGACGCCCGCCCTCGCGTAGATTGGGGCATGGCCGTTCTCCTCCCGCTGTTCCCGCTCGATGTCGTGCTGTTTCCCGGAGTCTCGCTCCCGCTGCACATCTTCGAGCCGCGCTATCGCCGGATGCTGGCCGACGTCCTGGCGGGCGACCGGCGCATCGGCCTGTGCCCGGCGGGGGCCGGGCCGCGCGCCGGCGCCCGCCCCGGGACCGGCACCATCGGCTGCGCGGGACGCGTGCGCGAATCGCAGGCCCTCCCCGACGGCCGCTCGAACATCCTGCTTACCGGCGACACCCGCTTCATGGTGCGCCGCTATCCCGACGGTGACACGCCGTACTTCCTCGCGCTGGTCGATGAGTTCGCCGACGAGCCGGGTACCGAGCCGGAGCCGGACGAGGTGGCCGCGCTCGGCGATCTGCACGCGCGCCAGCGGGACCTCCTGCGGCGGCTGGACATCGCCATCGAGCCGGAGCCGCCCGGCGCGGACGAC
This sequence comes from Gemmatimonadales bacterium, assembly GCA_038250675.1. GTDB lineage: Bacteria > Gemmatimonadota > Gemmatimonadetes > Gemmatimonadales > GWC2-71-9 > JAICUF01. Next base: position 24,682 of record JBBSCB010000017.1, read on the forward strand.
CCGGTGGCGCTGTCGTTCCAGGCCGCCGTGCTGCTCGATGTCGATGCCGGCATCAAGCAGCGCCTGCTCGAAACCCGGTCGACCAGCGCGCGCGTCCGCGCGCTGATCGAGTTGCTCCCGGCGACGCTCGCGGTCGTCGAGGCCGCGGCCGAAGTCCACGTCCGCGCCACCACCAACGGCAAGGGCGCACAACGGGCCGATTCGGACGGCGGCGCGTGAGCCCGGGGCTGCTGGATACGCTCCGCGCGATCGTCGGCCCGCGCTGGGTCCGCACCCGCGGCGCCGAGCTCGCCACGTACATGATGGACGGTCTGCCCACCCGCGAGTCGCGCCCGGGCGTCGTGGTCCTGCCGGGCAGCCGCGAGGAAGTCATCGCCGTCGTGCGTGCGGCGGCGGCCGCGCGCGTGCCGTTCGTGGCGCGCGGCGCCGGCACCGGGCTCTCCGGTGGTGCGCTCGCGGAATCGGATGCCGTCCTCATCGCGCTCACCCGACTGACCCGCATCCTCGACCTCGACCCGGCGCGCCGCCGCGCCGTGGTCGAACCCGGCGTCGTCAACGCCCGCCTCACCGACGCGGCGCGGCCCCTCGGCCTGGCCTACATGCCGGATCCCTCCAGCCAGACCGCGTGCACGCTCGGCGGCAACGTGGCCGAGAACGCGGGCGGGCCCCACTGCCTCAAGTACGGCGTGACCACCAACCATGTCGCCGCGCTCGAGGTGGTCCTGCCCGATGCCACGGTCGTGCGACTCGGCTCCCCGTCCGGCGAGGCATGGGGGCCCGATCTCGTCGGCCTGTTCGTCGGGAGCGAAGGGATGTTCGGCATCGCGACCGAAATCACGCTGCGGCTTCAGCCGATTCCGGCCAGCGTCGTCACGCTGCTCGCCGATTTCATGGTGCTGCGCCAGGCTGGCGAGGCGGTGTCCGCCATCATCGCATCCGGGGTCGTCCCGGCGGCACTCGAGATGATGGACCGGGCGTGCGTCGCGGCGGTGGAAGCGTCCATCTACGCCGCAGGCTACCCGACCGATGCCGCGGCGGTGCTGCTCGTTGAGCTGGACGGCGCCGCGGACGCCGTCGCCGGCGAGGCCGCCGCGGTCGAGCTGCTGCTGCGGTCGCACGGCGCCCGCGCCGTGCGCTCCGCGCGGAGCCCGGAGGAGCGGGCGCGCCTCTGGCACGGCCGCAAGAAGGCGTTCGGCGCCATGGGCCGCGTGGCGCCCGACCTGGCGGTGCAGGACGCGGTGGTGCCCCGCTCCGCCCTGCCCGACGTGCTCGATGAGATCGGCGCCATCGGCGCCCGCTACGGGCTCACGGTCAGCAACGTGTTCCACGCCGGCGATGGCAATCTCCATCCCAACATCAGCTTCGACCGCCGGGACGCCGGCTTGTCTCAGCGGGTCCGCGATGCGAGCCGCGAAATCATGGAGACCTGCGTGCGCGCCGGCGGCACCATCACCGGTGAGCATGGCGTCGGGTCCGACAAGCGCGAGTACATGTCGCTGATCTTCGATCCGGCCACGCTCGACGCGATGTGCGCGGTCCGCCGCGTCTTCGATCCCGAGACCCGCGCCAACCCGGACAAGGTCTTCCCGCTGCATACCTGCCGTGAGTGGGCGGCGGGGGGCGTCCGGTGAGCGCTGTGCTCGTGCGGCTGCGCGCACTGCTCGGCACCAGCGGCGTCGAGCGGGACCCCGACGGGTTGCCGCGCGCGACGCCCGATTCGAGCGAGAGCGCGGCACTGGTCTGCCGCCTGGCCCACGACGAGGGCTGGAAGATCCGGCTCGAGGGTCAGGGCACCTGGCTCCCGGCCGACGCGCCGGCGGACCTGGCCCTCAGCACCCGCGGGCTCGACCGGGTGATCTCGGTGAACCCGGCCGATCTCATGGCCACGATTCAGGCCGGCGCCCCGATGGATGCCGTTCGCCGCCGGCTCGCCGACGACGGGATGTGGCTCGCACTGGATCCGCCGGGTCGCCCGGAGCGAAGCCTGGGGTCGGTCGTCGCCACGGCCACGGCGGGACCGCTGCGGCTGGGCGCGGGCGCCGTCCGCGATCACATCGTGGGCTGCACCGTTGCTACCGGCGACGGCCGCGTCGTGCATGCCGGCGGCCGCGTGGTCAAGAACGTCGCAGGCTACGACCTGACCAAGCTGCACGTCGGCGGGTTTGGCGGCTTTGGCGTCATCACCGAGCTCCACGTGCGGCTGCGCACGCTTCCCCGCGCGGACGTGACGCTGCTCGCCCGCGGTCCCCGGGACCGGCTGACCGCTACCGGGCGCGCATTCACCGCATCCGGCATCGCGCCGATAGCCGCGGAGTTGCTCTCGCCCGCACTCGCGGCGGGGCCCGAGTGGGTCCTGGCGGTCCGCTTTGCCGGTACCGATGCCGCCGTGCTCGCCGGTGCCCGGGATCTCCAGAGCGCCACCGATCTGCCCTGGCAGCCGCTGCCGGCCGAGCGAAGCACCGGCTTCTGGGCGCTGGCGGCGCGGGCAGTGCTGGGCGGGCCGATCACCCTGCGACTCGGCGTGCTGCCCGATGGACTGGATGAGGCACTCGATCTCGTGTCGCACGACCTGGACGAGGGACTGGTCTCCGCCGGCGCTGCGGCCGGGATGCTGCGCTGGACCGGCGACGCCACCGCCGAGCGGCTCCGCGCGGTGCGGCGGATCGCGGCCGCGCGGGAAATCCCGATGACGATCGAACGCGCCCCCTGGCCGCTTCGCCACAACGTGGGCCACTTCGGGGCCTATCGCGAAGGCGTGGGACGACTGGTGGATCGGCTGCGCGAGACGTTCGACCCCAATCTTTCGCTTCGCGTTGCGCTTGACGGTGACGACACCGCCTGATACCAGCGGGCGCGCCTCGCCGTTCGCGGCGCTCGATCCCTGCGTGCACTGCGGTTTCTGCCTGCCCGCGTGTCCCACCTATCTCGCCACCGGCGACGAAGCCGACAGTCCGCGCGGCCGCATCGTGCTCATGCGGGCGCTCGAGCGCGGCGAGCTGCCCCCAGCCGATCCCGCCGTCGTGCACCACCTGGACGCCTGCCTCGGCTGCCGCGGATGCGAACCGGCATGCCCGTCGGGCGTGGGATACGGCCGCGGCCTGGAAGCGGCGCGCGAGCTGCTGGCCGCCGCCAACGGCCTCGGCATGCGCGCGCAGCTTGTGCTTCAGATGTTTCGGCGGCGGGCGTTGTGGCGCACCGTCTTCGGCGCGGCCGGAGTGCTCCGGCGCACCGGCCTTGCCCGCCGGCTCGCGGGAAGCGGGACCGGCGGTTTTGCCTTCGGCATGCTGGCGGCGACCGCACCCGCGCTTGAGGTGGCCGTGGACGCCCGCGGCAGCGCCGATGGGCCCGCCTCGCGCGGCACCGTCGCGCTGTTCCGCGGCTGCGTCATGGACACGCTGTTCCGGCACGTCCACGAGGCCACCCGGCACACGCTGACGGCCAACGGCTACCGCGTCGTGGAGGTGGCGGGCCAGGAGTGCTGCGGCGCGCTGCACGCGCACGCGGGCGCCACGGCGGCGGCGCGGGCGCTGGCCGCGCGGAACGTGGCCGCGCTGGCCGAACGGGCCGATTTCATCGTGGTCAACAGCGCGGGCTGCGGTGCGCTCCTCAAGGACTATGGTCACCTCCTGGGCACGAAGCGCGCTGAGGCCATGGCCGCGCGCGTGCGCGACGTGAGCGAGCTGCTCGCCGACGCCGGGCCGCGCTCCGGCGGCGCCATGCCGCTCGACGTCGCGTATGACGCGCCCTGTCATCTGCTCTACGCACAGGGAGTGCGCGCCGCGCCGCTCGTGGTGCTCGGCGCCATCCCGGAGCTCAGGGTCCGGCTCCTGCCGGGATCGGAACAGTGCTGCGGCAGCGCGGGCATCTACTCGATGCTCCACCCCGCCATGGCCCGTCGCGTACTGGATGCCAAGATCGCCGAGCTGGCCGGCGCCGTCCCGCGTCCCGCGCTGGTTATCACCGGCAACCCCGGCTGTCTGATGCAGATCGGCGCCGGCCTCCTCGCCGCCGGGCTCCCCATCGGCGTCGCGCACCCGGTGGAGCTGCTCGACCGCTCATACCGGATCGGCGGCGTTTACGACGCGCCGCCACGGGAGATCGCGGCCGCCCACCCGTCGTAACCGCGTATATTCCGGGCATGGCCAGCGGACGTGCGATTCTGTTCGATTTCAACGGCGTCATCATCGACGACGAGCCGCAGCACTGCGACGCGCTCATCATCACGCTCGCCGAGCACGGCGTCCCGCTCGACCGCGAGACGTACTACCGCGATTACCTGGGCTTCGACGACCGCGAGTGCTTCCGCTTCGGCCTTGCCGGCGCCGGCCGGCCGGCCGATGCCGGTACGATCACCGCCGCCATCGAGCAGAAGGCCACGCACTACGAACGGTCGGTCCGCCGGGCCATGACCCTGATACCCGGCGCCGCCGACTTCATACGGGCCGCCGCCGCCGCGGGGTACCGGCTCGGCATCGTCTCCGGCGCGCTGCGCCGGGAGATCGACCTGATGCTCGGCGTCGCGGGACTGCGCGCGCAGTTCGACGTCGTCGTGGCCGCCGAGGACGTGCCGGCGTGCAAGCCGGACCCGGCCGGCTACCTCCGCGCGCTCGAGGCGCTTGGGGTCGCCTCCGCCCGTTGCGTCGTGATCGAGGACTCCCGGCCCGGACTGGATGCGGCGCGCGCGGCCGGCCTCCGCTGCGCCATGCTCACCACGTCGCACCCGGCAGACGAGCTCGCCGATGCCGATGCCGTGTGGCCGGATCTCAGCGGCCGCGCCCCCGATCAGCTTCCGTGGGCCGATGCCTGATCTCGACATCGCCTTCGACGACGAGCGTCTGGCCCGTGTCCGCCACGGCGCGCTCGTGGTCGTCACCGATCCCGCGATCTTCCGGGTGGAAGGCGGCGGTGCGCTGCAGTGCCTGCAGGGACTCCTCACCAACGATCTGGCCCAGCCCGGCGATCACAGTCTGGTGTACGGCGCGCTGCTGACGCCCAAGGGCGCCATCGTGGTGGACTACTGGGTCACCCGCATGCCGGACGGCTTCACGTTGATCGCGCCGGCGGATGCGCGCCAGGCTTCGCTCGATCTCTTCCAGCGCCAGCTCCCGCCACGACTGGCGCGCGTCACCGATCAGACCGGTGACGCGCGCGTGGCGTGGCTCATCGGCGCGCAGGCGTTCCAGATGCTGGTCAAGTCCGGCCTGGGCGCGCTGCCGGAGGCCGCGGGGCGCGTGGTGGTCGTGGACACGATCCAGGGCCGCCTGCTGGTGGCGCTCGCGCCGGAGCAGGCGCCCTTTGCCGCCCTGATTGCCGGACCGGCACCGGCCATCACGTTTGCGGTCGACACCCTGCGCCGAGCCGGCGCGTGCGTGGGATCCGGGACCGACCTGCAGGTCGCGCGCATCCTGGCGGGTTGGCCCGCGCTGGGCCATGAGATCGACGGGCGGACACTGCCGCAGGAGGTGCGGTACGACGCCATCGGCGGCGTGTCCTACACCAAGGGCTGCTACACCGGCCAGGAGACGGTAGCGCGGCTCCATTTCCGGGGGCATGCCAACCGCGAGCTGCGGGGCATCCGGTGGAACAACGTCGAGCCGCTGACCGGACGCGGCGTCGTGCGGGACGGCAAGGAGGTCGGCAGTGTGCGGTCGACCGTCGCGCTCGATGGGCGGGTGCTGGGGCTGGCGCTGCTGCGGCGCGAGATCGGGACGGGCGATGTGGTGGAGGCGGGTGGCCGCGCGGCCACGGTGGTCGCACTGCCATTCGGCGGCGCGGAGCTCGACGCCTGAACGCACGCGGGTCCGGAGCGCGAACGCTCCGGACCCGGCGAGACCGCGCGGAGGGCCGCGCTTACTTCATCGTGGCCGTGTCGCGGGCCATCATGCTGTCGCGCGCCATCATGGTGTCATGCGCCATCATGGTCGTGTCCGTCGTCATCGTGGTCGGGGTCATCATCGTCGTGTCGGCCGTGTTCGCCGTGTCCTTCTTGGTGCCACACGCCGCCAGCACGATAACCGCCGCAATCGCAAACTTCTTCATCGTTGCTCCTTCGAGGGGATAGGGTGGCACAGGCGTCCGAACGCTGCCCGCCATTTCAGCCGGGGCATCGCTGAAAACCAAGACTGGGGCCGAAACTACCGCCCCGGCGAGTTTTGTCAAGTAAGTGGCGGGTGGGGCAGGACTTGCCCCGGAGCTGGCCGCGGCGGCACCGGGGACCGGACCCGGCCCCGGCACCAAAAACCGAAGTCATTGCTTTGCAATGACTTGATGAACGTGGAAGGATGGTCAATGGCTCACCTCCACACCCTGGGCGACCTCCGGCAGAGCCGCTGGGCTGAGCCCCCGCTCCGCGGCCGAAGCGTCCGAACCGAGGTGCGCACCAATCTCCTCGCCCGCCTCGAGGCCGGCGGCCCCCTGCTGCCCGGCATCGTGGGTTACGACGACACCGTGGTGCCCCAGCTCATCAACGCGCTGCTGGCGCGCCATCACTTCATCCTGCTCGGGCTCCGCGGCCAGGCCAAGAGCCGCCTCCTCCGCGCTCTGGTGGATTTCCTCGACGAGGAGATTCCCGTCGTCGCCGGCAGCGAGGTAAACGACGATCCGTTCGCTCCGATCTCCAAGTTTGCCCGCGAGCGCATCGCCGAGTGCCGCGACGCGACGCCGATCGCCTGGCTGCGCCGCTCCCAGCGCTACGTCGAGAAGCTGGCCACGCCGGACGTCACTATCGCCGACCTGGTGGGCGATCTTGATCCCATCAAGGCCGCGCGCGGCGGTCACCTGCTCTCGGATGAGCTGACGATGCATTTCGGGCTGCTGCCGCGCGCCAATCGCGGCATCTTTGCCATCAACGAGCTGCCCGATCTCAGCGGCAAGGTCCAGGTCGGCCTCTTCAACATCATGCAGGAAGGCGATGTCCAGATCAAAGGCTATCCGGTACGCCTGCCGCTCGACGTCCTGCTGGCCTTCACCGCCAATCCCGAGGACTACACCGCACGCGGCAAGATCATCACGCCGCTCAAGGATCGCATCGGCTCGGAGATCATCACGCACTACCCGCGCACGATCGAGCTCGGGATGGCGATCACGGCGCAGGAAGCGTGGACCGACCGCGGCCGGCCGCTCCGGATCCCCGACTTCATCACGGAGCTGATCGAGCGCATCGCGTTCGAGGCGCGGGAGGACAAGCGGGTGGACCGCCGCTCGGGCGTGAGCCAGCGGCTGCCCATCAGCGTGCTGGAAAACGCCGTCTCGAACGCCGAGCGGCGGGTGGCGGCGTCGGGCGAGACCGAGGTGGTGCCGCGGGTGAGCGACGTCTACGCGGCCGTGCCGTCCATCACCGGCAAGCTCGAGCTCGAATACGAGGGCGAGCTGCAGGGAGGCGATACGGTGGCGCGCGAGCTGATCCGCCGCGCGGCCGGCCGCACGCTGGACGAGCGCATCGGCGAGGCCGACCTGCTGGGCATCGTCACCTGGTTCGACGAAGGGGGCACCCTGAAGGTGGCGGGCGACGAGCGGTCCGATCTCTGTCTCAAGGGCTTCGCGGTGGTCTCCGGCCTGGTGGAAACCGCGCACATGCTGGCGCTCGGCTCCCCGGATGACGTGCCGACGACGGTGGCCGGCTGCGAGCTGATTTTGGAGGGACTGGCGGCGCACAAGCGGATCACGCGGAGCGAGGAGCTGGGCTACAGTCGGGCCCGCCCCGATCGGCGCGACCCGCCGTACGGCAAGGGGATGACTTTCGGGTGACGTGCATCCTTCAGGCCGCCGGATGCCGCCTCGTGCTGCTCGGACTGTGCGTCATCGTCGTGTCCTGCACACGACGAGACCCGTTGACCAACCCGCCGCTCTACGACCTTGTGATCTTGAACGGCCGCGTCATGAATCCCGCATCAGGGCTCGACTCGACACGCGATGTCGGGATTTCTGGTGGCGTCATCCGGGCGGTCAGTGCCCGGGCGCTGCGCGGCCGGGACACCATCGATGCGCGCGGCATGGTCGTAGCTCCCGGTTTCATTGACCTGCACCAACACGCGCAGGACACGGCCGGGTATCGCGTTGAAGTTCTCGATGGGACGACGACGGCGCTTGAACTTGAAGGTGGAACTGTTGACGTCGATGACTGGTACGCCGCTCGCGCCGGCCGGTCGATCATCAATCACGGCGTAAGCGTCGGACATGACCAGGTCCGCATGCGGGTGATGCACGATCCGGGAACCGATACCCCGCTGGGTCCGGCCAAGTCACGGGCGATGACGCCTGCGGAAATGCAGAAGATGGCCGCCATATTCGATCATGGCTTTCGACGCGGCGCCGTTGCCGCGGGGATGGTAATCGAGGTCACGCCGGCGGCGACTCCCTGGGAAATTCTGGAGGTGTACCGGGTCGCCGCGAAGTACGGTGCGGCGGTGCACGTGCACATGCGCGCCCTTCAGGAACCGCAGTATTTCCTCGAGACCGAAGAGGTGATTGCCGCGACGGCGGCAACCGGGGCTGCGTCGCACATCGTGCACATCCAGAGTTCGGAGGGCGAGGATACACCGCGGGCACTGGAGCTGGTTCGCGGTGCGCGGGCGCGCGGACTGGACATCACGGCGGAGGTGTATCCGTACACCGCGTCCATGTCGAAAATCGAAGGCGCGGACAATGACGACTGGAAGACGTGGTCAGCCAGCAAATTCCAGCGTTTCGAGTGGGCGTTGACCGGGGAAAAGTTGACGCGTGCGACGTTCGGGAGGTACCGCGCCATCGGCGGGTTCATCGTGGAATACAGCAATCCTGAAAGCCTCGTCACGGCCGCCGTCGCGGACTCGCTGACGATGATTGCAAGCGATGGAATTCTGCACGCGGGCACGGGACATCCACGCGTCGCGGGCACATTTGCCCGGGTGCTCGGCCACTACGCACGGGAGGTCGGCGCGTTGACGTTGATGGACGCGCTGCGGAAAATGACGATTGAACCTGCGCGGCGCCTCGAGCATCGCGTTCCAGCGATGGCACGGCGAGGTCGCCTGGAGGCCGGAGCATCGGCGGACATCGTGGTGTTTGATGCCGCCACCGTGATTGACCGCGCCACATACCGCCAACCGACGCTACCACCAACCGGCATTCGTGATGTACTGGTGAATGGTGTGCCCATCGTTCGGGCGGGAGTGCTCCGGACAGGAATCTTTCCGGGGCAACCGATTCGCGGTGCAGTCCAACAGCCGTAGCCTGCGGGTGGCTCCGCGCATCCGCGGATGACTCGGCGCCGCGCTCAGGTCTCAGTCGGGCGCCCCGGCGTCCGCCCCCCATCCCACCCCCCGTGCCCATCCCACCACCACCTCCGCCGCCCCCGCCATCCCCAGCAACCCCGTATTCAGGATCATGTGGTAGTTCACCGGCTCCGCCCAGTCCCGCCCGTAATACTCCCGATGATACCGGGCCCGCATCGCATCGCTCTCGTCCACGATGCGCGCCGCTTCCGACGGGTCCATGCCCAGCCGCACCGATGCCGCGTGGATGCGGAATTCCCGTGGTGCCACCAGCTTGACGTGCAGTGCGTCCTTCTGCTGATCGAGCACGGCCGGCGCGGCGCGGCCCACCAGCACCAGCCGCCCCCGCGTCGCCATCTCGCCCACCACCGACTCGGTGATCCGGACCAGCGCGGCTTCATCAAACTCCGCCACCGTGCCGCCCGGCGGCGGGAACAGCTCGGGCGTGGCCGCCGCGAGCGTGCGGGTGAGGCGCTCGACGAAGCTGGGTGCGCGCTCCTCCCGCTCCGCCACCAGCTCGGGCGAAATCCCCGCGCGCGCCGCCACTTGCTCCACCAGTTCGTTGTCCACGACGGCCCAGCCGAGGGCGCGCGCCACCCGTCCCGCTACATCGGACCCGCCGGCGCCGTACTGCCGCGAAATGGTGATGACCATGGCCCAACCTACGGCGTGGCACCCAAACCGACCAGAGCGTGGGCCGCTCTCCCGGCTCAGGCGCCGGCCGCGACCACTGCCGATGCGGCCTGTGTCCGGCTCCTCTGGAGCCACCACACGACGCTGCCGGCGGCCAGCATGCAGGCCACGCCACCCACGGCAAACGATGTCCGCACGCCGAACCGCCCCGAGACCCAGCCGGCCTGCAGCGAGCCGAATGGTGCCATGCCGAGGGCCACGAACGAGTAGAAACCCATCACCCGTCCGCGCAGGTGGTCCGGCGCGTGCCGCTGCAGCAGCGTGTTCGCGGTGATGCCGTTGGCGGTCATCGCCAGCCCGGCCAGCACGAAGAGCAGCACAGCGCTCACCACGCCGCCGGCCAGCGCCGACGCGGCCAGCAGCACGCCGAACGCGCCGGCGGCGCCGACCGCCACGCGCCCGTGGCGGATGCGGCTCCCCAGCGCCGCGATGCCCAGCGCGCCCGCCGCGGCGCCCACGCCCACCGCCGAGACGACGAGGCCGTAGCCGCCGGCGCCGGTGTGGAGCACATCGCGTGCGTACACCGGCAGCATGGTGAGGAACGAATAGCCGAAGACGCTCAGCGTGGCCGTCATCAGGATCAGGGTCCGGGCCCAGCGCTCGCCCGCGATGTAGCGGTAGCCCTCGAGCAGCCCCTCGCGGAACCCGGTCCCCCCGCGCGCGACCCGCGCGCCCGCCGGAAACCGCATCATCAGCAGGCCGGCGATCACCGCGATGTAGCTCAGCGCGTTGGCAAAGAAGCAGGCGGCGAGCCCCAGTGCCGCAATCAGCACGCCCGCCACGGCGGGGCCGATCACCCGGGACAAGTTGAACGCGGACGAGTTGAGCGCGATGGCGTTCATCAGGTCGTCGCGACCCACCAGCTCCACCACGAACGCCTGGCGCGTGGGCACCTCGAATGCCGCCAGCAGGCCAAAGAAGATCGCCAGTCCCACGACCCAGCCCACGGTGACCCAGTGGAAGGCGGTGAGGACGCCGAGCGTCAACGCCTCGCACAGCATGAGCGATTGCAGGATGAGGATGAGCCGGTGCTTGTCCACCCGATCGGCCAGCACGCCGCCGTACAGCGTGAAGAGCAGGATGGGAAGCGAGCCCAGGGTGGTGACCAGGCCGACGGCAAAGGCGGAATTGGTCAGCTGCAGCACCAGCCAGCCGTGAGCCACCGTCTGCATCCAGGTGCCGCAGAGCGACAGGAACTGTCCGCCCAGGAAGAGGCGGAAGTTGCGGTGACGGAGCGAGGCGGACACGGCCGGCATGCGGGTAAGCACGCCCGAACATAGCGGGCCCCTCGCTGCAAATCGACGGCAACGGCGGTAAGATCAATCATGCGCTTCACCACCTACTCCCGGTACACGCCCGAGCTCGCCGACGCCGTCAATCTCCAGGGCCTCCTGGACCAGCTGGGCGATTTCCTGCTGCAGTCGGGGTTCGCCGGCGGCGACCAGGGCTTCTGGGGTGACGAGGCGGAGGGCGACCGCTCACTCGATGCCCTGCGGCAGGCCATTCTTCAGGCGCTCATGGAGTCCGGCCAGCTCACGCCGGAGATGCTGAAGGTGCTGGGCGGCGACACCACCGGCGACGAGGCCCGCGACCGCGAGGTCGAGCGTGAGCTGGCCGAGTTGCTCGATCGCATCGTCCAGCGACTGATCGACGAGGGCTACCTCAATGTGGGGCAGGCGCCGCAGGTGCCGGCCGGCCACCAGTCGGTGCTCGGTCCCGGCGGTCAGGCCCATTCGGCGGCGCAGCAGGTGCAGTTCAACCTCACCGACAAGAGCATCGACTTCCTGGGCTACAAGACCCTCAAGGGGCTGCTGGGCAGCATCGGCAAATCCAGCTTTGGGGCGCATGACACGCCCTACCTGGCCACCGGCGTCGAGGCGGAATCGTCCAGCAAGCCGTACGAGTACGGCGACGTGCTCAACCTCGACGTGCCCGCGACGCTGGGCCGGGCGATTGCGCGGGAGGGGCTGGGCGTGCCCCTCAACCTCGAGTATGGCGATCTGATGGTGAACCAGGCCGAGTACCGCTCATCCGCTGCGACGGTACTGATGCTGGATTGCTCGCACTCGATGATCCTGTATGGCGAGGATCGCTTCACGCCGGCCAAGAAGGTGGCGCTCGCGCTGACCCATCTGATCCGCACCCAGTTCCCCGGCGACAGTCTCCGGGTGGTACTGTTCCACGATTCGGCGGAGGAGATCCCGCTCCGGGCGCTCGCCTCGGCGCAGGTGGGTCCGTATCACACCAACACGGCGGAAGGGCTCAAGCTGGCGCGGCGGATCCTGGCGGGCCAGAAGAAGGACATGCGGCAGATCATCATGATCACCGACGGCAAGCCGAGCGCGCTCACGATGCCGGACGGGCGAATTTACGTGAACTCGATGGGGCTGGACCCGGTGATCCTGCAGGCCACCTACCGCGAGGTGGCCGAGTGCCGGCGGAGCGGCATCATGATCAACACCTTCATGCTGGCGCGGGACCGGAGCCTGGTGGAGTTCGTGAAGCAGGTGGCGGCGATTTGTCGCGGGAAGGCCTACTTCACCAACACGATGACGCTGGGGCAGTTCATTTTGATGGATTTTATGAAGAGGAAGACGAAGCGGGTGTCGTAAGCGGCGTCGCCCCAGGCGCCCGGCACCAACAACCCTCGACCGTCCAGGGCGCGCTCAGGAAAACCTGAGCGCGCCCCGGGCCCGGCCGCCCCGCTACTTGATGCGCTTGACCATCGTCCCCGCCTTGAGCGTCCCGCCGTCCGCCACCTCGTTGATCACAGCGAGCTGCGCTTCCGGAATGCTCGACGGATACTGGCTGTTGAACTGCGCGATCGTCATGTCGCGCGGCACCCGGACCAGCTCCACCTTGGCCGGCTGCACGTTGAGCGCCGACTGGTCGGTGAGCGGCCCAAAGCTGCTCATCGACCGCCGGAACGCAGCGTCGTACTGTGACAGCGCGGTGCTGGACGTGTAACCCAGAATCTGATAGGTCGCCCCGCCATAGCTCACAAAGGTTACCAGGCCACCGATGGTGCCCTGGCTGGTCTGGGCCTGGAAGTAGCCGGACACCGCCGGCAGCCCGTTGATCGACGTATTGCTCACGTTGTTGGACTGCACACCTTGCTGCGCAAAGAACTGCTGGGCCGCCTGGGAGGGCGATCCCTGCCCCAGCGCCAGCTGCATGATGGCGTCCTGATTGGGACTCTGCGCCGCCACCGCGGCCGATGTGTTCTGCGTGGCCCAGCCGCTGGGAAACACGATCTGGAACCGCAGCTCGGGATGCATGAACACGCCGTTCTTGAAGAAGCCCTGCCGCGGGTCCTCGCCGAACACCATGCCGCCCACGTGCTGGAGGTACTGGTCGCGGTTCACCTTGTAGCTCGCGAGTTTCTGCTGCAGGGTGTCGAGCCGGGCCTGGGTGTTCTCGATCCGGTTGCCCGGCGACGGGTGGGTGCTGAGCCAGTCGGGCAGCTTGCCCTGGGAGCCCGGGTCGAGGCGGTCGAGCGTCGCGAAGACGTTGCTCATCTGGCGCACGTCGTAGTGGTCGTTCAGCGCGTAGCGGAACCCGGCGAGGTCGGCCTCGTTCTCCGCGTCGCGCGAATACTTGAGGAAGAGGACGCTGAGACCGGCGCTTGCGATCTGGCCGAAGCGAGCGACGGTGGGCGACAGGATGCTGCCCACGCCCAGGCCGAGCTGTGCCACCTGCTGCTCGCTGATCATGTGCACCGAGTGCCGATTGGTCACGTGTCCGATTTCGTGCCCCACCACCGTTGCCAGTTCGGCTTCGTTGTTCATGTAGGTCATGAGGCCGCGGGTCACGAAGATGAAGCCGCCGGGAAGCGCAAAGGCGTTGACCGACGCGTCGTCCACCACGTGGAATTCCCAAGGCAGGTTGGGGCGCTCGGTCTTGACGGCAAGCTCCTTCCCGATCCGGGAGACGTAGGCCTGCAGTGCCGGGTCCTTGACCTCGCCGATCTGCTGCAGCGTTTGCGCGGCGGCGTCCTTTCCCATCTGAATCTCCTGGGACTCGGAGATCAGCGAGAGCTGGCTCTTGCCGGTGACGGGGTTCGTTGCGCAACCGGCCAGGAGCGCAGCCGAGACCACGAGCGTGAGAGGCCGATACATGGAGGTACCTCCGGAACCGAGTGGACTGCCGCCGGGCACTGACGTCGCTCAATGGTAGCGCGGGCCGCCGTTGCGGGCTGTGACCTGTGTCTCGTTGGCGCATCCTGCCGGAAAAAAAGCCGGGCCCGCACATCGTGCGAACCCGGCCCCTGAGTGGCTGTCGTGCGAATGCCGCGACGTCTAGTGCTGCATCGTGGTGTCGGGCGCCGTCACCATGGTGCTGTCTCCAGGCGCCTGCGCCACGTCGTCGCTGATCGCGATGACGTCCAGCTTGCCCGGCTTGCTGCCGGTCACGATGTACGTGTAGCTCTTGCCCGCCTCGAGGTTGACGCCGGAAATCACGGCCACCGCGGTGTTCTTGCCCTGCGGCCGGACCTCGAGCGTGCCGGACATCGGATCGATGTCCTTCCACCCCGCCTCATTGCGGAAATTGATGTCGTCAAAGATCGCGTCCTTGGTGCCGCGGGCGTAGAGACTGAGCTCGCCGGCATTGGCCGCCGTGTTGATGAACCGGATGCGGGCCTTGCCGTTGGTCATCGGCTGCAGGTCGTCATCCAGCACCCGCATGTTGGCCTTGGCGGTGCTGCCCTCGTCGGCAAAGGCGATCACCGTGTAGTGGTGCCCGCCGCCCAGCTTCTCGTGGTTGTCGCCCATCGCGGTCTCGGAGGTCTGAGCCGGCGTGGCCACCTTGAAGTCGAACGCGTTGTCCGGCATCTGCTTCCAGTCGGTGGTCTGCTTGTACGCCACCGCCGTGAAGGCCGTCGAATCATCGGCGTAGATCCTGACCGTCTGCTGGGTCGGAATGGCATTCACCGCCCGGACGAAGGCCATATCATGATGCTCGGCAACCTCGGACGGCGGCGTGGTGCTGGTGCCGTTGGCCGTGGTCGACGACACCGCTCCGGTATCCCGGGCCTTGTCACAGCCGGCCGCCAGCAGCAGGACGCCTCCGGCGAGGAGGCCCGTCCATACGTTGCGCTTGGTCATATTGTGCATATCAGTCTGTCCCCGTGTCGTTGAATGCGATAACTGCCTGGTGCCACCGCCTCTCAGTCAGCACGGCGCCCCATGGGAGCCGTACCCACGGCGCCTCAAGGTCAGGCCATACTACCACTTCCGGGCCCCGTAAGCTGTGACCGGAGTCACTGCCCCGCCCGCAGGTTGCGTCGTAAGACAATTGTTGACAATGACTTAGAGTGGCAACAGCCATCCGTGGCGTCGCGGGCGTGGCGCTTGACAGTCGCCGGCGGCTCCGGCTAATTGCGAGCCCTTGCTGTCCAGGACCTTCTCCCGCCTCGCGGGAAAGCGAGTATACAGACCGATGTCGCACGATTATCTGCTCCTGGCCGATGCGCCGCTCCCGGCCTCCCCCGCCCCACCCGAGGCCCCGCGCCGCCCCCACACCCTCGAACAGCACGGGGACACGCGGCTCGACGAGTTCTACTGGCTGCGCGACCGCGACGATCCGGCCGTGCTGGACTATCTCGAGGCGGAAAATCGATACACCGCCGCCGGGATGCGGCACACCGAGTCATTCCAGGATCGGCTGTACGAGGAGATGCTGGGGCGGATCCAGGAGACGGACCTCACCGTGCCCGAGCGGATCGACGAGTGGTTCTACTACTCTCGAACCGAGGCAGGGCGTCAGTACCCCATTCTCTGCCGCCGGCATGGCTCGCTCGACGCGCCCGAGGACGTGGTACTCGACCAGAACACCCTCGCGGCGGGGCACGACTACTTCCGCGTCGGCGCGCTGGCGCTGAGTCCCGATCACCGGCTGCTGGCCTACTCGACCGATACCAGCGGCGCCGAGTCCTATAGGCTCTTCGTGAAGGATCTCGGCACGGGCACGCTCCTGGCGGAACGCATTCCCGACACGTCGTATGGCGTGGAGTGGGCCAACGACAGCCGGACCCTCTTCTACACCACGCTCGATACAGCCCGCCGGCCCTATCGGCTCCATCGCCACCGGCTCGGCACCGATCACGCGACCGACGCGCTGGTCTATGAGGAGACCGACGGCAGCGTCCTCCTCGCCCTGAGCAAGACCCGGAGCCGGGCCTACATTCTGGTCGACCTCAGCAGCCACAGCAGCTCCGAAGTGCGCGTGCTGCCAGCCGACGAGCCGGACGCGCCGCTCACGCTGATCGCCCCGCGGGAACCGGACGTGGAATACGGCGTGGATCACCACGGCGACCGCTTTTTCATCGTGACCAACGACGCCGCGCCGAACTTCCGGCTGGTGGAGGCACCGGTCGCCTCCCCGGGCAAGGCCGCGTGGCGCACCGTCATCGCCAACGATCCCCGGGTCAAGCTCGACGGTGTGGACGCGTTCCGGAATCATCTCGTCGTGTACGAGCGGGAGGACGCACTTCGGCACGCACGCGTGCTGGACCTCCGGACCGGTGCCGGGCACCGCATCGGCTTTCCCGAGGCGGTCTATACCTTTCGCGAGACCGCCAATCCCGAGTTCGAGACCGCGACGCTGCGCTTCGTGTACACCTCGCTCGTCACCCCCAACTCGGTCATCGACTACAACCTCGACACGCAAGCGTGGGAGCTGCGCAAGCGGCACGAGGTACGTGGCGGGTATGATCCGTCGCTCTATCACACCGAGCGGGCTTTTGCCGTCGCGGCGGACGGGACGCGCATCCCCCTCTCGCTGGTCTACCGCACACCGCTGCAGCACGACGGCGCCCGTCCCCTCCTGCTGCAGGCGTACGGATCGTATGGCTCGAGCTTCGACCCGGCGTTCTCGTCCAACGCCATCAGTCTGCTCGACCGGGGGTTCGTCGTGGCGATCGCACATGTGCGTGGTGGCGAGGAGATGGGCCGGGCCTGGTACGAGCAAGGCAAGCTGCTGCAGAAGCGAAATACCTTCACTGACTTCATCGCGGCGGCGGAGTTGCTGCTCCGCGAGGGCTACACCTCCCGGGACCGGCTGGTCATCAACGGCGGCAGCGCCGGCGGCCTGCTGATGGGCGCGGTGGCTAACATGCGGCCCGAGCTCTTTGCGGCCGTCATCGCCGAGGTGCCGTTCGTGGACGTCGTGACCACGATGCTGGATGCGTCGATTCCGCTGACGGTGATCGAGTACGAGGAATGGGGCAATCCGGCGGTGCCCGACTATTACGAGTACATGAAGTCGTACTCGCCCTACGACAACGTGCGCGCGCAGCCCTACCCGCACATGCTGGTGACCGCTGGTCTCAACGATCCCCGGGTGGCCTACTGGGAGCCGGCCAAATGGGTCGCCCGGCTCCGCCGGCTGCGCACCGACCGGCATCGTCTGCTGCTGAAGACCAACATGGGGGCGGGGCACAGCGGCGCGTCCGGCCGCTACGATTACCTGCGGGAGGTCGCCTTCAAGTACGCCTTCATTCTCGATACGCTCGGGCTTGGGCCAGCCGCGCCAGCTGCCGTGCATGGTGGTTGATGTGGCGGCGGTGGAATTCGAGGATCTGCGGGCGGGTGAGCCAGCCGGCCACCGGATGCCGCACCACGCGGTCGGCTGACCGGGCGGGATCGACCGGCTCCAGGAGCCCGGCGGCCTGGCATCACGCCTCGCCCCAGCGCGCCGTGAGCGCCGCCAGCGTCGGCGACTGACCGCTCGGCAGGATCGCCGCAGTCGGCGCCCGGAGCCGCCGCCGCAGCGCAAAGACCAGGAACACCACGCGCAGCGTGGCATCCGCACGCCAGCGCGCCCACCGCGAGAGGGTCGCGGCCTTGTCCTTCCGTAGCGCCCCTACCATCAGCTCTTCGGCCAGCACCAGATGCTCGACCACGTCGAGCGACGACCAGCCGCCGTCGGCCGGCCGGAATTCGAGCCCCGCCTGGTCCACCGCCGCGAGACCGCGCAGCAGCGCGACGCGCTGCTGCTCCAGTCGATCGAACCGCTTCCGCAAGGTTGGTAGCATGCAGGACGATAGCGCCGCGCCGCTCAGCCGGCGAGGGGTGGCGCGCGACGCGCTGCGCCGGTGCCCGCCGCGCGGCCGGTGACCCAGGCCCAGAGAAAGTTGTAACCGCCGATCGGACCGAATGCGTCGAGCATCTCGCCGCAGAGGAACAGCCCCGGGTGCCGGCGGCTTTCCATGGTGTGCGGATCGATCTCGCCGAGCGCCACGCCGCCGCCGGTCACCTCGGCCTTCCGGTACCCTTCGTCCCCGGTCCACGGCAGCGGATGCCGCGTCAGCCCATCCACCAGCCGGCGCCGTTCGTCGCGCCGCAGTTGCGAGAGCGTCCGCCGGTCGTCGATCCCCGCTTCCGCGAGGAGCGTGTCCGCCAGCCGCTGCGGAAGGTGCTCCCGCACCACGTTGGCCACGGTGCCGGGTCCGCGATCGGTCAGCCGCCGTTCCCAGTCGTCCGGGCCGAGCTCGGTCCAGCGCACGTAAATCACTTGCGGCGTGCTGCCCTCGAGCCGCGATCGCACCGCGAGGTGCGACAGGTCCAGCACGGCGGGCCCGCTGTAGCCCCGATGCGTAAAGAGGAAGCCACCCCGCGCAGTGATCCGGCGGCGCCCAACCGGCGCCTCCAGCGTCACGACCGGCGAGATCCCGGCGAGCGCGGCATAGCGCGGCGGCTGATCGGTGAGCGGGGTGAGCGCCGGATAGAGCTGGTGCACGACATGCCCGAGCCCGCGCGCGATGTCGAGCCCGGTGCCGTCGCTTCCGGTCGTCGGCACCGAGAGTCCGCCGGTGGCGAGCACCAGCCGCGATGCCGCCAGCGTCTCCCCACCTTCGAGCTGCACCAGCCAGCCACCGTCTTTCCGCGGCGCGGCGCCGGTGAGCGCCGCCCCGAAGCGGACCGAGACGCGGTGCCGGACGGCGAGCGCCAGGAGCCGGTCCCGCACGTCCCGCGCGCGATTTGATACCGGAAAGAGCTTGCCGGTCTCCGGCTCCAGCGCCAGGAGAATGCCGACCTCGTCCGCGAAGAAGCGGATCTGCTCGGCCAGCGGCCACGAACGGAGGATGTTGCGGAGAGTGGCGGCCGACGAATCGGTGACGAACTGCGCCGGGTCCATTTGCGACGGCAGGATGTTGCAGCGCCCGCCGCCGCTGATGAGGATCTTGCGCCCACCGTCCCGGGTGCGCTCGAGCAGCACCACCGGCCGGTCACCGCCCGCGGCAAAGATCGCGGCCATGATGCCGGCGGCGCCCGCACCCACGATGATGACGGGATCCTGATTGTGCTGCTGCGCCACGCCGGCTCCGCGCTCGAGTCGCGCGGAATGTACCGGCGGCGCCGGACCGCTCAAAGCGCCGCGGCCGGCTGTCCCTCCACGATGACGACCCGGGCCTGGGCCTGCACCTCGCGCATCATGCCGGCAAACGCACCCGCCACCTCGGCGTCGAACTCGGTCCCGGCACGCTCTTCGATGTGGCGCAGCGCATCGGCCGGCGGCCACGCGGGGCGGAACGGGCGCGCGTTGCGCAGCGCGTCGTAGACGCTGCAGACCTGCACCACCCGGCTGGCGTAGTGCAGCGGGCGCGGCCACCGGCGCACCGGGTACCCACCACCATCGGCACGGATGTGGTGCTCGTAGGCCACCGCGGTGGCCACATCGGCTTCACCGTCCCCCTGGACGAGCAGACGCGCTCCCTCGATGGGGTGCCGCTCGAGCTCGGCCTGCTCCACCCGAGTGAGCGCGTACCGGTCCAGCAGGCCGGGAGAGACGCGGGAGAGACCGATGTCGTGCAGCAGCCCCGCAACGCCAAAGGCATGGACGTCGGAGCGGGCCAGCCCCAGATGTTCGGCGAACGCCATCACGAGCACCGCGACGTTCACCGAATGCATGGCGGTGTACTGATCGTGTTCCTTGAGCTTCAGCAGCGGCACCAGCACGCCGCCATCGGTCTGCATCGCCACCGTCAGCGAGCGGACCAGCGCCTCGGCTTCGTCCATGGGCACCCTGGCCTGCACCTGCGCCGCGTGGTAGAGCCAGCGGGCAACTTCCAGCTCCGCCTGCAGATCACAGGGCACGTCCGGGGTCAGCTGCTCGGGCGGCGGAGGCGGCTCCTCGGTGTTGCGCACACCGATGCCGCCGTACCGCACGCCCGCACGCCCGTCGCGGCGGAGCGACGCGTCGGCGCCGGGCAGCCGGAGCAGCACGAGCAAGTCGTTGAGAAAGGCGTCAAAGTCCTCGCGACTCACGTCGGCCGCGAACTCGATGCGCTGCACGCCGGCATCCGCCAGGCGCGTGGCCCAGGGCCATTGCCGCATCTCGTGCAGCGCGCGCTCGCCGTACACCACGCTCTCGCTCAGGAAGCTGAAGTGCGGCCGGGTGTCGGTCTCCTGCAGCTCGCGGAGCTGCGCATACGCCGCGTCTCCGACACGGGCGCGGATCGGATGGCCGGGATCGTAGAGCCCCATCGTGGCCAGTGCCTGGGCCAGCGCATTGAGAAACTTGACCGGCTCGCTCATATCGCCTCCCCACCCGGCTCAGCCGGCGCGACGACGGCGCGAATCTCCGGATCGGGACTCGCCGCTGCCCACGCGAGCACCCGCGCCGCACGCGGACTGCGCCGCCACCGGCCGGCGAGCCCCGCGAGCGCCGCGAGCAGCACCGGCGAGCCGGGAGCCAGGCGCTCCCGGCGGAACCAGCGCCGCCGTGTCACGGAGAGGCCCACCAGGCAGTCGAGCGCCGCCGGCGAGGCCGCCTGGGCCAGCGCGCGCGCCACGAGCAGTTGCAGCGACGGATCGAGCCCGGCGTCGCCCGACTTGCGGACCAGCAACGGCACCGCCGGTGCGGGACACCGTTCGATCGCGGCCGCGAGCGCGATCCGGAGCGTGCGCTCATCTGGAGAGACCAGCGCGTCACAGATGGCCCGGTCCCGCCCGGCGGGCTCGTGGATAAGCAGCTTCAACGCCTCGAAGCGCACGCGGCCGTCCTCGTGCCTGTAGAACGGCGCGGCCGTGAAGCTGGGTGGCACTTCCGGCAGCGAGCCCAGCAGCAGCAGCATGTTGCGCAGGACGTACCACTCCGCCGTCGTGGTCAGCCGCTCGACCACCTGCGGACCCACCGCCGGCCCCAGCCCCACCAGCATTTCCAGCAGCCGGTGGCGGACCGTGCGATCCTCCTCGCCGGCCAGCGTATCCAGCATGGGCGCGGCCGCTTCCTCCCAGAGGGCGTCCGCCAGCGTCCGCAGCGCGTCGAAGTCGATCGGCCGCCGCGCCAGTAGGTGCCGCACCGTACCGGCCGACACAATGCGACGGCGCAGCTCGCTCAGGTCCTGAACGTCGCCGGCCTCGTCCAGCAGCCGCAGCAGCTCGGGCACGCGGCCCTCCTGCACCAGGCGCTCGGCGGCGAGGTGCGCCGCGGGGCCGACGGCACCGACCTCGAGGCACAGGTGCAGCACCCGATCCGGCTCGCACGGATGTGCGCGCGGGCGCGGCGTCACCGATGGCACTGCCGACGGCGCGGGCGGCAATCCCGCGAGCGCCGCCTGGTATTCCTGCTGGACGCCGATCTCGCCCTCGGGCAGCTCCCACCCGTCGAGCAACTCCGCCACCTGCGTCCGCAACGCGTCCTGGGCGGCCGCACGGCTGCCGGCGGCACCGCGACCGGCCTGCTCCGCCAGCTTGCCGAACATCCGTAACAGCGCCGGCGAGAGCGCCTGACCTTCGAGGTCCGCCGCGGCTCGGACAAGCTCGATCACAGTCTCGACGGCCACCACCTGGGCTGTGCCCAGCACAAACTCACGGCGCTTGCGCTCGTCACCCTGGAACTCGAGGAGGCGCCGGAGCGTCTCCGGCGCGAGCGACCCGACCATGGCCGAGACAAAGCGCTGGCCGGCCACGGCATCGGCGCCGCCGCCCTCGCGCGCGGCCCTGGTAAACTCGCTGAGGTAGTCCACGATTTCGCGGTCGTAGGCCGGATCGTCCCGGCGCGCCTCGATGGCGCGGGCCACCAGGGTCGGGTCGGTGAGGACGTTGCGCTCCTCCCGGTCTTCGTGATCCAGCGCCGACCGCGCCAGATTGAGCCACAGCGTGCCGCCGGTCTCGTCGCCGTCCGTCGTGCCGTCGTCGTTTTCGAGATGGAGCTGATCGTAGGTGAGCGGAAAGACGCCGCCGTGGGCCCAGGCCTGCTCCGCGGCAGCGGCCTGCTCGTGCACCATGGCGGCGAGCATCAGCGCCAGCTCCTCGCGGGTGATTCCCTCGCTGAACCTGAAGGCACCGACGTTGCGGCGGTGAAGCCGGGATGCCAGCTCCCGCGCCACCGCGTTGGCCGGCTCGGTGGGGATGCCGCTGACGATGAGCTGCGCCGGCGCAACGCCGATCGCCAGCGCCTTGCGGGCCGCGAGGATCGGCGCGAGCCGGGCGAGGACGCCGCCAACCGCATCATCCACCAGCGGGTGGCCGCCGGGATAGATCGTGTGCTTGTGCAGCGCCACCGCGAGCTCGGTGACGAAGTCCTGGTCCGCCCGCGGGAGCGGGCGGCCTTCGTCGGGGCTGGTCGAGTGGGTCATTGCCACGGTCACCGCATCCTCCGTCCACATGACGCGGCAATCAGGTTTGCCGCCAGACGGCTGCGGGGCAATAATTACGCCGGGCGCCGGATGGCGGCGATGGCGCCGTAAGTCATTGTTTTATCGGAGGATCGCGGACGGTGACGCGGCATCGACGGGGGCGGCCTCCGCGATTTGCGAGCGTTGCCGGGCTCCCCGGCAGAATCACCCCACTGGAAGCGGCAACCATGGCACGACACGAGAGCGACGAATGGACCGCGGAATGGGCCGACGCCATCGGCTTCATCCTGCGGCTGGCCCGCGCGCTCCACACCTACGGCTACGCGGCCCATCGCCTCGAGGAGGTCATGGAGCTCGCGGCGCTCCGGCTGGGCCTCGTGGGTCAGTTCTTCTCGACGCCGACGTCGATCTTCGCCGCATTCGGCGAGCAGGACCGCCAGCGCACCTACCTGCTGCGAGTCGAGCCCGGCGACGTGGACCTCGGCAAGCTGGCGCGGATCGACGCCGTCACGGTCGGCGTGCTCCGGAGCCAGCTCCCGGCGGCGGAAGGGTCCGCCAGAATCGACGCGATCGTGGCCGACCCGCCGCGCTACGGCCGGGTGATCCGGACGCTGGCGTTCGGCGTCGCATCGGCCTCGGTGGCGGGCTTCCTCGGCGGCGGGGTGCGCGAGATCGTCGCGTCGGCCGCCATCGGGTTCGTCATCGGCCTGCTGGCGCTCGCGGCCGAGCGCGTGCCGCCGCTGGGCCGGGTCTTTGAGCCGGTGGCGGCCTTTACCGCCTCACTTACGGCCACCATCATCGGCGCGGCGATCACGCCCATCTCGGTGTTCCTCGCCACGCTGGCCGGTCTCATCGTGCTGGTCCCGGGCCTCACCCTCACCATCGCGATGACCGAGATCTCCTCGCGGCACCTGGTATCCGGCACAGCGCGCCTCAGCGGCGCCTTCATGGTGTTCCTGGGCATCGCCTTCGGGGTGGCGCTGGGCAGCACGCTGGGCACCCACGCGGCGGGGCCGGCGATGGTCGTCAACCCGGTCGCGCTGCCCGAATGGACCAATCTGGTGGCGCTGCTCATCGCGCCGCTCTCGTTTGTGGTGCTGCTCCGGGCCGAGCCGGTGGATGCACCTTGGATCATCGTGGCCGGTGCGCTGGGATTCGCCGGCAGCCGCCTCGGGGCCGATGCACTGGGCCCGGAGCTCGGGACCTTCGTGGGCGCGCTCACGGTGGGGATTGCCAGCAACGTCTACGCGAAACTGCGGGATCGGCCCGCCACCATCGCCCTCGTGCCCGGGATCCTGCTCCTCGTGCCGGGAAGTATCGGGTACCGGAGTCTCGCATCGCTGCTGCAGCGCGAGGTAGTGCTCGGGGTCGAGACCGCGTTTCAGATGATCCTGATCGCGATCTCGCTCGTTGCGGGTATGCTGATCGCCAACGTCGTCTCGCCCCACCGGCGGCTGGCGTGACGCCTCACGTCACCCTGGGAAAGGTTCCGCGCAGCGTGAGACTGATGCCCTGACGGGGGGTTCGGACGTTGCCGCGACCCGGGGCCCGCGGTACGTTCGACCAACGTCGGCCGCCCCCGCATTCCCGGCGTACCCCTGAGCGTGACCTCTCCACCATCGGCCCCATGATCGAGCTCCGCACCCTCGGCGTTCTGGATTTGCGCGGGCCCGCCAGCGCCGACTGTCGCGCCGTGCTGGCGCAGCCCAAGCGGCTGGGCCTGCTGGCCTACCTCACGGTCGCAACGCCGCGCCGCTTTCACCGGCGCGATTCCCTGTTGGCCACGTTCTGGCCTGATCTGGATCAGGACCGCGCGCGGGCCGCGCTGCGCCGCTCGCTCTACTTCGTGCGCAGCGCGCTGGGCGCGGATGTGATCGTGGGACGCGGCGAGGAGGAAGTCGGCATGGGCGATGGAGCGCTCTGGTGCGACGCCACTGCGTTCGCCGCCGCGCTCGATGCGGGCGACGACGTCGGCGCGCTTGCACTCTACCAGGGCGAACTGTTGGACGGTTTCTATGTTACCGGGGCGGCGGAGTTCGAGCGCTGGCTGGAACGGGAGCGGGTGGCGCTCCGCGCGCGGGCGGCGGGCGCCGCGTGGACGCTCGCCGATCGCGCCGCCCTGGCCGGCGATGCCGGCGAGGCCGGCCGCCTCGGACGGCGCGCGGTCGACCTCTCACCGGAGGACGAGGGCGCCATCCGCCGACTCGTCGCGCTCCTGGATCAGGTGGGCGACCGGGCCGGCGCACTCCGGGTCTATGACGATTTTTCCCGACGGCTCGCGGCCGACCTTGAAGTGGAGCCCTCCGCCCAAACGCGGGCCGCCGTGGATGCGATCCGCACGCGACCCGGGCCCGCCGCACCGGCCCGCACCGTGGAAGCCGATCCGCCCGCCTCGCGCGACATCGTCGCCATCCTGCCGTTCACCGTGCACGGCGATACCGGGCTGGGCTATCTGGCCGACGGAATGGTGGATCTGCTCGCCACCGAGTTGGACGGCGCTGGCGAGCTCCGCACCGTCGACCCACGGGCGCTGCTGGGATACCTGGGCCGGATGGAGTGGCGCGACAACGATCCGGATCTGGCGACCGCCACTGCCGCACATTTCGGTGCCGGCCGCTACCTGCTCGGCAGCATCACCACCGCCGGCCACCGCGTCCAGGCAACTGCCACGATGTACGCCGCCGATGGCACGGCGGAGGGTCCCGCGAGCGCATCGGCGGAACGCGAGGACGAGCTCTTCAGTCTGGTGGATGATCTGGCGCGGCAGCTCCTCGCCGGCGGCTCCGCCGGCGGGGGCGGCCGCCTCAGCCGGCTCGCGGCGCTCACCACCGGCTCGCTGCCGGCGCTCAAGGCATATCTCAAGGGTGAAGCCGACCTCCGCGCCGGTCGCTACTTCGACGCGATGGAATCGCTGCAGCGGGCGGTGGCGCTCGATCCGTCATTCGGGCTGGCGTATTACCGGCTCGCCGCGGCCGCGGCCGGCTCCGCCATGCCCGAGCTGGCGCGGGAAGTGGCGGACGCCGGCTACCAGCACCGCGAGCGGCTCTCGGGGCACGATCGGCTGCTGCTCGACGCGCAGCGTGCCTGGCTCCACGGCGCGGTGGCGGAGGCCGAGGCGCATTACGGCACGATCACCGGCACCCATCCGGACGATGTCGAGGCGTGGTTTCTCCTGGGA
Organism: Gemmatimonadales bacterium; assembly: GCA_038250675.1. Classification (GTDB taxonomy): domain Bacteria; phylum Gemmatimonadota; class Gemmatimonadetes; order Gemmatimonadales; family GWC2-71-9; genus JAICUF01. The sequence goes on from JBBSCB010000017.1 coordinate 50,387, forward strand.
GACCTGCTGTTCCACTCGAACCCGCTGCGGGGCCGCAGCGCAGTGGAGGCGCGCGCGCCGTTCCAACGCGCGCTCGAGCTCGAACCCGATCATGCCAGCTCGCTGGTGCACCTGATGCGGATCGCCGCCATCGAGGGCCGCCTCGGCGATGCCGACATCCTCGCCGCCCGCGCCATCGCCGCCAGCCCGTCGGGCGATCAGGCGCTCTCGCTGCGCGCCCTGCGCGCTTGGCTCCGCCACGACACCGTCGAGCAGGAGGCCGTGGCCGACGAGCTGCAGCGGGCCCGCGCCGTCACCGTCGCGGTGGCCTTCTCGGATGTCGCGCTCTACTCCAACGATTTCGCCGGTGCCGCCATGCTGGCGCGGCATTTCATCCAGGCCGCCCGCTCACCGGCGATGCGCGCGCTCTGCCATCTGCTGCTGGCAAACCTCGCGCTGGCCGCCGGCAACCGCGCCGGCGCGTGGGCGGAGCTCGAGCGGGCCGAGGCGCTGGACCACGCGCACGCGCTGGAGACACGGGGCCTGTTCGCGGCGTTGCCGTTCGTCACGCTCCCCGCGGGCGAGCTGGAGCGGGTGCGCGACGCCCTTCTGGCCTGGGATGCGGACGCGGTGGCACCGAGCGGGTTCCTGGTGTTCGCCATGCACAACGCGCTGCACCCGCACCTGCGCCGCTACCTGCTGGCGCTGCTCGAGGTCCGTCTGGGAAACCTCGCCGCCGCGGACGGCCATGCCGCTGCGCTGGCGGCGCTGCCCGTACCCCCGGGCTCCACGCTGCCGGAACAGTTGCTGGGAGGTGCCACCGCCCGGATCGCGTGGGCCCGCGGCGAGCCGGCGGCGGCGCTGGCCATTCTCGAGGCCGAACACAGTGAGGCGTGGTTCCAGCTCACGGTGGCGTCGCCGTTCCACTCGCAGGCGTTCGAGCGCTTCATGCGTGCCGAGCTGCTGCGCGAGCTGGGCCGGGAGGAGGCGGCGGCGGGATGGTATCGGGGAATGGCGGAGCGCTCACCGTACGAACTGGTGTATCGGGCGCCGGCGGCGGAACGGCTGGCCGGCATCACACGATCACGGAGGTGAAGCGATGATCACGGGAGTGCATGCGCTGATGTACAGCCCGGAGGCCGACGCCATCCGGGCGTTCTTCCGCGACGTGCTTGAGTTCCGGGGCGTGGACGCAGGACACGGCTGGCTGATCTTTGTGCTGCCACCGGCGGAGCTCGCGATCCACCCGACCGATGACGAGCCGTACACCGAGATGTACCTGATGTGCGACGATCTCGACGCGACGATCGCCATGCTGCAGGCCAAAGGCGTCGAGCTGGCGCGGCCGGTGGCGGACCAGCCCTGGGGGCGGGCCACCTCGCTCCGGCTCCCCGACGGCGGGGCGCTCGGGCTGTATCAGCCGCGGCACCCCACCGCGCTCGGCGGCTAGACCGTCGAGCCGGCGTCCTGACCGGGCGTCACGCCGGCGCCATGCGCCACGGCCGCGGTCGCCGCACGCTTGGGCGTCCGGCCGAACAGCCGGGCCAGCGCCGACCGCCAGCCGTCGAGAATCTCGTAGACCGTGGGGATTACGATCAGCGTCAGCAGCGTGGACGTGATCACACCGCCGATGACCGCGCGCCCCAGCGGCGCCCGGAAGTCGGCACCCTCGCCCCGGCCCAGCGCGACCGGAATCATGCCGGCGATCAGCGCGAGCGTCGTCATCAGGATCGGCCTGAGCCGGATCCGCCCCGCCTCGATCAGTGCCTCGCGCTGCGCCATCCCGCGCTCCCGTGACCACTTGGCAAAATCGATCAGCAGAATGGCGTTCTTGGCGACGATGCCCATGAGCAGGATCACGCCGATCAGACTCATGATGTTCAGCGTATCGTGCGTGACGATCAGCGCGATGACCACGCCGATCAGCGAGAGCGGCAGCGAGATGAGAATGGCGATCGGGTCGAGGAACGAGCCGAACTGCACCACCAGGATCAGGTACATCATCAGCACGGCCGCGCCCAGCGCCGTGAAGATGCGGCGGAATACGTCCGCCTGGTCGCGGGCCTGCCCGCCCCAGCTCAGGTCGTAGCCGGGCGGCACCTGGACCTGGGCCGCAGCCTTGTCGATGTCCTTCTGCACCTCGTTGAGCGCCCGGCCCTGGGTGTTGGCCTGTACGTTGACCACCGCCTCGCGATTGAGGTGGTTGATCTGCGCCGGCCCGGTACCGCGGGTGATGGTGGCCACCTGGCCCAGCGGCACCGTCGTGGGGCGACCGCTGGAGCCGGTGACGACCAGCGGCAGCATCGCCAGATCCGCCGCACGCTCACGCGCCTCCGGCGCCAGGCGGACGGTCACGTCGCGTGTCTCGCCGGTGGGATCCACCCAGTCGCCGGCGTCGATCCCGGCAAAGGCGGGGCGGAGCGACTGCGCCACCTGGCCCACCGTCACGCCCAGCGCGCCGGCCAGTCCCCGATTGAGCCGGATGTCGAGCTCGGGCTTCTCACCGCGGGTGGAGAGCCCCACGTCCACCGCGCCGGGAATCGTGCGCACCTTGGCGGCGATCTCGGTGGCGATGCGCGTCAGCACGGCCGGATCCGCACCGCGGATCTGGAGGTCCAGCTGCTTGACCGCGCCGCCGAAGCCACTGGTGAACACCGACACCGTCGCGCCGCCCACCCGGGCCAGCTCGGTCCGGAGCTTGGCGCCGAGCTGGGTTTGATTGATGTTGCGGTGCTTCTTGGGCACCAGCCGCACGTAGACCAGCGCCTGATCCACGCCGGGCGCGCGGAACGGTATCGCGGTGCCGATCGCCGTATAGGTGTACTGCACCTCCGGATGGGACAGCGCGATCCGGGTCACCTCTTCGGCCTTGAGCCGGGTGTAGTCCAGGTTTGACCCGGGCGGGGTCTCGATAATGAAGTTGACCTCGCTCCGGTCGCTCTCCGGCACGAAGCCCACGCCCCCAAAGGCGCCCTGCAGCATGATGGCGCCGACGAACGACAGCACGGCCAGCGCCACGACCGCCACCCGGTGGTCGAGGGCCCAGCCGATGACTTTCTGATACCGCTCCGCCTGTCGGTCGAACCAGCGGTTGAACCGCTCCAGCGTACGCGCAATCGGATTGCGGCGCTCATGCGCCTCCACCTGTGGGTCCGGCCAGTAGGCGGAGAGCATCGGGTCCAGCGAGAACGAGACGAAGAGCGACACGAGCACCGCGCAGGCGATGGTCAGCGCAAACGGCTTGAACCACTGCCCCGCCACGCCGTACATGAAGCCCACCGGCACGAACACCGCGACGATCGAGAAGGTGGTGGCGGCGACGGCGAGCCCGATCTCGTCGGTGGCCACGTGCGAGGCCTTGACGTGGTCCATGCCGAGTTCGATGTGCCGGACGATATTTTCCCGGACCACGATGGCGTCGTCGATCAGAATGCCGATGGCCAGCGAGAGCCCGAGCAGCGACATCGTGTTGAGCGTGAATCCAAAGGCCCAGACCGCGATGAACGAGGCCAGCACGCTGACCGGCAGCGCGAGCCCCGTGATGACGGTGGAGCGCCAGGAGTTGAGGAACACGAAGACGACGAGCACGGTGAGGAGCGCCCCCTCGATCAGCGCCTCCTGCACGTTCCGCACGGCCGCCGCGACGCGAGTGCCGGCATCCTGCACCAGCTCCAGCTTGACGCCCGGGGGCATCTGCCGCTGCACCTCCGCCACCTGCGCGCGGATCTGGTCGCTCACCGCCGTGGTGCTGTAGCCCTTGGATTTCTTGACCTCGATGCCCACCGCCTCGCGCCCGTTGAACAACGCGAGGTTGCGCGGCTCCTCGGTGCCGTCGCGGACCTCCCCCAGTTGCCCCAGGCGGATGGTGCTCCCGCTCCGCTCCGCGATGACCACGTTGGCAAAGTCGGCCGGGCCCTCGAGGCGGCCCCGGAGCCGGATGGTGCGCTCTTCGAGCGCGCCGTTCACCCGGCCCACCGGCGCCGCCAGGTTCTGCGCCCCGAGCGCCTGCACCACCTGCGCCACGCTCACACCCGCCGCCTGCAGCGCCTCGGGGCGGAGCTCCACACTCATCTCGCGCTTGACGCCGCCCACGACGTTCACCGTGGCTACTCCCGGAATGCCGCGCAGGGCGCGCGTCACCGTCGGATCCGCCAGGCGGGTGAGCGTGGCCGCCGATTGGGTGGCCGACGTGAGGGTCAGCGTCATCACCGGCAGGTCACTCGGATCGAACCGGGTGAGGATCGGCTCCTTCATCTCGGGCGGCAGGTCCGCGCGCTTGGTGGAGATGGCATCGCGAATGTCCTGCGTGGCCTGCTGGACCGGCTTCTCGAACTGGAACACGAACATGCACTGTGCCAGACCGTCGGTGGCGTAGCACGTGGACTTGTCGCCGTCCAGGCCGCTCACGCTGAACACCGCGTCCTCCACCGGATCCACGATCTCGCGGGTCACTTCCGCCGGCGAGGCGCCCGGATAGGGGATGCTGACCACCACGAGCGGCTGCGCGATGTCGGGGAACTCGTCGGTCTGGAGATTCAGCAGCGAGAGGATGCCGAAGACCACCAGCGCCACCATCGCCGTGATCGTGACGATGGGGCGCTTGATCGCAAAGTCGGAGATGAACATGGCTATTCCTTCCGCACGCGGACCACGGTGCTGTCGCTCAGACCCTGCGCGCTGCCCAGCAGCACGGTGTCTCCCGCCAGCACGGCCCCCGTGATCTCGATCCGCTCAGCCACATCGTCCCGCAGGCCGAGCTTCACCGGCACGTGCTGCACCCGCGAGTTCCGCAGCCGAAGCACGACCGGCTCGGTGCCGCGCTGATCCACCGCCGTGACCGGCACCGTGAGTCCGTGCCCGGTCCGCGTCGCCACCCGCCCCTCGGCAAACAGCCCCGCCACCAGCGCATGCCCCGCATTGGACAGCGAGACGTAGATGCGGACCTGGCCGGTGGCCGGGTCCACCGCGGGGTTGATCCGCTCGATCCGGCCCTTCACGTTCCCGCTGGTGCTGCCGCTCACCGAGAAGTCCACCACCGAGCCCACGTGCAACGCCGCAAGCTGATCGGCCGGCACGCTCGCCTCAAGGCGCATGCTGGAGGGATCGATGACGGTGAAGAGCTGGCCACCGGGCTGCACCACATCCCCCAGACTCACGGCCCGCTCGCTCACGACACCGTGAAACGGCGCTCGGATCGTGGCCCGCGCCAGCTGCTTCGATGCGATCGCCAGCCGCGCCTGCGCGTCCGCCGCCGCACCCTCCGCGCTGGTGACGCTGGCGCGCGCCTGCTCCAGATCGCGGTCCGCCACCGCGCCGGCCTGCGACAGCCGTGCGGTGCGATCGGCGTTGCGGCGCGCGTTGGTCAGGTTTTCCTGTGCGCTCCGGAGCGCGGCGCGCGTCGAGAGGAACTGGTCGCGGAGCGCCGTGTCGTCGATCCGGCCCAGCACCGCGCCCTGCGCCACCGCCTGTCCCTGCTCCGCCGATACCGCCACGATCGCACCGCCCACTTCGGCCCGGACGTCCGCCTTCCGCTCTGGCTCCAGCGAGCCGGAGATGGTGGGACCGCTCTGGATATCGGCCTCGGTGACGACCGCGAGGTTCTCCGGCCCGATCACCACGGGGGCCGCGGTGGCGCTGTCCTTCGGAGCGTCCTTCTTGTGGCAGCCCGTAGTGGCGGCCGCCATCAGGAACGCCAGCACCGTCCATCGCGCCGAGTCGAGCCGGATCGTCATGGTCCCAGTTCCGTCGTGGTTCGAGTGAATGCGCCGCGTGCTCATCGGAGCTGCCCCCCGGCGGCCGATGCTCCCAGCTGCGTGCCGGTGGCGGCGGGCTGCGCCTGCTGCTGCGGCATCGCCGGCGCCATTGGTGGACTCGCGGAGGCGCCCGCGGAGCCGGCGGCGAGCGGGAGGTCGGGCAGCAGGGCGAGGCGCACCCGCGCCACCTGCAGGTCCCGCGCGGCCTGCGCCCGGTTGGCCGCGGCCTGCTGGAGCAGAAGGCGGGAATCACCCAGCTCCGTCTGGGTGGAGATCCCCTCCCGATAGCGAATCTCCGCGATATCATAGGCGCGCCGCGCCTGCGCCACCGTGCCCGCACTCGCCTCCCATGCCGCCTCGGCCGAGCGCAGCGTGGCCAGCGAGGACCGGGCATCGAGCGCGGCCTGCTCGCGCGTCTGCTGGAGCCGGAGCCGGGCCTCGTCGAGATTGGCCTGCGCCACGATCCGGTCGCCGTGCAGCCGCCCGCCGGTGAAGATCGGGACCTGCATGATCAGCGACACCGACCAGTCGGTCAGGAAATCGTTCCAGCCGGGAAATCCCGAGCGGGGATACGCAATCCGCGCGAAGGCCGAGGTCAGCCGGAGCGACGGCAGACTCCCCGCGCGGGCCACGGCCAGCTGCCCCTCCTGGGCGTGCACCGTCTCGACGGCGCGCTGCACCGCCGCGCGACGGTCGGTCGTCGTATCGGCCGAATCGCGCGGCGCGACGCTGATAATCGGCAAGTTGTCGCCGTCACCCAGCGACGTCGTGAGCAGGAGCGGCTGCTCCAGCGGCAGATTGAGCAGCTGCCGGAGCCGCAGGTAGGCGATCTCCCGCTGCGAGCGCCGCTGAATCAACACGGGGCGCTGATTGTCCCGGCTCACCTGCGCCCGGAGCAGATCGAACTCTGCCACGTTCCCCACTTTCCGAGCCAGGCGCGTGTTGGCCAGCGTCCGTTCCGCCTGGCCCAGCGAGGAATCCGCGATCTCCACCAGCCGGTCGCTCAGCACCGCATCGAGGTAAGCCTGTGTCACGTCGAGCTTGAGCTGCGCCTGCTGGGCGGTCAGCTCCACTTCCGCGCTCCGGCGACCGGCCGCCGCGATGCGGGTCTGGGCCCGGATGCGCCCGCCGGCGAAGAGATTCTGCGAGAGCTGCAGCCCCAGGTTGTACTGGTTCTTCTGGCCAAACGGCAGATTGCTGAACGCCCCGAACGGATTGACGCTGGCCAGGCAGGTCACCGCGCTCTCGAGCGAGTCGACCCGTTCGCCGATCGGATGCGACGGATCGGCCAGGAAGCGATTGCAGGACGAGGGGCCGGATGGCGTGCTGTCGGACGCCGCGGAGTCCGACGCAAGCGCGGAATACTGGGACTTGAGCGTGCGGGTGTACGACGCCGATCCGCTGAGCTGCGGGAAGAACTCGCTGCGGGCCTGGGTCTGCTGGCCGCGCGCCCGCTCCACGCCGGCCCACGCTATGCCCACCGCTTCGCTGGCGGGCGCGGCCAGGTCGAGCGCCTGCTCCAGCGAAAGCGGCTGCGGTGCGGGGGCCGGAGTCTGGGCGGGGAGTGCGGCGGCCAGCCCGGGCACCAGAAGCAGCGCGGTGACGATGCGGGAGCGCATCATGCGGGCGAGACTCCAATGGCCCGGAGGAAGAGACGGATGTAGTCGGCCAGCCCCTGCTCCGGCTTGCCGCGGTAGAGATCGGGCATGAGATCGCGGCCCATCGCGTCGGCGAAGAGCGCGCCCATCAGCATTGTCGCGGCGTTCCGCGAATCGAACTCGGCCCCGGCCAGGCCGCGGGCACGGAGCTGGTCCAGGTATTCGCAGAGCGCGTCGGCGGCCACCGCGGGCGGTGTGCCGCAGGGCGGCATCATCTCGGGGTGCTCCTCGAACTCCCCCATGCATTTGCGGATCAGGGAGCGCCGCTCCCGCAGCATCCGCAGGTGCGCACCCGCCCAGGCGCGGAGCTCCGACTCGGGGTTCCGCGGCTCGTCCGGCAGAGCGGACGGCTCATCGCCACCACCGGCGAGCCCGATCGCCTCGCCGATCAGTGCCGACTTGGAGCCGAACTGCCGGAAGAGGGTCACCTCGTTGACGCCCGCCTCACTGGCGATCCGCCGCGTCGTCGCGCCGCGAAATCCGGCTTCGGCGTAGACCCGCGCGGCGGCAGCCAGAATTTTCTCGCGTAATTCCATGGGGCGTGAGCTTAATCGAGGCCGCTCACGGGTGCAAGCGGGTACTTGCAATCAGGTGTTTCGTGCGACGGCCCTGGGATCCTCCGTCGCGTACGCCTCGGGTGCCGGCCGCTTGTGGTGCGACGCGGTGTAGGCCCGGGTGATTTCGGCGCCCAGCAGAACGATCTGGGCCGACAGGTACACCCACAAAAGCAGTACAACGACCGACCCGGCGGCGCCGTAACTGGAGGCAGTGCTGCTGTGGCCCAGATAGAGTCCGATCAGCGTCTTGCCGACGGTGAACAGCACCGACGTGATCGTGGCGCCGACCCAGACGTCGAACCATGCGAGCCGCACGTCCGGCAGCACCTTGTAGAGCAGGGCGAACAGCACGGTCGTGACGCCGAGTGAGAGCACGATATTGACGCCCTGCCAGAGCGCCGCCATGCCCGGCACCCGGGCGTTAAGCCATCCGGCGAACGCGGCCAGCGCGGCGCTCACCGCGAGCGACACCAGCAGCAGAAATCCGATCCCCACCACCAGCCCGAAGGAGAACAGCCGCTGCAGCAGGAAGTCCCGGAGTCCCACGTTCCCCTTCGGCTTGACCCGCCAGATGGTATTGAGCGCCGTCTGCAGTTCGAGGAAGGCGCCGGTCGAGGCGAGCACGAACGTGACGCTTCCGATGACCGTCGCGAGCACGCCGGCCGAGCGGTCGCTGGCGCCCTTGAGCAGCGCCTGCACGGCGCGGCCCCCCTCGACGCCGATGAGCTGATCCACCTGACTCACGATCTGTCCCCGCACCGCATCCTGCCCAAAGGCAAACCCCGCGATCGCGATGGCCACGATCAGCACCGGCGCGATCGCGAACAGCGTGTAGTACGCCAGCGAGGCGCCCAGCCGGGGCACGTTGTCATTCCACCACCCCGCCAGACCGTCCTTGAAGAGGGGCCAGACCGCGCCTGGGCGGATCATGGGCGGCCTCCCGGCTTCCGCTCGGGCGCGGGATCGATCCGGTCCACCTCATCGCTGGGCTGGTGGTAGTCGCCGCGAAGTTTGAACGAGGACAGTGTACGCGCCGGGATGCCGCGCCGCGCAACGGCGATATTGTCGCTCCGCTCGAAGCAGCGCTGTGCCGGGCGGAATCGGTTCGTCGCGGACAAGGTTGGTCATTCCCCCTGCGACAGCTGGTCGCATCTGGTGATATTTGAACCGTATGCTGCACCCACCGCTCGACATGCTGCCGGTCACCGGCCGGAACTCCCGCAAGCCCTGGGGAGCTCTCGTCGCGAGCGTGCTGGCTCACGTGGTGGTGATCGTGCTTGTGCTGCTCCTCACGCGGGACGCGGAGCCGGTGCGGATCTTCCCGCAGGCGGCGGCGGAGCAGACCCGGACGGTCGTGCTCACGCCGCTGCCCGCAGCGCCGCCGCCCCGTCGGACGCCTCCACCGCCGCCGCGGGTCGAGCGCCGACGCCAACAGGACCGGCTGCCGCTGCCGCAGGTGACGCGCGGCGCGGAGAACATCCCGGAGGATCCCCCGACGCCGGAGCCGGTGCCGGTGACGTCACCGCCCTCGCCGGATCCCGGACCCAGGTCCGATGCCGTCGCGGGGCCGGCCACCGCCCCCCGGCCCACCGACGTGGCGGCGGCCACACCGACGCTCGAGTCCGAGGCCCGGCGGCTGTTCGGGCCGCGGTCGGCACCGTCAGGGTCCGGTGCGGCGCCAAGCATGCCGTGGAACAACGGCCCCACCGAGCCGCGCGACAATGACTGCCGTCCCCGGCCACGGCCGCCCCGGCCCGAGGGCCAGCCGATCACCCTCGAGTTTGTCGAGGGCTGGGTCTACAACGATGCCACGCATGTCCCGCTGGCCGGGGCCCACCTGCAGATCATGGGCACCGGCTATTCCACCTTTGCGGACGACCACGGGCACTATCGCCTGGGCTTCGATGCGTCGCTGGTGGACGAGTGCCGCTCGCAGTATGTCCGCGTCATCGCGAGCGGGGTGCCGCCCCAGCTCATCGTGCTCGGCCGCGGCGTGGGCGGCACCGACATCTACCTCCGCCCCTGACCGCGGCCGCGGTCAACTCCCGCTCGTTCAGCTCCCGCTGACGATCCGCTGCAGCATCTGCTTGGCAAACTCCTTGTCCCATTCTGCCAGGTTCTTGCGCGCGGTCACTTCGACGTTAGTGCTGGTGGGGCTCTTCCGCTCGAGCGTCACGGTGATCTCCAGGTCGCCCCTGGTGCCCTTGAATTCCTGCTTGTCGCCGCCGTTTTCCGAGCTGGTCCCGGTCTGCTGCACCTGAAGCTCGGTGAACGCGGCCGCCACCCGCGGCGCCACGCTGGACGGCTGGCCGTCCACCAGCGACTCCGCCCCGCGCGACGTGAGGTACACCGCCGCGCCGGCACCCGCCACCGCGGCCACGCACGCCGGCGCCGCCATGGCGAGCGCCAGCGCCAGCGCCAGGTGCCGCCCGTTCATCACTCCGATTCGCATGCCGCCCCCTCTGTCCGGATGTGCCTGCCCGTTCGCCGGTCCCCATCGTAGCGCCCGTCGGGGCCCGCCGTCTACGACGTGGATCACGTCGGGCGAGGTGATTCCGTCAGAGATTCCGCCCTGGCAGAGAAGTCGCGAAATACCCGCTGGCGCGACGTGCCGCCCCCGCATAAACTCTGTGCCATGATCCCACGACCGCCGTTCCGGCTGACGCTCATCGAGGTCCTGATCCTCGTGGTCATCGCCCTCACCCTGGCGACGATCGCCGTTCCCCGCCTCATCGCGCACCGCCAGCCGCCACCGGCCCAGCAAACGAACGTGCGCGCCCCCGGGGGAGCGCGCACGGCACCGCAGTAACCAGACCCTCGGCCCGGATCAGGTCGTCAGGACATTCTTGTACCGGTCCAGGTGCTCCAGGATGATCCCGGTGCCCCGCACCACCGACGTGAGCGGGTCGTTGTCGATCCGCACCGGCAGCCCCGTCTCGTAGGTCAGCAGCGCATCCAGCCCGCGGATCATCGCGCCCCCGCCGGTCAGCACGATTCCGTGATCGAGAATGTCGCTGGCCAGCTCCGGCGGCGTCTGCTCCAGCGCCCGCCGCACCGCGTTGACGATCCGCTGGATCGATTCCGACAGCGCATCGCGGATCCCGGCCGCGTCGACGATCACGGTGCGCGGCAGCCCCGACACCAGATCGCGGCCCTTCACCGGCATCGTCAGCTCTTCCTCCATCGGCATGGCGCTCCCGATGGCCAGCTTGATGTGCTCCGCCGTCGGCTCGCCGATGAGGACGTTGAAGGTCTTCCGCATGTAGTGGACGATGGCCAGGTCCAGCTCGTCGCCCGCCGTGCGGATCGATGCGTCGCACACGATGCCGGACAGCGCGATCACCGCGATGTCGGTCGTCCCGCCGCCGATGTCGATCACCATGCTCCCGGTCGGCGAATCCACCGGGAGCCCGGCACCGATCGCCGCCGCCATCGGCTCCGACACCATGAACAGGCGCTTGGCGCCCGCCGTCTCGGCCGAATCGCGCACCGCACGGCGCTCGACCTCGGTGATGCTGGACGGGACGCAGACGATGACCGTCGGCTTGACCCGGAAGACGTGCCGGTCCATCACCACCTTCAGGAAGCGCCGCAGCATCTGTTCGGCCACGTGGAAGTCGGCGATGACGCCGTCCTTCATCGGCCGCACCGCGCGGATCCCGTCCGGCGTCCGCCCCAGCATCCGCTTGGCTTCCAGCCCGATCCCCTTGATGCGACCGGTCGCCGTCTCGACCGCGGCCACCGAGGGCTCGTTCAGCACCACCCCCTCGCCCTTGACCAGCACCAGCGTGTTGGCGGTGCCCAGGTCCACGGCGATGTGGGTCGCCGGACGCCAGGACCGGCGCGCCGGCCCGGCGGCGGGAATGCTCGACTTCTGAAGTGGGGGTTGGGCGACCGCGGCTGCTGCGTCAATGGCTGGGGGCGGGGTTTCGATGACGGCGGTCACGCGGAAATCCTTGTCGCGGAAGTGGGCGGGCGGCCACCGGTCACGTTGCAGATTTCCGGGCCGCTCGCGTTTCACCAACGCGCGCTGCAGGAAAATCGCCGCCGATACCGGGAAAACAGGGGTTGCCGCCGGACCCCGCGAACGCCTTCCAATATTCGTGCCACGGGAACGACGATCCTATGACGGACCGGAGCCACGTTTCGCCTTGTCGCGGCGCACGGTCAGCCGCTTGCCCTTGATCTTGGTGGCCCGGAGCGCCGCCACCACCCGCTCCACCAGATCCTCCGGCAGCTCCACCAGCGAGAATGCGTCGGCAATCTCGATGGCGCCGATATCGCTCCCCGCGATCCCCGCCTCGTTCGCGATGGCGCCCACCAGATCGGCCGGCCGCATGTTGGCCTTCCGGCCGGCCCCGATGTAGATCCGCACCATGCCCGCCGTGCTCGTCGCGCGCCCCGCCGGCCGCTCGCGCTGCGCCGCCGGCGCCGCGGACTTCCCGGCCGATCGCGCGCGCGGGACCGGCGCCTCGGTCACCGGAATATCCGCCTCATCCTCGTCGGCCGCGCCGCCGCTGGCCGCATGCGCCAGCTGCACCGCCGCGGTGGCGATGTCCATGAGATCGAACTCCTCCGACAGCGATTCCACCACCACCCGGAACCCGTCGAGCCCGTCCGCCAGGATCAGATCACGGATCGAGGCGCGGGTCACATCCAGCCGGCGGGCCCGGACATCCAGCACCGTCGGCACCCGGGCCACCTCGATCTTCTGCCGGGTGACCTGCTCGATGTTGCGCAGCAGCCGGTGCTCGCGCGGCTCCGCCAGCGTGATGGCCACGCCCTCCCGCCCCGCGCGCCCGGTCCGCCCGATCCGGTGCACGTACGCCGCCGGCGAGGCCGGCACGTCGAAGTTGATCACGTGCGTGAGCTGGTCGATGTCCAGCCCGCGCGCGGCCACGTCGGTCGCCACCAGCAGGTCGATGGCACCGCCCCGCGTGCGCTTCATCACCCGGTCCCGCTGCTCCTGCGTCATACCGCCGTGCAGCGCCTCGGCGCTGTACCCGCGCGCCGCCAGCGTCTCGGTGAGCGTGTCAACCTCGGTGCGGGTGCGGCAGAAGACCAGCGCCAGCCTCGGCGCTTCCAGGTCGAGGATGCGCGCCAGCGCCGCCAGCTTGTGTGCCCGCGGAAGGATGTATGCCGTCTGCCGCACCTTGGGCAGTGCGCCCGCCGCCGTGGCTTCGCGCGGAATCAGCACCCGCACCGGATCGGTCAGGTGCCGCTCGGCGATCGCCGCAATGCGCTTGGGAATCGTGGCGGAGAAGAGCGCGGTCTGGCGCCCGGCCGGGGTCGCGTCAAGGATCAGCTCGAGCTCGTCGGCAAACCCCATGTCGAGCATCTCGTCGGCCTCGTCGAGGACGACGCCGCTGAGCCCCGACAGATCGAGCGTGCTGCGGCGAATGTGATCGAGCGCCCGGCCCGGCGTGGCGACCACGACGTGCACGCCGCGGCGCAAGGCGTGGATCTGCCGGTTGAATTCCTGGCCGCCGTAGATCGGCAGCGTGATCGCACCCACCGCGCGGCCGTAGCGGTGGAACGCTTCGGCCACCTGCATGGCGAGCTCGCGCGTCGGCACCAGCACCAGCAGCGACGGCCGGCCCGGCGCGGGTTTGCCGGCGGGAAGATTCTGCAGGAGGGGGAGCGCAAAGGCCGCGGTCTTGCCGGTGCCGGTCGCCGCCTGGCCCAGGAGGTCGCGGCCCGCCAGCAGCGACGGGATCGCCTCACGCTGAATCGGCGTCGGCTCCTCGTATCCCAGCGCCGTGAGCGCGGTGACGAGCGGGGCGGAGAGCCCCAGCTCGGCAAAAGTATTGGCCACGGGGGAATATAGGTGGTGGGCCCGCGCTACTCGCCCACCGGCCTCGGCGTGGCTTCGTAGAGCAGCGTCGCGCGGCGGCGCTCGGCCGCGTCGCCAAAGATCTTTTCACCGTCGTACCGGCCGTTCTCGATGAACACCTCGGAGATGGCACGGCCCGAGACGATGCTGCCGGCCATGTAGATGCCGGCCACATTCGATTCGAGGGTGTCCGGATTCAGCGTCGGCCGCGCCGTCACCGGGTCGAGCGTAATCCCCATCGAGCGGAATAGCCCAGAGTCCGGTGTGAAGCCGGTCAGCGCGTAGACCCGGTCGGCCGGCAGCCGCTCTTCCCCGCCCTCGGCCGTCCGGATGACCATGCCGCCCGGTTCGATCGACAGCACCTCGGCACCCAGTCGCGCCTGGATTTCCCCCGCCTTGATCCGGTTCTCGAAATCGGGGCGCAGCCAGTACTTGACGCTGGGCTTGAGCGCGGTGCCGCGGTACACCAGCGTTACCCGTGCACCGGCGCGATAGAGCTGGAGCGCCGCCTCGACCGCCGAGTTCTTTCCGCCCACCACCACCACGTCGAGCCCCCAGCTCAGGTGCGCCTCCTCGAAGTAGTGCCGCACCTGCGGCAGCTCCTCGCCGGGGACGCCGAGCAGGTTGGGGCGGTCGAAGTAGCCGGTGGCGAGCACGAGACGATCGCAGGTGAGCTCGAGCGGGCCGGCCTCCGTCTCGAGCGCACACCGGAGCACGGCGCCGTCCCGGTGTGCGCCGGTGAGTCGCGTGTAGGTGCGGACCCGGATCCCCTCGGCGCGGGCGACCCCGCGGTAGTACATCATTGCCTCTTCGCGAGTCGGCTTGGCCCCGGTACAGACGATGGGATGCCCGCCAATCTCCAGTCGTTCCGGCGTCGTGAAGAACATCATGCCGGTCGGATAGCCGACGATCGAGTTGACCACCGCGCCGGCGTCCACCACGAGCGGATCGAGCCCGCGCCGGCGCGCGGAAATCGCGCACGCGAGGCCGATCGGCCCCGCACCCGCGATGATCACCGGTTCATGTGTCATGCAGGTAAGCTAGTCTGGCCGCTCAACCGCGCTGCCGCCGGATGGCGCTGACATCCAGCACCCGCGCGTCGCCCGGCGCGGGCGGCGACTCCACCGCGTGTGCGAGCGCATGCACCATTTGCGTCAGACTCACGACACCCAGCCGTCGGGCGCCCGCGCGCGTGGGCGGAAATAGCGCGGCCGCCCAGTAAAGCGGCAGCAGCGCGAGCGGCCATCGGTGGCCGGGTCCCAGGACGTACCACGGGCGAAGAATCGTGGCGGCGAGCCCCGAGGCGCGGATCTCCGCTTCCGCCTGCTGGCGCGCGGCGATGTAGGCCTTCATCACCGGCGCCGGCTGGGCCACACTGACGTAGATGAAATGTGCGACACCCTGGCTCCGCGCCGCCTTGACCGCCTCGCGCACCGAGGCCAGATCAACCCAGAGGAACTCGCGCGTCTTGCCCGGCCCCGGACTCGGTGTCCCGATCAGATGGACAAAGGTGTCGGCGCCATGCACGTGGCCGGCGTAGGTGTCGGCGTCGAGCGCGTTGCCCAACACCGCGCGGCCCCGCGCCGGGGCCGGCATCCGGCCGACCGACGCCGCCCGGGCGAGTGCACGCACCCGGTGCCCCCGCGTCTCCAGCTCGGCCAGGAGCGGCGCGCCGATGTAGCCGGTGCCGCCGGTGACGAAGACCTGATGGCTCATTGCCAAATATAGGCCGCGTGTCGGCGGCCGCGCCGATCGCCGGCGCCAACACCGGCGCACCGCGCCGCGTAATCAGGAATCGTAGGGCAGTCGGACCCCATTCCAATCGAGGTGATCGTATGCGTCGCTCAGTTCTTACCGCGGCCGTCGCCGCACTGGCAGTCGCCGCGAGCCCCGCGCTCGCACAAATCGGTGGCGGCGGAGGGATGGGAGGCGGCATGGGTGGGGGCATGGGCGGCGGGATGGGCGGGGGGCGGCGCGGCGGCATGGGTCAGCGACCGAACGGCGGGCAGCCGATGATGACTGAGGAGCAGCTCGACGGGCCGCCGACGCCGGAGATGATGCATCAGCTTCTCTCCATGGAGGACGGCCAGGTCGCCGCCTACAAGGAGAGGTACGACTCGCTGATGAACGAGACCCGCCCCGAGCGCGACAGTGCGCGGGTGGCGCTCAAGGGAATGCGTGACGCATTCACCGCCGGCGACCGCGAGTCGGCGCGGGCGGGCGGCGGCATCGTCCGCCGGCTGAGCGACGATCTCGGGAACCGTGACGCGGCGTTCGACAAGTCGCTCAAGACGATTCTGACCAGGGACCAGCAGAAGCAGTACGACAAGTGGAAGGACCAGAACCGCAAGGACGCCGAGGACAGGCAGCGCGAGGAGATGCGCGGGCGGGCGGGTGGCGCCGGACGGAGTCGCGGGGGGGGCGGCGGCAGCGGGGGGGTTCCGACGTTCTAGTGGACCGAAGCCAAAGTGGCGTTCGCTCGCTCACTTTGGCGAGGATGGTTTTCGCCGAGGCCGTTTAGACGAACGGCTGGGGGTGCGCAGTGCGGCGCGCGACGTC
>JBBSCB010000018.1:0-64073 GCA_038250675.1 Gemmatimonadales bacterium
ACTTCTGCGAGCCGTAGACCTGGACCTGCGCCACACCTTCGATGGTGGAAAGCTGCTGCGCCAGGTTGGTCTCCGCATACTCGTCGAGTTGCGGCAGCGGCAGGGTCGAGCTCCGGAGCGCGTAGTACAGGATGGGGCTCGACGACGGATCCACCTTGCTGTAGCTCGGCGGCAGCATGCCCTGGGGGAGCTGCCGGAGCGTCTTGGAGATGGCCGCGTTGACGTCCTGCGCCGCCGCATCGACACTGCGGTCCAGCGAGAACTGGAGCGTGATCGAGGTGCCACCCTGCCCGCTGCTCGACGTCATGGCGTCGATGCCGGCGATGGTGGAGAACGCCTTTTCCAGCGGCGTCGCCACCGATGAGGCCATCGTCTCGGGGCTGGCACCGGAGAGACTGGCGTTGACGTTGATGGTGGGGTAGTCCACCGTCGGGAGGTCGCTCACCGGCAGCTTCTGGTAGGACACGATCCCGAAGATCAGGATGCCGACCATGACCAGCGTGGTCATCACCGGCCGGCGAATGAAAAGGGCCGCGATGTTCATTCCGATCCCTCCGCCGGCGCGCCCTTGACCTGGACCTTCGACCCGGGCCGGAGCCGGAGCTGCCCGTCGGTCACCACCCGCTCACCGGGGTGGACGTCACCGCGGACCACGGCGAGGTCGCCCTGTATGCGGTCCACCGTCACCGTCCGCTGCTGCGCCGTACTGTCCGGCGCCACGACGAACACGTAGGTCCCCTGCTGCCCCGAGACGATCGCCGGCGCCGGCACCGTGAGCGCCGTGTCCACCGCCAGCCGGAGCCGCACGTTCACGAACTCGCCGGGCCACAGCGTCTCGCGACTGTTGGGAAAGGTGCCCTTCAGCAGGATCGTGCCGGTGGTCGTGTCCACCGCATTGTCCATGAAGGTGAGCGTGCCGTCGACGCCGCCGGGATCTTCGCGCCGGGCCGCCGCCGCACCCGGCATGTCGGCGGCGATCGCGCCGGCGCTCGATGCGGTATCACCCAGCACGCCGGCGTTGACCCCGCGGTCCTCGGGCGTCGCGGCTGCGCTGGTCGGCACCGCGTGTACCGGCAGCGTGCCCCCGGTGCGGTACCGCTGGATCAGTCCGAGGTTGCTGGCCGGCACCGCAAAGCGGACCAGGGTCGGCCGGATCTGGTTGATCGTGACCATCGGTCCCGTGCCGCCCGGCCGGACCAGGTTGCCTTCGCGCACCAGCAGGGCACCGGTCTGCCCGCTGATCGGGGCGCGCACCGTGGCGTATTGAAGATTGAGCCGGGCCTGCTCCAGCGCCGCCTCGCTTCCGGCGACCGTGGCCTTCGCCGCGGACGCGGTGGCGCGCGCCTGATCATTCTGCTGCGGCGTGACATACTCCTTGCTCACCAGATCGGCGAATCGCTTCGCATCGGCCTCGGCGTTCACCGCCGTCGCCCGATCGCGCGCCGCCATCGCCTGCGCCTGGGCCAGTGCCGCCAGGTACGGTCGCGGGTCGATCTGGAACAGCACCTGACCGGCGGTGACGTCCTGGCCCTCGCGGAACGCCACCTTGGTGACGGTGCCGGTTATCTGCGGCTCAACCGCGACGGTCTGCATCGGTTCCACCGTGCCGGTGGCCTGCAGCTCGAACGGCACGGGGCCCAGCACCACCGGCCCCACCGAGACCGGCACCGAAGGCGATGGCGGGGCCTTCTTGTTGGCGCACCCCGCCGCGAGCACCACGAGCGCAAGGCCGGCGAGTGCCCGGCCGCGGCTGCTGATCATCTTCATCTTCATTGTGTCGGAGCCGTGTTGGTGTCGGCGGGAACGGGAACGAGGCGGAGCGGACTGCCGCCGCGCACGTCGAGAAGTCCGGCATCATGCGTCAGCTGGGCCAGGCTCACGCTCCACGCAAGCCGCGCCTGGACCCGCTGGGCCCGGGCATCGGCCAGGGCGCTCTGCGCGGCCAGCAGGTCGAGCACCGTGCCCACGCCGGCCTTGTAGCGGCCCAGCGCCACGTCGCTCGACTGCTGCGCGCTGGTTAGAAGATCGTCGGCCGTGCGCACGCGGTGGGTCGCGGTCTGCAGCGCGTAGTAGGCGCTGAACACATCGTACACTACCTGCTGGCGCGCCGCGTCCGCCTGCGCGCGCGCAGCCACCGCCTGCCACTCGGCCGCCGTCAGGTCGTACTGGCGCGAAAATCCCGAGAACAGCGGAATCGTGAGTCCCAGCGAGATGGTGTAGGTGTTGGACCCGTTGGGGATCGAGCTGGTGTACGGGCGGCCGGCGTTGGCACTCAGGTTGATCGAGGGCAGGAGGCTGCTGCGCGCCTGGGTGACACGGGAGCTCGCCGCCGCCGCCTGCGCGCGCGCGGCCGCGAGATCCGGCCGATC
This sequence comes from Gemmatimonadales bacterium, assembly GCA_038250675.1. Classification (GTDB taxonomy): domain Bacteria; phylum Gemmatimonadota; class Gemmatimonadetes; order Gemmatimonadales; family GWC2-71-9; genus JAICUF01. The sequence goes on from JBBSCB010000018.1 coordinate 2,370, forward strand.
GCGCACCGCCGCCGCGATCAGCGCGTCCACACTGTCGGCCGTTGCCGCCACCGGGACGTCCGCCGCGGTAGAGTCGATGTCGTACGGCAGGTTGGCCGGCAGGCCGAGCGCCAGCGCCAGCGCGCCACGGGTGGTCTGGAGCGTGCCCTCGGTCGTTTCGAGCGTCAGCCGCGCCTGGCTCGCCGCGGTCCGCGCCTGCAGCACGTCCGCGATCGTGGCCACGCCGGCCCGCCGCCGGTCCTCGGCGGCCTGCAGGTTGGCTTCCGCCTCCCGCAGCGTCGTCCGCTGGGCCTCGAGCAGCGCGCGCGTCTGCACGTACTGGAAGTAGCCGACCTCGATCTGGAGCACCACGTCCTGGATCGCCGCGTTGTGGGCAAAGGCGGACGCGATGGCCTGCTGGCGTGCGGCGCCCACGGCACCGCTCCGCCCGCCAAAGTCGAACAGCAGGTACGAGAGCGTCAGACTCGGCGTCAGGACCGATTGCTTCACCGCGGTCCGGCCCTGCGTCGCCGCCGTCTTGAACCGGGACGCAGTGACATCGGCCTGGAGCGACGGGAGCCAGCTCCCGCGCTCCGATCCATAGGCGGCGGCGGCCGCCTGCGCGTTGGCCCACGCCAGACGCGTCGCGGTGTTGTTGCGCAGCCCGTAATCCACGATGTCCGCCAGCGTCAGCTCGCGGATGCGTGCGGCAAGATCGGGCGGGACGGCCGTCACGGTGGGTGCGGAATCGGCCCGCGCCGCCGCCACGGCATCGGCCGGCGGCGTCCACGCGACGTTGGGGGCCGGCGAGGCGGGGCCGCCTCCGAGGGAAGGCGCCGATACGCACCCGGCGCAGCCAGCGGCCAGTAGCGCCGCGCGTAGCGCGTGGGGGCGGCTCATCGGGCGCTCCGGCGCGCGGCGGCGCGCGGGACTCGATGCGGCTCCCAGCGACCCAGCGCCGTGCCGATCACGCCCGCCATGTAGGCGTACGCGGCCTCATATTCGGCGAGACGGGCGCGCACCGCCGGATGGTGCAGCGGCACCGACCGGCGACCTTCGCCGACCGCGTCCGCAAACCTGCGCCACCGGGACAGCCGCTGTTCCATCATGCGGCTGAACAGATTGGGCGTCACGCGGTAGTAATCGCGACGATCGCCCGGGCGGGTGACGTGTTCGACGACATTCTGGCCGGCAAGGTTCCGCGCGTTGGTGCTGACGCTGGCCTTGCTCACGCCGAGCGCGGTCGCGAGCTCATCCAGCGAGCGGGCGTCGTCCTGCAGCAGCAACAGGCCAAAGATGCGGCCCGCGATACGCGGCATTCCTTCGGCTTCGAGCAACTGGCCCATGCGCTCGGTGAAGCGGGCCGTCTGTGGATCCATGGGCTCCCGGCGGGTCTGGGGAAAGGGGACCGTTGGATACGTTCAGTACCGGCTGAACGTTGAGCCGATCGGCCGGCCGCAGGCCGGCGGATCGGGACTGTACGACAGACGGGCTGGTTTGGTTGCGGCGGAATAGGCGGGCGGTTCTCCCGGGGGCCCGGGCCGGTTAGGCTGCAGCCGGCGGTTCGCGCCAGCCGCCGCGCCGAGACCAGCGCCGCCAGGTGCCAGACGCCGGGCTCGATCTCGGGGGATACGGGCCGGCCGACATGTCTAACTCGCGTGCCCGCGGTGGGGCCGGGGAGACCGCATCATGGAGCACCACCTCGAGCACCACCTCGACGTCGTCCGCACCGCGCGGTACCACACCGCCGGCGGCACCGCCCAGGCCGATGACGTCTGGTACCTCCTGCACGGGTACGGCCAGCTCGCCGCCGGCATCCTGGCCGGGGCGGGCGCGCTGGGCCGGCCGGGCCGCTGCCTCGTCGCTCCGGAAGCACTCTCGCGGTTCTACGTCGATCCTTCGGCCTCGGGCAGCCACGCCCGGTCCGTCGTCGGGGCGTCGTGGATGACGCGGGAAGACCGCGAGGCGGAGATCCGTGATCAGCTGGGATATCTGGACGCGCTTCACCGGCGGATCCTGGGTCTGCTGCCCGCGGCCCCTCGCCGGGTGACCGTCCTCGGCTTTTCCCAGGGCGCCGCCGCGGCGGCGCGGTGGTGCGCGCACGGAGCGGTGCGTCCGGACCTGCTGATCCTCGGGGGCGGCGTGCCGCCGGACGATCTGTCCGCCGATGGGTCCGGCCGGCTGGGCGGGATGGAGGTGCGGCTGGTGCGCGGTAATCGCGACGCCCTCGTGTCCGAATCGGCGATGGCGCTGGCCGCCTCCCTGCTCGCCGCACTCGGTGCCCGGGTGGAGCTGCTCAGTTTTGCGGGCGGTCACCGGCTGGACGACGCCACGCTCGCTAGATTCAACGCATGAGCGATGGACGAGGACGGGGTTATCTCTGGAGCGCGATGAACTGGATGGGCGGCCTCGCGCTCCTGCTGTTCTGGCTGCCGGTGGCTGGCCCACTCATCGCCGGGCTGGTGGGTGGCCACAAGGCTGGCACGATCCGCACGGCGCTCCTCGCGGTCATTCTCCCTGCGATCGGACTGGGTGTCATGATCGGCGCCGGCGTCGGCTGGCTCACGCATCTGGCACTTTGGGGTTTCATCGCGGGCCTGGGCGGGGTGGTGCTCGGTTTTCTGAACATCGGTCCCATGCTGCTTGGCGCCATCGCGGGCGGTGCGGTGGCGCAGGTCCACCAGCGGATCGGGGATTAGCATGCGCAGTCCACTCAGGAACCGGCGCGTCCGCATCGCGGTGCTGCTGCTCGTCGCGGTGCTCGCACTTGCGGCGCTGATGGGCCCCCGTCTGGTGCAGCGCTATCACGCGCGCGCGTTCACGCCGGTGATGCAGCGGTACATCGCCGCGGCGGTCGCCGGCGATTCCGCCGCGCTCGAGACGCTCAGCGCCGGCCACGAACCGGTGCGCTGGGCGCTCGGGATGCGCCGTCGGGAGCCGGCACTGCTGGAGCTGGCTGCGCGCGGCATGCAGCCCGAGATGCTGGGCTCGATGGGCTCGGGACTCGAGCGCCTGCGCTTCCGGTTCCGGCATCCGTTCGCCGCACCGGGCTGCGCCTATCCGTATGACGGCATCTACGCCGCATTCCGGACCTCCGGCGGATCCTGGCGCCTGGTGCAGGCCGGTATCGGTCCCTGCTAGTGCTGCGCCGGGGCCCTGCCGCTGGACGCGGGACGGTCAGTCCCGCCAGATTGCATTGACCATTACTCGAACCACGAGATGACATCATGATGACTCGCCGAAGCTGGCTCGCGCGCGCGACCGCGGGCTCCGTACTGATCCTGGCCGGGCGCCGGGAGTTGCTGCTGGCCCAGCCGGCCAAGGTCACCGTCACGGTATACAAGGACGCCGGCTGCGGCTGCTGCAATGCGTGGGTGGAGCATATGCGGGCGGCCGGGTTCGTCGTGGACGCACACGACCGGAGCGACGTGGACGCGGTCAAGAATCGGCTCGGCGTGCCGGAGGCGATGCGCTCGTGTCACACGGGGCAGGTCGGCGGGTACCTGATCGAGGGACATGTGCCGGCGGGGGACGTGCAGCGCCTGCTCCGGGACCGGCCGAAGGTCTCCGGTTTGGCCATTCCGGGTATGCCGATGAGCGCGCCGGGCATGGCCCAGCCCGGTGCGACGGTCACGCCATACAAGGTCATCGCCTTCGGACCCGGCACCGCCACTCGGGTCTACGCCAGCTACAAGTAGCTCAGCGGAGCCCGGCGACCGCCACGGTGGTCGCGGCGGCGGCGGGCAGGGGGCAGACGTAGGCCGACGTGAAGAGCCGAACCGGCGCGCCGGCCGCCACGGGAATCGCCGAGGGAGGCCGGACGGTCGCGGGCCGCTGATGCAACGTCGCGGGGTGGCCCTGGTAGGGTGAGATCGTCGTCAGGATAGTCGACACCTGGGTGCTGCAGATGGAGGCGGCGGCGATCAGATTGAGGCCCAGAAGAATCCGTGACATGGGCCGGAATTTATGACCCGCCGTGGCGGCGCGCTGTGACGCAGCCTACTTTTCGGCGCGGTTCAACCCTTCCTCTCAGCTCGGGATGCCGTATGCGACCCGTGGGTCTGGTGCTGGTTCTCGCCGGTGTTGTCGGCCTGGTACTCGGTGTGCTGGCCATGGCCGGCGTCGGTTTTCTCCAGCCGGTGCCGTCGCTGGGCGATGCGCGACTGCCGGGCGTCGGCCCGATCATCGCCGGTCTCGTCCTGGTCTCGGTCGGTCTTGCCGTCATGCGGCGTCCCGCCACTCCCTGAACCACGCCTCATCCGAAGCACCGGCTCCGATCACCACCCACGGCCGTGGTGATCGGCCCACAGGTTGATGGAATAGCACACGCCGCGCGTCCGTTTCTGTCGTGGCATTGCCACACCGCCGGGCTCCAGGCCACAGTCAGCTTGCCGCGACGATCCGGTCGCCGGCTCGTGGGCGGTTCCCCCGTATTGCCCCGGGCAGCGCGCCGCGACAGTATTGAAGCGACTCTGGATGCGGAGACTGTGATGACGACCGAGCTCGCGACCTTTGGCGCCGGTTGTTTCTGGGGAGTGGAAGTGGCCTTTCGCCAGCTGCCGGGCGTGCTGGACGCCGCCGCCGGCTACAGCGGCGGCGGCGTACCCAATCCCACGTATGAGGATGTCTGCACCGATCGCACCGGCCACGCCGAGGTGGTGCAGGTGACGTTCGACCCGGCCAGGATTTCCTACGAGGCGCTGATCGACACCTTCTTTACCAGCCACGATCCCACCCAGCGCGACCGGCAGGGGCCGGACGTGGGGCGCCAATACCGCTCGGTCATCTTCTATCATGACGACGCCCAGCGCGTCATTGCCGAGGCTGCGCGGGAGCGCTGGAGCCGGAGCGGGCGGTGGCCGCGCCCCGTCGTCACCGAGATCTCGCCGGCCGCCCCCTTCTGGCGGGCCGAGGAGTACCACCAGCGCTACCTCGAGAAGCGGGGGCTGGCGAGCTGCCACGTTCCGGGGTGAGGCGGGGCGCGGCTACTGGTACTGCACGTACAGCGGTGCGGGATGCAGCTTGATCACCTCGGACGGCGTGAGCATCGGCTTGTCGTTCTTGTAGAACAGCTTGAACCCGGTGTACCAGACCGGGTCCCGCAGGATCACGGCCTTCCATGTGCCGCGCTTGAGCTCGGGCGACCCGAATCCGTCCATATCGATCACGACCTGCGCACGTGCATCGTGCCGGATGCTGGATGCGTTGGTCAGCATCCTGGTCGTGAAACGATGCACCAGCATGATCTTAGGCGGCAGGTGGTTGACCTCCACCACGCTGATGAGCGAGTCGATCGCCTCGTTGATCTCCGCCGCGTCCATGGTGCCGATCCGCTTGCCGGGGACGGCGCCGCCCTTCATCGCGAATTCGGGGTCGAGCGCCAGGTGCACGTAGGGCCGCCGGAGATACGGCATCACGTGCGGCAGCTCCGCGTGCACCGTGCTCTGTCCCACCTGAATGTCGAGGAAGAGGAGCCAGTGCCGCTCCTCCGCCCAGCGCGCCACCCGCTCGATCAGACTGTCGCTCATCCGGAGCCGATGCTTGCCGTCCCGCCCCGGGAGGGCCTGTGCCACGGTGACGATCAGATGCAGTGCCGGCATGACGGTCTTGGTGCTGTCGGCGGCGGCCCACTCCTTGGCGGTGCGCTCGAGCTTGGCCAGCATCTCGTCCGGTGGCAGCTCACCCAGGATGCCCATCCGTTTCGAGAGCGGGTTGCCGTAGAACGCGACGATCCGGTGCGAAGGCAGTATTGCGCCGGGCAGGGGCGCCGGACGATCGGTCGGCCAGTGCACGCTGTCGGCCGCCGCCAGTCGGGCCTTGCGGAGGGAATCGCGGGTGGCCAGTGAATTGGCGCGGGCCCGGGCCCGGGCCTCGGTGCGCGCACTGTCCAGCGCGTGACGCGTTGAATCGGCCGCATGGATCGAGTCGCGCCGGATCGTCACGGAATCGGTGTCGGGACGCGCGAGCGTGCCGGCCTCGATCGCATGGGCGATGTCGCCGGGCTGCTCGTCGGTGGCCGGCGCCGGAACCGGTCGCTCACGGCAGGCGACGGACAGTGCGATGACGACGACGGCCAGGCGGGCGCCGATGCGGCGGACCAGGGAATGCTGCATGACGTCCTGACGGAAACGGGGTGTCGCGCGTGGGGATTGTGCCACGATGGCGCGTCCGGCACAACCCATGCCCGCCGCTGCTAGCTTACCCGCATGGCACTCCTTAGTCTCCAGGACATTCATCTCGCGCTCGGCGGCCCCGAGCTTCTCGCCGGCGTGCGCCTCCAGATCGAGCGGGGAGAGCGGATCTGCCTGCTGGGCCGCAACGGCGCGGGCAAGTCCACGCTCATGAAGATGGTCGCCGGCGAGCTCACGCCCGATGCCGGTGACGTCGTGCGCCAGCAGGGCGTGACCATCGCACGCCTGGCGCAGGAGATCCCCGAGGGGCTGGCGGGCACGGCGTTCGACGTGGTGGCGGGCGGGCTGGGTGAGCTGGGCGCGCTGCTCGCCGCCTATCACGAGGTAGGTCACCGGCTGGCCACCGAGCAGAACAGCGCGCTGATGGAGCAGCTCGACCGGCTGCACCGCGCGCTCGACGCGGGCGGCGGCTGGGAGGTGCAACGGCAGGTGGAGACGGTGCTCTCGCACCTGTCGCTCGATCCCGATGCGGAATTCGGCTCGCTCTCGGGCGGCCGCAAGCGCCAGGTGCTCCTGGCCCGCGCGCTGGTGAGCCGGCCCGACCTGCTGCTGCTCGACGAGCCGACCAATCACATGGACGTGGACGCCATCGCCTGGCTGGAGGAGTTCCTCCTCGACCAGCCGATCACGCTGCTCTTCGTCACCCACGACCGCGCGTTCCTGCGGCGGGTGGCCACCCGAATCGTGGAGCTCGACCGCGGCCGCATGGTGGACTGGGCCTGCGACTACGACACCTTCCTGGCCCGCAAGCAGGCGGTGCTGGACGCCGAATCGAAGGAATGGTCCACGTTCGACAAGAAGCTGGCGCAGGAGGAGGTCTGGATCCGCCAGGGGATTCAGGCCCGCCGCACCCGCAACGAGGGGCGGGTGCGGGCCCTCGAGGCCATGCGCCGCGAGCGGAGCGCCCGGCGCCAGCGTACCGGCACCGTCCGGCTCCAGGCGCAGGACGCGGAGCGGTCCGGCAAGCTGGTCATCGAAGCGGAAAGGGTCACCTTCAGCTACGGCGGCGCGCCGGTCATCCGCGACTTCTCGACCACGATCATGCGGGGCGACAAGGTCGGCATCATCGGGCCCAACGGCTCGGGGAAGACGACGCTCCTCCGGCTCCTGCTGGGGCAGCTCGCACCAAGCGAGGGTACGATCCGGCTGGGGACTCGCCTGGAGGTGGCGTACTTCGATCAGCTCCGCGAGCAGCTCGACGAGGAGCGCACCGTGCAGGACAACATCGCCGATGGCGCCGACCACGTCACCGTCAACGGCAATCGCCGCCACGTGCTCGGCTACCTCCAGGATTTCCTCTTTTCGGCCGAACGGGCGCGGACCCCGGTGCGGGTGCTGTCCGGCGGTGAGCGCAACCGGCTGCTGCTGGCGCGGCTGTTCACGCGATCGTTCAATCTGCTGGTGATGGATGAGCCGACCAACGATCTCGACGCCGAGACGCTTGAGCTGCTGGAAGGATTACTGGTCGAGTTTCCCGGCACACTGCTGCTGGTGAGCCACGACCGGGCCTTTCTCGACGAAGTGGTGACGAGCACGCTCGTGCTGGAGGGCGAGGGGCGCATCGGAGAGTACGTGGGCGGGTATGAGGACTGGCGCCGGCAGGTGGCGGTACGCGGGCAGCACCCCGCTCGCGAGCAACGTGCGGCCCGGCCCGGGACGGCCCGGCCGGCCGCGGCAAAGCCGACCCGCCGGAAGCTGAGCTACAAGGACCGTCGCGAGCTGGACGAGCTGCCCCAGCGGATCGAATCACTCGAGACCGAACAGCGGTCGCTGCACGCGTCGCTCGCCGATCCGGGATTCTATCGCGGCGATGCCGCCGCGATCGTCGGCGTGCAGGCGCGACTGGCGGAGGTAGAGCAGGGGCTGGCCGCGGCACTGGCCCGCTGGGAGACGCTGGCGGAACAGGGCGCCTGAGGCGGCGGCACCGGCGGCGTGGGTGAAGCGCCGAGTGCGAGTGCTTGGCGCCGGGTGCTGTCCGGCCGCGACGAGTCCGCCGTACGGCGCATCAATGGAGGCAACGCCGTCGCGAGGATGCCATGACGCCGCCTGGTGCGATGCGGTCCGGTCATGGGTTGCTCACTCCATGGACCGCAGCAGCTCCATCATGCGCACGTCCCACGGATCCGGTGCCGGATCGTCGTCCGCGATCTCGTAGTTCTGCTGCGGCGTCTCGAGAATGAGCGGCACGCCCTGCGAGCGGCGGTCGGCCAGGAGCCAGCGGAACGGGGGGCTGCCGATCAGCCCTGCGCCGATCAGCTTGTGGCGGTCCTTGTTCGAGCCGAGCGCGCCCTCGCTGTCATTCAGGTGAAAGAACGACGGCGGCTCGCCGATGACCGCCTCGAATTCGTCGAGGATACTGGTCAGTGCCTCCGGCGATTGGCTGATGTCGTGCCCGGCAGCAAAGAGGTGGCAGATGTCGAGCCCGTAGCCGGTGCGGGGGCGCAGCGCAGCCGGAACGTCGGCGAGAATCGCCGCGATCTCCTCCGGTGTTCGGCCCATCGTGAGACCGGCGCCGGCGGTGTTCTCCACCAGCAGTCGCGTGCCGCCCTCCACCGTCTCCAGCGCATGGGTGATGGCGCGCGCGATCCGGCCGGCCGCGGCTTCGCGGTTGCCGTCACGTGCGGCACCGGGGTGGAAGCAGACGGCACCAATCCCGAGCGCGGTGGAACGCTCCAGCTCGCGCGCCAGCCCGGCATTGGCCCGAATCCATTTTTCGTCTTCGTGGGTGGCGGTGTTGAGCACGTAGGCGGCGTGCGCCACGACGTGGGCGGGCTCGATGCCGGCGCCGGTCAGCGCGTCACGAAAGCGGGCCACCCGTTCGGGGCGGATCGAGGTCCTGTCACCGTAGAACTTGGGAATGGCGGTGAAAATCTGGAGCGCGCGCATCCCGGCGGCGCCGGCACGGCGCGCCGCCATGTCGATGCCGCCGTTGTCGATGGTATGGGCGCCGAGGAGGTGTGAGGTCACCGGTGGTCGTCCCGTCCCGGCGGTGCGTGCGGCCGGAACACGAGGTCAAAGACTCCGCGAGTGCCGCAGTTGGGACAGCGGCGGCTGAGCGCCCGTCCGATCATTCGCAGGATTCCCGGCCGGTCACGCGTCAAAGCTACAGGATCGGGGGCGGACCGCCAGCGCGGCCCGCCCCCGATGCTCCTGTGTGCGCAGATATTAGCGCTGCACGACGGTGTCCTGCTGCACCACCGGCTCGGCCGGCGTCGTTGCGCTGTCGGGCGCGACGATCCGGGCCGAATCCCCGAGCATCCGGAGCTGGAGCTGGAAGCTCTGGGCCAGCTCCGGCACACTCACTGGCGCGGTGCCGGGTGCCTCGCGCAGGGCGCGCACGCGGTCGAGGTTCACCGACGCCTTGCCGTACGTGCTGTCCACCGCCAGCGCCGACTCGAACGCCACGCCGGCCGCCGTGTAGTGCCCGGTCCGCTCCAACGCGATGCCGAGATTGTTCTGGAACACCGGCGCGTTGTCGCGCAGCGTGACGGCGAGTGCGAGCGGCGGCAGCGCCTCGTCCGGCCGGCCCTGCTGGATGTAGAGCAGGCCGAGGTTGTTGAGCGACCAGACGTCGTTCTCGTCGAGCATCAACGCCTGCTGATACGCGTCGATCGCGCCGTCGACGTCACCCTTCTGCTCCAGCACGCGGCCCTGCAGCCGGCGCGCCGCGACCGACGCGGAGTCCACCTCGAGCACGGTATTGATGCGGTCCAGCGCCTCATCGGGCCGCCGCAGCTCGAGCAGCACGCGCGCGGAGTTGAGCAGCGTCTTCTCGTGGTGGGCGTCGAGGGCCAGTGCCCGATCGAAGGCGGCGTCGGCGGTCTTCAGGTCCCCGGCCTTCCAGGCCGAGAGGCCGGCCATGTACTGCGCCGTGACGTTCTGTGGGTGACGCTCCCCGTACGCGGAAAAGAGTCGCGCGGCGGCACCGTACTGGCCGGCGTGATAGGCCGAGTCGCCATCGGCGTACGTGACCACGACGGGCGGCGTGACCGGCGCGTTCGACGTCGGGGCCGGCGCGGCGGCGGTATGGATCGCCGGCGTGCTCGCACCGGCGACGGTGGTCGTGGTCTTGGGGCTGTCACCGCAGGCGATGGCGGCGAAGGGGGCCAGCAGCGCGAGGGCGGCGATCGGAAGACGGCGAGCGGTGAACATGGTTCCTCCTCGAGTGGGGCGCCGGATGGCGCGGTGAACGGCGCCCACCACAAAGGCAAACGCGCGGCCACACCGGGGCGGCCCGGAGTCGCAGAGGGAATTCGTTGCGTGGCAGAAGGTTACGGATGCGACGCTCGAACAGGGCGCGGCGCGCACGTGTCGGCCCGGACACGGGTACCGATCATCGTCGTGTCCGGTCGGACACGTGGGGGTGCGGGGCGGTGATCGCTGCGGGGCGGGCGTCGGTGCCTCACCCCCCGGGGCGCGGAGGTGGGGCGGGGATCGCGGCGTGCCCCTCTCCGTAAAACGGAGAGGGGTCGGTGAGAGCGGGTGTTTGGTGGGTGGTGGGGGAATACGGGTGGCGTGTGGGCTGACGCTCCGTGATGGTATGGCATGCGCCGTCCCAAACGCACATCGCTGACGCCAGGCCGTGCCCGGGAGTTGCGGCGCGCGCCGACGAAGGCGGAGGCTCGCGTCTGGAATCTTGTGCGGGACCGCCGCTGCCTCGGCCTCACGTTCCCGCGGCAACACGTGATGTGCGGTTTCATCGTCGACTTCTACTGCGCTGAGCTGCGCCTCGCTCTCGAGATTGACGGTGCGGTGCACTATGGGCCGGACGCGTATGAGCGCGACGCGGAACGCACATCGATACTCGAGCGTGCCGGCGTCCGCGTCGCCCGGCTCGGCAACGATTTGACCACCCTCCGAGCACTCGAGAAGGTGATCTGGTCAGTCACACGCCCGGGTACCTCTCTCCGTGAAACGGAGAGGGGCACGCACCAATCTCCGCTCCTCGTGATCTGTGGGGGTGAGGCCCCCGCGATCTCTGAGGGAAGAGCCCCCCTCGCGATTCGACGCCTATCGCCTGATCTCGAGCCGCCGCATGATCTTCAGCAGACTCGCGTGGTCGGCCAGCCCCAGCGCCTCCGCTGTCCGGGTGATGTGCCAATCGTGGGCCTCCAGCGCGGTGCGCACGATGCGCCGCTCGGCCTCGGCGCGCAGCGACTGGAAGGTGGCCGGCTCTGCGGAGCCCTGCGCCGGGCCGTCCCCGGCAATTTCGCCGGGAAGGTGCTCCGGCCGGATCGCCTCACCGTCGGCCGCGATCACCATCCGCTCCACCGCGTTCCGGAGCTCGCGCACGTTGTTGCGCCGCCAGTCGTACGCCACGAGCCGCTCGACCGTGTCGCCGGCCATCCGCTTGGGCAGGACGCCGAACCGGCTGCAGGTCGCCGCCAGGAAGCGCTCGGCCAGCAGGGGCACATCGCTCGCGCGGTCGCGCAGCGGCGGCACGGCGATGGCGTGAACGTTGAGCCGGTAGTACAGGTCCTGGCGAAACCGGCCGGCGGCGACTTCCGCCTCGAGGTCGCGATTGGTGGCGGCCACCACGCGCGCGTCCACCGGGATCGATCGCGTGCTGCCCACCCGCGTGACCGTACGGTCCTCCAGCACGCGCAGCAGCTTGGACTGTGCCGACGGTGGCAGCTCGCCGATCTCATCAAGAAAGAGCGTACCCCGTCCCGCCGCCTCGAATGCGCCGTGGCGCGTGGCCGTGGCACCGGTGAAGGCGCCGCGTTCGTGGCCAAACAACTCGCTTTCCACGAGCTGTTCCGGCAGCGCCGCGCAGTTGATCGCGATGAACGGGGCCGAGGGCATCGCGCCCAGGCGATGGAGGTCCCGCGCCACCAGCTCCTTACCCGAGCCGCTTTCGCCGGTGATGAGCACGGTGCTCGGGATCGGTGCCACCCGCGCGATCTGCTCGCGCAGCCGGACGATGGCCGCGCTGCGGCCCACCAGTCCGCTCTCGCCCAGACGCCGCTGGAGGGTGACGACCTCGAGACGAAGGCGGTGTCGCTCCAGCGCGGCGGCGATCTCCTGCACCACGCGCTCCATCGGCTCCGCCTTATCCACGAAGCCGTACGCGCCCAGCCGCACCGCCTGTACGCAGCGATCGTAGCTGCCGGTCCCGGTATAGACGATGACCGGTGTCTCATCGCCCTTCTGCATCAGACGGCGGAGCACCTCGAACCCATCCATGCCCGGCATCTCCAGATCCAGCACCAGGCAGTCCACCGGATCGCGCGACATTGCGTCGAGCGCGGCCGCGCCGCCCTCCGCCACCGCAACGTCGAAGCCGCCCACGCGCGCCAGGTCGTAGGCGTACTGCTCCGCCATCAGCCGCACGTCATCCACCACCAGCACCCGCGTCATGCCGACCCGCCGTCGGCCGGGAGGTCCACCACGAACCGGCTTCCCGTGCCGGGCTCGGTCGTCACCCGCAGCGTGCCGCCCAGGTCCGCCACCAGCCGGCGGACCACCGACAGGCCCAGCCCGGTGCCGCCGGGCTTGGTGGTGTAGAAGTCGCCGAACGCCAGGTCCAGCTCCTCGCGCGTCATGCCGCGCCCGGTGTCCGCCACCGCCAGGCGTACCGCGCGGGCGGAGCCCTGCTCGATGAGCTCGGTGGAGATGGTGACGGTTCCGTCATCTGTGGTAAGACTGTCCATGGCGTTTCCCACCAGGTTCTCGAGTATGCGCCGGAGCGCCACGCCGTCCGAGCGGATGGGCGGGAGTGCGTCGGCGAGCAGTGACCGGACGGCGGTGCGCCGGCCCGCGGTGCCGTGGAGCACCTGCCGCACCACCGCGTTTACGTCGCAGCGATCCCGGTCGGTGGCCGGCGAGAGGCGCGCGTAGTTGCGGGCCAGCGTCTCCAGGTAGTCTACGCTGGAGTCGAGCGTGCCGCGCCGCTCCTCGAAGACCGCGGCCAGCCGGTCCGGCTCCCGCTCGGCCACCTCACCCAGATGACGGAGCACGTGCTTGATTGGCGCGAGGCCGTTCTTCACATCGTGATTGACCTGACGGGCGACGTCACCCACTGTCGCGCGGCGCTCCGCTTCCCGAAGTCGCGCCGCGCCGAGGCGGAGCCGCGTGGTCATGGCACTGAGCACGCGAGAGAGCGCGCCGACTTCGTCGGGGCGCTCGGTGGCAAAATCCTGGTCCAGCCGCTCGAGGTCGAGCGCGGCCGTCTTGCGGGCCAGCTCCGCGATGGGCCGAGCCACCTGCGCCGAAAGCCAGGCGGCAACGAGTACGGCGAGAAGCAGCGTGGCGGCGGTCGCGGCAATGAACCAGCGATCAACGCCACGGCGGAGCGCGTCGAGCGCGCCCGAGCGGCGGGTGATCATGATGCGGGCCGATCCGGCAACGGCGGTGTCGCGGGTATCGTCGACGTAGGGCAGCGTGAGCTGGCGCACGACGCCGGCCGTGGCCGCGCTGTCCCCACCGACCCGCAGCGTGTCGTCCGGCGTCACCAGCGTCAGGCCGAGGTCGGGATCGGTGACGGCGCGCTGGAGGTAGTCCTGGTCCACGCGGCGACCACCCAGCACGACAAACCGCCGGCCGGCCACGGCAAACGAATCCACCCGGGTCAGCGCCAGCACGTTCCCCTCCGCCGTGCGCATGCGGACCAGCGGGGAGGGGGAGCCGTCCCGCGCGAGCAGCTGCGGCAGCGCGTCATCACGGCGATCGAACTCGTTGCGGAAATGCCCCGAGCTCAGCACACGTCCCGCGCTGTCCTGGACCCGCAGCACAACCAGCCCGCCGGCGCGCATCGCCCCGGCGCCATAGTCCAGCAGCCAGCCGCGATCGATATCGCCGCCGGGGACCACGATCGCGCGGAAGCGATTGTCCGCGGCGAGGCGTGCCGCGATCGTCGCCACGCTGCTGTCCACCCGGGCCGCATCGGCGGCGAAGGTCTGCTGCACGAGATCGGCGAGCGCCGAGACGCGTCGTTCGTATTCGGCGGTGAGTCGCGCCGTCATCTCGTGCCGCATGCCGTACATCACCAGCGCGAGCGGCAGCAGCAGTCCGGCCGCAAAGGCGAGGAAGACGCGGGTCCGGAACGTCATGGCGGTCCCGGCGCGACGATGCGCACCGTGCCGTCGGCATCAGCGCTGATGCGCACCGTATGGTTCCGCATGAGCGCGTGGGCGCGGGTCTCCACCAGCGGGGTGACGACCGCTCCGGCCGGTCGCCGCGGCAGCGCGTCGCAGCCGGGTACCCGGCGGAGCGGCAGCGGCACGACATACGCGGCGTCGCTGCCGCCGGCCAGGGCGGCGGCGAGCTCGCCTGGCGCCAGCGCGACGGCCGCGGCGCCGGTGCCGGTGGCGACGAGACGGGTCGCGAGATCGTGTGCGGTGGGATCACCGGCGGGATAGACCACGCGACGGCCGGCCGGCCGGTCGGACCAGGCCGGCCCGGTGCACGCGGTATCGCCGTCCCACCAGGCTACAACGCTCGCCGGGCGGGCATCGGCGCGAACCGCCTCCCTGGTGCCGGCGGCGACGACCGGTCGCCGGGTCACGGCGACATAGATCCGGTCCCACGGCAGCTCCACCACGCGGAAGTCCGCGAGGCGGGCGGCGTAATCGATTGTAGCCGGGTCGCGGGTGACGAGCAGATCGGCGCCCTGGTCCAGCAGGTCGCGGGGGTCGATGCCGGGCGCGCGGCGGAAGGCGAGGACCGGGAGGTCCTGCACCAGCGGCGTGGCGATCAGGGCGCCGGTGGTGGCGGCCTCGATGCGGAACGCGGGCGCGGCCACCGGGACCGAGTCGCCGTGGCAGCGCACCCGGAACGGTGCCGGATCGAGCTGCCGCTGCAGCAGCCGTTCGGCATCGCCGAGCGCGGGATCGCCGCGCGCGGGGCTCCCCACCGGGTCCACCGGCTCCGCGAGTCCGATCCGCACCGTGTCCGGCGCCGGCGTCACCGGTGCCGTCGCGCAGGGGTCGGCGACAGCGGCGGCGGGCGTGACAGCCATCGGCGTCGAAGCGGGGGCCGGGGCGCAGGCGGCGCCGAGCAGCGCGGCGGCGAGGAGACTCGCACGGCGTGGCGTGATCATGGGGAGAGCGAAATGTAACCCGCGCGCTGGCGGTCGCCGCGGGTTGGCGATACCGTATCGTCATGCCTCACGCCACGACGCTGAGCTGGATCGACTACGCGATCATCCTCACCTACTTCGTGTTCGTGCTCGGCGTCGGGGTCGCCCTCCGCCGCTACATGCGCACGAGCACCGATTTCTTCCTGTCGGGCCGGTCGGTGCCGGCCTGGATCACCGGGCTCGCCTTCGTCTCCGCCAACCTGGGTGCACAGGAAGTGATCGGCATGGGCGCCTCCGGCGCCAAGTACGGAATCGTCACCAGCCATTTCTACTGGATCGGCGCGATACCCGCGATGCTGTTCGTCGGGCTGTTCATGATGCCGTTCTACTACGGATCACGGGCCCGCTCGGTGCCCGAGTATCTCAAACTCCGGTTCGACGAGAAGACCCGCGCGCTCAACGCGGTGTCGTTCGCGTTCATGACCATCTTCTCGTCCGGCGTGTCCATGTACGCCATGGGCAAGCTCTTCAATCTGCTGCTGGGCTGGAGCTTTGGCGGCAGCATGCTGGTCGCCGCCGCGATCGTGCTGGCCTACACCTTCCTGGGCGGGCTCACCAGTGCCATCTACAATGAAGTTCTGCAGTTCTTTCTGATCGTGTTCGGCTTCATCCCGCTGGTCTATCTCGGGCTGCGCGACGTTGGCGGATGGGACGGGCTCAAGGCGCGGCTCGCCGGCGTCGCCACTGCGCACGGCTACGCGCCGGGCGCCTACACCGAGGCATGGGCCCACCTGGGCAGCGCGGCGCACAACCCGATCGGGGTGGAGTGGTTCGGGCTGGTCATGGGGCTGGGGTTCGTGCTGTCGTTCGGCTACTGGTGCACTGACTTCCTGGTGGTGCAGCGCGCCATGGCCGCGGACTCCATCACCTCGGCCCGGCGCACGCCGCTCATCGGCGCCATTCCCAAGATGTTCTTTCCCTTCCTGGTGATCCTGCCCGGGATGATCGCCCTCGTGGCCGGACCCGCGGCCCGGCCGGCCACGGCGGTCGGGGGCGCGCCCGCCGCCGCGGTGTCTGCCGCCGCCGCGGCATCGGCCGCGCCGGCTCGCCAGGGGATCGTCCCCCCCAAGATCGATGCCTCCACCGGCCGCCCCCTCACCGACAGCAATGGCCACGTCGTGTTCGACTACGACCTGGCCACACCGGTGATGCTGCTACACTACTTCCCGGCCGGGCTGCTGGGGCTCGGACTCACCGCGCTGCTGGCGTCGTTCATGTCCGGCATGGCGGGCAACGTTACTGCCTTCAATACCGTCTGGACCTACGACCTGTACCAGAGTTACGTCCGGCCGGGAGCGTCGGACAACCACTACCTGTGGATGGGACGGTTCGCGACGGTGTTCGGCATCGCGCTCTCGCTGGCGGCCGCGTATGTCGCGGCGTCGTTCAACAACATCATGGAGCTGCTGCAGCTCGTCTTTGCGTTCGTCAACGCGCCGCTCTTTGCCACCTTCGCGCTGGGCATGTTCTGGCGCCGCACAACGGGTCATGGTGCGTTCACCGGCCTTGCCGCGGGCATCCTCGGCGCCGCGCTGCATCACGGGCTCACGCTGCCGGCGGGCGCCGTGCCCGGCATCAAGGGCGGGTTCCTGGGCGTCGTCTCGGTCTATCCGAGCGAGCTGGCGCAGACGTTCTGGACCGCCGTCGTGGCATGGACCACCTGCTTCGTCGTGACGATCGTGGTGAGCCTGCTGACGCGGCCGCGGCCGGCGGAGGAGCTGCGCGGCCTGGTGTACTCGCTCACCCCGCGGCCGGATGAGCGGGACGTGCCGCTGCTGAAGCGACCGGCGGTGCTCGCGGTCCTTGTGCTGGTGGTGATGGTGGGCCTCAACGTGGTGTTCTTCTGATGACCTCGATGCCGGAAGGACTGGACGTACGGGTGCCGATCGGGGGATTGTTCACCGCCATTGGCGTGCTGCTGGTGGGCTTTGGTCTGTTCACGCGGCATGACCCGATCTACCAGCGGTCGCTGGGGATCGACATCGATCTCTGGTGGGGCGGCGCGCTGCTCGTGTTCGGGCTGGCGCTGCTGGCGCTGGCGAGGCGGAGCCGCCGCAGCTAGCGCGCCCGAGGATCCAGATTCGAGGAGGATGCATGGAACGCATACCCGTCATCATTGCCGCCGCGCTGCTGGCGGCGTGTGCCGGCCAGTCCGCGCCGGTCCCCGTCCGGGCCAGCCCGGCCGATCTCATGTCGCTGGCCGGTCGCTGGGAGGGCGAGTACAGTAGCGCCGAAACCGGCCGCTCGGGCAGCATCGTGTTCACGCTCGATGCCGGCCGGGACAGCGCAACGGGTGATGTCCTGATGACGCCGACAGGCACCAATCAGCCCTACCGTCCCGCGCCGCTGGGCGAGACGATGGCGCCGGGGGTGGAGCCACCGGCGGTGCTCACGATCCGGTTTGTGCGGGTCATCGACGGCCACGTCATCGGCCGGCTCGATCCCTATATCGCACCGGACTGCAACTGTACGGTCCGGACCACCTTCACCGGCACGATGCAGGGCGAGCGGATCAGCGGGACGTACAGCACCACCGGCGCCATTCGCGATGTGCCAGTGACCGGGCAGTGGGAAGTCCGTCGCCGCCCCGCGCATTGAGCATGCTGGCGCCGGTGACGCTGGAGGGTCGCGTCGTCCGGCTGGAGCCGCTGACACCCGCCCACGCGCCGGCACTCCTTGCCGCCGCCCAGCCGCCGGACGTCTGGCGCTGGATGCGGGATGAACCCCGCACCCCCGCGCTGATGGACGCGTATATAGCTGAGGCGCTCGAAGAGCGGGCCACCGGCACCGGATTCCCGTTCGCCGTCCGTCATCTGGCCGATGACAGGGTGATCGGCTCGACCCGCTATCACAGCGAGTCCGACGCCGATCGCGGCGTCGAGATCGGCTGGACCTGGTACCATCCCGACTACTGGCGCACCGCGGTCAACACCGAATGCAAGTATCTGCTGCTGCGGCACGCGTTCGAGCGGATGGGATGCATTCGCGTGGAGTTCAAGACCGACGCGCGCAACGTGCGCTCCCGCGCGGCGATCGCACGGCTGGGCGCGGTCGAGGAGGGGACGCTCCGAAGCAAGGTGATCATGCGCGACGGCTACCGCCGGGATTCGGTCTACTTCAGCATTCTCGACGCCGAATGGCCCGCCGTGCGTGCGCGGCTGGAGGCCGGGCTGATGCCGGTCACGGCGTAAACCGGGCTGCGTCCCCCGCCGGTCGCCAGGGATGCCGCGGTTCGAAGTGCCGCCACAGCAGCGCGGACACGCGGCGGATCAGTGCATACCCTTCATTCTCCGGCGTCCAGCTCGAGTCGGCCAGCTGCTTCGTGATCACGGAAAAGACGTAGTCGCCGGACGGCGCGTTGACGAGTACCACTTCGGAGCGCGAGTGGTCCACCGCGCCCTGTTTGGAGGCCGCCTGGACCCACGGCGGAATCTGGGAGAGCGCCTCGCCATTCCAGTAGATGCGGGTGAGTGCCCGGTACATCTGCTCGCTCGCGCCCTCGCCCACCGCCTTTCCCTGGCGGATCATGGTCAGCAGTCGCGCCATTTCGCGCGGGGTGGTCTGGCCCCAGCCGTAGACCTCCCAGTTGGGGCGGCGGCCCGGCGTGCGCGAGTTGACCCGGGTCGAATCGAACCCGTGGCCGGCGAGCCAGTCGTTGATGACGGTGCTGGTCCCCGCCAGCCGCTGCAGCCAGAGCGCGGCGGTGTTGTCGCTCATGGTGATCATGAGCATAATGACGCGGCCGAGCTCGACGCTGCTGCTGTCGCGAGCCATGCCCAGGATGTCGTCGCCCTCGTAGAGCAGGGAATCGCGGTAGACCAGCGTGTCGGAAAAGTGGAGCTCGCCGCGCTGCATCGCCTCGTAGGTGGCGGCCAGGATCGGCACCTTGATCATGCTGGCGGTCGGGAATATGCTGTCGGCGTTGATCGCCGCGGTCCGGCCGGTGTGCAGGTTGCGGACGTAGATGCCCACCTGGCCGTGGAAGCCGCGGACCAGCGAGTCGAGCTGCCGCTGGAGCGCACGGTCCGGATGGTCGGGCGGGCGCTGCGCGGCGAGCGCCGGTGCGGCGAGGAGCAGGCACAGCAGCAGGCAGCGCACGGTGTCTCCCGGTCAGGCGTCGAGGTCGAGGAACAGGGCGTGAAGGGCGTCGAAGATCGGTACTGCGGCGGTGAGATAGGCGGCATCATCGTCCACCGTAAGGCGGAGTCCACGGAGTACCGCCTCCAGTCCCGGCGCCTCCGGCGTGGAATACATGCCGTCATCCAGCTCCGCGTCATGCACGATGGCGGCAAGCTCGTCCAGCGCGTCGTCGCCCAGCTCGAATTTGAGCAGCACGCTCTCGAAGGCGCAGCGATCGGCACGGCGGCCGAGCTCCACGGCGGGCATCGCGAACGGCGTGCCGTTGAGCGCCAGCACGGCATCGAGGTCCGCGGCGAACGCAAACGTCGCCGCGGTGTCCACGAAGCGGCGGATGAGCCATGCGCAGGCGGCGCCGTCGACGTGCGGTCGCGGGCCGGTGACCCAGAGCATCGAACCTCCCGGGGCAGGCCGGGGACAGCATACAGCAGGATGCCGTACCGTAATCGGCCCGCCCGCGCGCGCAAGGCGGCCGGGCTCTATCTTCAGGGACAACTTTCACCCGAGGGTGCCATGCCGGTCCGCGGTTCGCGCGCAGGATTCACCGGAGCCGAAGTGCTGAGTCTGCTCGTTATCGGGCTGATCCTGGCGGCCATCATCTACGGGCAGCGGTACGCGCATCCCCGCCCTGTCGAGGCCCCCGAGGTGGCGGCGATGCGCACGTCGCTCCTGGACCTGAAGGCCGCCGAGCTGCGCCAGCACGACCGGACCGGCCGCTATTCGACCGAGCTCGACTCCCTCGGCCTTGCCCCGGCGGCAGGGATCACCCGCCGCGTGGATCGCGCCGACAGCACCGGCTGGCACGCCACGGCCGAGCGGGAGGGGTCGGCGGTGCGCTGCCAGATCACCGTGGGCCTCGCGCCGGACAGCATTGCCTGCGGCATTGCGCCGGTGCATCCCTGACGGCAGGGGCCCGGTGCCATTCCGAAACTCCGCGCCCCTGCTTCCGTAGCGTCTGAAGGGGCCGCATCCGCCGGTCCGCGTCTTCACCCAAGCCGAAAAAATCTCCATGCTGCTCGCCCTGCTGCTGCTGGTCCAGACGGGTACCGCGGGTCCCGCGCCCGTGTACGACGGTCGCGCGGGCCAGACCGATGTGCGGATCCCACGGCTGGAAGCCGATATCACAGTCGACGGGCGGCTCGACGAGCCCGTTTGGGCGAGTGCCGCGGTCCTCACGGGCTTTTCCCAGTATGCGCCGAGCGACGGGATTGCGGCGGTGGACAGCACGCGGGTGCTGGTGTGGTATTCGCCCACGGCGATCCATTTCGGGGTCATGGCGTACGAGCGGCATGGTGCGCCCACCGCCACGCTCGCCGATCGCGACCGCATTTTTGGCGATGACAACGTCCAGATTCTGCTGGGCACATTTCACGACGGGCGGCAGGCGTTCATGTTCGCCGTCAATCCCCTCGGTATCCAGGGTGACGGGTCGATCGTCGAAGGCCGCAACACCGGCGCCGGCGGATTCATCGGCGGCGCCGTCTCGGGGCGGGAGCAGGCCGACCTGAGCCCCGACTTCGTATTCCAGTCCAAGGGTGAGGTCACTGACTGGGGCTACATGGTCGAGGTGCGGATCCCGTTCAAGAGTCTCCGCTATCAGCCGACGCACGAGCAGAGCTGGAACCTGAACATCGTGCGCCAGGTCAAGCACGCGGGCTTCGAGGACACCTGGGCGCCGGCGCGCCGCGCCAACGCAACGTTCGTCGGGCAGTCGGGCACGCTCGCGGGGCTGACCGATCTCCGGCGCGGGCTGGTGGTGGACCTCAATCCCGAGCTCACCGGCAAGGTGACCGGCGCGCCGGGCGCGCTGCATTACGGCTACGAGGTGGGCAATCCCCAGCTCGGCGGCAACGTCCGCTGGGGGATCACCAACAATCTGACCCTCAACGGCACCGTGAAGCCGGACTTCTCGCAGGTGGAGTCCGACGCGGGCCAGCTCTCGTTCGACCCCCGCCAGGCGCTGTTCTTCTCCGAGAAGCGCCCGTTCTTCCTGGACGGCAGCGAGCTGTTCCAGGTGCCCAACAACCTGATCTACACCCGGCGCATCGTGCAGCCGGTGGCGGCGGCCAAGCTCACCGGCAAGATGCTCGGCACCAACATCGGTCTGCTGTCGGCGGTGGACGAATCCTTCGCGTCCGCCACCGGCGCGGATCATCCGGTCTTCAACATTATCCGGGCCCAGCGGGACATCGCCTCGCGCTCGCGCATCGGTTTTGCGTACACCGACCGCATCGACGGCTCCAGCTACAACCGCGTCGCCGACGTGGACGGCCGCATCCTGTTCGGCGGCATCTACAGCGTCACGTTTCAGGTGGCCGGCAGCCGCACCCGCACCAACGGCGTCACCACGACGGCGCCGCTCTGGCTGGCGCAGTTCAGCCGGCGGGGACACACGGTGGGATTCACCGGATCGTTCGCCGGGATCGACGACGACTTCCGCGCGTCGAGCGGTTTCATCGGCCGGGCCGGCATCGTGCACGCCTACGTGGACCCCAGCTACACGATCTACGGCAAGCCCGGCGCTCTCATGGAGCGGTTTACCGCGGACATCGTCGTGGACGGCATCTGGCAGTACCAGAAGTTCGTTCACGGGCGAGGGATCCAGGACCGGAAGCTGCACTTCAATGGGAACGCCGCGCTGCACGGCGGCTGGAGCGTCGGCGCGGGGTATTTCGTGGAGACCTTCGGCTACGATTCAGCGCTCTATGCCAACTACCGCCTCGAGGTTCCCCGGGCCGGCGGCGGACTCGATACCGTCGCGTTCGTGGGCCAGCCGACGATCCCCAACTCGGAGTTCATCGTGCAGGGCAATACGCCGCAGTGGCAGCACTTCAGTGCCAACGGCTTTTTCCTGTACGGCAACGACGAGAACTACAACGAGTGGGCGTCGGCGCACTTGGTCTATTCCGGCCTGGGTCTCACCTGGCGGCCCACCGACCGGCTGCGCGCAGAATTCAGCTACAACTGGCAGCAGGTGAACCGGCGGACCGACGGCAGCCAGGTGAGCGTCGGGCGGATCCCCAGGCTCAAGCTCGAATACCAGCTCTCGCGGCCGTTCTTCGTGCGCCTGGTGGGGCAATACGTCCAGCAGAAGACGGATTCGCTGCGCGACGACACCCGCACCGGCGCGCCCATCCTCATCGTGGGAGCGGGCGGCCCGCTCCGCACCATGCCGACCAGCTACAACCAGTTCCACGCCGATGTCCTGCTGAGCTACCAGCCCACCCCCGGCACCGTCATCTTCGCGGGCTACGGGAGCAACCTGCTGGATGCCGGTGCGTTCGCCTTTTCCAACCTGCGGCGCACCGACGACAGCTTCTTTGCCAAGGTGAGCTACCTCTTCCGCCTCTGAGCCCCGCAGTCCCCCGCCCGACCAGGCCGCGACCCGCGCACGGACCGGTGCACGGGGCCATATTGCGGCTGGGCCGGGAGCATCCGCCAGCCGCTGACCGATTGTCATCAGTTGCGTACTGTGAGTGTATACGTGAATCCGATGCGTCGATCCGGGTGGGCGGCGAGGAAATGGATCGCGCCATCGTGCAGTTCATGCGCAAGAGCTACAACCTGCTCATCGGGGATCCCACGGCGGAAGCGGTCAAGCTCCGGATCGGGTCGGCGATCGCGATGGAGGAGGAGCTGACGATGGACGTGAAGGGGCGCGACCTGGTCTCCGGGCTGCCGCGCACCGTCGCCGTCCACTCCAGCGAGATCCGCGATGCGATCCAGGAGCCGGTCTACCGGATCGTGAGTGCGGTGCGGCGCGCGCTCGAGATCACACCGCCCGAGCTGGCCAGCGATCTCGTGGATCGCGGCGTCATCCTTACGGGCGGCGGCGCGCTGATCCGGGGGCTGGATTTGCTGATTGCGCACGAGATCGGGCTGCCCGTGCGCGTGGCCGAGGATCCGCTCACCTGCGTGGTACGCGGCGCCGGCCGGATTCTGGATCAGCCCGATCGCTACGGCGACGTGCTGACGAACTAGTCCTCCAGGAGGAAGCCATGACCGAGACCACCACGCCCGCGCCGGTCACGCCGATCGCATCGCGCGGCTACGCCCATCCCGACGTCCTGGTGTCCACCGCCTGGGTTGCCGAGCATCTCGACGATTCCGCCGTGCGCCTGATCGAATCGGACGAAGACCTGCTGCTGTACGAGATCGGCCACATTTCCGGCGCCGCCAAGGTGGACTGGGTCACCGACCTCAATGACCACGTGGTGCGCGACTACCTCGATCGCGAGCGGCTCCAGGCGCTGCTCCGCGTCCGCGGCATCAACGACGACACGACGATCGTGCTGTACGGGGACAAGAACAACTGGTGGGCAACGTACGCCTTCTGGGTCTTCCGGCTCTTTGGGCTGGAGCGGCTCCGCATCATGGATGGCGGCCGCGCCCGCTGGATCGATGAAGGCCGGCCGCTGGTCACGACCACCCCGTCCCACCCGGCCGGCAGCATCACCGTCGGCGAGCGCCGGGACGATCCCATCCGCGCCTTTCGCGATGACGTGCTGGCTCACGTGCGGCGGCAGGGGCCGCTGGTGGACGTGCGGAGCCCCGAGGAGTTTCGCGGCGAGCGGCTGCACATGCCGGAGTACCCCAGCGAGGGCGCGCTCCGCGGGGGGCACATCCCCGGCGCACGCAGCATTCCGTGGGCGCGTGCGGTGGATCCCGCGACCCACACCTTCCGGTCGGCCGAGGAGCTGCGGGCGCTGTACGAGCGCGACAACGGCCTGCGCCCGGATGCCGACACCGTCGTCTACTGCCGCATCGGCGAGCGCTCGTCGCACAGCTGGTTTGCCCTGACCTATTTGCTCGGCTTCGATCGGGTCCGCAACTACGACGGCTCGTGGACCGAATGGGGCAACGGCGTGGGGCTGCCCATCGAACGGCCCTAGGCGTCGGGGGCGGGCGGCGGCGCCGGTCGCGTCGCGCCGCCGCCCGCCATCACCAGGCCGATCCCCACCGCAATCCACGCCAGCTCGCGCACCCGCGTGACCAGCGAAACCGCCACGCCGAGCGACGGCGTAAGTCCCACCAGGTGATAGATGAAGAAGAGACCCGCTTCCTTCGATCCCAGCTCGAAGGGGACGAAGAACGTGATGTTGACCGAGAGCGCTGCCAGCCCGCCGATCAGATACGCCTGCGCCAGCGTCACCGGCGCGCCGATCGCGCCGCAAATCAGATAGAACTCCCCCACCGCCAGACAGCGCCCCGCAAAGTCGAGCGCCAGTGCCAGCAGAAACCGGCGCGGTGCCCGGTGGTAGAAGTCCATGATCTGGCGGTCCACGTCCGCGAGCGCGGCGCGCCGGGCCTCCAGCCGCGGGCCGAACCGGCGTATGCCCGGCAGTCGGAGCAGCAGCGTGAGTCCCCGCTCGAGCACGCCGCCGCGGTGACCGGCCAGCACGAGCGCTGCCAGCCCCGCCACCCCGGCCATGAGGACGACGATCGCCGCGTCAACCAGCGGACGATACGGCAGGATCACCAGCGCGAGCCCCAGTGCCGAGAACCAGAGGAGCAGCGAGCTCATGGCGTGGAGCATGGTGTAGAGCACGACCGAGCCGGCGGCACGGCGCACACCCAGCCAGCGGGCGGCCGCCGCCATGCGGAACGGCTCACCGCCGGCGTTGAGGACCGGCGTCACCATGTTGAGCGCAAAGGCGGACACGGTGAGCGTCCAGGTCCGGAAGAACGGCGGATGGACCGGGTCGCCTGCCATGACCACGTGCCAGGAGGCGGCGCTGAAGAGATAGACGCCGCCGTAGAGCAGCAGGATCGGGACGAAGGTCCAGCCCACCGCCGCGATGTTCCGCGCGATGACGGCGGGGCCGGTGTGCAGGACGAGCAGGACGAACGCGGTGGCGCCGAGGAGGAACAGTATCGCGCGCGTGCGCGTGGTCATCTCAGTGCGCGGCCGCGGGGACCGGTCGTGCGTGGGCGGCAAAGAACGCCCCGATCGTCCGCGTCGCGCTCAGGTCCTGCGTTGTGCGTCCCAGCAGCGGGACGCGCATCGGCGCGCTGCCCGGCCAGCTGTGGCCGCCACCGGAGATCGTGTAGAGCACGACGTCGGTGCCGGGATCGCAGCGTGGCCAGGTCGTTCGGCGGACCGTCGTGCTGTCGCCTCCCGCGCGGTCTGCCAGCGGCACGGTCCGGGGATCAGGGGTGCAGTGGTCCACGCCGGCCCAGAGCGCCGGGGACTCGCCGGCGGAGAGCAGGTCGCCGCCGGCGTACGGGATCAGCTGATCCTCCGTGCCGTTGAAGGCGATGAGTGCTACCGGCGGCACGGCGCCGCAACGGGCCGCCACCGCCGGTGGCATGCCACCGGCCACCACGGCGATCGCCGCGAGGCGGCCGGGCAGCTCGCAGGCCAGGCGGTGCGCAAAGATTCCTCCGCTGGAGATGCCGGCGGCGTACACCCGGCGCGGCTGGATCCGGATGCTGCGTGCCAGTGTGTCGAGCAGCGCCCGCACAAAGGCCACGTCGTCCGGCCCATCGGCCGTGCGACCGTCATTCCAGTCGCCGCCCTGGCCATCGGGATAGACCGCCACGAAGCCGCGGAGATCCGCTTCGGCGGCAAACCCGGTGGCCGCGGCCACCTGACGGCCGGTGCCGCCGCTGCCGTGCAGCAGGAGCACCACCGGCAGTCGGCGGCCCTCGGTGGCCGGCGGGAGGTGCACCACGTAGTGGCGCAGCGCGCCGCCCACGCGGAGGGTGCGGTCGTAATCGCCCGAAGGCTGGTGCGGTGTGGCGACGACCGTCGCCAGGGCGAGAAGCGAGCGCCAATACATGGCCTTATCTTAACGGCATGTCGCTCGCCGATCTCCGTCAGGACTACGCGCGTGCCCGGCTCGACGAGGCCGATGTCGGCCCCGATCCGATCGCCGAAGTCGACCGCTGGCTGCAGCAGGCCATCACCGCCGAGGTGCATCAGCCGAACGCGATGACGCTGGCCACGGCCACGCCGGGCGGCGTGCCGTCGGCCCGGGTCGTCCTGCTCAAGGAGCTGGATGCGCGGGGGTTCGTCTTCTACACCGACTACCGGAGCCGGAAGGCGGCCGAACTCGCGGCCAATCCCCGCGCCGCGCTGGTGTTCCACTGGCCCGAACTGGAACGCCAGGTGCGGATCACCGGGACGGTGGCGCGGGTGACGCGGGAAGAGACCGAGGGCTACTTTCAGAGCCGTCCCGAGGGGAGCCGGCTGGGTGCGTGGGCCTCGCACCAGAGCGCCGTGATTCCGGATCGTGCGGCGCTGGAAGCCAGGCTGGCGGAGGTCACGCGGGAGTTTGCCGGTCGCGACATCCCGGTGCCGCCGGACTGGGGTGGCTATCGTCTCACGCCGGATGTCATCGAGCTCTGGCAGGGCCGGCCCAGCCGGCTGCACGATCGGCTGTGCTATCGACGCACCGGTCGCGAGTGGATGATGGAGCGCCTCTCCCCCTGACCGCCCGACGCCGGCCGATCGGGCCGCGCGGCCTCACCCCCAGCTGACCGTGTACCGGCACACGCTGCCGCCCCTGGCGCGGCATTCCTCCTCGACGATGCGGACGTTCTGCGCGCCGCACATCTCCAGCCCCTTCCGATGCCAGCCGATCACCGTCAGGCAGTCGGCGGCGCTGAACGTCTCGGCGTCATAGGTCGTGAGCGTGGCGGAGGTCTCGCCCGTGCGCGCGTATTCCCGTCGCCCGGTTTCGTAGTACATCCGGTAGATGGCGGGCGCCTTGGACAGGAAGGTGTGCGGATTGTCCTTTGACAGGTAGCCGCTGTGCACCCCGCCCAGGTTCCTGGCGGCGGACGCTTCGCCCAGCTGTTCGAACACCTGGGTCTTGCCGCCGCCCAGGACGGTGACGATCGCATCGTCCAGCCGCTTCCCCAGCTCGAAGGGATACCAGTTGGACGTGAACACCATGCGGAGGGACCGCTGATCGTCGGGGGGAAGACTCTGCAGTGCCCGGTCGAGGCCCGCCTTGCCGAAGTGCTCCTCCGCAAACGCGAGTCGTGACTTGAGCACCGCTCCCTTGATCTGCTGCACGATCGGCGCTCCTCGGCTGGGGGACCGGGTCTTGTTGCCGCACTCCGGATGATGTGATGTGTTCGCCAAGATAGGGCGTCGGTCCCGGGCGGGCCAGAGGTCTTAACGCCTGCAGCCGGACGGCGTCACCCTGCCATGCGAATTCTTGCCGCCGCCGCCCTCGCCCTGTTCAGCGCGTCCGCCGTCGCCCCCCGCAGGGCTGCCGCCCCCGCCACCCGCGAACAGACCGCCGACCAGCAGATCAGGCATGCGCTCAACCGTCTCACCTTCGGCCCGCGGCCGGGCGATTACGAGGCGGTACGCGCGATCGGCCTGGACGCGTGGATCGATCGCCAGCTTCATCCCGAACGCATCGACGACCGCGCGGCCGATGACTTCATCCGCAGCCACTTCCCGGCGACGCAATTCTCGCCTGCCCAGGCCATCGCGGCGTTTCCCATCGTTACCCAGGCGGCGCTCGCCGCGCGGAGCGATACAGCGGCGGTCCCGGCGGTCCGTCGCCGCGGCCGCGAACTGGTGGGCCAGTTGGCCGCCGAGCGCGTGACGCGGGCGGAAATCACCGAGCGGCAGCTCAATGAAGTGATGACCGACTTCTGGCTCAATCACTTCAACGTCTTTGCGGGGAAGGGTCCGCTCGAGCGCTATTTCCTGGGAGATTACGAGAACACGGTGATCCGGCCCCGTGCGCTGGGTCGTTTCCGGGACCTGCTCGGCGCCGTGGCAAAAAGTCCGGCGATGCTGTTTTACCTCGATAACTGGGAAAGCGTGCGGGATTCGACGCGACCAGCGCTCGACGACGGCACGGGTGCCGCGCGCCGCCGCGCAGCGCTGGATCGGATCCTGGTCGGGCGGGACTCGATGCGCCGGGCGATCGCACGGCGGCGGCCCACCGGTCTCAACGAAAACTATGGCCGCGAGCTGCTGGAGCTGCATACGCTCGGCGTGGAGGGCGGCTATACGCAGGCCGACGTGATCAATGCCGCCCGCGCGCTCACCGGCTGGAGTATCGACCGGCCGCGGGTGGACGCGCGGTTTGTCTTCCGGCCGGCGATGCACGACGCCGGGGGAAAGACCGTGCTGGGCCACGCCCTTGCCGCCGGCCGCGGAATCGGGGACGGCGAAGAGTTGCTCGATATCCTGGCGCGGGACCCGCATACCGCGCGCTTCATCGCCACGCAGCTTGTGCGTCGCTTCGTCAGTGATTCGGCGCCGGTGGCACTGGTGGACCGTGCCGCCGCCACGTTCCGGCGGACGGACGGGGACATCCGCGAGGTGGTCCGCACCATCGTGACGAGCGACGAGTTCTTCTCGCGTGCGGCGTACCGGGCCAAGGTGAAGGCGCCGTTCGAACTGGTGGTGAGCGCGCTCCGGGCGGTCGGCGCCGAGCCGGATACGACGCCGCGCACCGCCCAGGTGGTGGCCCGGCTGGGCGCGCCCATCTATGGGCATCAGGCGCCCAACGGATATCCCGAGACCGGAGATGCCTGGATCAACACCGGCGCCATCCTCAATCGCATCAACTTCGGGCTGGCGCTGGCCGGCGGACGGCTGCCCGGTGCGCGGACGGGCGCCTGGCCCGGCGCCGTGATGCTGGCAGCGGCGCCGCATGACTCGCAAGTGGACGGCGTGATTCACGCCTTCCTGGGCGGCGAGGCGTCACCGGATACGCGGCGGATCCTGCTCGCGGGCATCAACCCGCTGGCCGGCACGAGCGACTCGATGCCGGCGGTGCAGCCGCGCGGGGCTCTGGCCCGGCTCGTCGGCCTCGCGCTGGGCGCCCCCGAATTTCAGCGGAGATGATCTCATGAACCGACGCGTCTTCATGCGGGCCGGTGCGATGTCGCTGGTGACGATGGGGCTCAACCCGGCGTTCCTGCGCCGCGCCGCGTTTGCCCGGCCGGCGGCGACTGCCCCGCGCGGCAAGGTCCTGATCTGCCTCTTCCAGCGGGGCGCGGCCGACGCGCTCAATATCGTGGTCCCTCACGGGGCGCCGGAGTATTACCGGCTGCGGCCCGGCATCGCGATCCCGCCACCGGCTGCAAACGGCGCCATCGACCTCGATGGTTTCTTCGGGCTGCATCCGTCACTGGCGCCGCTGAAGCCGCTCTGGGATCGCGGGCTCCTCGCGCCGGTGCACGCGGTCGGCAGCCCCAGCAGCACCCGCTCGCACTTCGACGCGCAGGACTACATGGAGACCGGCACGCCGGACCGGAAAGGCACGCCGGACGGCTGGCTCAATCGCTGCCTCGCCGTGCGCGGCACCTGTGCCGAGTGCGCCCGGCCCACGCCGTTCGAGGCGGTGGCGCTGACGCCGGTCACGCCGCGGATCCTGGAGGGGCCGGCCCCGTCGGTGGCCATGGGCAGTCTCGATGAGTTCACCGTGCGCGCCACCGGCTCGGATGTGCAACGCCTGGAAGCGCTCTACCGCACCGGGTCGGCCGACCTCATCCACGGCACCGGCGCCGAGACGTTCGACGCGGTACGCATGCTCAAGAGCGCCAATCCACAGCAGTATCAGCCGGCCAACGGCGCGAGCTATCCGGGCTCGCCGTTCGGCCGGTCGCTCCGGCAGATCGCGCAGCTCATCAAGGCCGATGTCGGACTGGAGATCGCGTTTGCCGACGTGGGTGGCTGGGACACCCACGTGCAGCAGGGCGGCGTCACCGGCCAGCTCGCCAACCGGCTGGCCGACTTTGCGCAGGCCGTTGCCGCTCTGGTCACCGATCTGGGCGATCGCATGGGCGATGTCGTCATCGTCACGATGTCCGAGTTTGGCCGG
Source organism: Gemmatimonadales bacterium (assembly GCA_038250675.1). Lineage (GTDB taxonomy): Bacteria > Gemmatimonadota > Gemmatimonadetes > Gemmatimonadales > GWC2-71-9 > JAICUF01. The sequence goes on from JBBSCB010000018.1 coordinate 32,558, forward strand.
ATGGCGGCGCAGAACGGCACCGGCGGCACCGACCATGGGCACGCCGGCGCGCTCTTCGTCATCGGTGGCCCGGTGGTGGGCCGCAAGGTGCATGGCCGCTGGCCCGGGCTCGCCCGGGAGCAGCTCTACGAAGGTCGCGATCTGGCGCTCACCACCGACTTCCGCACCGTATTCTCCGAGCTGCTGGTGCGACACCTCGGTGTATCGGACCTCCGCACCATCTTCCCGGATTTCGATCCCGGGCACGCGCGCCTCGGGCTCCTCGGCGCCTGACGCATCCAGGCGCTGCATGACATGGCGCGCATGATTGACCGCGTCCCGCCGCGTCCTTAACGTTCCGATGCCGCCAGGGGCATCGGAAGGGCGAGCTTTCCGGTTGAGATCGTACCCTTGGAACCTGATCCGGCTCATACCGGCGAAGGGAGCGCGGCGTGACCGCCTCCCTTCGCCATTGCGCATGGGTCCTCGGACCCGGGAGTTGTTGCAATGGCCACACGCGAGCGTCCCCCCCGCGCCCCCCGCGCCCCCAGGGCTCCTTCCGCTCCGCCGGCACCGCTGCCGGCATCGAGCTTCACGGACGCCTTTCCCAACTCGAACAAGGTCTATCTCGACGGTCCGCGCGGCGTTCGCGTCCCGGTGCGGGAAGTCACGCTCTCCGGTGGCGAGTCGCCGCTCAGAGTCTACGATTCGAGCGGGCCGCAGGGCGTGGATGTGCGCCAGGGGCTGCCGCCGATGCGGCGTCCCTGGATCGTCGCGCGCGATGTGGCCGGGGTGACCGGGGCCCGCCCGTCGGTCGTCCGGGGCCGCTCGACGGTGACCCAGCTTCACTATGCCCGCCGCGGCGAGATCACGCCGGAGATGGAGTTCGTGGCGCTGCGCGAGGGGCTGGCGCCGGAGTTCGTCCGCGACGAGGTGGCTCGCGGCCGCGCCATTATCCCGGCCAACATCAACCACCCCGAGCTCGAGCCGATGTGCATCGGCCGGAACTTCCTGGTCAAGATCAACGCCAACATCGGCAATTCGGCGGTCACCTCGTCCATCGAGGAGGAAGTCGAGAAGCTGCGCTGGGCCACGCTCTGGGGCGCGGACACGGTGATGGACCTCTCCACCGGCCAGAACATTCACGAGACCCGGGAATGGATCATCCGCAACTCGGCGGTGCCCATCGGCACGGTGCCGATCTATCAGGCGCTGGAAAAGGTCGGCGGCGTGGCGGAGGACCTGACCTGGGAGGTGTACCGCGACACGCTGATCGAGCAGGCGGAGCAGGGGGTGGACTACTTCACGGTGCACGCCGGGGTGCTGCTGCGCTACGTACCCATGACGGCCAGGCGGGTGACGGGCATCGTCTCCCGCGGCGGCTCCATCATGGCCAAGTGGTGCCTCTCGCACCACCAGGAAAACTTCCTCTACACCAGGTTTGACGAGATCTGCGAGATCATGGCGGCGTATGACGTCTCGTTCTCGCTGGGTGACGGACTCCGGCCCGGCAGCATCGCCGATGCCAATGACGAGGCGCAGTTTGCCGAGCTGAAGACGCAGGGGGAGCTGAACGAGATCGCCTGGAAGCACGACGTGCAGGTGATGAACGAGGGACCGGGCCACATCCCGATGCACCTCATCAAGGAGAACATGGACAAGCAGCTCGAGTGGTGCGGGGAAGCACCGTTTTACACCCTCGGGCCGCTCACCACCGACATCGCGCCGGCGTACGACCACATCACCAGCGCCATCGGCGCCGCCATGATTGGCTGGTACGGCTGCGCCATGCTGTGCTACGTCACGCCCAAGGAGCACCTCGGACTGCCCAACCGCGACGACGTGAAGGCCGGCGTCATCGCCTACAAGATTGCCGCGCATGCGGCCGATCTGGCCAAGGGTCACCCGCGGGCCCGCGAGTGGGACGACGCCCTCTCCCGTGCCCGTTTCGACTTCCGCTGGGAGGATCAGTTCAATCTCGCGCTCGATCCCGTCACCGCGCGGGAGTATCACGACGAGACTCTCCCCGCCGACGGGGCCAAGGTGGCACACTTCTGCTCGATGTGCGGGCCCAAGTTCTGCTCGATGAAGATCACGCAGGACGTGCGCGACTACGCGGCAGAGATGGAGCGGAAGAGCGAGGAGTTCCGGGAGCGGGGTTCGGAAATCTACGTTCGATCCTGACCCGCGGGCGGCTCGGGGCCGTCTGTCCCGTCATCCAGAGGACGGCAGGCCAGCACCACCTGCTCGATTCGACGCGCGGCGCCGCCGCCAGGGACTCGACGTGTGGGTCAAAGCGAGGACACCTCGGCCTGGTACTCGAGCCGACGGGTCCGGGAGCCGTGCTCCATAGTACACGACGATCGTCGATCAGCGGACCGATCGGGTCGTCGGTGCCCACCTCCTCGGCTCCCACGCCGATGAGGTCATCAATCTCTTCGGGCTGGCCATCCGCCAGGGCCTGTCCGCAACCGCCCTCAAGGACCAGCTGTACGCCTACCCATCCAACGCGTCGGACCTGCCGTACATGCTCTGATCCAGGTGGCCGGCGTGGCGTCGAGTGTACCTTTCGGCACCGATGATGCCCCCGATCCGATGACCCGCTGGCGCGACGAACCGCCCGGACTGGCTCCCGCCGTACTGCTGCTTGCGGCCCTCGTGCTCGCGGGTCACCTGGCCGTGAACCTCACGACCGCGTACGGCTTCCACCGCGACGAACTGCTCTACCTCGCCATGGGCGAGCATCTCCGGTTCTGGCGGATGGACTTCCCGCCGCTCATCGCCGTCCTGGCCCGGCTCACGCGTGCCATTCTCGGCTCGTCACTCACCGCCGTGCGGCTCGCACCCGCGGTCGCCGCCGCGCTGCTCGTGGTCCTTGCCGGCGACTTGGCCCGCCGGATGGGAGGTCGACCGGCGGCGCAGATCGTCGCTGCTCTCGCCGTCATCGCCAGCCCGCTCTTCCTCCGCACCGGCAACCTGTTCCAGCCGGTCGTCCTCGACCAGCTCTGGTGGACCCTCGCCCTCTACTGCCTCATCCGCCTCGGCACCGACCAGCGCCCACGCCGCGGCGAGCCGGCGCGCTGGTGGCTCTGGCTCGGCGTGGCCGGCGGCCTCGGTCTGCTCACCAAGTTCAGCATCCTCTTTCTCGGAGCCGCCGTGCTGGCCGCGCTCCTCCTCTCGGCCCGCCGGCGGGCACTGCTGACGGCGTGGCCCTGGCTGGCGCTCGCACTCGCCCTGCTCATCGGGAGCCCGAGCATCGTGGGACAGATCCGCCTGGGCTGGCCGGTGCTGGGCCAGCTTCACGACCTCCGCTCGACCCAGCTCGAGCGGGTCACCGCCGGCGCCTACCTCGGCGGCCAACTCCTCTATGGGCCCGCCGTCCTGCTCGCGGCCCTTGGGCTGGGCTGGCTGCTCATGGCTGACGACGCACGGCCATTCCGGCTCGCCGGCTGGAGCTGCCTGCTCGCATTCCTCCTGCTGCTGCTCCTCCACGGCAAGGCCTATTACATCGGGCCCATTTACCCGGTGCTCTTTGCTGCCGGGAGCGTCATGCTGGGCCGGCTGGCCGGCGCGGGGGGACGGGTGCTCCGGATCGGGCTCCCCGTTCTCATTGTGGCGTATGGCCTGTTCATCCTGCCGGTGGGAGTGCCGATTCTTCCGCCCGCGACGATGGTGCGGTACGTGGACGCCGTCAACCTGCGCACCGCCACCCGCACCAATGAGGGTGGCACACTGCCGCTGCCCCAGGACTACGCCGACATGCTGGGGTGGCCCGAGCTCGCGCGTGCCACCGCCGGCGTCTATCACGGGCTCCCGGCGGAGGACCAGGCGCGCGCCGTGATCGTGGGCTCCAACTACGGCCGGACCGGCGCGATCGACCTCTTTGGCCCGGTGCTGGGCCTGCCGCATGCCGTGAGCCCCGCGGGGAGCTACTGGTTCTTTGGCCCCGGCACCCGTCCGGGTGATGTGACCATCCTGGTCGGCGGGGATTCGAGCGAGGTGGCACCGTACTTTCGGGAGGTCGTCCGCCGCGAGGAGGTCCGAAACCCGCTCGGCGTGGCTGAAGAGCAGCGGGTCCCGATTTTTGTCTGCCGCGGCCCGCTCCACACGCTGCAGGAGATGTGGCCCCGGCTGGCGGGACGTAACTGACCGGCAGCCCGTTCGGTGACCACCGTCACCGTGGGCAGCCGGTCGAAGCGCCATTGTAGGGCGTCGAGTTCCTCCGCCATTCCATCGGGAGACGCCCATGAAAGCCCGCCAGCTCATGACCCCCAACCCCCGGGTCTGCACGTCCGGCGACAGCATCGTGAATGTCGCACGCATGCTCCGCGACTACGACGTCGGCTCGCTGCCCGTCGTCGAGAATTCCGGCACCAACCGCCTGATCGGCATTATCACGGATCGCGACCTCGTCGTCGGCCCGCTGGCCGACGAGGAGTTCACGGCCATCGCCGGCGATGCCATGACGCCCAACCCCACCGCTGTCGGCCCCGATGAGGACGTCCACCGGGTCGAGCAGATCATGCGCGATCAGCAGGTCCGGCGGATTCCCGTGGTGGACGAGTTGGGATCGATTATCGGCATGATCGCGCAGGCCGATCTCGCTTTGGACGATTCCGCGGCGAGCGATCGCGAGGTGGGCCGCGTGGTGGAGGAGATTTCCGAGCCGCCCACCGGGCCGCGCCGGAAATAGCGATCGGCAGGATTGACAGGTCCGCTGCCGGCCCCGGCTCCCCCCAAGGGAACCGGGGCCGCAGTATCTTGGGGCATGTGGATCGCCGTCGCCGTCATTGTGACCGTCATCAGTCTCCTGGTGGCCATCAACCTGTCGTCCAGTGAGCGCAAGATCGACCATCAGGTCGAGCCGCTCTACGCCGCCGGGGACCCGCAGTTCGTCCGCTCCCTCGGCGCGCTGCTCGGCCCCGGGATACTCCACGGCAATCATGTGGATGCCCTCCTCAACGGCGATGAGATCTTCCCGGCCATGCTCGAGGCGATTCGCGGTGCCACGCGGACGATCACCTTCGAGACGTACATCTACTGGTCCGGGAACATCGGCCGGCGGTTTGCCGACGCCCTGGCGGAGCGCGCACGCACCGGCGTCCGGGTGCACGTGCTGCTCGACTGGGTCGGCAGCGGCAGGATGGACGCCGCTCTCCTGCAGGAAATGGAGGACGCCGGCGCGGAGATCTGCCGGTACCATCCGCTGCGCTGGTACAACATCGGGCGCATGAACAATCGGACGCACCGCAAGCTCCTGATTGTGGACGGACGGGTCGGCTTCACCGGCGGCGTAGGCATCGCCGACAGCTGGGAGGGTCACGCGCAGGACGCGGACCACTGGCGCGACTCGCACTTCCGCATCGTGGGGCCGGCGGTCGCGGAGATGCAGGCGGTGTTCATGGAGAACTGGATGAAGTGCCGGGCCCTGGTGCTGCACGGCGAGGACTACTTCCCGGCGCTGGAGCCCTCTGGCGACATGCTGGGCCAGGTCTTCCAAAGCTCGCCCGGGTCAGGCGCCGAGTCGGTGCGGCTGATGTACCTCCTGTCCATCGCCGCGGCGCGGCGCAGCATACTCATCGCCAACGCGTACTTCGTGCCGGACGACCTGGCGGTTGCGTCGCTCGTGGCCGCGCGGCGCCGCGGGGTCCGGGTCGAGGTCATCACCCCGGGCGGGAAGATCGACACCGAGCTGGTGCGCAAGGCGTCCAAATCGCGCTGGGGTCCCCTACTGGAGGCCGACGTCGAGATCTACGAGTACCAGCCCACGATGTACCACTGCAAGGTGATGATCGTGGACGACGTGTGGGTGTCCGTCGGCTCCACCAACTTCGACAATCGCTCGTTCCGGCTCAACGACGAAGCCAATCTGAACGTGCTCAGCCGCGCGTTTGCGGAGCATCAATCGCGCGTATTCGAAGCTGACAAGCAACGCTCGCGCCGGATCACGCTCGAGAGCTGGCGCCGCCGGCCCTTGGCCGAGAAGCTGGCGGAGCAGGTCGCCGCCCTGGTTCGCTCGCAGCTGTAGCGACGTGACCGCCGAACCGTCGGTCGTGGAATTCCTGGCGGTTACCCGGCGCTTTGGCGCGCTGACCGCGGTGGACGGCATCAGCTTCGGCGTCCGTCGCGGCGAATTCTTTTCCCTTCTCGGTCCCTCCGGCTGCGGCAAGACCACCACGCTCCGCCTGCTCGCCGGCTTCGAGACGCCCGACGCCGGGGAGGTGCGGATCCTGGGCCGGCGGGCCAACGCCGACCGACCCTACGAGCGCCCGGTCGCGATGGTCTTCCAGAGCTACGCGCTCTTTCCTCATCTGAGCGTCGAGCGCAACGTCGCGTTCGGCCTCGAGGAGCGGCGCCGCCCGCGTGCGGAGATCCGGCAGCGGGTCGGCCGCGCCATGGAGCTGGTGCGGCTGGATGCCGCCACCTTTGCCCGGCGGACGCCGGCCGAGCTCTCGGGCGGCCAACGCCAGCGGGTGGCGCTCGCGCGCGCCCTCGTGCTCGATCCCGCGATCCTGTTGCTGGACGAACCCCTGGGCGCGCTCGACCTCCAGCTCCGCCGCGAGATGCAGCTCGAGCTCAAGGCGCTCAACCGGGAGCTCGGTACCACGTTCGTATATGTGACGCACGATCAGGAAGAGGCGCTCACCATGAGCGATCGCATCGCCGTCATGACGGGGGCGCGCATCGCGCAGCTGGGCACGCCGGCCGAGATCTACGAAGCACCCCGCACCGCGTTCGTGGCGCAGTTCATCGGCACCACGAACCTGCTGCAGAGCGCGGCCGGCGGCACCGGCACGCCCCGGGCGCTCCGCCCCGAGCGCGTGCAGCTCTGCCCGCCCGACGCCGCGCCCGACGGGCTCGACGCGCGTCCGGGCCACGTGACCGATGTGATCTACCTCGGTGACACGCTCCATGTCATCGTCGCCCTGGCCGACGGAACGCGGCTCACCGCCGCCGTTCCCAATCAGGGCCTGCTCGGCGGCGCGCCCCCGTGGCGGATCGGTGATCCGCTGGTTGCCGCATGGCGACCGGACGACGCGCGGGTGCTCGAGTCATGATCCGCCGCCCGCTGCTTCGCCGTCTCGCCCGCCGGCCGGGCGCGCTGGCGGCGCTGCAGCTCGCGCCCGGTACCGGCTGGCTGCTGCTCTTCTTCCTCGTGCCGATTCTGATCATGCTGGCCTACAGCGTCATGCCGCGCGGGGAGTACGGCGGCGTGACGGCGGGGCTCACACTCGAGCACTATCGCCGCTTCTTCGATCCGCTCTATCTCCGCGTGGTCGGGCGCACCTTCGCGCTGGCCGGTGCATGCACGGTCCTGTCCATCGTCATGGGCTATCCGGTGGCCTACGTGATCGCCCGGAGCCGCCGCTGGAAGCACGTCCTGCTCTTTCTGGTGGTCCTGCCGTTCTGGACCAGCTTTCTGGTGCGCACCTACGCCATGATCTTCCTGCTGCGCGACGGCGGGCTGATCAATACCTGGCTCCTGCACCTGGGGCTGATCCACCGGCCACTGACCATGCTGTATACGCCTGGCGCGGTGCTCACGGGCCTGGTGTACGGCTTCCTCCCGTTCGTGATTCTGCCAGTCTACGCCTCGCTGGCGCGGCTCGATCCCGCGCTGCTTGAGGCGGCCGAGAGTCTGGGTGCCCGCCCCTGGGCCGCCTTCCGCCGGGTTACGCTGCCACTCTCGCTGCCGGGCCTGATCGCCGGCTCGCTGCTGGTTTTCATCCCGGCGCTCGGTTCGTTCCTGACGCCGGATCTGCTGGGCGGCGCGCGGCAGCTCATGCTCGGCAATCTGATCGAGAACCAGTTCACGACTGCGCGCAACTGGCCGTTCGGCGCCGCCGCCTCGTTCATCCTCATGGCCGCGGTGCTGGTGGCGCTGCTCGTCTATCTGCGGACCCAGGATCGCGCGCCCGGGGAGGAGCCGGGCTGATGGCCCGCGCCACACCGCGCCCCCTCATGGGTATCACCGCGCTGGTCTATCTCTTCCTGCACGTTCCGGCGCTGGTCCTGGTGGCGTTCTCGTTCAACCGGTCGCGCTTCTCGGTGGAGTGGACCGGCTTCACCCTCGAGTGGTACCGGCGGCTCGCGGAGCGCGGGGACATACTGCGTGCGCTCCGCGCGAGTCTGATCGTGGGACTCAGCTCCACCGTCATCAGCACCGTGCTCGGCACGCTGATCGCGCTGGCGCTGGCGCGTCGACGGTTTCACGGCCGCCGCCTGTACGAAGGCGCGCTTTATCTGCCGATCGTCACGCCGGAAATCGTCGTGGGGATCTCGCTGCTGGTGCTCTTTGCCGCGGTCGGGGTGCCGCTCGGGCTCGCCACCATCACCATCGCCCACGTGGCGTTCAGCATCTCGTTCGTGGTGGTGGTGGTTCTGGCACGGCTCCGCGGCATGGACCGGTCGCTCGAGGAGGCGGCGATGAGCCTGGGCGCCGATGAATGGAGCGCGTTCCGGCGAGTCACCCTTCCTCAGATCTGGCCCGCGGTCGTGGCGGGCGGATTGCTGGCCTTCACGCTGTCGTTCGACGACTTCGTCATTACCTTCTTCGTGTCCGGCGTCGGGTCCACCACGCTGCCACTCCTGGTCTACGCGATGGTGCGTCGCAGCATCGAGCCAACCGTGAACGCCGTCAGCACCCTCATCCTCCTCGTGACGACCGTGACCATCTTCCTGACCGACCGCCTGGGCCGCGCCCGCCGGGGTCGCACCGCATGACGCTCGACCGCCGGGAGCTTTTGCGCCGCGCGGCCGCGCTGGCGGCGGGCCCCCTGGCGGCGGGCCCGCTGGGCGCGGTGCTGGCCGGATGCGCCGGCGACCGCCGCCCGGCGACTGCCGGGGGACTGGAGCCGTCGCTCAACGTCTACAACTGGTCGGACTACATCGCGCCCGACACCGTCCGGGACTTTGAACGCGAAACTGGCGTCCGGGTCACCTACGACACCTACGAGAGCAACGAGGAGCTGCTGGCCAAGCTCGCCGCCGGCGCGTCGGGCTACGACGTCATTGTGCCGACCGGCTACGGCATCCAGGCACTGCTGGCGCAGGGACTCCTCCAGCCGCTCGATCGGACGCAGCTGCCCAACTGGGGCAACGTTGCACCCCTCTTCCGCGACGCGCCCTACGACCCCGGCCGCCGCTACTCGGTGCCGTACCAGTGGGGCGTCACCGGCATTGCCTGGCGGCGCGACAAGGTATCGCCGCCGCCGACCAGCTGGTCGGTCTTTCTCGATCCCCGCCACGCCGGCCGCATGACCATGCTGGACGACGGGCGCGAGGTGCTCGGCGCCATGCTCCGGCTCCGGGGACATTCATACAACACGACCGACGCCGCCGAGCTGGCCGTCGCGCGCCGGGACGCCGTCGCCGCCAAGGCCAATCTCAAGGCGTACATCTCCGCGCCGGTCAAGGGACAGCTCATCGTCGGCGACGTCTGGATCGCGCAGCTCTGGAGCGGCGATGCCGAGCAGGCGCGCACCGAGCAGCCGGAGCTGGGGTTCGCGGTGCCGGTGGAAGGCAGTCTGATCTTCGGTGACGCGATGGCCGTCCCGCGCGGCGCGCCCCATCCGCGTGCCGCGCATGCGTTCATGAACTACGTGCTGCGGCCAGATGTGGGCGCCGCGATTTCGCTGGCGACGGGCTACGGCACCCCCAACCAGGCCGCCGCCGCGCGACTGCCGGTGCCCCGGCCCTATCCCGATGCGGCCGAGCTCGCCCGCCTGGAATACCAGCGGGATCTGGGCGCCGCCACGGCACAGTGGGACCGGGCCTGGACCGAGGTGAAGGCCGCGTGAGCGAGCGCCGATCGAGCCAGCGGCGCGGGTCGGGGGACCGGATCGCCGGCGTGCTGGTGGCCGCGCGCGATGCCTATGTGCGGAAGCAGGGCGCCGAGGTGCTGGCGTGGGCCGAAGCGGCGCGGGAACTTGGCGAAGGCGAGACGCCGGAGGGTCGGCGCGCCATGATGATCGCCACCCGTCGGGTGTTCACACCGAACGTCCTCCGGGTGATGGTCGAGCGCGCCGTCCGCCGGCCCGAGGAGCAGAACCGGGCCGCAGCCATCATGCGCTGGATTGGCCCCGAAGGCCTCGAGACCATGATCGACGCCATCTGCGAGTCGGAGTCGGCCGCGCCCAAGCAGTTTCTCCATGATGCACTCGCCGCCGAAGCGTCCGCCTACCCACTCCTGGTGCCGCTGCTGGCGAGCCCCCGGCCGCATGTCGTGCGGCATGGTGCTGAGCTGCTGGGGCGGCTGGGCGATCGCCGCGCGGTGGACGCGCTCGCCCCGCTCATCGAGCATCCGGCGGAGCGGGTCCGCGCCGCCACCGTCCAGGCCCTCGCGGTTTTCGATGAACCTGCGGCCGACGAGCTGCTGCGCCACTCGCTGCGCCATGTCTCGCCATCGACCCGCATCGCCGTGGCCCGCGCCGCCGCCGCTCGCGACCGGCAGAGTCTCTTGCCCGCGCTGCTCGATGGGTTCGATGCGGAGGAGGAGTCGGTCGTGCGGAAGGAGCTGGCGGCGGCGGTCGCGCGGCTGGGCGCCACGGGAGATCTCGTCGCGATCGCGCTGGACCGGCGCCGCATGTTCCGCTGGCGCGGACGGCGGGTGGAGGTGCGGCTCGACGCGCTGTCGGGACTGAGCGCGGCGGACACCACCGAAAGCCGGCGGCTGCTCGATCGGCTGGTGCGGGAAGGCGACAGCCCGATCCGCGATGCCGCCGACCGGGCCCTCTCGGTCAGGCGGCTCGCAGAACGGTAGGACGGGCTACTTGTGGACCGCGAACCCGCTGATGTGCAGATCGAGGTTGTGATTGGCCCGGATGCCCACGTTGCCGGCGATGTCCGCCGGCTCGGCGGCCATGGAATAGAGTTCCTTGCCGTTGGCCCGGAAATCCACCTTGCCGGCGTCGCTCTTGGCGTCGATCTCCAGCATGTTCGTGGCCTTGCCGTCGGCGTCCGCCTTGACCACGGCCGGGTTCTCCGTCCAGTCCTGGATGACGCTCGTGTTGGCGCCGTCCCGCCGCTTGATCAGGAACTTGCCGTCGCCGCGCACCAGAAAGTAGATGTAGTGCTGGCCGGCGCCCGCCAGGTCATGGCCGCTGAAGAACAGCCCGTAGCCCTCGGGATGCGTCGGCGCCTTGGTCTGCGTGAAGGTCGCCAGGGTGTGGAACGGGCCGCTGACGGCGTCGTCGGCGCGGTACAGGATCGTCGCCGGGCCCAGCGTCAGATGGAGGCCCGGTCCCATCGTCATGAACTTCACGTTGGTCGTGGCGCCGCTGGCGCCGTCGGTCCGGCCGGCCCAGCCGGCGGGCAGGGTGCCACCGCCGGCCACCATCATGTCGTGATCCATCGCCATCGCGTGGCCCGAGTCGGCGTGCATCCGGGCGTGCATCGAATCGGCATGCATCGGGGCGTGCATCGAGTCGGCGTGGGTCTTGGGCTGCTGCGCCGCGAGGGGCAGCGCCGCGAGAGTCAGTACGGAGAGCGCGGTAAGGGTCCGCATGGACATGGCTCCTGGAGATGTGAGACTGCGTTGCACACGGAAACCCGGGCGGAGTTGCGGCCGGCGCGGCCGGGTGTGTAAGCTAATGCGCTCGGCGGACCCCCGCCCTTCGCCCTACGGGAGACCGAGATGCTCTACTGGATCAGTCTGTTCTTTGCCATCATCGGCACCGGCGCGATCCTCTTTGCCCTGGCCTTCGTGACGGCGGTGATCGGCGGCCTGGTCAACGGCATGGTGGCGCTGATGTCGGGCCCGCTGATTGACGGCCTCATCGCCCGCCGCACCCGCGCGGCACGCTGAGCGATCAGGCCTCGTCGGCGGCGTCGGGGTCCGGCGTCGTCGCCTTCTTGAGCGCCGCCTCGAAATTGGTCTTCAGGCTTCCCAGCAACTCGCGCAGCCCCCGCACCTTCATCTGAAGGCCGCCGCCGCGCCGGCTCATCGTTCCCATGAGGCCGCAGGTTTCGGCAAGGCCGGTCAGGCCCATGGACTGGGCGTTGGCCTTGAGCTGGTCAAGCTGCCGTCCCAGGCCGCGTACCACGACGTCGTCGGCTTTCAATGTCCCCATCTGCTCGATCGCCGAGTGGATCCGTCCCAGCTTGGGCGGGACCGTCTCGAGAAATCCGAGCTGCGCCTGCTGGCGCGAGGATAGCTTCAGTCCCATGCTGCCTCCCCGGCGTGGCCCACCCGCCCCCTCAGAAAATTCCCGACTTGGCCGATTGCCAGAGGCGGGTCAGCCGCTCGAAGCCGTCCTGAAGGATCTCCACCTGCTGCGGGCTGGGCGAGGCCTGCGCGGCGGTCTGCATCTCCTCGACCAGCCGTGTCATCTCACGCCGACCCGACTTGAGCGCCTCGGCTTTGATCTCCGGCAGGATGGTCACGATCTTCTGCCGCATGCCTTCGTCGGTCGGGACCTGCCACAGGTACGCGGCCGCGTCCCGGCCCGCGACGCACAGCTCGCCCAGCCGGTCCATGAGCGGCCGGAACGGCTTGCGCGGCGCCGGCAGATTCGATTCCTCACTCACGCTGCGATCTCCCCGGATTGGCGGCAGGGTACCAGTGCAACATAGCAGGGTGCGGGCGGCGCTCGCCGTCTTGCTGACCGCCCTGGCCCCGCCTGCGCGGGCCCAGCTCGCCGGCCGCTGGCTGGTGCGCATCGACGACAGCGCCCGCGGCACCGTGCGCGGCGAGCTCCGCCTGAGCGTCGCGGCGTCTCGCGCGAATGGCACGCTGTGGCTGGAAGGTCAGCCGGGCGGTCCATCGCCGATCCGCGGCGGCCACGCCGGGCCGGCCGACAGCATCGCGTTCACCGCGGATGCCGGCGGCACCGACCGCACCGACCGCTTCATCGGTCGCCTGGAGGGCGAGGAGCTCCACGGCCGGGCGAACTCCGCCGCCGGCGCCGCCCGCGCGTGGTCCGCGACACGCCTGCCACCGGACGTCGAGTACTACCCGGTCCTGCCGCGGTTCACGGTGAGCGCCATCGTGACCGGCCGGCGGGACTCGCTCATCCGGCTGCCCGGGCCATGGCTCGCCGCCGCCGCCGCCACTGGCGAATCGGTTGCCACGCTGGACAGCGCCTATCGCCGGAGCGCCGCCGCCGCCGGCCTCCCGCTGCTCACGGGCGATCGTCTCATGACCGGCGCTCCACTTCGGGCGATGGGCGTGCTGCAGCGCGATACGCTCGTCGCCGCCGCCGTGCGCACGCTGGTCTCCATCCGGAGCGGTCTTGCCGATCCCGACGTCCGCGGCCGCTTTGACCGCCTCTTCCGCCCGCGCGGCGCCTGGCAGGTGGACCTCCACGACGTGGCGCTCGCCCGGGCCCGGGCAGCGTCACCGGCGCTCCGGGTCGACATGGCGGTTCCCGCACTGCGTGCGGCGGGCCTGCTCCCGCGCGAAGCGGCGGTGGACGCCGGTACCGTGGTGCATGGCCTCTATCGCCTCTACGCGCTGAAGGTCGGCGATTCCGTGGCGTTCGCCTCGGTGAGCGAGCGGATGCGGAGCGCCGAGCCCATGGCCGCCGCCGCCGCGCTCCTGCTCATGGGCGGGTACGAATCCGCGACGGCCTGGTACGGCGAGGCGATCCGGTTCTTTCTCGACGAGCCGTGGATCCCGGATCCCGCACCGCATTCCATCGGCGACCTCGTGCGTGCGGCATGGCACGATTCGGCCGTGACCCCCGCGATCGAGGCCCGCGTCTTCGGCTATCCGCAGGCGGTGCCGCGCTACGGCGTGGCCGATCCGCTCTTCGATCGACTGGTCCACGACGACAACTGGGCCGCCGGCGAGTGGCTCCGCCGCCACGGGCGCGGCGGCCTGCTGGCCGTGCTGCACCGGGTAACCCTCAACTACGGCCCGGGCGCGACGCTGGTGCTTCCGGGCGAGACGCTCCGCCTCGCCACCCCCCGTGGACTTACCGGCGAGGACGCCAATGGCTTCCTCGAGCCGCACGACGCCATTGCGATCGATCCGGCCTACGTCCCGCTGCTGGCCCTCGGCACCGTGGTCCACGAGTGGCAGCACCTGCTGCTGCAGAAGCGACTGGCGTCATCCGCTGCGACATCAGCTGAACCGGTCGTCATGTCCGGGCTCGATCCGTTCATCGCCGAAGGGCTGGCCGAATGGCGCGCCGAGCGCATTCTGGCTCCGCTGGTCACTCGATTCCCACTGCTGCTCGTCGGCGAAATCGAGAAGCGCGACCGCCTCGCGCATGCCAGACCGGACGACCAGCACGTGCTGGGATACTGGATGGTGCGGGCGCTGGCCCGGGTGACGGGCGATGACGATTACACCGTCTCGCTGCTCGTCGCGGCTGCGCCCAGCCGCGCCGGCGCGGCCACCGTGCTCGGGGACGCCGCGGTCGCGGCCGCCTGGCGCCGCTTCGCCGCGCTGCCGGACCGCAGCATCGCAGCCCCCAGCCGCCGCGCGCTCGTTCCCGAGCTGTCATTTACCATCGAGGACGAATTCCCCGATCTGCTGGGCGTCCGCATCGTGGCGCCGTGACGCGCGCGGTCCGCCGGGCCCGATATATTCCCCCGATGCGACTCTGGCCCTGCGGTCCGCTCGTCACCGCCGCCCTGCTCGCCGCGCCGCTCGCGGCCCAGACCACGCGTGCCGAGCGCACCGGCTACACGGAGACGTCGACGCATGCGGACGTGCTGACCTTTCTCGACTCGCTGAGGGCGCGCGGCGCCGGCATCCGGGTCTGGACCCTCACGCACAGTCCCGAGGGGCGCGTCGTTCCGATCGTGCTCGCCGCCCGACCGATGCTGGCCGGCGCCGATGAGGCCCACCGGAGCGGCAAGCCGATCGTCTACATCCAGGCCAACATTCACGCCGGTGAGGTGGAGGGGAAGGAGGCCGCGCAGATGCTCCTGCGTGACCTCACGCTCGGCTCGCTGCGGCCGCTCCTCGACAGCGTCATCGTGCTCGTGGTCCCGATCTACAATGCGGACGGCAACGAGCAGTTTGCCCCCGGCGCCGTCAACCGGCCCGGACAGAACGGGCCGTCGTCCGTGGGCCGCCGCGCCAACGGGCAGGGGCTCGACCTCAACCGCGACTATATCAAGTTCGAAGCCCCGGAGACCCGGGCGTCGGCCGAGCTGATCGATCGTTGGCAGCCGCACCTCTTCATCGATCTGCACACCACCGACGGCAGCTATCACGGCTACAACCTGACCTATGCACCGGGGCTCAACGCCAATCGCACGCCGGCCAACAGCTACATGCAGGACGTGTTCCTGCCCGCGATCGAGACCCGGATGGAGCGGCGCCACCACCAGCGGATCTTTCCGTACGGCAATTTCCGCAGTCAGGACCCGGACTCGCTGAAGCTCGGGTGGGAGACGTACGACGGACGCGGACGTTACGGAACCAACTGGCATGCCCTCCGCGGCAAGCTGTCGATTCTCAGCGAGGCCTACAGTCACGATCCGTTCCGCACCCGGGTCTCGGCCACCTACAACTTCGTGCGCGAGATCCTCAGTCTCGTGGCCGAGCGGTCGGATACGCTGCGGGCACTGGTGGACCGCCCGTTCCACCCCGATTCGGTCGCGGTGCGCCAGCGTCTCGCCGATTCGACCCGGCGCAACGTGATCGCCGAGCTGACAACGCCGGCCGACGAGGGATCGGGCGAGTATGCCCGCCGGGTGAGGTCCGGTCGCTTCCGCACGATCCGCATGCCGGTCTGGGACCGCTTCACGGCGGCGCGGCGCGAGGCGATCCCGGCCGCGTATCTCATTCCCGATCGGCTGCAGTCGGTCGTCGCGTTGCTCCGGCGGCAGGGGATCGTGGTCACCGAGCTGCCCCGCGGGTGGAGCGCGCCCAGCGAGGCCTTTGCCGTCGACAGCCTGGCGCGGGCGGGACGCCCGTTCGAGGGGCACGTCACAGTCCTGGCGAGCGGTCGCTGGACGTTCGGCCCGGATCACGGCAGCGGCGCGTGGTATGCGGTCTCCACCGCACAGCCGCTCGGCCTTCTGGCCGCCTATCTGCTCGAGCCGGACTCGGAGGACGGCGTCGTGACCTGGAATCTGCTCGACGCCGATCTGGCCGTCGGCAGGCCGTATCCCATTTTCCGGATTCGCCGGCCGCTCGAGGCGGCCGCGCCGAATTCCCATCAGGAGCCGTCCACCCCATGAATGCCATTCCAGCGCCGGGAAGCGTCGCCCCCGATTTCACGCTGCCGAGCGACGAGGGCGCGTCGGTCACGCTCAGCGAGCTCCGCGGCCGCACGATCGTGCTGTACTTCTATCCCAAGGACGACACCAGCGGCTGCACCACTGAGGCTTGCGAGTTCCGCGATCGGTGGGCCGATGTGCGGCGCTCCCGCGCGCTGGTCTTCGGCGTCAGTCCCGACGACGTACGGTCGCACCAGAAGTTCCGCGCCAAGCACACTCTGCCGTTCCCGTTGCTGGCCGACACCGATCACGCGGTGGCGGAGGCCTACGGGGTCTGGGGCGAGAAGTCGATGTACGGCCGCAAATACCACGGGATTCTGCGCACGACCTTCATCATCGACGGCGAGGGGCGCATCAGCCGCGTCTTCGAGAAGGTCAAGCCGGCGGGGCACGCCGCCGAAGTGCTGGCCGCGCTCCGTCCGTGACCCGGTCCGGATCGAAACCGGCCGTTGTTCCCATCCGTTATATTGGTGCGGCGCGCGGCCCGGCTGGCTGGTGGATCGGGCGCCGCAATCGTCGTTGTGCGTCTCCCACTTGGCTGAGGCAATGAATCGCTTTCTGCTTCCCGTCCTGGCGGTCGCTGCCGCCTGCGGTGCTCCCGCTCCGGCGGCCACCCGTGCCGCTCCGCCTCCCGAGCCCGCCAGTTCGGCGTCGCTGGTCCGCCCCGGTGAGGGCCATCTGCGCAACGTTCGCCAGCTCACGTTCGGCGGCAATAACGCCGAATCGTATTTCTCGCGATCGGGGCAGCAGCTGATCTTCCAGCGGCAGGACTCGGTGAGCTCGGGGTGCGACCAGGAATACATCATGAACATCGACGGCTCGCATCTCCGCCGGGTCTCCAATGGCAAGGGTCGGACGACCTGCGGCTATTTCTACGACAACGACCGCCGCATCCTCTACAGCTCGACCTATGAGTTCTCGCCCGAGTGCCCGCCGGCGGTGGACCGATCGCACGGGTACGTGTGGCCGCTGGGACACTTCGAGATCTACTCCCAGAACGTCGATGGCAGCGACCCGCGCAAGCTGACCAGCAACGGCGCCTACAACGCCGAGTCCACCGTCTCGCCCGACGGCAAGCGGATCGTCTTCACGAGCACCAGGGACGGCGACATCGAGCTGTACACGATGAATGTGGATGGCACGGATGTACGCCGGGTGACCCACCGGGTGGGCTATGACGGCGGCGCGTTCTTCTCGCCGGACGGCCGGCACCTGGTGTGGCGCGCGCAGTACCCGGTCACCGCGAGCGACTCGGCCGACTACCGCAGTCTGCTGGCGCAGCACCTGGTCCGGCCGGCCAATCTGGAGCTCTGGGTCTCGGATACCGACGGAGGCAACGCGCGGAAGGTGACGTCGCTCGGCGGCGCCAACTTTGCGCCCTTCTTCAATCCCGATGGCCGCCGGATCATCTTCGCGTCCAACTACCTGAACCCGCGCGGCCGCAATTTCGACCTGTTCATGATCAACATGGACGGGACCGGGCTCGAGCAGATCACCAATGATCCCGACTTCGACGGCTTCCCGATGTTCAGCCCCGATGGCCGGAAGCTGGTCTGGGCCTCGAACCGGCACGGCCACGAAACCGGCGAAACCGACCTGTTCATCGCCGACTGGGTGGAATGACCGAAGCGCCGGAGCAGCCGCCGTCCCTGCTCCGGGAATGGACCCGCGCCATCCTGATCGCCGTCGTGGTCTGGCTGTTCATGCGGATCTTTCTGGTCGAGGCATTCCGGATCCCATCGGGCAGCATGGAGCCGACGCTCCTCCAGGGCGATTTCCTCTTTGCCAACAAGGCCGTGTTTGGCGCGGAGATCCCGTTCCTGCATCGCCGCCTCCCCGCCGCGCGGGAGCCGCACGACGGCGATCTCGTGATCTTCGATTCGGTGGAGGAGCCGGGGCGGAAGCTGGTGAAGCGGCTGATGGGCGTGCCGGGCGACACGGTGTCGATGCGCAACGGCGAGGTGATCCGCAACAGTCGCGAGCTGGACGAGCCGTTCGCGGTTCACGCCGATCCGGTCCTGAGCGAGACCCCCGCCGTGCGGGCCAGGATGCGGGCGTGGCAGCTGCCGCACCTGATCGAGGTGGCGCCGGAGACGTACGATCCCGACCTCCACGACTGGGGCCCGATCGTCGTGCCGCCCGACTCGCTCTTCGTCCTGGGCGACAATCGCGACGCCTCCTATGATGGCCGGTACTGGGGTTTTGTGCCGCGCGGGAACGTACGCGCGCGCCCGATGTTTATTTACTTCAGCTATGACCCCGCCAGCTGGCGGGCGCTGCCCTTTCTGACCGCGATCCGGTGGCGCCGGATCTTCAGCATCCCGAGGTGAGCATGAAATCGTCGTTCGGCGCGTGGGTATGGGAATGG
This sequence comes from Gemmatimonadales bacterium, assembly GCA_038250675.1. Taxonomy (GTDB): domain Bacteria; phylum Gemmatimonadota; class Gemmatimonadetes; order Gemmatimonadales; family GWC2-71-9; genus JAICUF01. Next base: position 51,084 of record JBBSCB010000018.1, read on the forward strand.
ACCAAATCGATCGCCGTCGCGCTGGTGGTGTGGTTTTTCCTGCGCACGTTCGTGGTCGAGGCGTTTCATATTCCGTCTGGCAGCATGGAAAAAACGCTGCTCGTCGGCGACTGGCTCTTCGTGAACAAGGCGCTGTACGGGGCGGAAGTGCCGCTCATCAACAGGCATCTGCCGGCGGTGCGGGAGCCGCGGGTGGGCGACATCGTTGTCTTCGATTCGAAGGATGTGCCCGAGGTGAACGAGGCGCCGGGGATCAAGGTGGTGAAGCGGCTGGTCGGGATGCCGGGCGACACGCTGGCCATGCGCGGCGGCGCGCTGTACCGGGACGGCGTCGCCGTGAGCGAGCCGTACGTGCAGCACATCAACCCCGAGGAATCGGCGGCTCCGTCCATGCGCGCCTACATGCGCCAGTGGCAGCTTCCGTACTACGTCGGGCGCGACACCGCCGGCTATCGGCCGGATGTCGAGGATTGGGGGCCGATCGTGGTGCCCCGCGATTCGCTCTTTCTACTGGGAGACAACCGGGAAAACTCGCTCGATAGCCGGTACTGGGGCTTCCTGCCCCGGGACAACCTGCGGGGGAGCCCGATGTTCGTGTATTACAGCTACGATCCGGGCAGCTACCGGGCACTGCCCGCCATCACGGCGGTGCGCTGGGGGCGGATCTTCACCGGGCTCAAGTAACCGGCGACCGGAAGGGTCAGGAGGGGCGGGGAGCTTCCGGGAGGGAGTCGCGGCTCAGCGCACGATCGATGTAGACCGCGCTGCGGCCGCATGCATCGCAGTGGAGCGTCACCTTGCCGGTCGGAGCGTCGTCGTCGCTGCCGCGCCGGGGAGTACGCCGGACTTCACCGGACCCGCAGGATGGGCACACCAGATCCTTGTGCTCTCGATCCGCAGCAATCAGGATCAGGGCTTCCGGTGCACGATATTCCTTGACGCCCCGACGTCCCACAGCCTGCCCCTTTCGGCGGATGGGAAACGACCCGGGTCGGCCGATCCCGCCACATCAGTATATTATCGTCTCATCCGGCACGCGCCAACCCATCGCCGGCCTTCCGGAGACGTCCCATGCTGCGTCGCCATCTGTTCGTTGCCGCGCTCGCCACCCTGGTCGGGTCGGCGGCGAGCGCCCAGACCACCCACACGGTCGAGCTCCAGCACGATGCCGCGAGCCACGTCTATCGGTTCAAGCCGGACCGGATCGTGGCGCATGCCGGTGACGTTCTCGTGTTCCGGGTGACCGGGGGCGGGAACCACAGCATCGTCTTCGAGGACGGAATGCCGCCCGCCGCGCGTGCGGCACTCAGCGCGGCGTTGCCCCGGCGGGTCGGTGATCTGGCAGGTCCGCTGCTCGGGCCCAACGCGGAGTACCGGATCGTCGTGCCCGCATTGCCGTCGGGCGAGTACCGCTTTTACTGCCTGCCTCATCGGGCCTACGACGAGGCCGGAATGCTGGTGGTACGCTGATGAGGTGGGATGCGGTTGCATGGTGACGGCATGTGTTCGGTAGTTGTCATCACTGCTACTATTTTGGTGACGCACGGGGAATCCGCGCTTGACTGCACCCGTAACGCGCGATAGGTTCCCGGCTTACGTCAATGGAGAGTGCCGGTGGGCTCAGAACTCGGCAGTTCGCAGATCTCGACCCTGCTCGAAACGCTGCCCGGCATCGCCAACGTGCTGCGGAGTCCAATCGCTGACGCGCTCTCCCATGTCATTCGCGCCGCCGCCCGGCTCGAGGAATTCCGGCTGGCGGACGCCGAGGAGCTGACGCGCTACGCGGTGCGGCGAAGCATTATGGCGGCGGACGAAGCGGATCGCATCGTCGCCGACGTCCAGCAGGCGCAGCAGAAGCGACTCGACAAGGCCGCGGATCGGGTCAAGGCGCAGAAAATCAAGGCGCGCGCCCGTCCTCCCAAGGCCAAGCCGGCCCGCGCCGCCCGCCCATCCAGGGCGGCCAAACCCGCCAAGGCAGCGGCCCGCAAGCCCGCGCGTTCCGCGCGGCCGGCCCGCGCCGCCAAGTCACCCCGCAAGCCGGCCAAGTCCGGCCGGAAGCGCTGACGCTCAAGTCCGGAACTGCTGCATCAACGCCGTGAGACGATTGGCGCCCTGAAGCAGCTCCCCCGCCGAGGCCGCCATGTCCTCGGTCGACGCGCTCTGCTCCTCGGCGGCGGCCGTGACCTCCTCGCTGGCCGATGCGTGCTCACCCGCCGCTACGCTCACCTCGACCGTCTTCCGCCCCAGCTCATCCGCCACCTGGCGGTTCTCGTTGGCGCTTTGCGCCACTTCGGCGGCCGCCGCGTGAACGTCCTGCACGACCATCGCGATCTCTTCCAGCGCGCTGGCGGCCGCATTGGCCACCGACTCGATGCCCGCCACCTTGCCGGAGCCGATCTCCATCGTCGCGGAGACCTCGCGCACCTGACGGCGGATGAATTCGACCGTTGTGGTCACGTCCTCAGCGGCGCGGGCGCTCGAATCGGCCAGGCGACGGACTTCCTCCGCCACGACCGCGAAGCCCCGGCCATGCTCGCCCGCGCGGGCGGCCTCGATCGCCGCGTTGAGCGCCAGCAGGTTGGTCTGCGACGAGATCTGCTTGATGAGGTCGATGAACTCGGTGATGGTCTCGCTGAGCTTGGCCAGCTCCTTCACCTGCCCGGCCGAGGTGGTGACGACTTCCCGCACATCCAGCAGCGTCTGACCCGCGGCGCCCACGTCGGTGCGGTGGCGCGCCGCCAGGTGGCTGATGCGGTCACCCAGCTGGACCAGCCGCCTGGCGGACTCGACGTTGGTGCTCGCTGCCTGGTTGAGTCCGGCCAGCAGCGAGCCGGCGTCCTCCATGCCGCGCCGCTGCTCGTCCGCGCTGTCGGCGATCCGGACCATCGCCGTCGAGATCTCGCCGCTGCTGGCGGCGAGCTCCTGACTCATGGCCGAAAAGTCGCTGGCGCCGCTGCCGATGTCGCTGGCCTCCTTCGTCACGGCACCGACGACCAGCCGGAGCCGCTGTCCCATGTTGTCCATCGCGCGGGCCAGCAGCCCGAGCTCGGTGGGCATGTCGCCCAACTGGACCGGACGGAGGTCGCCGGCGCCGAAGCGGTCGGCGGCGCCGACCAGCCGGCGGAGCGGCATGTCGATCGAGCGGACCGTGGCCGCCGACGCACCGATGCCGATCAGCAGCACCGTGGCGAACAGCAGCCACAGCGCCGAGCGGCGACGCGCTGCCTCCTGGCGAATCACCGCGGCGCGGGCCCGCGCGCGCGCCGCCTGACTCAGCGACAGCGCCTGGACACCCTGCACCAGGATGTCCGAGGGGCCGCGGGCCAGCGACTCGACGGCACGCGCATCGGCCGTGCGCCCGAGGTCGGTCAGCGCATGGGCCGTCGCATACGCCACTTCCGCCTGGGCCTGGGCTGACGCAATCCGGTTCAGCGTCAGCCGGTCCTGCGCGGTGAGGCCTGCCATGTCGCGATAGGCGTGCTGAATCACGTAGGCGGAGTCACCCCGGAGCACGAACTCCGCCTTGAGCCCCAGTCCGGGCTGGACCAGATACTGCTCGGCGGCGCGGATCTCCGCCGTGGCGGCACCGACCAGTTCGTTGCTCAGCTGGGTGCCGGTCAGCACGAGGCCCAGCTCGCGGTCCACCGAGACGTCGAGCGCACGAATGGAATTGACGCCGATGGCAGCGATCACGAGCACGAGCGCCATCAGCAGTGACATCGTGGCGATCACACGGGCACGAAGACTCTTGAGCATCACTGGCCCTCCGCCAGGCGGATGGCACCGTCATGGACCACGCCGATGTACACCTGACGCGTCGGTACGTCGCCCAGCGAATCGAAGGCGATGATGCCCGTGACGCCGGTGAACGGCGCGGCCGCCGTGACCTTTGCCACCCCGTCGCGCACGCGGTTGCGATCGCTGCCTGAGCTGGCGATCACATTTCGCAGGAGATAGATCGCATCGTAGGTCGCGGCGGCTGGCTGATTGGGCGCGAGCGCATCCGGATACCGCGCGTGGTAGGCGGCGACGAACGTCCGGTTGGCCGGCGTGTCCAGCAGCGAGATGTACGCCATCGAGGTGTACACCCCTTCGGCCAGTGCGCCGGCGCCTTCGATGCCCTCCAGACCATCGCCACCGAGAACCGGCACGTTGATTCCCCGGCGGCGGGCCTGGCGCAAAATTTCCTCGGCCTCGGGGCGGTTCCCGGCGACGATCAGGAACTGCGACCGTCCCTCCCGGACCATCCGATCGAGATATGCCGACACATTGGGGGTGTCACCGAGATATGGGCTCTGGGCCAGGATTTCGCCGCCCCGGCCCAGAAACTCCTGGACGAACTGCTGGCGGACGCCGCGTCCATACTCGTTGTTGAGATAGAGGACCGTGCCGCGAGCCAGCCCCAGGCGGTCGCGGACCCAGCGGGCCAGGGCGGCGCCGTGGGCGTCGTCGCTCGGGCACACGCGGAAGATGTACGGACCCGCGCCCGACACTTCGGGCGAGGACGATGACGGCGAGATCGCGACGACCGGGTCGGTGCCGGCGTTGTAGATCGGCGCCGCGGCCAGCGTCGTGCCGGAAAAGAGATGGCCGACAATGGCGCTGACGTCAGAGCGGTAGAGGGCGTTGGCCACGACGACGGCCGAGTCGGGATCGGCGTAGTCGTTCCGCTCGACCAGCTCGATCTTGCGGCCGTGGATCCCGCCGTCCGCGTTGATTTCGGCGACGGCGAGCTCGGCGGCGAGCTTCATTGGCCGGCCGATCGGGTCGTCGAAGGCACCGGCCAGCCCGATGTGCACCGGACTGGCCCCGCCGCCGCCACAGGCCACGAGCGTGACGAGAAGCAGCGGCGACATTCGCGCGAAAAGCGTGGAACGGTCGGACAATGCCACAGCGGTCTCCGAATGGTATGCGGCGCGAGGTCCCGGGGACACCACCGCGCATGGCGGGGCCCGCCGGACCGCGGCGCTGAATGGTCTACCCTACGTCATTACCAGGAAATGACTTGCCGCCTGTCAACGGCCCCGGCGCCAGGGCGGACCGGCGGCGAGACACCACGGGCTGTCCGCTCCGCCCGGCCGTGAAATGGCAAGATGTGTACTGCTGCCGGTCTCAGCGGCGCGCGCGCGCCCGGGTCCGCCCCCACGCATCGAGGACATGTCCGTCAACCAGACTCACCGAGGCCACGCGGCGGCCGCGCTCAGAGCGCCAGGTGAGGCGGACCATCCGTCCCCGCCGAACCCACTGCATCATCCACTGGCTGCCCTGCACGCGGGCGTCGACGGCGCCATACGGGCCGGCCAGCGCCTCGCGCCACCGGTCGAGCTGGTCCGGCGTGACGTCGGCCGACAGGGTCAGCACGCCAGCGACACTGTCCATGGCACTGAGCCAGAGGTTGACCGGCCCGCCGAGCGCGGCGACGGTCACCAGGGCGCGGCATTCGCTGACATGCGGGTCCGCCTTGGCGTGGTCACAGCGGAGCCGGCCGGCATGGAGACTGTCGAGCTGGTGATTGAGATGGGCCACGCTCGCGCCCGGCTGGAAGCCAAGGAACGAAAGCGTCGTATCACGCTCGGCCGCAGACTGCGCGGCGCCAGGGTGAGATGCGACCAGTATCAGGAGCCCGATCAGACAGCTGCGCACGCCGGAGCGACGGATCACGGGAGGTTCCTCGGTGTGAAGGGAAAACCGGGGCCTGGCACGTGCAAAACACACGCCGTCGCCCCCGGGGCGGCCACGCCACCGGGGGACGGAGGTCGATCGGGGTGTAGGGACGAACGGATTGGAGGAGTGGGCGCGGAGGCCCGGATCAGGCCTTGCGAACGTTGGAGGCCTGAAGACCCTTGGGGCCTTCGACGACCTCGAATTCGACCTGGTCGCCTTCCGCCAGCGAGCGGAAACCTTCGGCGACGATAGCGGTGTGGTGAACGAAGACGTCCTTGCCTCCGTCCTGCGCGATGAAGCCGAACCCCTTAGCGTCGTTGAACCACTTGACGGTGCCCTTCGCCATTGCCACGACCCCTGTCTGGGGAGCCCGAAGGCTCCGGGAAAACTCCCGGCCGACGTGACCGGGCGAAGAAACCGGGCGGACGAACTCGTCCGAGCGGTGCAACTGCCGGGGCTATGATGGGGAATTCTCCCGTGCGCGCATGTCCTAAGCTTGTACCGGGCATTGGGGTTGTCAATAAGTCCGGGCGTCTGCGGCCCTAGCGCAGGACCACTCCGGCACGCCGGAGCTCGTGGTCCAGCAGCCAGCGCTTGGCCCGGAGGCCGCCGCTGTAGCCCACCAGCGTGCCATCTTTGCCCACCACACGGTGACAGGGGATCAGGATCGCGAGGTGGTTGGACCCGACCAGCTGGCCGATCTGGCGCGGATGCAGGCCGGTCGCTCGGGCCAGGTCGGCGTACGAGCGGGTTTCGCCCATCGGAATGCGTCGCAGGGCGCGGAACACCGCCAGTTGCGCGGCGCTGAGCTCCTGCCAGCGCGTGAGGTACCGCGGAAAGGGGAAGCGCCGTGCCCGTCCGTCGAAATAGGCGTCGAGCCACGCGCGCGTCCGCGGACAACTGCCCCGGGCGACGCTGACGGCAGGCAGCGACGCGCGGAACCGCAGCGCCCACTGGATGCGCGGCGTTCGCGCAGGAAACTCCACGACGAGCGGTCCGGCCTCGCATTCAACGATCGTCAGCGTCCCGATCGGCGACTGGTAGGTGTCCCACTCCGCCTGCATCCGCGCTCCGCCAGTGAACGTGCCCAGCTCGATCCCCGGAGAGGTAAGCTACGGCCGGCCCCGGCCGGGGGCTACCGCGCCGGCGCGGCCCCCGGGCGGAGCGTCTGTCGCGGCGACCCGCGACCGGGTAGATTTCCCCCATGGCCACCCCGGGCTCGCTCGTCGTCCGCACCTTTGTTGACCGCGCCGAAGGGCTGTCGCATTTCCTGCTGCATGCGGGCGAGGCGCCCCGGCTGATTGCGTTCGACGATACGCTGGGCTGTCCCATCGAGACGGCGCTGTCGGCGCTGGAATGGACTGGTGCCGTCGGCATCCTGCTGGATGACGATCTGCTCCATGCCGGCCGCCTCACCAGCGAGACCGCCGCCGCCGTCATCGAACGGAAAACCGACCAGGGTCGCCGGTACGTCTATCTCGGCCCCCGGCTGGACGCGCCACCGATGGACGTCTTCGAGGGTGCCGTGCTCTTCGACGAGCCCGGCGTCAAGGCGGTGGAGTTCAGCCAGCGGGCGCACGCCCTGGCGCACTTTCTGCGCGCCACCGCCGGGGCCGGGGCACTGCTCGCCCTCCTCGGCCGCCGCGCGCCCGAGCTGCGTCACATGCGGCGCTGGCTGCCGTCGATCGTCAAGGAGCTCGACATGCCACGGCCGCTGGTCGGGGGCTGGTTTGCCGCCGGCGCCGCCGGCTGCCTTTTCACCTCAAACGAAGGCGAGCCGACCTACCGGTACATCGAAGTCGGTCTGGAATCATGAAGCGAACCCTACTGCTCGCACTCGGTCTCGCACTCGCTCCGTCTCTCGCGCTGGCGCAGGGCGGCGCCATCTTTCCGACCAAGCCGCTCGATCCGGTCCGGCTGCATGCCCGCAACACGCTCCTGGTGCTGCGCGATTCCCTGATGAGCGTCAACAGCGCCGCCGCTCGGATGCAGCGCGACTATCGCGAGACGTCCGCCATCGCGCTCACCGGCCATGCCCGGCGCGTGGCAGATGCCTGCACCCGCGCGGCACGCAACGTCCCGGAGGCCCGCGCGGCGGTGCTCGATGCGCCGCTCACCAGCCGGGCACAGCAGCGGGTGCAGGTCACGCTGCTGCGCATGCTCGATTCGGTGGCGGTGGAGACGACGCACTGCGGCAGTGAGTTCGGCGCCCTGGCGGCGCCGGGCAAAGGCGAAGACGTCCGCGGCTACGCCAACCGGCGGATCGAGCCGGTGCTGGCGCTGCTCGTTCGCTATGATCGGGCGGCGACCGGTTTCTTCAAGGTCTACCAGATCGACGTGGACCCCATCGGGGCCAGGCCCAATCCGCTGGCGAGTTGACGACATTCGGCCGGGGATGTGGATTCACATCTCCACAAATTGTGGATGACGGCATCCAAGACGTTGTCGCCAGAGTGACTTGAAGATCCACATCGAATCCACAACAAAAGCGTGTAACCCGAATAGAATCAGGCACTTGCGACGTTTTCGCAAGTGCCTATCTTATTCCTACGCCAATCGGACACGTGCTACGGCCCCCGGCTGCAGTGGCGAACGAGCGGTGGTCCGGCAGGGATGTCAGGGGAGAATGCCGACGCTTCCAAGGGCTCAGGTATTCGTTGATCCTGGTGCACATCTGCCGGGCAGGTGAAGCCAGTCGCGTGCTTCATCCGCCCCGATCTTGCGCCTCGGGACGCAGTGCGAATGGCCGGTCCGCGATTCGGCCTGACTCGCAGCGCTCACGGCGACGAACCAGGTGGGACGGCCATCCGGCCTGGGGATGGAAGCCGAGGCCCTCATGTCTGCCCTCTCGAGCGGTGCATCAGCCGACGACGGCGACTGGGAGAAGAACGGCGGCAGCAATGCTCCGACCTCGGGTAGTCATCGTGCGGAACGCCCGTGCAGCCACGACTGCACGGGCGTTCTTGTTGTCCGCGATCCGCCGCCGCGCGAGAGCGCGGCGGTCGGCCGGAAGGCGGGCGGGCGCCGGAGCCGGGTGGCCTGCTCGTACGCGTACGCCAGCCCGATGAGGCGGGTCTCCGACCATGCGGGCCCGAAGAAGGAGATCCCGACCGGCAGCCCAAAGCTGTACCCGGCCGGCACGGTGATGCTGGGGTAGCCCGCCACGGCGGCCGGCGACGTGCTGGAGCCACCCGCGCCGTGGTCCCCGGTGACCAGATCGATCAGGCCCGGCGGCGCGTTCGACGGAGCGATGATCGCGTCCAGGCGATGCTTGGTGACGGTGGCGTCGATCCCCAGCTTTCCCGCCAGCTGATGATTGTTCGCGAGCGCCTTCCGGTACGCCGGCGTCGTGAGCGGTCCCTTCTTCTGCGCCATCAGCATGATCTCCTGCCCAAAGTACCGCAGCTCCCGGTCGCGATTGCGCTCGTTGAAGGCGATCACGTCCGCCAGCGACTTCACCGGCGCTGACGGCCCGAGCCCGCTCAGGTATGCGTCGAGATCGGCCTTGAACTCGTAGAGCAGGACCTCGAATTCGCTGTCGTCGTACTTGCCCGTCGTCGCCAGGTCTGCGGGGTCCACGATGATGGTGCCGGCGCCCTTCATGGTGGCAATGGCGCTCTCCATGAGTGCGTCGGTGCGAGGGTCGTGGCCAAAGAAGTGCGCCCGCGCCACGCCGATCCGCGCGCCCTTGAGCGCGCCCGCGTCGAGGGCCGCCGTGAAGTCCACGGTCGGCCGCCGGGCGGCGGCGCTGGCGCGGTCGGCGGGATCGGTGGCCGCGAGCACGGTGAGCAGGGTGGCGGCATCGGCAACGGTGCGGGCCATGGGTCCGGCCGTGTCCTGGCTGTGCGCGATCGGAACGATCCCGCTGCGGCTCACGAGTCCGACCGTCGGCTTGATCCCCACCAGCGACTGGACGCTCGAGGGGCATATGATGGAGCCGTCGGTCTCGGTGCCGATGGCGATGGCGCAGAAGTCGGCCGCCACGGCGCTGGCCGAACCGGAACTGGAGCCGCACGGCGTACGGTCGAGCGCGTAGGCGTTGTGGCACTGTCCGCCGCGGCCGCTCCAGCCACTGGTGGAATTGGTCGAGCGGAAGTTGGCCCACTCGCTCATGTTGGTCTTGCCCAGCACGACGGCACCGGCCTGGCGCAGGCGGCGCACGATGAACGCATCGGCGGGCGCCACGGCGCCGGCCAGCGCGAGCGACCCCGCAGACGTGCTCATTCGGTCGGCGGTGGCGATGTTGTCCTTGATGAGGACCGGGATGCCATGCAGCGGTCCCCGCGCGCCGCGGCTCTTCCGCTCGGCATCGAGCCCGGCCGCGATGGCGCTCGCGTCCGGGTTCAGCTCGATCAGCGCATGCAGGGCCGGGCCGCGATGATCCATCGCGTCGATCCGGTCGAGATAGGCCGCCGTCAGCCCGGCCGCCGTCGTGCGTCCGTCCTGCATCGCCTTCTGCAGTTCCGCGAGCGTCGCGTTGCGGAACTCGAATGGCGGGGGGTCGGTGACCGGGAGCCGGAGGCCGGTGAGCACCGCACCGGCCATCGCCGATTGCACGAAGTCGCGCCGCTTCATGGTTCCAGCCCCCAGTCGCTGGCGCCGCGGTAGGCGCGGCGGCGGTCGATGCGCCAGTCCGGTCGGGTGCTGACGGCGGCCGCGCCGCTGAACCCGTCGGGATCGGCCAGCACGTCGCACATGCTGGCGGTCTTGGCGCTGGCGTTGTCGGCGTAGTGAAGCACCTCCGCCTCCAGTGTCATCGGCGGTACCGGCGCGCCGAACTCCAGCTTGCCGTGATGCGAGAGAATCAGGTGATGGAGCAGCATGCGCTCCTGGTCGGTACACGGGGCGGGCTCGGCGGCGGTGAGCCGGCGATCGAGCATGAGCGTGCCCAGCACGACATGGCCCAGCAGCGTCCCGATGTCAGTATACTCGAACGCGCCGTCCCAGCGGTACGACTCCAGCTTGCCGATATCGTGCAGCAGTGCTCCCGCGAGCACGAGATCCCAGTTGGCGTGACAGACGCGGCTGATCTGCCGGGCGATGGTGGCGACCTCGCAGGTGTGCTTGACGAGCCCGCCCAGCTCCGCATGGTGGCCGGCGAGACTGGCGGGGCACTCCTCATAGCGCCGGCGGAATTCGTCGTCGTCGTAGAACAGCGCGAGCGCCGCCCGCAGCCGGGGACGCCGCACTTCGGCCCGCCAGGTGTCGAGTGTCTTCCAGTAGCCGGAGACATCGCCCACCGAGGGGAGCAGGTCGCGGCGGTCGACACTGCCGCGGGGCAGCGGCCGAATCGAGGTGACCTTGAGCTGGCGCTTGCCGCGAAATTGATCGATCTCCGCGATCACCTGCACGACGTCGCGCTTGGCGATGCCGGCGACGGTGAGCTGGTCGGCGCCCCAGAACGGCGCCGTGGCGAGCTGACCGGTCGCATTGCCGAGGGTGAGGACGGTGCAGTCCTTGTCGCCAAACGTCTTCTGCTCGACGTCCAGCACCAGGAGCGGATCCTGCAGCCGGTCGCCGACGATGGCGCGCTTGAGGTCGGGCAGGGGCATGGGTCGGTCGGTTTCGGTGGTGGGGAAGGGGCGACGCGCTCGCGCCGTCGAACCTTCAACTTAGCGCCGGCTCCCGACGGCGGACAGGCGGGTTAGATTTTCCCTATGCACGTACTCCTGGTGGAGCCGGACGCCGAGCGCCGGCAACAGGTGGCCGGACTGCTTCGCGATGCGGGTCACCATGTGCTCACGGCGGACGATGGGGTAATGGGCGTGCAGGCGCTGGGGCCGGCGCCGGACGCCGGCGTGCCCGCCTTTGACGTGCTGGTGCTCGATCTGTCGCTCCCCGGCCTCGATCTGGAGCGGCTCCGTGCCGCGCTCAGGCCGGACGAGCGGGTGCCGCCCGAATCGCTCGCCGCCGGGGAGCGACGCCAGATCGCACTGACGCTGACGTACACGCACGGCAACAAGCGCGAGGCCGCCCGGCTCCTCGGGATCGCGCGTTCGACGCTGCTCAACAAGATCCGCCGCTACGGCCTCACCTGATCCGGAGCCGGCCCAGCCGCGACACGATGACGTCTCGCACGGCGGAGCGGTAGGCCAGGTGCCACGTGCCATTGGATGCACCCATGGTGACGCCGAGCGGTGAGTAGACCAGCGGGTGCGCCGGTCCGGTCAGCGTGATGCCATCGGCCCGCGGTCCCGGCGCCCGCCAGATGGTGGTGGTGTCCACGCCGTTCACCGTTCGGATCCGGAGGCTGTCCGGGTCCAGCTCGAGCGTGGTGGGGTGGCCGGTCACGATGGCTGTGGTTGCGGCCCGGAAATGTGCGGCGCGGATCTGGCGGGCCGCACCTTCCACCGCCAGGGATTCGAGCAGCCGGTGGGTCCGGGGCAGCGCGATGGCCGCCACGATGCCGATAATCACCAGCACGAGCATGAGCTCGGGGAGAGAGATGCCGCGTCGCATGGTCCAGAGTGGCTCTGACTGGGGGTCGACCCGGCATCCTTTTCGCCTTCGCGGGGTTAATTCCGGGCATACCCCTTGCCACGTCCGGCACTCACCAGCATAGTTGACGCATCCCCCCGCGTGGCTGGCCCATCACCGTTCCGCACTGGAGACTTTGGCCTTGCAATCGTCCCAAAGGCTCTTCGACGCCGGCAGGGGAGCTGGCGACCTGCTCGCCCACGACTCGTTTCTCGACCGCGCCCGCCTGGAGCGCGAGCGGGACAACGATACGGGCGCGCGCCGCGCACTGGGTGCCTACCTGGTCGCACGACTGATCGACTGCCTCCTGGAACTCGAGACCACCGATGAGGCCGCGCAAGGATTTGCGTGGCAGCTCGAAGGCTGCCGACGTTTCGTCTTCGATCTCGGCACCGACGACTCCGAAGTCTCACACCTTCGTGGCATCATCGAAGCAGTGAACACCGATCCCCAACACCGGACCTCGGTGGTGCGGGTCAGTCTGAGTGCCTACGCCTACCATCTGGAGCATGAGGGCCGCTGGCCCGATGCGCTCGACATCCTGGCGCTGGCCGCCCGGACCTGGGGGGAGCCGATCCCTCCCCGCGAACTGGCCGGGCTCTCGCTGTTCAGCGGCCGGCTCAATCGTCTGATGGCGCGCTGGGATACGGCGATCAACGCCTACACCGTGGCGGCGGAAGCGGCCGCGGCGACCGGGGATCGATACTCGGTGCTCCGGGCCCGGCTGGGTCTTGGCGCCGTGATGCGCGGTCAGGGCAATCTGCCGCTGGCCCGGGCCACGGCGGAGGAAGTCATCCGGGAGGCCGCGGAGCCCGAGCTTGCAGATGTGCAGGCGATGGCCTACGCCGA
>JBBSCB010000019.1:0-61633 GCA_038250675.1 Gemmatimonadales bacterium
AAAGCATTCTCAACGACATGACGCTGTTCGGCACCGGCGCGAGCGGCGGAGGGATCGGCGCGGCGGGAACGACGCTGGGACGCAGCGGCTTTGGCTACGTCTATCCCAATTTCAACGCGCAGATGACCTACTCCACGCCGGCAGCGCGCGCATACCAGATGTCGATCGGCATCTTCGATCCCGACCGCATCATGGGCGACTTCTCCCCCGACGGCGCGGCGCCCACCGCGCTGCCCCGTCTCGAGGGCGAGGCCACCTGGCATGGGCAGGCGGGAGCGGTCCGCTTCCGCACCTGGGCGGGCGGGATGTACCAGAGCGCCGAGCAGCAGGTGCGGGCCCGCGGCGTGGACGGCGGGCTACGGCTCGATGCCGGGAGCGTTGGACTGGTGGCATCGGGTTACCTCGCGCGCGGTGTGGGTTCCACCTACGCCCTGAGCACCAACCTGGGGTTCGACGCGGCATTGAGCGCCCGCCGGTCGTACGGCTACATCGCGCAGCTCACCGTCCGGCCCGCCGCGGGCCCGTTGACGGTTGGTGCGAGCTGGGGTGAGAGCCGGCTCGATCAGACGACGTACGACGTATCGATCGGCAACGACGCACTGCTGTGCCGCAACCGTGCGCTCATCGGCATGGCGCTGTATCAGGCCACCAAATCCCTGCGGCTCGTCGGGGAATACACCCGGGCGGAGGCGCTGGCGCATTCCGGCGCCCGGACGCGCTCGGATCAGGTTTCCACCGGCCTGCTCCTCTTCTTCTGACCCCCCGCAGCAACCGGCATGTCATCGCATTCCGGTGACTCGTCCGGGTACCATCCCCCCCCGGGCCCGGCTATAATTTGGGACTCTGGCACTCGCCATTTTCCGTCCGGTCAAGGAGACTGACTTGGCTGTTCCGCTGGTCCAGTTGACCCGCGCACCCGAGGCCGACGAGCCCACGCCCACCGCGGCGCCCGTCGTGCCCGCCCGCAAGCCGAGTTGGCTCAAGGTGAAGGCACCCGGGGGGCCCAACTACGCGCACATCAAGATGATGATGCGTGAGCTGGGCCTGCACACGGTCTGCGAGGAAGCCCGCTGTCCCAACATCGGGGAATGCTGGGAGCATCGCGCCGCGACGTTCATGATTCTGGGCGACGTCTGCACCCGGAACTGCACCTACTGTGCCGTATCGCACGGCACGCCCAAGGCGTTCGATCCGCTGGAGCCGGTGCGCCTGGCGGAGGCGGTGGCCCGCATGGGCCTGCAGCATGTCGTGATCACGTCGGTGGACCGCGACGACCTGCCCAACGGGGGCGCGGAAGCGTTTGCCGGGTGCATCAGCGAGATCAAGCAGCGGCTGCCGGCGACGTCGGTCGAGGTGCTTATCCCGGACTTCAAGGGCTCCGACCGTGCGCTCCAGATCGTCATGGATGCGCGGCCCGACATCCTCAACCACAACCTCGAGACCGCGGAGCGACTATACCGGCTGGCCCGTCCCGGCGGGCGGTACGATCGGGCGCTCCGGCTCCTGGCCACTGCCCGGCAGATGGGCGGACCGGACGCACTCACCAAGAGCGGGATCATCCTGGGCATGGGCGAGGAGTGGGATGAGGTGCTGGTCTGCATGCGCGACCTGCGCTGGAGCGACGTGAACATCCTGACGCTGGGCCAGTATCTCCGTCCGACCGACGGCCACCTGCCAGTCGCACGGTTCTACAGCCCCGACGAATTTGCCGAACTCCGCGAGGCCGGCATGGCGATGGGTTTTGCCCACGTCCAGGCCAGCCCGCTGACGCGATCTTCCTACCACGCCTGGGAGCAGGTGGACCAGGCCAAGGCACACAGGATTCCCTGATGGCAGGCACCGCCACGACATCCGGCCGCAAGGCGGCCGACCCGGCCACGACCGAACAGTACCTGCACTGGCTGCGCCAGATGATGCTGATCCGCCGGTTCGAGGAGAAGGCGGGCGAGGCGTACAGTCTCGGCAAGATCGGCGGCTTCTGCCACCTCTACATCGGGCAGGAGGCGGTGGCGGTCGGTACACTGGCGGCGCTCGGTCCCGACGACTACATCACCGCGTCGTACCGGGAGCACGGGCAGGCGCTGGTCCGCGGCATCAGCGCGCGCGCGGTCATGGCGGAGCTGTTCGGCAAGGCGGCGGGCTGCTCGGGCGGCAGGGGTGGCTCGATGCATCTCTTCGATGCGTCGCTCGGTTTCCTCGGCGGGCACGCGATCGTGGGCGGCCACATTCCGCTGACGACCGGCATGGCGTTCGCCGCCAAGTACCGCGGGACCAATCAGGTGGCGATCTGCTATTTCGGCGAGGCGGCGGTCAACAACGGCGCCTTTCACGAGGCGCTCAACATGGCGGCGCTCTGGAAGCTGCCGGCCATCTACATCTGCGAAAACAACCGCTACGGCATGGGCACGGCGCTCGAGCGGGCCAGCGCCATCTACGACATCTCGGAGCGCGCCTGTTCCTACGACATGGCCAACGAGGTGGTGGACGGGCAGGACGTGCTCGCCGTGAACGCGGCGATGGATCGCGCGGTGCAGCGCGCCCGTGAGGAGAAGCTGCCCACGCTCCTCGAGATCCGCACCTACCGGTTCATGGGCCACTCGATGAGCGATCCCATCCACGGCCACTACCGCACCAAGGAAGAGGTTGAGGAGCAGCGCAAGCGTGATCCAATCGCCGTCTGGTCCCAGAAGCTGCTGGCCGACGGCATCGTGACCGAGGACGCGATCAAGGCGATGGACCAGAGCGTCATGGAGGAAGTGGAGGACGCGTACCAGTTTGCCGACGAGGCACCGGACCCCGATCCCGAGGCGCTGTTCAGCCACGTGTACGCGCCGGAGGCGGAATAGTGCCGACCATGACGTATCGCGACGCGCTCAACCAGGCGCTGCGCGAAGAGATGTCGCGGGACGAGTCGGTCTTCCTCATGGGCGAGGAAGTGGGCGTCTATCAGGGTGCCTACAAGGTGAGCCGCGGACTGCTCGAGGAGTTCGGCGCCATGCGCGTGGTAGACACGCCGATCACCGAGCTGGGGTTCGCCGGCGTGGGCGTCGGGGCGGCGATGGTTGGACTCCGGCCGGTCATCGAGATGATGACGTTCAACTTCGCCCTGCTCGCCATCGACCAGATCGTGAACTCCGCGGCCAAGATGCGCTACATGTCCAACGGCCAGGTGGGGGTGCCGCTGGTGGTCCGAGGCCCCGGCGGCGCCGCGCTGCAGCTCGCCGCCCAGCACTCGCAGGCCTTCGAAAGCTGGTACGCGCACATCCCGGGCCTCAAGGTCGTCATGCCGGCGACGCCGGCCGACGCAAAGGGGCTGCTCAAGAGCGCCATCCGCGACGACAACCCGGTGATCTTCATCGAAGGCGAGATGCTCTACAACCTCAAGGGCGAGGTGCCGGACGGCGAGCACATCGTACCGCTGGGGGTGGCCGACGTGAAACGCGAAGGGACCGACGTGACCCTCGTGTCGCATTCGAAGTCGGTCTCGGTGGCGCTCAAGGCGGCCGAGCAGCTCGCGGGCGAGGGGATCAGCGCCGAGGTGGTGGACCTCCGCACGATCCGGCCGCTCGATACGGCAACGGTGCTGGCCTCGGTGGCCCGGACCCACCGCTGCGTCGTCGTGGAGGAAGGCTGGTCGTTCGCCGGGATCGGTGCGCAGGTCGTGGACACGATCCAGCGCGAAATTTTCGACGAACTGGACGCCCCGGTGCTCCGGGTGACCGGCGCCGATGTGCCGATGCCGTACAACAAGCATCTCGAGAAGCTGGCCAAGGCCGATCCCGCCAAGGTCATCGCCGCCGTCAAGCAGGTGCTCTATGTCGACTAAGGTCGTGATGGAGGCGCTGTCCCCCACCATGGAGGAGGGGCGTCTCGTCGAGTGGAAGAAGAACGAGGGCGATGCGGTCGCCGTGGGCGACGTGCTGGCGGAAGTCGAAACCGACAAGGCCGTCATGGAGTTGGTGGCGCGCGCGGCGGGCACCATGCTCAAGCATTTCGTTGCCGCGGGCGCGACCGTGCCGGTGTCGGAGCCGGTGGCACTGATCGGCGAGCCGGGGGAATCGGTCGAGATAGCAGCCGCCGCCGGCAATGGCGCCAAGCCGGCGCCTGCGGCGAAGGCGGAGCCAAAGCCCGCGGCAAAGCCCGTCCCGCCGTCCGATGCGGAAGCCACGCAGCCCACTGCGGACCAGACCGACCGACCGACGTCGATGCCGCCGGCGCCGCCCGCCGCTCTGGTCGCGACGCCGGCCCGCGGCCCGGCCGTCTCGGCGGCGGCAGCGCTGGGCGGGACCCGGGTGAAGGCGTCGCCGCTGGCCCGGAAGATCGCGGCGGACCGCGGTCTCGATCTCCAGGGCATCGCCGGCTCGGGGCCGCAGGGCCGGATCGTTCAGCGGGATCTGGCGGCGCTTCAGCCCGCGGCCAACGCCGGCACCTCACGGGTGCCGGCGTTCCATCCGGTCGCCGATGGCGAGCCGTTTGCCGACGTGCCGCTGAGCCAGCTCCGGAAGACGATCGCCAAGCGACTGGCGCAGTCGATCGGGCCGGTGCCGACCTTCTACCTCACCATCGAAGTCGACATGGAGCGGGTGGCGGAGGCGCGCGACGCGTTGAACGCGCTGGGCGAGGGCAAGGTCTCGTTCAACGACATCATCATCAAGGCGGTGGGGCTGGCGCTCCGGCAGCATCCGGCGTGCAACGCCTGGTGGCAGGACGATCACATCCGCTACTGGAACGAGGTGCACGTCAGCATGGCCGTGGCGATCGAGGAGGGCCTGATCACGCCCGTGATCCGTCACGCCGACCAGAAGTCGCTCCGCCAGATCTCGGCCGAGTCGAAGGACCTGGCCGCACGGGCGCGGGCGCGGCGGCTGGCCCCCGACGAATACACCGGCGGCACCTTCTCTGTCTCCAATCTCGGCATGCTCGACATCGAGGAGTTCACCGCGATCATCAATCCGCCGGAGGCGGGGATCATCGCGATCGGACGCCTGGCGGACAGGCCGGTGGCGCTCGACGGCCAGATCGTCATCCGGAAACGGATGCGGCTCACGATGTCCTGCGATCACCGCGTCATCGACGGCGCGACCGGGGCGCAGTTTCTCAAGACGCTGAAAGCGATACTGGAAAATCCGCTGGCGCTCGTCTGGTAGCAGCGACGGCCGGCGCTCAACATCAATACGAGGACATCCGTGGCGAACAGCTTTGACCTGATCGTGATTGGCGGCGGACCGGCCGGCTATGTCTGCGCCATCCGCGCCGCGCAACTCGGGCTCTCCACTGCGGTGGTGGAGCGCGACAAGCTCGGCGGGGTCTGCGTCAACATCGGGTGCATCCCGACCAAGGCACTGCTGCACAGCGCATACGTGGCCAACCTGCTGGCCCACGACGCGAAGGAGCTGGGCATCGAGACCGGCACGATCAAGACCGACTACGGCGTCGCCATGAAGCGCTCGCGCAGGGTCTCGGAGCAGAACTCCAAGGGCGTGGAGTTCCTGATGAAGAAGCACAAGATCAGCGTGCTCCGCGGCACCGGCGTCCTCCAGGCGGGCCGGAAGGTCAAGGTGGACAAGGAAACCTACCAGGCCACGAAGGCGGTGGTCATCGCGAGCGGCTCGCGGGTGCGCGGCATCCCGCAGATCGGCCTCGAGATCGACAAGACCAGCGTGATCTCGTCCGATGAGGCGCTCTTTCTCGAGAAGGTGCCGGCGTCCATCGCCATCGTGGGCGCGGGCGCCGTGGGCTGCGAGTTCGCCGACATCTTCAATGCATTCGGCAGCAAGGTCACGCTCATCGAGGCGATGCCCCGCATCCTCCCGCTGGAGGACGCCGAGAGCTCCGACGTCATCGCCAAGAGCTACAAGAAGCGCGGCATCGCGGTGTTCGCGGGCGCCAAGGTCACCAGCGCGGACGTCAAGCCGTCGAAGGTGACGCTCACGCTGGAGGCCGGCGGCAAGACGGAGTCGGTGGAAGTCGAGCGGGTGCTGATGGCGGCGGGCCGGTCGGTCAACACCGAAAACATGGGACTCAAGGAGGCCGGCGTCGAACTCACCGACCGCGGCTTCATCAAGGTGAATCCGCAGACGCTGGAGACCACGGCCGAGGGTGTGTACTCCATCGGCGACGTGGCAGGACCGCCCATGCTGGCCCACAAGGGCAGCCGGGAAGGCGTCAACGTCGCCGAGCTGATCGCGGGACATCATCCGCAGCCGATCAAGTACGACAACGTCCCCAGCGTCACCTACTGCCATCCGGAAGTGGCCAGCATCGGGCTGACCGAGGATCAGTGCAAGGAGGAGAAGCTGGACTACCAGGTGGGACGCTTTCCCCTCAGTGCCAACGGGCGCGCCCGCGCGTCCAACGAGACCGAGGGCTTCGTCAAGATCATCCGGGGCAAGAAGTACGGCGAAATCCTCGGCGCCCATATCGTCGCGAGCCACGCCTCCGAGATGATCCACGAGCTGGTCGTGGCGCGGGAGAATGAATTCACGGTGGAGGAGGTGGACCTGGCCGTCCACGCCCATCCCACGCTGTCCGAAGCCATCGCGGAGGCCGGTCTCGACTCGATGGGCCGCGTGATGCACATCTAGCGGTGGACCACTAGCACCGCCGTGTCCGCCCCGCCGCCGCCGAATCAGCCGCCGGACATACCGGGGATCCCCGACCCGCTGGGGCTCATCGCCGCGGCGGTGCCGCTGGGCATCGTGGTCGGGGTGCTGGTGGTGACCGCCGCGGTCTTTGGCGTCACGGCACTCAGGGACCAGGCGCCGCCGATGGCTCCGGGCGCGGCGCTCCAGAATTCGCCGGCCACCTGGCTGCTGTTCGGCGGCACGCTCGCCGGGATCCTCCTCGCGGGCGTCGCCACCTGGATCGCGCTTTCCCCCATCACCAACTGGTACCGCCGCGCCATGTTCGCCACGGTGAGCGGTTTTGCCACCGTTGTCGCGATGCTGCTCACGACGCCGGTGCACGCTTACTTCGGCCGCACCGGCCTGGTGGCGCTGGCGGCACTGTGCCTCGCGGGCATCGCGCTGCTCACGCGGCGACTCGGCCGCATCACGCGGGCGGGCCGGTGAGCGATCCGCTGGTGGTGGTGGACCTGGGACGCCGCGGCTACGGCGACGTGCTGGAGTTGCAGCGATCGCTCTGCCGGCGGCGAATGGCCGGCGAGCTCACCGACGACCTGCTGCTCCTGGTCGAGCACGACCCGGTGATCACGCTGGGCCGCGGCACCCGGGCATCAAGTCTGCCGCTGGCGCCGGACGAGCTCCGGCGGCGTGGCGTCGAGGTGTTCGAGGTCGAGCGCGGCGGTGACGTCACCTGGCACGGACCCGGCCAGCTCGTTGGGTATCCGATCCTGGACCTCCGGCGCCACCGCGAGGACCTGCACTGGTATCTGCGTACGCTCGAGCAGGCGCTGATCGCCGCGCTGGCTGCGCTGGGGCTCCCGGCCGAAGCGCGTGCGGGTCTCACCGGCGTGTGGACCGGCGGCCGCAAGATTGCGAGCATGGGGATCCACGTGAAGCAGTGGATCACGTTTCACGGTTTTGCGCTGAACGTCACCACCGAC
This sequence comes from Gemmatimonadales bacterium, assembly GCA_038250675.1. Taxonomy (GTDB): domain Bacteria; phylum Gemmatimonadota; class Gemmatimonadetes; order Gemmatimonadales; family GWC2-71-9; genus JAICUF01. The sequence continues at coordinate 7,565 of JBBSCB010000019.1, forward strand.
CTCGCGGGCTTTGACCTGATCGTGCCCTGTGGCATCGCGGGGGTCGTGATGACGAGCGTGGCCCGCGAGCTGGGGACCGAGGTGGGGGTGACCGAGCGGACGCGTGAGGCGGTCATCGCGGCGCTGGGCGCCGCGCTGGACCGGGAGCCGGTGGCCGGCGATGCGCACGCGCTGGTGAGCGCACCGTGAACGTGGTGGACGTGCGCTCCGCCGAGCACCGGCTGCCGCCGGGCCAGGCCGAGACGCGTTGACGCCGGGTGCGCGCCTCCGGGGTGCTCACCGATGATCATCCGGGCGCCAGGCCGTTGCCTTTGCGGTGGCAATTCGCCATCCTCCGTACATGTCTGATTCGACGGCAAAACAGGACCCGAATGAGCAGGCGGACCAGCGGATCGCGGAGATTCTTCGGGCGGCGGCGAGCTGGGCTCGCGAGGCCCCAGGCGCGCTCGAGCCGGCCATCAAAGCCGTCTGCATCCGGCTCGCGGAACTGGTGGCGGACCAGCGGCACTACCTGGCGCCGCTGCCCGAGGCTCAGGAGAGCGAGCGCCGCGCCGTGCTATCGGTCATTGCCGATCGCCTGCGCTCGCCACGGGTGACGGCCGGCCTCGAGGCTCACCTGAAGGCGCTGGAAGAGCTCGAGCTGCGTTCCACCGGCTCGTGGGCGGTGGTCGCCACCGCCCAGTCCGAGTGGATCACCACCGCCATCAATTATCTCGAGAGCTGCGCCCGGAAGTTGCCGGAAGGTGAGCGTCCCGACCCCTACTGGGCCGACGACGTGGTGGCGGGCATCATCGCCTCGGCGCGCGCGCTCATCGGCATCGACGAGCTCCACGCGCGCACCGAGGCGCGCTATTCCGGCGGGGTGCCCCGGCCAGTGCTGCCGCCGGAGGATGACTAGCGCAGGCGGAAGTTCAGCCCCGCCTGCAGCAGCAGGTCGTGGCGAAAGACGGACCCGGCCGGTTCGACCGGCGAGCCGGCAAATCGGCCGGCGTACGGATCACGGTACCGCGAGGCGTAGAGATACTCGCCGGCGGCCAGCGTCATCCCGAGCGGACCGGTGAGCGGCACCAGCGCCGCCAGCTCGACCACACCCCCAATGTCCGTATTCCGCGTCATAGATGAACTGCCGCTCCCGCCGTGAACGATGACCGCGGGGCCGGCCTTCGCCTCCAGGCGCAACGACGGGCTGACGTCGGTACGGAACCCGGCGCGCGCGGAGAAGTAGGTGGTCGTGGTGGCAAAGGCGGGTGGCGGCAACGTCGTCGAGCCCTGCCAGCTCGAGTTGTGCGACTGGCTCACGTCAGCTTCGAGCGCGAGGTGTCGTCCCACCCCATAGCCGGCCTGCAGCCCCCACGCCCGGGCTTCGCCCTTGGCAGACTCCAAGTACTGAAATGGTGTGCTGAGGTAGCGATCGGACGTGAAGCACGGTCAACGTGGAGGCCCCCATGGGCACGCACTTCCCATTGGTCGCGAGCAGCGGGGGCGGTGACACAGACGATGATGGCTGCGAGCCCTGGCAGCCGTATGACTCGTTGCTGCACGGCACCTCCTTGCGATGGGAGCCGTCGCCGCGATCCGTCCGGGCATGAGCCCCGTCCTGCGACATTCCGGGTCAGCCAGTGCTCCCGCCAGAGGACGGCGAGGGCCGCTCAGCGCGACGCCACTTCCCCGACGATCTCCTCGTCCTCCTCCATCTCGTCCTCGCTCTCCGCTCCGGCCATGACGGCGGCTGCCGGCTCCTCCGCTCCGAACAACTCGAAGAACCGCGCGAAGATCTGAATCCCGCTCCAGAGCTGGGTCAGATCCAGCTTTTCATTGGGCGAATGCAGTCCGTCGTCCGGCAGGCCGATGCCGGTGAGGATGACCGGCGCGCCGGCCAGACCGAGCTCGGGCACGATGGGAATCGAGCCGCCGGCGCGGGCATGGACGGCCTTCCGACCGACCACCTCTTCGAACGCCCGGTTCAGCACGTCCAGCACCGGGGAGTCCACGTCCACCTGGACCGGATCGCCGCCATGGAGGATCCGCACGTCCACGTCGGCCCACTTGGGGGCGTGCTTCTCCACCGCCTTCCGCAGATGCCTGGCCACCTTCTCGAACGACTGGCCCGGCACCAGCCGGAGACTCACCTTGGCCGTGGCCTGGGCGGGGATCACGGTCTTGGCGCCGTCACCCACGAAGCCGCCCTTGATACCGTGGATCTCGAACGTCGGGAGGGCCCAGACCCGCTCCAGCACCGAGTAGTCGTCCAGTCCGGTCAGCGCCTTGGCCGTAACTTCGTCGGCGAGGAACTTGTCTTCGTCGAACGGCAGGTGCTTCCACGCCTTGAGCTCCGACTTGGACGGCTCCTTGACCTCCTTGTAGAGCTTGGGGACGTGAACCTTCCCCCGTTTGTCCTTGAGCTTGGCCAGGATCCGGACCAGCGTCTCCAGGGCGTTGGGGGCCACGCCGCCGTACGAGCCGGAATGCAGGTCGCGCTGCAGCGTCCGCACCGATATCTCGGCGTAGCAGAGTCCCCGGAGCGCCGTGTATACCGCCGGCCAGCCGGCCGCAAAGTACGACATGTCGCAGACCAGCGCCGCATCGGCCTGGGTCCGCTCCGGCTCGGCGTGCAGCAGGTCGAAGATCACCCGCCCGCCACACTCCTCCTCGCCCTCAAAAATGAAATTGACGTTGAGCGGAGGATTGCCGTCGGCATCACGGGTGGCCTCGTAGGCCTTGAGCAGACAGTAGACCTGGCCCTTATCGTCCGCCGCGCCACGCGCGTAGAGCTTGCCATCGCGCACCGTGGGTTCGAACGGCGGGCTGCTCCATTCGTTGAGCGGGTCTGGCGGCTGCACATCGTAGTGACCATACATCAGCAGCGTCGGCTTGCCGGCCACCCGCGGGCTTTCGGCCCAGACGACCGGATGACCCTGGCCCTCGACCAGCGTGACGACGGGACATCCCAGCCGCCTGAGCTCCTGCATGAGCCACTCGGCGGCGCGGCGGCAGTCCGCCGCATGCTGGGGAAGCGCGCTGACGCTCGGAATGGCAAGAAACTCGGTGAGCTCGCGGAGCATGCGGTCCTGTTCGCGACTCACGAAGGCGGTGTCCATGGGTGCCTCACACTGGGAAATGGGCCGGTAATGCTTCTCCGTCGTAAGGTATATCGGCGTGCGGGCCGGCGCGAAAGCGGGGCGGACGCGTCGTGACGTGCGTCACATGGCGGCAATGCCACATCGTCACATGGGCGCGCTGTCCGCGACCGCCCGTTCCAGCCGCGCAAAGGCGCTGTCGCCTTCGGCACCGCGCATCAGCACCCGCAGATCCGCGACGCTGCGTTGCACGTCGGCGCCGTGCTGCCGGTACCACCGCTCGAACAGGTCGAGGTGCGAGCGGTAGATCGTGGCCCCCACCAGGCGGGCGTTGTTGATCGGGCGATCGGACAGCTTGCCGACGGTGTAGGCGCGGAACTGTGCGGCCACCGGCCCCTCCAGCTCCTCCCGCGCCCAGTGCCCGATGGCCGCGCGGCCGGAATCCACCGCGGCCGAGTCGAGCTTGAGTGCGTAGAACGTTTGGAGCCGATTGGTGAGCTCGGTGTAGAAGGCGCCCATCACGATCTCGTCGTGCCACCGGTCGGCGGCGCGCTCTGCGGCGGCGGTGTCGCCGCGCTCCAGGAAGAACGCCTGGGTCGCACGATATCCCACCAGCTGGGCAAAGCTCTCGTTGAACGGGGTCGCACTCTTCACGTACAGCGAATTGTGCGCGATCTCGTGGAACACCGTGGCCGCAAGCTCGACCGAGTCCCGCGTGAGCGCCGTGGAGAGAAGCGGGTCGTTGAACCAGCCGAGCGTGGAAAATGCCGGCGCGGTCCGGAGATAGGTGTCGTACCCGCGCGCTGCGAGCGTCTGCTCCGCCTTCTGGGCGGAGTGCAGGTCGAAGAACCCCTTGTACGGCATGCGGCCCACAACCGGCCATTTCCAGGTATACGCGCAGAGGCAGTTGCGGGGCGCGGCCTGCAGCACCAGCAGCAGCGTGTCGCGCTTCACATCGGCGTAGGTGGTGTAGGTCTGCCCCGCCTCGAGGCCGAGCTCGGCGGCGTAGTTCCGCGCGGCGACGACCAGTGTGAGGGAGCGGCGCAGCGCGGGCGGCGTGGTGCTGTCAGCCACGAGCTGGGCGATCGGTTGCCGGGCCTGGAGGATGCGGGTCTCTTCGAGGCCAGCCCGCGTGATGTAGCGGACGTCGTCGCTTGCGAGATAGGCCGTACCGTAGCCGCCCATGAGGGCGGCCACCACAATGAGGAAGACCATCAGTGTCTTTCGCCGGGGCACGAAACCGTCCGCTCAGCGGATGCGGACGATCCCGATGCGTGGAGCCGCCACGGTGGCGAGCGCCCCGCCGGTGCTGTCGGAGAGCTGGAGGTCCACGGCCGGTGCGGAGCCGGCCTGGATCACCCGCAGGTGACGGCCCGAGCCGTCACGCAGCGTGCCGGTGCGACTGTAGGAGCCGGTGCTGGTGCTGTCCGGCACCAGCGGGTAGGGACGCGGAAAGTTGCTCGGCTGCTGCTGATTGAGCGCGGCGTACGTGGCGCGGAAGTTCCAGTTGCGGTACGTCAGCCGCCCGCTCGCCGGCGTGAAGCCGGGGAGGTCATCGAGGTAGTTGGCCAGCTGCCACTCGGTGACGAGGTTGCCGAACGCGTCGCCGGTGACCGCCGCGACGTTGGCGCTGCCGAGTGCATTGGTGGCCACGAGGGACCGGGTGAATGCCGCTCCCAGACTGTCGCTGCCAAACTGGTCGGTCAGCCATCGCACGAAGAGCCAGTTGGCCCCGCGCTCAGCGAGCGTTCCGGTGGACTGGCTCGTCTCGACCAGGGCGGTCGCTTCGACGTCGCGCAGGTAGCGATAGCCGTTCTGGATGTCGCCCTTGGCAAACTGCGACAGGCAGTCGTGCGCGCCGTTGCTGTCGGTACACAGCGCGTTGGGAATGAGCCGCCCGCCCAGCTCCTCCGCGAAGTGCGAGAGCCCTTCGTTGAGCCACGTGTCTTCGCTCAACCCGCCGCGCAGAAGCACGTGCTGGTTGAAGCTGATCATGTGCTGAAATTCATGGATGAACGTGGGCGCGAGCAGCGTCCGCGCATACGTCTTCGAAATCGTGCAGCCTGAGTTGCCCGGATCGGGGACCAGCCCGTAGAAGATCTCGCCGCTGTTGGAGCCGTTCTGGCTGGGGATGAGGTCCGCCCCGTAGAAGTAGCCCAGGATGACGCTGCCCGCGCTATTGCAGGAGCTGCTCAGCTTGTTGACCTGATCGGTCAGCAGCACGGCGACCACGCCGTTGTTGTCCAGGTCCGATTCCCGCCCAAACGCGGTGGTGTCGATGGGGTAGAGATAGCCATCGAAGAGATTGCCCACCGAGTCGATGTCGGCCTGGGTGTAGCCTCCCGTCGGCACGCTGTTGTCGAGGTAGATCACTCCCTTGGGGCCGACGTGCAGCGCAGTCGCCGTGACGTTGACGAACGCGTTGCAGTCGGTGGTCGAGCAGACCTTGAACGTGCGCTGCGTGCCGAGCGTGGGCGGGGCCAGCGCGGCGGGCGGCGCGCCCAGCCGCGCCGCAAAGGCCGCACCCGGCGACTGCGACAGCATCCGCTCACGGGCGCGCAGCATGTCGTGGAAGCGATCGGCCGATGCCGGCGCCTGGAATGCGGACGCGCCAGGCGGCACGAGGCCGAGATCGGCCAGCGACGGCTGCTGCCGCGCGAGCGTGACGCCGACCGGCGCGGCACCGAGCGCGTAGCTGGTGGAAACGCTGGTAGGTGTCTCGCGTCCGGCGGCGGCGACCGCGACATACAGGTGTTCAGCGCCGGCGGCACCCGCCACCGGGATCCGGACGCAGGCACCGGCATTCGTGGTGGGATCGAGGACCGCAAACTCGCCGGGGGCGAGGGAGACCGGCGTTGAGGCGGTGCAGTCCACCTGGACCGGGTTGCCCCCGCCGGACGGCGAGACCGGCGTATCGGTGCAGCCGGACACCACGATCAGGGTGGCCGTCATGAGGACACGAAGACGAGAGATCACAGTCAGGGTGCTCCAGTGGGCGAGCCGGCAAATGGCGTTTTAAAATACGACAGGACAACGGTTTTTGACAATCGCGATGCCCACCGGTACCTTCTTTCCGTGTCCGACTCGGTGGGGCTTTCGGCGGTCAAATTCGGGCCCGACGGGCTGGTCCCGGTCGTGGCGCAGGATCTGACCTCGGGCGACGTGCTGATGGTGGCCTGGGCCAATGCGCAGGCGCTCGCGGAGACGCTGGCAACTCGCCAGGCGCACTACTTCAGCCGCTCCCGGGGGGTGCTCTGGCGCAAGGGGGAGACGTCCGGGCACGTCCAGGACGTCACCGAAGTCCGGCTCGATTGTGATGGCGATACCCTGCTGTATCGGGTCCGCCAGCATGGGCCGGCCTGCCACACCGGCACCCGCACCTGCTTTTCGACCGTCCTGGCGCCGGAGGGCGGCCGTGCCGATGCACCGGATCCCGGCGGTCACCCGCTCAACCGGCTGGCCGCCACGATCACGAGCCGGGATGCGGAGCGGCCGGCTGATTCGTACACGGCAGCGCTGCTGGCGCGCGGCGTCCCCAAGATCTCCCAGAAAGTGGGTGAGGAGGCGGTCGAGGTCGTCGTGGCGGCGAACACGGAGGACGAGGGACGCCTCGCGTCCGAGGCGGCCGATCTCCTCTATCATCTTCTGGTGCTGCTGCAGGCCCGTGGTGTCCCGCTGGACGCCGTCTGGGAGGAGCTCGCGCAGCGCAGTCGGTAGGCATGGCCTTCGTACATCTCCACACGCACAGCGAGTATTCCCTGCTCGACGGCGCCAACCGCGTCGGCGAGCTGGTGACCCACGTCAAGAAGCTGGGCATGGACAGCCTGGCCGTGACCGATCACGGGAACATGCACGCGGCCTGGTCCTTCTACGAGGCGGCGCGGGCCCAGCAGATCCGGCCGATCCTGGGCTTCGAGGCATATCTCGCGTTCGGGCCCCGCCAGGCCCGGGAGCGGCAGCCGGGCGCGCCGGGGATTTACAGCCACCTGGTCCTGCTGGCGCAGAACCGGATCGGCTACAAGAACCTGATCAAGCTCACGTCGATCGGGTACACCGAGGGGTTCTACCGCCGCCCCCGGATCGACCGCGAGGTCCTGGCGCGCCACAGCGAGGGGATCGTCTGCCTCGCCGCCTGCCTGTCGGGTGAGGTGGCGCTCCATCTCCGCCAGGGGAACTACGAGGAGGCCCGGCGGAGCGCGGAGTGGTTTGCGCAGACGTTCGGACGGGACAACTTCTGGCTCGAGATCCAGAGTCACGGCATCCCCGAGGAGCAGCAGGTCACGGCCGGCATGCTGGAACTGGGCCGGGAGCTGGGACTGGGCGTCGTAGCCACCAACGACGCCCACTACCTCCGCAAGGAGGACGCCGAGTCGCACGACGTGCTGCTGGCCATCGGCACCGGGAGCGACCTCGACGACCCCAAGCGGTTCCGCTTCACCGGCTCCGAGTCGTACGTCAAGAACGAGCAGGAGATGCGCGCCCTCTTCCCGGAGGCGGCGGAGACGCTGGACAACACGCAGCTGGTGGCCAACCGCTGCGAGTTCGATTTCGAGAAGCGCTACTTCCTCCCGAGCTTTCCCCGGCCGCGCGAATTCGACACCGATGAAGCACTGCTGCTCGACCTGGCGACCGCCGGCGCGCAGGGGCGCTACGGCAGCCCCCTGCCTCCGGCGGTCGCTGAGCGCCTCGACTACGAGCTGGGCGTCATCAACACCGCGGGATACGCCGGCTACTTCCTGATCGTGCAGGACTTCATCGCCGCCGCACGGGCGCGGGGCATTCCGGTGGGACCCGGCCGCGGTTCCGCCGCCGGCTCAATCGTGGCGTACGCCCTCGGCATCACCAACGTGTGCCCGCTCCGGTTCGACCTGCTGTTCGAGCGCTTCCTGAACCCCGAGCGCGTGTCGATGCCGGACATCGACGTGGACTTCTGCTTCGAGCGGCGCGGCGAGGTGATCGAATACGTCCGGGAGCGCTACGGCCGCGCCAGCGTGGGGCAGATCGTCACCTTCGGGACGATGAAGGCCCGCGCCGCGATCAAGGACGTCGCCCGGGTGCTGCGGGTGCCGCCGGCCGAGGCCGACCGGCTCACCAAGCTGATCCCGTCCGGCCCGGCCTACAGTCTGACGATCCCCGAAGCGATCCAGAAGGTGGACGAGCTGCGGGACCTCGTCCGCTCCAACCCCATCTACCAGCGGCTGGCGCAGCTCAGCTCCCGGATCGAAGGGATCTCGCGCCACATGTCGGTGCATGCGGCCGGCGTGGTCATCGCACCGGGCCCGCTGGACGAGTACATCCCGGTCTGCACCGCGCCCGGCAAGGGCTCGGGCGCGGCGGCGGGCGGCGAGGATTCCATCATCACGCAGTACGAGATGGGGCCGCTCGAAAAGGTCGGCATGCTCAAGATGGACCTGCTCGGCCTCAAGACGCTGACCGTCATCCACGACGCCGTCAACATGATCGCGGAGCGGCACGGGGTCCGACCCGACATGGACACGCTGGCGTTCGATGACCCGGAGGTGTACGCGCTGCTCCGCCGGGGACGCACGGCGGGCGTGTTCCAGTTCGAGTCCGCCCTGGCCACCGAGACGCTCCGGGCCATGAAGTGCGACCGATTCGACGACCTGGTCGCCTCCAACGCCCTGCTCCGCCCCGGTCCGCTGGATGCCGGGATGCATACCGTCTTCATCCGGCGCAAGCTCGGTCAGGAGCGGGTGACCTATCCGCACCCATCGCTGCAGGAAGTGCTGGAGCCGACCTACGGCGTTATCACCTATCAGGAGCAGGTGATGCGCATCGCCAACGTGATTGCCGGCTTTTCGCTGGCCGAAGCCGATGTGCTCCGCAAGGCGGTGGGCAAGAAGGACTCCGACCTGATCCGGAAGGAGCTGGGCAAGTTCTGCGAACGCGGCGCCGCACAGGGCCACCCGAAGAAGCTGCTCGACGAGCTGGCGGCACAGATCGAGACGTTCGGCCGATACGGCTTCAACAAGTCGCACTCGGTGGCCTACTCGGTGCTGAGCTACCAGACCGCGTGGCTCAAGGCGCACTATCCGGCCGAGTTCATGTCGGCGCTGCTCTCGTCCGAGATCGGGAGCACCGACAAGGTGGTCCAGTACATCAACGAGGCGCGCGAGCTCGACCTCGAGGTGCTCCCGCCGGACGTCAACGAGTCGGGCTTCAAGTTCACGGCGGTGGGCGATCGCCGCATCCGATTCGGGCTCGGCGCGGTGCGCAACGTGGGGTTCAGCGCCATCGAGTCGATCATCGCCGGGCGAGCCGCCGGACCCTACGCCACGCTCGCGGAGCTGGTCGAGCGCATCGACCTGCGGCTCTGCAACAAGCGGGTGCTGGAATCGCTGGTGGCCGCCGGCGCGTGCGACTCGCTGGACGGCCACCGGACCCAGCTCATCGAGGGACTCGAGTCGGCGCTGGCCGAAGCGCAGCTCCGGCAGGCGGACCGCGACGCCGGCCAGGCGTCCCTCTTCGGTGAGGCGCCGATCACCCGGGCGGCGCAGACCCGCCTGCCCGACGTGCCGCCCTGGACCGAGGCCGAGCGGCTGGCCCGCGAGAAGGAGGTGCTGGGCTTCTTCATCTCGGGGCACCCGCTGGAGCGGTTCCGGGATGAGGTGGAGCTCTTCGGGTCCCGCACCACCGCCACGCTGGGGGAGTGGAGCCAACACCAGGTGAACGTGGCCGCCGTGCTGACCGGCGTGAAACGGCAGATATCCAAGAAGACCGGCAAGGAGTACGCGCGGCTGGTGCTGGAGGATTTCCACGGCACGGCCGAAGCCATCGTCTTTCCCGATGCCTGGGCCAAGCTCAATCAGGTCATCGTGGCTGACGCGGCGATGCTCCTGACCGGCGGTTACAGCGAGCGGGACCGTGGTGAGGATCGGGCGCCGTTCATCATCGAGTCGGCGCGGGCGCTGGACGACCTGAAGCGCTCCGGCGCGGTGGCGCTGAGTCTCCGCTGGCGCGCGCCCGACGCCCCTCCGCCGGAGACCATGCGGGCCGCCGCGGCGCTGTGTACCGCCCATCCCGGGCCGACCCCGGTCTATATTGAATGGAGCGACGGGAACGGGGAGGCGGTACGCCTCCGCTCCCGCCGCCTTCGGGTGGCCGCCGAAGACGATCTCGTGCGGGCGCTCCGGCACCTCCTCGGAACCGACTCCGTCCACTACGTGAAAGCGGGCTAGCCGATGGCGTCCGTCTACACCCTCGACTTCGAGAAGCCGCTGCTCGAGCTTGAGCGCCAGATCGACGAGCTCCAACGCCTCGGCCACGAGCGACAGCTCGACGTCGACGGCGAGCTCCAAGGGCTGCAATCCAAGCTCGCGGAGCGCCAGGCCGAGATCTACCGAAACCTCACGCCGATCCAGCGTGTGCTGGTGGCCCGCCATCCCCGCCGACCGTACACCCTGGACTACCTCAGCACGATCTTCACCGACTTCATCGAGCTCCACGGCGATCGCCTGTACATGGACGACCCCGCGATCGTGGGCGGGTGGGCCCGGCTGGGCGGCGTCTCGGTGATGGTCATCGGCCACCAGAAGGGCCGGGACACCAAGGAAAACCTGAAGCGCAACTTCGGCATGCCGCACCCCGAGGGGTACCGCAAGGCGCTCCGCATGATGAAGCTCGCCGCGCGCTTCGGCGCGCCGGTCATCACGCTGATCGACACGCCGGGCGCCTACCCCGGGCTCGGCGCCGAGGAGCGCGGCCAGAGCGAGGCGCTGGCACGCAACATCCTGGAGATGGCGGCACTGCCGACCGCGTGCGTCTCCGTGGTGATCGGCGAGGGCGGCTCGGGCGGCGCGCTGGCCCTGGGCGTGGCGGACCGCGTGCTGATGCTGGAAAACTCGGTCTACTCGGTGATCTCGCCCGAGGGCTGTGCCGCCATCCTGTGGAAGGACGCCAGCCAGCGCGAGCGCGCCGCGGAGGCGCTCAAGATCACGGCCAAGGACCTGTTGGAGCTGAAAGTGATCGACGAGATCGTGGCCGAGCCGGTGGGCGGCGCGCATGTGGATCCGGACGCGGCCGGTGAGGCGCTGCGGGACGCGCTGATCCGCCACGTCACCGAGCTGCGCAAGGTTCGCCCGGACAAGCTGGTGCGGCGCCGCGCGGAGAAGTACGCCGCGATGGGCGCCTACAGCGAGACCTGACGCGGATGACCCAGCAGACGGTCGAAGTCCGCTTCAAGGGAACCCGCAAGGCGTTCTTCCTCTGGGACCATGCCGACGACCCGCTCCGGGTCAACGACCCGGTCGTGGTCGATGCTGATCGCGGCCGTGACCTTGGCCGGGTCAGTGCGGCCGGCGAGGCCGCCACGAAGAAGTGCGCCTCGGCGTGCAGCGGCTGCGCCGTGGGCGAGGCGGCCGACCCCGAGCCGTTCCGTCCGATCGTGCGCCGCGCCACCGCCGAAGATCTCCAGGTCCACGCCGACGCGCGGGTGTCGGAGGAGGACGTCCGGCGTCAGGTGATGCAGCGGGTCCGGGCGCACGAGCTGATCATGAAGATCAGCGACACCGAATGGCAGTGGGACAAGGCCAAGCTCACGATCTACTTCACGGCCGAGAAGCGGGTGGACTTCCGCACGCTGGTGCGGGACCTCGCCTCCCGCTTCCGCACCCGGATCGAGCTCCGCCAGATCGGCGTGCGCGACGAAGCGGCGCGACTCTCCGGCGTCGGCCGTTGCGGCCGCGAATACTGCTGTTCGACCTGGCTCAAGGAGCTCTCGCCGGTCAACCTCGGCCTGGCCAAGGATCAGCATCTGTCGCTCAATCCGTCGCAGATCTCCGGCGGGTGCGGGCGGCTGCTCTGCTGTCTCAAGTACGAGCATGAATTCTACGTGAGCGCGCGCAAGCGGTTCCCCAAGGAAGGACAGCTGGTCACCACCGTCGCCGGCACCGAGAAGGTGGTGGCGGTCGACATCTTTCGCGAGCGGGTCTATCTCCGCGGTGAAGGCGCCGCGTCCCGCATCATCCCGCTGCTCCAGCTCCGCGAGGAGATCGCGGCGGCCGACGCCGCGCCGGCGACCGGACCGGATGTGCCGACACCATCGCCCACCCCAACGCCGCCGCCACCGCCGTCGGCCACGCCTGATGGCGGCGCCAGCGCGGCGCGGCGGCGGCGGCGGCGGCGTGGCCCCCGCGGTGGCGGCACGGGCGGCGGCACCAGCGGCGACCCCAAACCCACCTCCTAGTGCCCAAGTTCTATCTCACGACGGCCATCGACTATTCCAACGGCGATCCCCACCTGGGGCACGCGCTCGAGAAGGTCGGCGCCGATGCGATCGCGCGGTACCGGCGGCTGCGCGGTGACCTGGTCCACTTCGTCATGGGCATGGACGAGCACAGCCAGTCGGTGATCCAGGCGGCGGCGCAGGCCGGCGTTGCGCCGGCCGCGTGGGTCGACCGGATGGCGGCGCGGTTCGCCGAGTTCTGGGAGCGGCTCCTCTGCAGCAACGACGACTGGATCCGGACCACGGAGGCGCGCCACGCCGCGGCGGTGACGGAGCTGCTGCGCCGGATTCAGGAGCGCCGGCCGGACGATCTCTTCGTTGCGGAATACGAGGGGCTCTACTGCACTGGCTGCGAGGAGTTCAAGCAGGATGCGCAGATCGTGGACGGCCACTGCGTCGAGCATCCCACGCTGACGCTCGTGCCCACGCGGGAACGCAATCACTTCTTCCGGCTGAGCCGGTACCGCGACGAGCTACTGGAGCTGATCACGTCGGGCCGGCTGGCGGTGGAACCGGAAATCCGCCGCAATGAGGTGCTGCGGCTCCTCGAGGGCGGGCTGCAGGACATATCGGTCTCGCGAGTCCGCTCCCCGTGGGGGATACCCTTCCCCGGCGATCCCGACCAGACGGTCTACGTCTGGTTCGATGCGCTCATCAACTACCTCGCGGCCACAGGCTTTCCGGGAGCCGGCTACGAGGCGCTCTGGCCCGCGGATCTGCACATCATCGGCAAGGGGATCACGCGGTTCCACTGCATCATCTGGCCCGCGATGCTGCTGGCCGCGAACCTGGCGCTGCCCCGCGAAGTCTGGGCCCATGGCTACGTCCAGTGGGGCGGCGCCAAGATGTCCAAGACCGCGGGTACCGCGGTGAGTCTGCATGAGGCGATCACGCGACACGGCCCCGATGCGCTGCGCTACTTCCTGCTGCGCGAGGTGGGATTCGAAAGCGACGGAAACTTCACCTGGGAGCGGTTCGACGAGCGCTACGTCTCCGACCTGGCCGACGGATTTGGCAACCTCGCATCGCGCTCGCTCGCCATGCTGGAGAAGTACCGCGACGGCGTCGTGCCGGCCGGACTCGCGGGCCCGCTGGACGTGGCGGGCCGCGACGCGGTGACCCGTTACGCCGCTGCCTTCGACGCCCTCGACATTCGGGGCGCGGCGGAAGCGCTCGGTGCGCTGGTGTCCGCGGCCAATCTCTTCATCCAGCAGACGGCGCCGTGGTCGCTGGCCAAGCAGGACCGCCAGGCGGAGCTGGACCAGGCGCTCGCGTCGCTGGCGTCGTGCCTCTATCGGCTCGCGGTGCTGGCGAGCCCGCTCATGCCCGGCAAGGCGCAGGCGCTGTGGGAGATCCTGGGCCAGCGCGGTGAGGTGGCCGAAGTGGCTTGGTCGACGCTCGCATCGCCGCCGGTGACAGGCGCCGCCACCCGGAAGCCCGAGGGGCTGTTTCCGCGGCCGGCCTGAGCGGTCGGGCAACGCGCACGCTGGCAAACAGTTACGCGACATGGCCTCGCTCAAGTCCCCAAACTCTTTGACAGTGAAAGACTTAGACGGTAATCTCGCGGGTTGACATCGGCCACCGCCGGGGGCATACTTTGCCCGGTTGCAGACCCCACCGGTTCTCCCGGCAACCGTATCGCTCCTCAGGGCCCGCGTCGTGGTGTGGCCAGAACGACAGGATCCCAGCGAGGTATTTGCGCATGGCAAAGCGGCGATGGACGGTTGTGCTGGTTCCGCACGGCTCTGAACCTTCCAGAATCATCGAAGTTTCCTACGCAGTCCTCAAGGTCGCCGCGACGCTCTGCGTCGCCGTGGTCGTGATTTCGCTGCTCATCGGCTACGCCAGTCTCTCCCGCTCGGTGGACATCACCAGGGCCAGCCGGCTGGAACAGGAAAACGCCGCGCTCGCCGCACAGCTCGGTGAGCTGCATGGTCGGGTCAGCCACCTCTCCGATACGCTCGCCACCATCGCGCGCCGGGATCAGCAGATCCGGGTGCTGGCCAACCTCGCGCCGCTCGATCCCCAGGTGCAGCAGGCCGGCATCGGCGGGCCCGCGGGCACGATGCTTACGGTGCGGGCCGGCGGACCGCTGGGTCACCGCGCCGATGCGATCCGGGTCGACGTCAACGCGCTCATCCGCCGGGCGAGCGTGCTGGCGCGATCGTTCCGCGAGGCGGCCGACAGCATGGCGTCTCACAGCGACCGGCTGGCCGCCATGCCGTCGGTCATGCCGACGCAGGGCTGGCTGACCAGCGCGTTCTCGTTGATGCGCGAGCACCCCATCCTGCACATCGCCCGCCCGCACGAGGGCATCGACGTCTCCGCGCCGATGGGCACGCCGATCGAAGCTCCGGCGGCGGGCCGCGTCGTCTCCTCTGGCTGGGAGACCGGCTATGGCAACGTGGTCGTAATCGATCACGGGTACGGCATCGTGACCAAATTTGCCCACACGTCGAAGATCCTGGTGCGGCGGGGCCAGCACGTCGAGCGCGGCCAGCGCATCGCGCTGGTGGGCAACTCGGGACTCGCGACCGGACCGCACCTGCACTACGAGGTCCACGTGAACGGGCGGCCGGTGGATCCGCTACACTACGTGCTGCCGGACGTCGTCACCGACTGACGCGACGGCACCACCACCCATTCCGGCGCACGAGAGAAAAGCACGAAGAGCGAAACCTCGCCCTTCGTGCTTTTGCCATTGTGTCCCGTGCGGGTCAGCCGATCAGGACCGACACCCGATCAGAACTTGACCGCCGGTGCCGCGGCCGCGCCCGGCTCCGCCTCGAAGTAGGGACGCGCCTTCCCCATCCCGAACACCTTGGCCGTGATGTTGTACGGAAAGCGCCGGATGTAAGCGTTGAAGTCGTTGGCCGCCGCGTTGTAGTCGTTACGGGCCACCGCCACCCGGTTCTCGGTCCCTTCGAGTTGGTCCTGCAGCTGACGGAAGCTCTCGCTCGAGCGCAGCTGAGGGTAGTTCTCGGTGATGGCCAGGAGCCGGCCAAGCCCCTGCGAGAGGGTGGCGTTGGCGGCCGCCATCCCGGCGATATCGCCGTCCTTTACGGCGCCACCCAGCCGGGCCCGCGCATTGGCGATCGAGATGAACACCGTGTCCTCCTGCTTGGTGATCCCCTTGACCGTGGCGACCAGATTGGGGATCAGGTCCGAACGCCGCTGGAGCTGCGTCTGGATCTGGCCCTGCGCCTGATTGACCTTCTCGTCCAGCGTCTGAATGGTGTTGTAGCCGCACCCGGTCGTGCCGGCCGCCAGGGTCATTGCAAGCAGAGCTGCGTAAATCGCGGGCATGCGCTTCATCGCTGTTCTCCGAGCTGAAGGTGGTCCACGTACGTTGCCGTGTGGGCCACGGCGTCCAGATAAGCCTCGAACTCCTGCGTGCCGCACCGCCAGTTGCGGTCCCCGCGGCCGCGGATGACGTGCGCCAGCGCGCCCGCCGGGAATCCTACCGCCCCCGCCGCCGCCGCCGCGAGGGCCTCCGCCTCGCCCGGCACCGAGCGCCCGAGCAGAATGAGAAGGCCCCGATACAGCACCAGCATCGTCCCGACGCTTTCGGCGGCGACCGCCGCGAGCCCCTTCTCCTCCTCCGCCAGCGACACGTAGCCCTGGCGAAGGCGGAGCAGCTTGCCGCGGAATTCGCGCTCAAGCGCCCGCCGGAGGTCGGCGGGGTCCACCTCGAGATCCGCCAGCGGATCCGCACCGCGCAGCACCCGGTACGCGACGCGCATGTCCGTGATCTCGATCGGGAAGGCGTCGGCGGCACCGGCCCATTCGGGGCGGCTCAGCAGCAGCGGTGGCTCCTGCATTGCCCGGCGCCAGCTCCCAAAGGCGGGCCCCAGGGCACGCAGCGTAGCGGGCGCGACATCATCAAGCACCAGCAGGACGTTGATGTCCGAGCGCCCCGGCACGAACTCGCCGCGGGCCGCTGAGCCGTACAGCACCGCGCTGTAACCGGCGCCGAGCACCTTGTCGGCCTCGGTGAGGAAACCATCGAGCACCGGCTGGACCGTTTTGTCGCCCATCAAAATCTCCCTCCCGCTCCGCCGCCGCTGAACCCGCCGCCACCGCCAAAACCCCCAAAGCCTCCGCCGCCGCCGAACCCGCCGCCACCACCAAATCCGCCGCCGCCCCAGCCACCGCCGATCCACGGCCCCCCTCCGCCAAATATACCGCGTCGCCGCCGACGTCCGAACGACGACAGCAGAAAGAAGATGAGGATGAAGACGAGCGGCAGGTACTGTCGCCAGTTGCCGGCCCCGGCGGTCGGCGCCGGTGGCGGCTGATACTGCTGCAGCGACGAGTCGCTGACGTTCATGCCGCGCGCAATCAGGCCAACCAGCGCGCGAACGCCGGTCAGGAGTCCCGGCCCGTAGGCCGCCTGACCGAGCTGCGGCAGCATCGCGTCCCGGATCTGGCCGCTCTGGGCATCGGTGACGATCCCCTCCAGCCCGTTGCCGACCTCGACGCGGATCTGCCCCGAGCGCGGCTCCCCGGCTCGCCGGGGCACCAGCAGGACGACCGCGCCCGCGTTGCGGCGCTGGTCGCCCACGTCGGCCTGGAGCCCGATGCCCCACTTCCGGCCGATGGCGAGCGCCACCTCGCCGGCGTCACGATCACCCACGGTGGGCAGCGTCACCACCGCGACTTCGGCGCCGCTGGCGCCGCGCAGCCGGGTGAGCAAATCCTCCATCGCGGCCTTGGAGGCCGGATCCACGACGTTGGCAAAATCGCTGACGAGCCCGAGGGGCTGATCCGGCACATACTGATCCGGCCCCTGCGCCCGGGCGGCGACCGGGATGAGTTGTAGTGCCAGCCCGAGCACGATAGCTTTGATGCGTGTCACGCCCACTGATTCTCCTGGTGCTTGCGGTGGTCGCCTGCAATGGCGGTCGCGACGTGGCCGTGCGCGTCTCGGTGATCGGGGCCGACTCGGCCGAGTCGCCGGTGCCGGGGGCGACGCTGGCCGCGCTGCCGTTCGACCGCGACAGTCTGCTGCATGCCCTCGAGCTCAGGGCCGGCACCACCCGGCCGCACGCCGCCGAGCTCGACACCATTTACGCCAGGTTCCGGCAGCCGTTCATCGTCCTCAGCGAAGCCAGCCAGCAGGCGGAGGCGCTGCGCGATTCGGTGACCGCCATCGGTGCGGCGACTGCGGGAGCCCCCGCGGCGGCGCTCCGCGCCCGGCTGAAGGCCGCCGAGGCGCACGTCGACAGTGCGCGGCAGGCGCTTGCCGCCGTCCGCGCAGCGACCGCGCCCCGCGCGGACAGTCTGCGGCGGAGCATGGCGCAATGGGAACATAGCACATACGCCGCGTACGAGAGTCTGGCCGGCGCGCGGCTGCGCGCCACCGGCCGCGATGTGCCGGCCGACACGACGGGCGCGGACGGCTGGGCCCGGGTGCATCTGCCCCCGGGGGACTGGTGGATCTACGCAGCGTCATGGGACGTCACCGACCCGAACCGCTACTGGTACTGGAACGTGCACGTCAGCGGTGACACGCTCCGGCTCAACGCCCGCAACGGCGTCCGGAAGCCACGCTACTGAATGAGGTACGCCATGGGAGTACGGGCAGGCCTGCTGGTGGGTGCCCTCACGCTGCTGGGATGCAGCGGCCAGTCGCGCGCGCAGTCGACCATCGAGAATGCTCCCGCCGCCGCGATCGCCGCCGGCACGGCCGCGACGGGGACCACGGCGGCCGGGATGCCCGACACCACGCAGGGCGTGCCGCTCGAGCTGCGCAGCAAGGGATCGCCCAGGGCACCAGTGACGGTCTACGACATGTCGGACTTCCAGTGTCCCGCCTGCCGTGTGTTCGTGACCGAGACCTTCCCCGCCGTCGAGCGCGAATATATCGCCACCGGCAAGGTGCGGTGGGTGTTCATCAACTTCCCGCTGACGCAGCGGCATCCCAACGCCGCGGCCGCGGCGCAGTTTGCCATGTGTGCCGCCAAGGCCGGCAAGTTCTGGCCGGTCCATGACCTGCTCTACAAGCACCAGGATACCTGGGCGCCGCTCAAGGACCCAAGCGCGTTCTTCATCACGCTGGCCGACTCGGTCCATATTGCCCGGCCCGAGATGATCGCCTGCCTGCAGGCGCCCGACGCGCGGGCAACGGTCGAGAGTGATGCGGCCGGCGCCGCCCGCGCCGGTGCGACGGCGACGCCCTCGTTCTACATCGAGGGCGGCATCATGGCCGGGGCCTACCCCATCGGCGTCTTTCGCCAGGTCCTGGATTCCATCTACGCGGCCAAGACGGCCAGGCGATAGCGGCTCAGAGGGTCAGGAAGACATCATACAGCGCGTGGCTCCAAGCGGTGATCCCAAAGCCGCGCAGGAGATACATGCCGCTGAAGACGAGCCCCGCGATCAACCGGAACACGAAGCTGCTGGCGGTGAACGGGTCGCCGTAGGGGCCGATGTAATGGAACGCCGAGAAGATCAGCGCGCCAACGATCGTGGCAAAGGCGCCGGCCGGCCCGTTGCGCCAGCCAAAGCCGCGGCGGGCCAGCAGCGCCAGCCCCGAGACCAGCAGGACGCGAAACAGCAGCTCCTCGTAGATCCCGGCGCCGAGCGACACCATGAGCTGCGTCGGCAGGCCGAGGCGGTGCATCGCTGCCAGCGAGAGCGCCGGAACCGCGTGCAATATTGCTCCGGTGAGCGTCCCCACCACCACCCCCAGCAGCACGCCGTAGATCACCGCCTCCGCCAGCATGCCTCCGAAGATGGCGGGCCTGAGATGGCCGCCGCCCCGCCGCATGTCGCGCCACACCAGCGCGGCCCCCGTACCCACGAGCAGCACGCCGAAGACGGCGAGCCCCCAGCGTCCGCCCAGCGCCACTAAGAGGCTCTTGAGCAGCACGTCGGCGCCGTTCCGCACGCCGGCGATCGCGTCGTGCGACAGCACGAACGCCAGCAGCTCGTAGCCCACGAGCAGCGGAAAGACGAAGAGCAGGCTGTACCGCGGTGTGCGGCTGAGCCGCCAGTAGACTGCGAGTGGTGTCGCCATGACCCGGATGCGGACCGCGCCGCCCGACCTCAGGGTCGAACGGCGCGATCGGTTGTCATCGGTGAGCTCGAACGGATCGCTCCAGCTCTCTGCAAGCTCCGGCCGGCCTTCGGGAGCTCTGGTCCGCTGCTACCGGATGCCGGCCCGGCGATCGTGTGCCCAACTCGAGCTCAGGATGCAACTCTCACTAGACAATGGATCACCTCCTTCGGTTGGCGGTGGCACATGGGACGTGAACCCGTTCCCAAGGTCAAGGTAAAACCGAGGCCAGAGCCGGCGCAACTACCGGCGCCAGCGGCTCAGCCGCGCGGGTTCGGCGGGCGCTCCGCACACATCAGGGCGTCCGCCACCACCTGGCGCAGCCGCGCGGCGGTGTACGGCTTCTGCAGAAATGCGGTGACGCCGCTGCCGCGGAATTGACCGATGATCTCGCTCTCGCCGCAGCCGCTCGAGGCGATCACCGGCAGCGTCGGCCGCAGCTCGCGGATCCGGGTAAACGCCTCGGCGCCGCCCATGACCGGCATGGTCAGATCGAGGAGCACCAGGCGGATTGCACCGCATACGGCCCGCCCCAGAGCGTCGTCGGCCTACGGATGGCAAGCAGGATGCGCGGGCGGAGCAATCATGAATGACGGGGTGATGCGTGCGGAGCGCCGCCGAACCGCGCGGCGCCACGGACACGGCTCAGAGGCCGGGTACCTACAGGGCGTAATGCAGTCCGACACCGAAGGTGCCGTACGTCACGCCGTTGCGGCGCGACCAGTCGTACGCCGTGTGCAGTCCGATGCCGCTCAGCAGGTTGAACTCGACCCCGCCGCTGATGGCGAAGTTGGCGTCGCTGGTGGTCGCGGTCGGGCGGGTGAGGCGCACGATGTCGACCCGCGGCGCGATCCACGGCCGGATGGCAAGCACCGGGTTCGGCAGACTGATGGCGATGCCCAGTCCCACCGGAACCCGCCATTCCGTCTGCTGTGCCGTGGTGCCGGTCGGTTGCGCCACGAAGTCGGTCCTGGAGTAGCCGGCGCCGCCCTGGAGTGTCACCGAGAGCGGAATCAGGGGACCGCCGAAGACCTTGATGTTGGCCGCGGCACCCAGCGACGTGAAGTTGTTCCCGCTACCCTTGGGATCGTTGCGGACCGCCATGCCGGCAAGCCCCAGCGGCCCAAAGCCGACCCGCGCGCTGGCACCGTAGGCGGTGCCGCCGCCGGACGCGCCGTTGGGCACGCCAAACTCGCCGGCGACCGCCAAGCCCGTGGACACACCGCTGTTGTAGACGGGAATGCCGCGGGCCTGTGCGGCACCGGACGCAGCAACTCCCACCATGAGGGCGGCGGTGGCTGCAAGCGCGGTCAGCTGCTTCATACGTCCTCCCTACGAAAGTGAGCCGGATCGCCGGCCCGGCGTGCCCAAGCTAGTCCGCCGCCCGCGGGCAAGTCAATCAGGTGCAGGTGCGAGAAGCGCCCGGCCGAAGCCGGGCGCATCCCATCCCACCGATGGCGCGTGGTGCGGCTACTTGACGTAGGCGAGCCCGACGCCGATGCCGCGCCGCGCGGCCGAGCCAAGCGCACCGCTGACGCGCACGTCGAGACTGCGGCTGACCCGCACGTCCACGCCCAGGCCGAGATCGAAATCGACGTTGCTGTTGCCGTGGCCAAAGGTCGGCACCATCGTCGGCATGATGTATGGGACGAAGCTGGTGCTTGACCCTTCGAGTAGCACGCGCCGCCCGATGGTCAGGCCAACCGGCACCGTGAACAGCGTGCTGCCGCTGCCGAACAGGCCGCCGACACCGAGCGTCAGCGCGCCGTCCAGCGGAAACGACTCGGAGCTCTGGATCACGCGCGTCCGGAAGTTGCCGCCGACCGACACCGCGTTGGAGCCGCCGCCGAAGCTGAGGTAGGCCACGCCGAGCCCGAAGTCGTTGCGACCGCGGCCGATGCCGTAGAACCCTTCGAGTGCGAAGTCCGCACCGGTGGGCTGCGAGAACGCCGCGCCCATTTCGTAGTTGGTGAAGGCGCGGTACGGCGCCTTGTACATCGGGGTGAACAATTCCTGGGACGACGCCTGCTGCGCGGCCAGGCCGGCGAATATGACGACCATGAGGCCGCCGAGAAGACTACGACGCATATGTTTCTCCTTGAACATGTTCGGCGACCACCCGGACCCGGTCGTCCACGACCTGCAGGAACCCGCCGCGTACCCGGAACCGGTGATCCGCCCCGCCCTGCCGCACCACGAGGACTCCCTCGCCGAGCAGCGTCATGAGCGGGGCGTGGTGCGGCAGGATGCCGACCTCGCCGTCGAACGCTGGCGCGACCACCGATTCGGCCTCGCCGTCAAACATGGCGGCCACGGGGGAAATCACCGTGACTTGCATCACGAACTCGCCAGCTTCTTGGCCTTCTCGACCGCTTCGTCGATGCTGCCAACCATATAGAAGGCCTGCTCCGGCAGATGATCGAATTCCCCGGACAGCACCCGCTCGAAGCTCTCGACGGTGTCTTCCAGCTTCACATACTTGCCGGGGAAGCCGGTGAACTGCTGGGCCACGAAGAACGGCTGCGACAGGAAGCGCTGCACCCGCCGCGCCCGGGCCACGATCAACTTGTCTTCCTCGCTCAGCTCGTCCATGCCGAGAATGGCGATGATGTCCTGCAGCGACTTGTAGCGCTGGAGCGTCCGCTGCACGCCGATGGCCACGTCGTAGTGGCGCTGGCCGACGAACTGCGGGTCCAGAATCCGGCTCGCGGAGTCGAGCGGGTCGACCGCGGGATAGATGCCCAGCTCGGAGATCGCGCGCGAGAGGGTCACCGTGGCATCGAGGTGGGCGAAGGCGGTGGCCGGCGCCGGATCGGTGAGGTCGTCGGCCGGCACGTAGATCGCCTGCACCGACGTGATCGACCCCTTGTTGGTCGAGGTGATCCGCTCCTGCAGATCGCCCATCTCGGTGGCTAGCGTCGGCTGGTAGCCCACGGCACTCGGCATGCGACCCAGCAGCGCCGAGACTTCCGACCCCGCCTGGGTGAAGCGGAAGATGTTGTCCACGAACAGGAGCACGTCCTGGCCCTCGACGTCACGGAAGTATTCCGCGATCGTCACGCCGGAGAGCCCCACCCGGAGGCGGGCGCCGGGCGGTTCGTTCATCTGGCCATAGACCAGCGCCACCGACTCCAGGATATTGGCTTCCTTGAACTCCAGGTAGAGGTCGTTGCCCTCACGAGTCCGCTCACCCACCCCGCAGAAGACCGACTTGCCGCCATGGCCCTTCTGCACGTTGTTGATGAGCTCCTGGATGACGACCGTCTTGCCCACCCCGGCGCCGCCGAAGAGCCCGATCTTGCCTCCCTTCACAAAGGGCGCAATCAGGTCCACGACCTTGATGCCGGTCTCGAAGATTTCGGTCTTGGGCTCGAGGTCCACGAACTTGGGCGTCGGCCGGTGAATGGCCCACCGCTCGGTGTCCGCCGGAATCGGGGGGCCGCCGTCCACCGGGTCGCCCAGCACGTTCAGGATCCGCCCGAGCGCGGCGTCGCCCACCGGCACCGAAATCGGGCCGCCGGTGTCCACCACGTCCATGCCGCGGCTGACGCCGTCGGTGCTGCTCATGGCGACCGCCCGGACCTGGTTCTGGCCGATGTGCTGCTGCACCTCGACCACGATCCGCATCGGTGGCGTCCGGGTCGCGTCGGTGATCTCCAGCGCGTTGTAGATCTCAGGCAGCATCCCGGGCTCGAACTCGATGTCGAGCACCGGGCCGATAACCTGAACGATCCTGCCGATGTTGGTCTTCTCGGTCGTCACTGCGGAGGCCATGTCGTCCCCATCGAAATGTGTAGTGTTATCCCTGCAGTGCCGCGGCGCCGCCCACAATCTCGGAGATCTCCTGGGTGATCGCTGCCTGCCGCTGACGGTTATACGTCCGCTTGAGCACGTCCAGGATGTCGCCGGCGTTGTCGGTCGCGTTCTTCATTGCCGTCCGCTGCGCGCCGTAGAAGCCGGCGACCATCTCGACCAGTCCCCGGTAGATCGCGTTCCGCACGTAGAGCGGAAGCAGCTCCACCAGGATCGCCTCAGCGCTGGGCTCCAGGATGTAGTCTGGCCTGGCGCCGCCGGCGGGCGCCGGTGCCGGGACCGGAAGCAGGCGCACCGTCACCGGCGGCGCCGACAGCGCGCTCTGGAACCGCGGATGCACCAGATCCACGCTGGCCAGCTCGCCGCGCTCGTAGGCGGCGATCAGCCCGTCACCGATCTCGCGGGCGTGGTCGGCCGTCGGCTTGTCGCCGATGTCCAGCCGCTCCATGGCCAACCGCCGACCGAGATACTTGAAGAACCCGATCCCCTTGCGGCCGATGCCGTAGAGATCGACCGTGTATCCCGCCGCCTCCAGCTGCTCGATCCGCCGGCGTGCTTCCTTGATCAGGTTGGCGTTGAATCCGCCCGCCAGCCCGCGGTTGGACGTCACCAGCACCACGGCCGCGCGGGTCGGCCCGCCCTCGCCCGGGGGGGGCCGGATGCCGCAGCAGCGGGAACTGTTCCGCCAGCTCCGGCGACACCAGATCGGCGAGCACCGCGTGCAGCGCTTCGGCGTAGGGTCGCGCCGCCACCACCCGGTCCTGCGCGCGCTTCAGTTTCGACGTGGCCACCAGCTCCATCGTCTTGGTGATCTTGCGCGTGTTCTGGACGGAACGGATCCGCCCCTTCAGCTGCTGACCCTTGGCCATCAGACCGCCACGAACAGCATCTTGAAGGTGCCGATCGCCGACTTGAGCTCGGCGGTCGCGGCGTCATCCAGCGTCTTCCTGGTGCGGATCGCCTCCAGGATGGCGGGCTGCTGCGTCTCCAGGTAGTCGAGGAAGTCACGCTCCCACTGGCGGATGTGCGCCACCTCGACATCGTCGAGGAACCCGTTGGTCACCGCGAAGATGATCGCAACCTGCTGTTCCACCGGCATCGGCCGGTACTGCGGCTGCTTGAGGACCTCGACCAGCCGCGCGCCGCGCGCGAGCTGGCGCTGCGTGGCGGCGTCGAGATCGGATCCGAACTGGGCGAAGGCCTCAAGCTCCCGGTACTGGGCCAGCGAGAGCCGCAGCGGACCAGCCACCTGCTTCATCGCCTTGATCTGCGCATTGCCGCCCACGCGGCTGACGCTGATGCCGGCGTCCACGGCGGGACGCACGTTCGAGTAGAACAGGTCGGTGGTCAGGAAGATCTGGCCGTCGGTGATCGAGATGACGTTGGTCGGGATATAGGCCGAGACGTCGCCGGCCTGGGTCTCGATGATCGGCAGCGCGGTGAGCGAGCCGCCCGGCTTCTTGATGCGCGGGTCGAGCTTGGTCAGCTCGGGGTCCTCCGAGATCTTGGCGGCGCGCTCGAGCAGTCGGCTGTGGAGATAGAAGACGTCGCCCGGGTACGCCTCGCGGCCCGGCGGACGGCGCAGAATCAGCGAGAGCTGCCGGTAGGCCGCGGCCTGCTTGGAGAGGTCGTCATAGACGCAGAGCGTCGCCCGGCCCTCCTCGTACATGAAGTACTCGGCGATGGCGCAGCCGGCGTACGGCGCGATGTACTGGAGCGGCGCCGGCTCCGAGGCGGAGGCGACCACGACCACGGTGTATTCAAGGGCGCCCGCTTCGCGCAGCTTCTCGACGACCGTCGCCACGGTGGACTTCTTCTGGCCGATGGCGACGTAGACGCAGACCACGTCCGCGCCCTTCTGGTTGATGATCGTGTCGATCGCGATCGCCGTCTTGCCGGTGCCGCGGTCGCCAATGATCAGCTCGCGCTGGCCGCGGCCGATCGGGATCATGGCGTCGATCGCCTTGATGCCCGTCTGGAGCGGCTCTTTCACCGGCTGGCGCACGATGATGCCGGGCGCCACCATCTCGACCGGCCGGGTGCCGGTTGCAGCGATCGGTCCGCGGCCATCCACCGGCCGGCCCAGCGCGTCCACCACCCGGCCCAGCATCGCCGGCCCCGTCGGGACCTGGAGCAGGTTGCCGGTCCGGCGGACCTCGTCGCCTTCCTTCAGCTTGAGGTAGTCACCCAGAATGGCCGCACCGACGCTGTCCTGCTCCAGATTCAGCACCAGGTCGGTGACGGTGTCGCCGGTCTCGCTGGCCGTGAACTCCAGCATCTCGCCCGCTTCGGCCGACTGCAGACCGTAGATGCGGGCGATGCCGTCGCGCACCTCCAGTACGGTTCCCACCTCCGCAACATCTGCGGTGGCAAGATCGGCCGAGGCGATCTCGCGAAGCAGGATGTCCTTGAGCTCGCCGGGACGCAGAATCGAATCGGTGGCCATGTGGTCGGGATGCCTGGCGTAAGAGTGCAGTGATGTCCAGCTTGTGAAAATAATCACAATTGTGGGGGCGGGGCAAGCCGCGCCCCCGGCTGGCGGCACGGGCCACCGGACGCTATTCCTTCCTTACATGCTCACATTGACGCTCAACGCCGGGACCTACGCGATTTGCCGGCTGGGCGCCAACGACCCGGTGCCCGGTTGGGCCTTCGGCGGCACGCTGGGCTCGGTCACGCGGACGTCGGACGAGCTGTCGGTCGTCTGTCACGAGCGCGGGATCCCGGACGACGTTCAGCGGGAAGGAAAATGGCGCTGTCTTCGCGTGGCGGCCGCGCTCGACCTCACGCTCACCGGCATCCTCGCGTCGCTGGTGGTGCCGCTGGCGGACGCGAAGATCTCGGTGTTTTCTCTCTCGACCTACGATACCGATTACCTGCTGGTCAAGAGTGACACGCTCGATCGCGCCGTTGCGGTGCTCCGCGCGGCGGGGCACGAGGTCCAGCTGGGCTAGCGCCGGCTCCCCGCCCGGCTTCGGGTGTTTCCCCTGACAAACGCCACCAGCACGCCCCGCGGCCCCAGCGCGCCCAGCGCCGAGGTGGTGACGCCGGCGATGCGGCGGGCGGTGCCGGCCAGATGGCTGGTGGAGGCAAACTGGAGCAGGCGGACCACCGCGCCTGGCGTATAGCCCGGGTTCTGGAGCAGCTGCGCCGCACAGGCGATCCGCGTCAGGTCGATCACCCGCTTGAGATTGGGCGCGCCACCCGCGCCAAACTGCCGTGACAGATATTCCCGGCTCACCGTGAGCCGCCGGGCCAGCGCCGCCGTCCGGACCGGCCGCTCGACCTCCCCCACCAGCTGATCCCAGGCGGCGCGCTGCAGCGGCTCGGTGAGTCGGAGCGCCCGCGGCGCGTCGGCCAGCGCATGGCGCCGGAGCGTGGTCAGGGAGCAGCGGACGATGAGATCACCCACCACCGCGTCGTCCACTCCCTCGACGGCGACCGCGGCGAGCTGATGGCGCCGGTAGGTGACCAGCAGCTCGCCGTCGTCAGGGCGGAACGGCGCGTAGGCAATGACCGGCATGGCCGGCAGCCGCGCGCGCAGCGCGGCGAGGGCGAGGAGGGCGAGGGTGCCGGGCGCAACGACGACCGCTTCCACCAGCCGCTGGTCCAGCACGCGGTCGAGCGCTGCCGGTGTGCGGCAGGCGACGACCCGTCCGCCGGTGCGCGGCAGACTGCGGCGGAGGGCGGCCAGCGCCGGGCGGCTGTCGAGCAGCGTGGCGACGGCCGCCATCGGTCAGTGCGCGGAGGGCTCGGTCGCGCGCGCCGGACGGCCAGCGCCGACCGCGACCAGCGTGCGCACCATCTCGCCCGCGCGCTTCAGCACGCCGCGCGCGTTGTCGTAGCTCAGCACCTCCAGCGCCTCCTCCAGTGTGCACCACCGGCAGGCGGTGATCCCCTCATCGCGCTGCGGCACCGGCTCGCCCTCGGGCGATTCCAGCAGAAAGAAGTGGCAGTACTTGTGGATGTGCCTTCCGCGGAAGCGAAAGTGCCAGTCGATGACGCGAATCGGGCCCTGGAGAATCAGCCGTTCGAGCCCAGTCTCCTCGCCGGTCTCCCGCAGCGCCGCCTCGGCCGGCGTCTCGCCGTCCTCGAGGTGCCCCTTGGGCAAGCCCCAGTTGTCGTACGAGTCACGGATCAGCAGGAACCGCGCGAGCTGCTCCGGCGGACGGCGGAAGACGATGCCACCCGCGCTCACCTCGAGGTCGGGACGCCGCTTGCCCATCAGAACACCGACACCTTGATGTATTTCTTGGGATGCGCCTGGATGTCCGCCAGCAGCTCGCGGAACTGGCGCATCGTCATGGCCGTCTCGTAATAGAGGGTCGAGTCGGTGGCGAGCTTGCCCAGGGTGCCGTTGCCGCTCTGGATGCGGGTGAGCAGCGAATCGGCGGACTGGAGCACCCGCACCAGGCTCGCTTCGTTGCCGCGCATCGTGCTCATGAGCTGGCGAAAGTCGGCCGAGCCCTGCCGGATGTCGCCGCTCGCGTCACGGCCGTTGTTCATGATCTCGCGCAGCTGGTTCTGATTGGTGGCACTGTCCACCCGCGCGATGGTGGCGTCGAGGCTCCGGGTCACCCCGGCGAAGGCGTCGGACGTGGTGGCCAGGTCGGAGCTCACCCGATCGATCCGGGTGGTCTGGTTGTTGGCGAACGTCACCAGCCGGTTGCTGATCGCCGCCAGGTCGAGAACGCTCTGGCGGAGCTGCTTGAGCGCGGTGCTGTCGAACGCGCCCTGGATCCGCTGGGTGACGCTGGCCACGTCGCTCGCGATGCGGCTGGCCTGGGCCGTGAGCTGACCGATGTCCGGCAGCGTGGCACCGGGCCAGGCCGGCCCGCCGGCCCGCTCCGATTCGACCAGCGCAGCGCGGACGTTGGGATCCTCCGGCAGCGGCTCGAGCGGAATGATGTTGGCAGACCACCCGCCGAACAGACTGGCTGATGCGGCGATCACCGCCGGCTTGGCCGGCAGCTGCACGTCGCGGTCGATGCTGAACTCGCTCTCGACCCAGCCGTTATCGGCCAGCCGCACCCCCACCACCTTGCCCACCTTCACGCCGCGGAGCGTGACCGGGTTGCCCACCTGCAGCCCCTCGACTGTCCGGAACCGCGCGGTGTAGGCGGCCTCCTTCTGGTTGAGATCGGCCTCGCTGAGCCAGAGCGCGCCGGCGATGACCAGGAAGACGGCGGCGAGCACCGCGAGACCCACCACGAATTCGTTGCGCCGTTTCACCGGGTCGCTCCTCCCTCTGTGGACGCCGCCACCGGCACCTCGTCGGCCCGCCCCTCGATGAACTGCCGCACGACCGGATCATCGGACCCCCGGATCTCGTCCGGCGTACCCACCTGCCGGATGCGGCCCTCGTACAGCATGGCGATCCGGTTGGCGACCGCGAAGGCGCTCTTCATGTCGTGGGTGACGATCACGCCAGTCGCCCCCAGATCACGGGTGCGGATCATGAACCGGTCCATCACCGCCGTCGTGACCGGATCGAGTCCGGTCGTCGGCTCGTCGTACAGGATGTAGCGCGGCTTGAGCGCGATCGCCCGCGCGATCCCCACCCGCTTCCGCATCCCGCCCGAGAGCTCGGCGGGGAGCTCTCCGGCCGCATCGGCCAGGTCCACGATCGCGAGACTTTCGTGCACCCGCGCCGCGATCGTCTCCGGGTCGAGCCCCCGCCGCCGCAGGCCCAGGGCGATGTTGTCGCCCACCGTCATCGAGTCGAACAGCGCGGCAAACTGGAAGACATAGCCGATCCGCCCGCGCAGCTCGGCCAGTGCATCGCGGTGAAGGTCGCCCACGGCCTGGTCATCCACCAGCACGCGACCGCGATCGGGGCGCAGCAGCCCGACGATGCACTTGAGCATGACGCTCTTGCCGGTGCCCGAGAAGCCGATGACGGCGGTGTTATGGCCGTCGGGAATTTCGAGGTCCACGCCGTCCAGCACGACCTTGTCGCCGAACGCCTTGCACACGCCTTCGAGCCGGATCACAGGAGCACCACCGCCCAGAAGGCATCGAGCACGAGGATCGCCTCGCAGCCCAACACCACCGCGCGCGTCGTCGCGTAGCCGACGCCCTCGGCGCCGCCGCGGGCGGCCAGCCCCTTGAGGCAGCCCATCAACGCCACCGCGGCGCCGAAGCTGGCGCTCTTGACCAGCCCGAACCAGACATCCTTGAAATGATAGAACGTTCGGAGGCCCTTGAGGAACTCCGGTGTCGTCATGTCCAGCAGGTTGACCGATGTGATCCAGCCGGACGCGAGTCCCACCCCCATCGCAAAGGCCGTGATGACGGGGAACATGGCGGTGGCGGCCAGCACGCGGGGCACCACGAGGTACGAAACCGGATTGTACGAAAGCGTCTCGAGCGCGTCGACCTGCTCGGTCACTTTCATCGTGCCGAGCTCGGCGGCGATGTTGGCGCCGACCCGTCCGGCCAGCGCCATGCCGGTGAGCACCGGGCCGAGTTCCATCATCACGGTCTTGCCGACGAGTGCGCCCACGAGGTAGCGCGGCATGGCACCGGTGAAGATGTACGACGCGAGGAGCGCCAGCACGATGCCGGTGAAGACGGCGATGAAGAGCGCGATGGGAATGGAGTCTACGCCGAGCCGGCGCATCTGACCGATGACGAGCGGACGCCACACACCGACATCGCCGAGCGCGCGGGCGGCGCCGAGCGTCCAGCCTCCGATCCGCGAAATGAAAGCGAGCCGCCCGGGGGCGCGAAGAGCATCGAGACGCCGCACGAGGGGAAGCTACCGCTAGGCCGCGAAGCTCGCCAGCGCGCGCCCCGCCTCACCGTCGCGCAGCCGCTTGAGCGCGCGATCGCGAAGCTGGCGCACCCGTTCGCGGGTGACGCCCAGCATGCCGCCGATCTCCTCCAGCGTGTGCTCTCGATCGCCGTCGAGCCCGAAATAGAGCCGCAGCACCTTGGCGTCGCGAGGCGGCAGCGTCCGCAGCGCCCGCTCCACCTCCTCGGCGAGAAAGTGCTCCATGACGGTACTCTCGGTATCGCCCTGGCCGTCGGCGACGAACCGGTCGAGGAGCGAGCGGTCACCGTCGGCGTCGAGCGGCGCATCGAGCCGCATTTCGGCGGTGTTGAGCGCGGCGAGCGCCTGCACCACGTCGAGGGAGAGGCCGGTGGACGCCGCCAGCTCTTCCGGCGTGGGCTCGCGGCGCAGCGTCTGGCGCAGCGCCTCCGCCGTGCGCCCGATGCGCGAGAGGTCCGCGGTACGGTTGAGCGGCACGCGGACGGTGCGGCCGTGGCGCGCGAGCGCGGCCAAGATCGCCTGGCGGATCCACCACACCGCGTAGGAGATGAATTTGACGCCCTGCTCGGGATCGAACTTGCGGGCGGCGGTGAGCAGCCCGACGTTGCCCTCGCCGATGAGGTCGGTGAGCGCGAGGCCGCGGTTCTGATACTTCTTGGCGACCGAGATCACGAAGCGCAGGTTGCGCTTGATGAGCGCCTCCATCGCCTCGGCGTCGCCGCCGCGCACGCGGCGCGCGATGGCCAGCTCCTGCTGCGCGGTGAGCAGCGGCGTCAGGCTCACTTCGTAGAGATACTGGTCGAGAATGCCCTTGTCGGCGTCGTAGACCCCGAGATTTTTGGCGGTGTCCCGCTTGCGGGGGCGGCGGGGGCGCGGGGGCGGCGATGAAGCGAGGATTTCCGCCGTCGTCATCTCGGCGGTGATCGGCGTGGCGGCGGCGTCCGTCGGGCTGGTCATGGGTGAAAAGTAACCCTGATTCTGCGGCGGTGGACGGGGGGTGGCCGCGCGTGAAAGCGCTTGACACACACCCGCTTGCGGGCTAGGTTCTCGTGCTCCGCAGGGCCGTTGCACGGGAGCCCGTTGCACCTACGGGAGACCGTGGCACCTGCCGGGCGGCGCGAGAAGATCACGGGGGCGTAGCTCAGTTGGGAGAGCGCGTGAATGGCATTCACGAGGTCAGGGGTTCGATCCCCCTCGCCTCCACTCTCCACCGGCCCGGTGCCGCGCGCGTCGGCGTTCGCTTTGGCGTCGCCTGCGGTGATCGAGTCGGAGCGGTTGCGCGGACGGGGGGTCGCTGGCTAGAATCTTCGTCCGTTCGCGGGAATAGCTCAGTTGGTAGAGCACAACCTTGCCAAGGTTGGGGTCGCGGGTTCGAGTCCCGTTTCCCGCTCTCGGTTCCCGGCGCGGTCGACCGGCAGGAGTGGAAGAGAACCGACGCAGTTCGATCCCGCAGCTCGGGATCTCGTCGCGGGGTGGAGCAGTCTGGTAGCTCGCCGGGCTCATAACCCGGAGGTCGTGGGTTCAAATCCCACCCCCGCTATTCGCAGGATCGGGCGCGGCAGTCGGGGCGCCCCTCCGTGGGCGCCCACAGAGGGGCGCCCCGCTTGTTGGTAGCAGCGCGCGGGACGCTGCGCGCTGGTAGCAGGGCGCTTAGCTCAGTTGGTTAGAGCGCCACGTTGACATCGTGGAGGTCACAAGTTCGAGTCTTGTAGCGCCCATGGTCCTGTAGCGCCATGCATGAATGCCTGGCATGAACGCCGGGCATGACCGCCGGACGCACGATCGCCGGACGAAGGTGCAGTACCCGCGCCCATAGCTCAATTGGATAGAGCATCTGACTACGGATCAGAAGGTTAGAGGTTCGAGTCCTCTTGGGCGCACTGCAGCAGAAGGACGGGGCGTAGCGCAGCCCGGTTAGCGCGCCTGCTTCGGGAGCAGGAGGTCCCGGGTTCAAATCCCGGCGCCCCGATTGGTCGTCACCCGGATATCCCCGCCTCGCCCGCCGAGGCGGGGATTTCTGCTTGCCGGTTCTACCGTCGATGGTCGGCGCGGTCGCTGGCGAAGTCCGCATCCGAGCCGCATCATTCCAGCTGATACCTGACCGAACGCTGCCGGACCCGCCTCCACCTCGTCGAGGGAGATCGATACATGACGGCACCCGTCCACCGGCGCTCCACCGCAACCGTGATCCTGGTGCTCGCGTTGCCGGTGATCGCCGGCTTCGTCCTGCCAAGGCTCCTGAGCGGCGACGCGCGCGCCGCGTTCGTCACGATGCTCTCAATGATCAGTGTCGTGTCCGGGCTTGCCATCGTTGTCATGGCCCTGCTCCGTATCACGCGATCACGGCGCTGGGTTGCCGGCCTGTTTGGTTTCACTCTGGCAATGGCGCCGGTCGCGAGCACTTCACTCCCCGACGTGCCGCACCGTTCGGAATTCTTCGGGTGGGCGGCCCGAGGGTTGTTCCTCATCGGCGGGCTGCTGGCGCTGCACTACTCGCTGCGGCGCGCCGCCCCGCGGGGGTAAGCGCACCACTCCGCGGCGGCTCGATCAGTGCCTCCGTCACCTCAGTGCGCGGGAACCCGATCGCCGCCGTGGTCCGGCGTTTCCCGGAGGTCGAAGCGACCTCCGCTCCGCCGCCGGGGTCTCATCGCTCTCCAGTCCCGGCCGCCGGCCCGGCTGTCCGCCCCTAGCCGTCGGCGCCGTCCCGCCGTATTCTGCTGCAACATCAACCTCAATCCGGTCCGCCCTTCCCCGGAGCCGTTATGCGCTTCTCCGCTGTCATCGGTGCGCTTGCCCTCGCTCTTGCCGCCTCGCTTCATGCCCAGGACGTCATTCCCAAGGTGGAATATCTGGGCGGTCACGCCGGAATGGACAAGAAGGTAAAGGGTTCGCTCTTGATCACCGCGAGCGAGGTCCGCTTTCTGGACGAGCACGGCGCGCCACTCATCACCGTCCCGATGCGGACGATCACCAGCGTGGAGGCCGGGATCGACCGAAGGGATGCGAGCGTCGGATCGAAGCTCGCGTTCGGTATCCTGGCCAAGTCGCGGAAGGACGAGCTGGTCACGCTGAGTTACGAGACCAGCTCCAACGCCGAGGGCCTCGTCTTCAGGACCGACAGGAACATGTCGGCCAGCGTGGTGGCCAAGATCCGCTTCCGCCTGAAGCACGGCGCACCGGCCAGCTCCGCCTCCCACCAGGCGCCGGACCACTCCGATCGGCCGACCGCCGAGACGGCGCCTATGCCCGACCGAAAGTGAGCCCGCCGGCTCTTCCCTCATCTGACTGTCCGACGATCGCCCAGCGTTGCTTCTGCCTCAGATTCGCTCGCGTTCCTCGTGCTCAGCTGCACCGGGAACCGCCCGTTTCTCCTGCCCGGCCTCACCGGTGAACTCGACGAGGAGCAGAAACTGCGCGTGCGGATCGACGACCGGCCAGCATTTCCGATACTCGGTGGAAGCTCGAATGGCTCCAGCTGCTTCACGGACCAGGCTATGCTGGTCGATTCAATGACGAACGGCAGCACGATGCGCATAGCATATACGAGTCGAGCACGTACGGACCCAGGGTCGCACGTTTCCATGTTTCCGGATGTGCGCAGAATCTGGCTCGGTGCGTGTCCGTGCGCCCAGCGCCGACACGAGACGGGTTACAACCCGGAAGTGATCGGGCCTACACATACAGCCAGGAGTGCGCCAAATGAGCCCCTCCCTCCGGCACACGCTTGAACTCGGTCTCGCGACCGCGGCGGCGATCTACCTTGGGGCGACGCTCGTCCGGGCATGGACTCGTGGCCCGTGGCCCCAGCGACGCTCCGAGGTCTGGATCGCATCGAGTGTGGCGTTCCTGATCATCCCGCGCGTGCTGCTGACCGGGACCCTGCCGGTTGTGCTCGCGGGGGTCGGGCTACTGCAGATCGTGGCTGGGCTGTACTTCAGGCGGGGCACGGAGCGATTGCATCACACGGGATGACATGCGACGTCCGGCGCGCCGACGACGGGGCTGGTGTACTGGCGGGACAATAACGGGGCAGTGGGGTGGAGGGTGCGGTTGGGGGCAGACGGCTGCTGGCCGAACTGAGTCCCCGTCGTTCTCCGACTGGCGCTGTCACAGGGCGGGGATAGGTTGGCGGGGCGTGGATCCGGCTGATCCGCAGAGCGCCCCTGACAACCCCACTGGAGGAATCATGAAGCGACTGGCCCTCGTCATATCCGTCCTGGCGTTCGCCAGCGCCTCGGCGTCGCGCGCGGCAGCGCAGGCGCCGTACCCGGGCGCGGTGCCGTATTCGACCTACGTGTTTCAGGGGTGCCTCCAGAACGTGAGCTGTCATACGGCGACGGTCTCGCTATTTCACGCGGACCACGGCAACGCCGCGATCACCATCGACGTGTTCAGCTACTATCTCCGGCCATCGGCCGGCATTTCCTTCTACAACATCTTCCCGTTAACCCGTGACGCGGATCTGACAGGCGTGGCCACATTTTGTACGCTGGGGCAGCGGAACGAATCCGCCTGGACCTACGCTGCTGCTTCGTACATACCGCAGTACCTCGATCTCGCCATTGACACGTGCAACGAGCCGGAGGAGTTCGGCACGGCGCATCTTTCCCTCGTCAACAGCTTCACCACCACGCCCGAGCCCGGGACGCTCGCATTGCTTGGCGTGCCGGTGGTTGGGTTGGTGGGATGGAGCCGGCGGCGCGGAGGTCGGGCGAGCGCATAGCCGGCACTTGACGGCGGGCGCGCGCTCCAGTCGCTGGTCGGCGTCCAGATCGCGGCGATCTTCTCCCCCTGGTGGGGCCATCTCAGACGCGGGGGAGAGGATCGGTGTGCTTTATGCCGCTTCGGGCACGGCACCCACGTCCGCGGGTGTCCCGGCTGCAGCCGCCGAGCGCCAGAGGGCGCGGTTCCGGCAGCTCAGAGGCTGAACGAGCGCCGGTTAACGCCGCTCAACCCTCGCCTGGGGCTTCGGGAGCAGGAGGTGCCCGGTTCAAATCCGGGTGCCCGATCGATAAATGAAACGCCGCCTTCCCAGGGGAAGGCGGCGTTTTCGTGTGGGCGGCACAAGGGCCGCGGCGGTGCTAGGCCGAGCGACGGCGGCGCAGGCGCCCTGCCGCGCCCATCGCGACGAGGCCGGTGGCCAGGAGCGACATGGTCATCGGCTCCGGCGTCGTGGTGCCCCGGACGGCGAAGATGAGGTCGTTGAAATCGCTGTCGATGTTGTGATCGTACGAATCCTCAAACCCCATGATGTAGTCAAAGGTGGGATCGGCCGCGACGGCCGCCACACCGGCCGCGGTGCAGCTGGTCGGCACCGCGGCGCACCCCGCCAGCCATGCCGCCCGGGTCCAGACCTCCGCGTGGAACTGCCCGTCCGGATTGCGGGAGGCCGGGCCGCTGTAATACTGGTTGCCCGGCGTCTGGGCCCCGACCGACGTGCAGGGCGTGCTGGCCGTGACCAGGTTGGCGCAGATCGAGAAGATCGCTTCCGCCCCGGTGGCCAGCGTTGAGGAGGCCGCGATGTCGATCGTCTGACCCTCGATGGCGGTGTGGTTATTGAAGAGGAGCGTGCTGGACCCGCCCACCGTCAGATAGAAGTAGAGGTCGTCGCTGTACCACGCCTGCGATCCGACGAACATCGCGAAAATATTGCCGGTGCCGGACTTATAGAGACTGGTGCCGATCGACCCGCCGGGAATCATCACCCCGTCCGCGTGCGCGGCCGGCGCGGCGACGGCGACAAGCAGTGTCAGGACGGCGGCGGAGACGACCTTGCGGAAAGTGATCATGGTGCACCCCTCTCGCGGGAAACGGGACCTGGCCCCGAGCGCATTGCTGCAATTCGCGTGCTGCACATTTTTGCACGCGCGCTCCGCCGCCACGGAGGGCGGCGCATCCGCGGCGACTGCCGCCGCCGCTCCGCCGTGCGGCTCGCGCCCGCGACGGCAAGAACGCATTTCGATTGAAGTTGACTGGCGTCGACCCGTCGGCGCTGCTCTGCCGCCGGTGGCGCACCCGCGACGCGGAGACCGTCGCCACATCGGCCGGCGACAGCGGTCAGCCGCGCGGCGTCTGTACGCTCGGTGCATCAGCGCGAGCAATTGTGTGGCGGACGTCCCGCAATCACTCGCGGCCGAAGGCGACCTCGCGTTAGTATCGTGGTCCGGTGAAGCCCTCGCGGCACCAGCGAGGCATCGACGCCGGGGCACTCACCCCGCGACCGGGTTAGCTTGGAGCACTTGCCGCCGGCCCGGTCGTGCCGGCGGCCGCACTTTCAGGAGCCCGGTCGTTGACGACGAAGCCGATTCCGCCTCGCCTCGAGGCCCCCATCGTGCCCCGCCATCCAGCATGGCTCTATCCCGTGATCATGGCTGTGCTGAGCCTGGCCGCCGTCGCCCTGGCGTTTGCGTGGCCTGGGAATGCCAAACTGATCTACTACGTGCCATACACCTTCCTCGGCAATTCGCTGGCCCCGCTCCCCTACGACGGTTACGTGATCTGGCTGGGCAACAACTACCCCATCTGGATGGTCGTGGTGCTGGGCGTGGCCGCGACGGTGCTGATCGAGGCGTGGAACATGGAGCTGCTCGGCCGGCTGCTGGCGCGGGACTCGACGCGCGGCTTCCGGGCGCATCCCATCACCCGCTGGACCCTCTCCTGGTACGAGAAGGCGCCGTTCTGGTCGCTGGTGGGCACCTGCATCCTGCCGATCGTGCCCCACTACCCGATGCGGGTGCTGGCGGTCCTCGGCCACTTCCCCATGTGGAAGTATCAGCTCTCGGTGGTCCTCGGGCGTGGCGGCCGCTACACCTGGCTCGCCGCGGTGGGCTGGGCGCTGCACGTTCCCGGCAAGTGGATCGCGATTGCCAGCGTCGTGCTGCTCGTCTTTGCCATCCGCGGGGCCCGGAACATGAACCGGTACGAGGAGCCGGACCCGGCCGCGCCCGACACGGCCGGAGGCACCGTGCCGGGCGACGCGGTGAAGTCAGCATGAAGCGCTGCTTCCTGCTCCTGGTCGACGGCCTGCGACCCGACGTGGCCGAGCGCGCGCTCGCGGCAGGCGACCTGCCGGAGCTGGCCCGGATGACGCAGGGCACGGGCGTGAGCCGGGCCATCAGCGTCTTCCCGTCCACCACCAGCGTCGCCTACCTGCCGTTCCTCACTGGGTGCACGCCGGGCCGCTGCAACATCCCGTCGATTCGATGGATGGACCGGGCGGCCTTCGGCGGGCGCTGGTGGCGCGACCGCGAGCGGGTGCGCAGCTACTGCGGCTACCAGGCCGGCCGGCTCGACGGCGACATCGCGCCGGACGTGCGCACCATCTTCGAGCTGGTGCCGGAGAGTCTCGCCATCTTCACGATGATCTCGCGCGGGCTCACGCCGGAACGGAATCCGGCCCGGCGCGAGCGATGGATCTGGGGTACGCTGGCGCACTACGCGCAGTGGCACCAGCCGTTGGACGACACCGCCACGCGGCATCTCCTGCGGGCGGCGGAACAGCCGTGGCGATTCGTCTTTGTACAGTTTCCCGCCGTGGACGGCTACACCCACCAGGCCACGCCGGAATCGCCCGGGGTGCTTCGTGCGCTCCGCGGCGTGGACCGCACCGTGGGTCGGCTGCGGGAGCGCCTTGCCGCGCGGGGCGAGCTGGACGATGCGCTGATCCTGCTGGTGAGCGACCACGGCGCCGCACCGATCCATACCCATCTCGACCTGGCCGACTGGTTCCGCGCAGAGGGGGTGCGGACGCTCTCGCATCCCGTCATCTGGACCCGCGATCCGCTGGCCGCCGTGATGGTGGCCGGCAACTGCTCGGCCACGGTGTATGCGCGCCCCAACGAACGTCACGCCGGCCGCTACCCGATGGCGGCGCTCCGCGCGCCGGCGATGTTCGGCGTGGGACGCGATCTCGTGGCGGCGCTGGTGGCGGAACCCGCGGTCGCCTTCGTGGCGGCCGAGGCGGGCGGCGGGACCGTGGCAGTGGCGTCGGGGAATGGCGAGGCGCTGATCGAGCCGTCGGGCGGCGAGTTCATCTATCGCCCGCTGCGAGGGGACCCGCTCGAGCTGGGTGGCACGGTCCGGGGCGATGCGGAGCGCTGGCTTGCGGCGAGCTGGGACGCGGCCTATCCCGATGCCGTGATGCAGCTGCTCGATCAGTTCCGGGCGCCCCGCGCCGGCGACCTGATCGTCGTGGCCCGGGAAGGCTACGATTTCCGCCGGCGCTTCGAGGTGCCGGAGCACAAGAGCGGGCATGGCAGTCTCGTGCGCTCGCACATGCAGACGCCGCTCTGGTCGAGCGCCCCCGTACCCGCGGTGCCGCTCCGCACGGTGGACCTGTTTCCGGCCATGCTCTCCTGGCTTGGCGTCGCTGTGCCGGACGCAATCGACGGGCGGATGGTGTGGCTGCCGCAGGGCCGCGAAGCGGTGCCGGCGGGCGCTGCGTGACGGTTGCAAAATCGCGGTCGCGGGGCGACTATTCCCTGCCCCAAAACGAGGGTCCGTAGCTCAGCTGGATAGAGCGCTTGCCTCCGGAGCAAGAGGTCGCGCGTTCGAGTCGCGCCGGGCCCATGAAGCTAAGTGATTGCCCCGGTTGTGCTTCTCACACAGGTGGGGTTTTTCATTGGTCACCCAATCGTTGTGAGGGTGTCCGTTGGCGTGTCCAATGGCCTGCGAAATCAGCCTTCAAGTTGACGTTGGTCCCGTTTGGACACCGTTCATAGCTGGAGAGAAGCGGTTGCGGCGGTCCGTCGCGGCGATGCCCGCGAGCGGTGACATGGGTTCCGTCCGTTGAAAAGAATCCGATGTGGCGTTCAGAGATGACTCCGGTCGCTAAGCGGCAGGTCGCGGCCGCGGCCGCGACGCCTACCGACGCTGATTGCGGAAGCGTGCCGGAGGGGCGAGACTAGTCGGGATGCCACGCCTCGCCCGATCCTACCGCCGGCTGATGCTCCTCTTGCTGGCGCTGCCAGTGACGCTCTTCGTCCTGGCCCTCCTCTATCAGTTCGGCATGGGGTACCTCGAGGGCCGCCCGCGGACCCTGATTGCCAGTCTCGAGTGGGCCGCCGAAACGCTGACGACCACCGGGTACGGACGGGACACCGGTTGGACCAACCCGCTCATGCAAGCCTTTGTCATCTCGGTCCAGTTCCTCGGGCTGTTCCTGCTGTTCATGATCTTCCCGATCTTCCTGCTCCCGTTCTTCGAGGAGCGCTTCGAGGCCCGGCTCCCCACCAAGCTCTCGAACCTCAAGGGTCAGGTCCTCATCTATCGATATGGACCGGCCGTGACCTCGCTGATCCGTGAGCTGGACCAGGCCATGGTGCCCGTGACGATCTTCGAGGAGGACGAGGCGCTGGCGCGTCGGCTCAGCGGACGGGGGCGGCGGGTGGTCTTCGGCAACCTCGAGGAGGAAGACCCCGACCTCACCAACCTGATCGGGGCGCGCGGGATGGTCCTCAACGGGGACGACAACGACAACGCCTCGATGGCCCTCGCGGCACGCTACCATGGCTTCACCGGCCCAATCCTGGCGCTGATGGACGAGCCGTTCCACCGCCCGCCGATGCTCCGCGCGGGCGCCTCCGTCGCCTTCACCCCCGACCACGTCCTCGCCGCCGCGCTCGCCGCTCGCGCCAGCGCCCGGATCAGCCCGCGCGTGGCCGGTGTCCGCCACCTCGGCCAGCATCTCGAAGTGGCCGAGCTCCGGCTCCATTCCGGCAGCACCGTGGCGGGCAAGACCATCGCCGAGGCGGGGATCCGTAGCACCACCGGGGCGACGATCGTGGGGATGTGGATCAACGGCGAATTGCTCCGCCAGCCGCCGATCGCCACGCGGCTCGATCCTGGCACCATCCTGGTCGCGGTCGGCAGTCACGAGGCCATCGGCCGGCTGGGCCGCATGGTGGCCACCTCCCCGCGGGGCGGGGCGATGCTGGTGATCGGCAACGGCTCGCTGGGGGAGAAGGTGGCCGAGCTGCTGCGCGACGCCGACGAACAGCTGCACGTCCTCGACGTCCACGCGTCGCCCGGGGTCGACATTGTCGGTGATCCCCTCAATGCCCGAGTGCTCGAGCGGGCCGGCGCCCGGGAGGCCCAAGCGATCGTGCTCACCCTCGGGACCGACAGCGCCACCATCTTCACCGCCGCCGTCGTCCGCAGCGTCGCCCCCGATGCCGTGATCATCGCCGGGGCCAGTCGGGTCGAGAACGTCTCCCGGATCCACCGCGCCGGGGCGGACTTCGCGCTCTCCGTCAGCCAGGTGGCAGGACAGCTGCTCACCTACCACATCCTCGGACAGGAATCGGTGTCGCTCGAGACGGCGATCAAACTGGTGACCACCTCCGGCGAGAGTCTCACCGGCAGGCCGCTTGAGGAGTTCCGCATCCGGGCGCGGACGGGATGCTCCGTCGTCGCGGTTGAGCGGGGCGAGGAGGTCATCGTGGAGTTCGATCCCGCGTTCGAGGTCCTCGCCGGCGACACCGTCTATGTCAGCGGCACCAGCGAATCGGTGGCGGCCTACTTCAAGGGCTTCCCCAACACTCGCGTCTGGCCCGTGGCCCAGACCGATCCGAGTGCGGTCGGGTAGCGTCACCGGCAGGAGGACGCCCGCGTCCCAGGGGGACGGCTGCCTTGCGCCCGCCCGCGTGCCCGGCGACACTCCGCCATCCCCAGTGAAAGCGCCCTGATGCCAGCTGAAGTCCGGCTGAGCCGCGAGATGCGGCTCATCGACGTCACCATGATCGGGGTCGGCGCCATGATCGGCGCCGGCATCTTCGTCCTGACCGGCATCGCCGCCGGGGTGGCGGGTCCGGCACTCGTGCTGGTGTTCCTGCTCAACGGCCTGGTTGCCTTGCTGACCGCGATGGCCTACGCGGAACTCGGCGGCGCGATCCACGGAGCGGGCGGTGGGTACCTGTGGATCAAGCATTCCCTTCCCGACCCCAGCGGCTTCCTCGCGGGCTGGATGGACTGGTTCGCCCACGCCGTCGCCTGCTCCCTCTATGCCCTCGGCTTCGGCGCCTATTCGAGGGAGGTCCTCGCGGTCATCGGCATCCATGACGTGGTGACGCCGTTCGTCCCCCTCGAGATCTGGCTCGCCATCGGGGCGTGCATCCTCTTCGCCGCGATCAACCTCCGCGGCGCCTCCGAAGCCGGGAAGGCCGGCAACGTGGTGACGATCAGCAAGATCGTCATTATCGGCGCATTCATCGTGGTCGGCCTGTGGACGATGGCGCAGAAGACCGGATGGCAGGGCGCGTTCACCCCATTCATGAGCAACGGACTGGGCGGCGTGTTTGCGGCGATGGGGCTCACCTTCATTGCCTTCGAGGGCTACGAGATCATCGCCCAGACCAGCGAGGAAGTGGAGGATCCAAAGCGCAACATCCCTCGCGCCGTCTTCCTCTCACTGATCATCGTGATCCCCATCTATCTCCTGGTCGCCGTGGTGGCGATCGGCGCCGTGACACCACCGGCCGGCCTCTCGGTGACCGCGTACCTCGGTCAGGCGAAGGAAGTCGCCCTCGTCGCCGCAGCGAACCAGTTCGTCATCGGCGGGGGCATCGTCATCCTGGTGGGCGGGTTGCTCTCGACCCTCTCGGCGCTCAACGCGACGATCTATTCCTCCTCGCGTGTGGCGTTCGCGATGGCACGCGACGCCAGCCTCCCCCAGGCCATGGCGCGGGTGCACCCGCTTCGCGGCACACCCCAC
Organism: Gemmatimonadales bacterium; assembly: GCA_038250675.1. Classification (GTDB taxonomy): domain Bacteria; phylum Gemmatimonadota; class Gemmatimonadetes; order Gemmatimonadales; family GWC2-71-9; genus JAICUF01. The sequence goes on from JBBSCB010000019.1 coordinate 49,244, forward strand.
GTCGCCATCATCGTCTCCACCATCCTGATCATCGTCATGGCGATCGTCCTGCCGATCGAGGACGTGGCCGCCGCGGCCAGCGTGATGTTCCTGCTGCTGTTCGGAGGAGTCAACATTGCCCTCATCCGGCTCCGCAAGTCCCGGCCTGAGCTCGACCGGGGCTACAAGGTCCCCTGGGTGCCGTTCATTCCCGTCGTCGCCATCGGTGCGATGCTGTTCATTGCGGTGTTCATGTTCAAGGGCTATCCCCTGGCCTGGGCCGCCGCCGGGGCGTGGATCGTGATGGGCTGGGTGTTCTACATGACGTACAGCCGGCAGCGGGAAACGGCGTTTCAGGCCCGCACCACCTGGATGGACCGGATCGATCGCTCCGAGTACCGCGTATTGGTGGGCATCTCCGGCATCAGGCGCGTCAGCACGCTGATGGAGGCGGCGCTGGCGGTGGCGCGGAAGCAACAGGGCGAGCTGGTCGTCCTGCACGTGGTGGAGGTTCCCGAGGGCGATCCGCTCACCGCTGAGGGAACCGTGCTGGCGGGCGCCAACCAAGTCCTCGAGGCCGCCGTCCGCTACGCCGAGGCGCGGGGGGTGAAGGCCCGCGGGGTGGTCCAGATCGGCCACCGCGTGAGCCACGCCCTGGTGCAGACGGCGCGGGAGGAGGAGTGCAATTTCCTCATCATCGGCCAGGCGGCACGCCCCTCGTTCATGGAGAGGCTGGTGTCGTCCATGGTCGAGCGCGTGCTGCAGGAGGCGCCGTGTCACGTGGGCGTCGTCTCCGGCACCATCCGGCCCGAGGCCATTGGCGGCATCGTCGTCCCCGTCACCCGGGGCCCGAATTCGGAGCTCGCCGCGCAGCTGGCGCCGGCCTTCGGGGAATGGTTCAGCGCTCCCACCCGGGCCGTGACGGTGATCGACCGTGCCCTGCCCCATGCGCAGGCAGAGCAGCAGGCCGACGCGACCCGTGAACTGGTCGTGGTCATGGGCCCCGAGGTCGTGCTGAACGTGCTCCGCCGTCGCGATCCGGCCCGCGCCATCACCCGTGCCGTCAAGGCCGGCGAACTCATCCTGATCGGCGCGCCGGCGACCGGATCGCTCACCCCACTCATCGGTGACACCATCCCCGCCCTCCTGGCGCGACACGACCGGAACGCGGTGATCGTGGTGCGCAAGGTGGAGGAGCAACGGGTCCGCCGATTTGAACGCATTTTCTTCATGAGGCACTAGATGATCCAGGCGACCGCCACCGGACCCATCCGGGAGTTCACGTCTCGAGTCTCCGAATACCTGCCGACGCTCGCTGGGGGGCTCGTCGTCCTCGCCGTGGGCGTCGTGCTGGGCTGGCTCACCAAACGGGCCGTCGTCCGGCTGCTCATCTGGGTCCGCCTCGACCGGTTGGGCACGCAGCAGGGCTGGCGCGCCGCCTTCAGCAAGGGCGATGTGCGCGCCGCGCTGTCGAACGGCGTCGGCACCGCCGTTGGCGTCCTGGTGATGCTGCTCTTCCTCGACAACGCGCTGCAGATCTGGGGCCTCACGGTCCTGTCACGGTTACTGGACCAGGTCCTGGTCTACCTGCCCAACCTCGTGCTCGTGGCGCTGATCGTTGGCGTCGGCGTCCTGCTCGCCAGCACGCTCGCTGAACGGGTGGAGGAAGCACTGGAGGAGGAGGACTTCGCCCACCCCCGCCTGGTGGCGAAGGTGTTCAAGAGCACCCTGCTCTCCCTCGTGGGTGCCTTGGCATTGTGGCAACTCGGGCTGGCGCGGCAGATCGTCCTCGCCGCGTTCCTGATCGCGTTCGGTTCGATCGGCGTCGCCTTCGCCCTGGCCGTGGGCCTCGGCAGCACGCGGGGGATGCAGCAGGCGTGGGAGCGGCTGTTCGAAAAGAAGCACAAGGAGTAGCATCCGCAGCCCCGGCCGGCCATCGAGGGCCGATCGACGTCCCCTGTGCCCCGCTGACCTGATAGATCCAGAGCCTGCCGGATTCGGTCGCCACGTACAGCCGGTGCCACGCCGGATCCATTGCCAGCACATCGGGATCACCACCAACCACCTCCGCATCGTACCTGGTGTTCCCCGCGTCACCACCCAGCGGGATGGTGGTGATCCGCTTGTCGGTGATCCCGTCGATCACCAGTTCGCCCGACCGCAATCTTTGCGATCCTGTACTTTCCGATTCCCGGTCAGCCGGTGTTTCCGACGGAGAACCAGGCGCAGCTTGAGCTCCAATTGGTCGGCTCTACCACGACGCCTTCAACACGTCGCTCGCCAGCGCCACTCGCCGGCTGGACAGCGCCGCGCAGCTGGCGCTCTGGGAGGCGGACGGCGTGAGACTCCTGCCCGGCACCTGCAATGTCACGGGGTCAAGGGGTCGGCGTCGTGGGCATCGGAGTGGTGCGAGGAGCACTTGGTGGCCGGCTTTCCCAACGGGCGGCCCGACTTCGACGGCCGGGGCCGCATGCTCCTCCTGCTCCGCCGCGGGGCGGACAACCTCTGGCGGATCGCGCGGGAGATGTGGATCGCGGCGGAGGCACCGGACTCGAGCCATCGCTGAGCGGCGCTACGGTGGGCCCGGGGAGAGCCCCGAATCGGCGCCCTACCCCGCCAGCATCCCCGCCATCGCCCCGATGGTGAGCGGGGCCGATCCCTCCAGCCGGTTGTTGAACAGCACGAACGATTCCATCTCGCGTTCGTTGGCGAGCCGGATCAGCCGCGCGATGTCGTCGCGCACGTCCGGTGCTTCCTCCCGCAGGCGGTCGAACGGTGCGAACGCATCCACCGTCTCTGCGTGGGTCCGGCCGGGCCGCATGAGCGCGCGCACCACCACGAACGGCGCCGTGAGCGCGTCGGCCAGCGCCAGTTGCGCCCCGATCGACGGCATCCGGGTCCACGAGTTGAAGACATGCGACACATCGTGCTCGCGCAGCACCGCGAAGTAGGCCGGATGAAGGAAGTCCGGATTGCGAATTTCGACCGCGTAGCGCGCTCCGCGCGGCAGCCGCTCGAAGAAGTGATCGAGCCGGTCCGCAAACGACTCCGGACCGATGCCCGCGGCACGCGGAATGGCCTGAAACTCGAAGACGAATGGACCGGTGTGGCCGGCAAAGTGATCGCGATAGACGTCGAAGACGGTGTCGAGGAAGAGGTCGGCATTGAGGAAATCGTCGTTGCGATGGCCGGCCCGCGCACCGGCGCCGCGGCCGAAGCTGTGAACCGTGATCCGCTCCCAGACCTTGCTGACGCAGGGAAAGCCCGGCGGCAGGCGCTCGGCATACGCCTGGAGCGTCTCCGGATCGGGCGGGCGGTAGTATGTGGAATCGATCCCGACCGTCCGGAACAGCGGATAGCGGGCGTACTCGCCCAGCATCGCCGCGGCGGCGCCGGACGCGGGATATCGCTGGTGGTAGACCACGTCGCGCCATCCCGGATAGGTCCAGCTCGAGGTGCCCAGGCGCAGCCCGGGTGGCAGCCGTGCCGCGAGCGCGGCCGGATCGCCCAGGCCGGCGGTCGTCAGCGCGGCGCCTCGGCACCGGCCGACGGCGCACCGGCCGACGGCGCACCGGCCGGCCGCTCGCCGCGCGGCCCCTCAGGCGCGCCCGGCCGACGGGGCGACGGCAGACTGACCAGGATGGCCGTAATGCAGAGCACGATGGCCGCCGCGGTCAGCTCATATCTGGCGGAGCGCCGCACGGCGGTGGCCGCCGATTCGCTTCCGAGCGTGGGACGCTGACGGCGCCAGTTCCACGCGCCGAGACCAAAGACGACCGCGACGACGCAGAGCTTGGCGATGAGCGCATAGCCGTACGGTGTCGTCCAGAGCGCGCTGAGCGTGTGGAGGTGCCGCCACGCGGTGATCGCCCCGAACAGCACCAGCAGGCCGCCACAGACCAGCGCCAGCGGCGAAAAGCCGTTAACCATGTCCGCCACGATCGCGCCCCGGCGCTCCCGGGCCGGCTCGTCGCGCAGCACCACGCTGATCCCGGCGAAGACCAGGACGAAGAGCGTGCCGATCCACAGCGCGCCGGAAAGCACGTGCATCGGATTGACCTGCCGCGATATCTGGCCCAGCAGCAGGCCGCGGACTTGCCCCACGACGACGCCGACCGCCGCGAGCAGCCAGCCGGCTCGCACGCCCCGGCTCGCCAGCGCGAAGCCGATGATCGCGAGTGCCATCAGCACTACTTCCGCGCCGGTGAGAAAGCTGCCGGTGACCAGCTGGACCACCCCCACATGGCGCCGCACCGCCACCCCCACCAGCGACCGCACCAGCATGCCGGCACCGAGAAGCGACCCCAGGATGCCCAGCAGCGCGGCCCGCCGAGCCGCATCGGCGTAGACCCGCGCGTCGTGGCCACCGCCCGCAGTGCCGGGCAGGCCCAGCCGTCCGCGGAGCGCCGAGTAGCGAAAGCCGACCGCACCGGCGGCGAGGAAGATGGCCGCAAACTCCACCAGATGGAGCAGCGGCTCGGGCCAATCGATGAGCGGCTCAGCTTGCATGGCGACCTCGGCAGGAGAACTGAAGGATGCGCAGCCTCCAATGTACGGCTGCGCCCCCCGGCCCGTTGCGCCTGGCGGCCCGGCGGCAGGATAGCGTGCTCCCTGTCAGCGGGGCGATTCGGGCGCTATATTCGGGCACCCTTATCCAACGTGTCGTCACCCCTGGCCGGCCAGGCTGCATGTCTCAACTGCCCGCGGAGCCGTCGTCCGCCTCGCTGATGTCGAATCTCGCCCTCGTGGTGGACGACGAACCGACCGTGCGCATGGTCGTCAAGCGCATGCTGGCTGAAGCGGGGTTCGGTTCGCTTGAGGCGCACTGCGGCGAGGCCGCGCTCGGGGTGCTCGAGACGGCGGTGCTCCAGATCGACCTGGTGATCACGGACGTAATCATGCCGGGGCTTGACGGGTGTGAGTTGGGGCGCCAGATCAAGCTCCGCTGGCCGGCCACGTCGATCCTGTACGCATCCGCGTACACGCCGGAGGAACTGTTCCTGCAGGGCATCTGCACCGATGACCTGCCGTTCGTGCGCAAGCCATTCACCGCCGACGAGCTGATCCGCCGGGTCCGGGAGATCCGCGCCGCCTAGCGGGTCAAAAGTTCGCGCACGCGCGCGGCCAGCAACTCCGGATGCCCAGTTCCTTCCCCAGTTCTTTTCCGCCCATTTGCGGCATCACCGGATCGGTCACGACGAGATCGGCCGGTGCGTTCCGCGCATCGAGCAGCGAGAGCGCCGTCCGGCCGTTATCCGCGCCAGGACCTCATGCAGTGTCTCGGCAGGGCCGCTGGCGGCGGTCGATCACGGTTTCAGCGCCTGGCGCACGTGCCGATAGAGCTGGTCCGGCATGAAGGGTTTGCGGAGAAACGGCGCGTCAGGACTGCGGAGACCCAAGTCCGCCAGTTCGGCCGGCGCATAGGCCGACATGCACAGCAAGCGCAGCGTCGGCCGCGTTCGCGCGAGCTCGGCGGCCACCTGGCCACCGTCCATCACCGGCATGACCATGTCGAGCAGGACCAGGTCGACCGGTCCCTCAAAGTGCTCGAGAACGTGAAGGGCCTCCCGTCCGCCCTTCGCCTCCAGCGGCGAGTAACCTTCCGCGCGAAGCATTCGGACGATCAGGTCCCGCAGCGAATCCTCGTCCTCGACCACCAGGATCGTGGCCGGCACGCTCTGCTGGGTCTGTACCACGGGATGCATCCAGTGGGTCAGGGAAGAGCATGGGGGGATTTGCGCGGTGCGCGCTGCCCAATAATAGCGCGGCCCGGGTGCGCGTCCAATCGCACGGCAAGCCGTGGAAATGCGGCAGGAGGGGCCCGGCGCGGGCCACCGGCCCCGGCCGGTGGGTCAGGACAGGCGGACCGTGGGACCGCTCCGGCCTACCGCCAGCGGCCCTCGACCCAGTACCAGCCGCGGCGCACGTGCGCCCAGTGTCCCGGCTCCCAGCGCTTCCGCCCGCGGGGAATGCGGTCCCAGTGACCGCCCTGCCAGACGTAGTCGGGTACCTGCCACCGATAGTGACCCGGGATCCACACCCAGGCCCCGCTCGGAGGGGCGCCGCGCACTTCGACCCGTTCCGCCGGTGGCGCGTCTACGGCGTACACGCGACCCGGCGCCGGCGTGTGCCCGCCGCCGCATCCGGCGCTCAGGCCGGCCATCCCGACGGCCAGCGCCAGCGTCACCCCGCGAAAGTTGCCAAACGACATGCCCATCCCTCCCTCTGGTTCGAGAATCGATCCCGACGCCGCGTGACGCATCGGGCTCTCGCCTGTTAACCGCCGCCGAGTCGGACCGCGGCGCCGGCCAGGCGGTCGTGGTCCAGGTGGTGCCGAATCGAGCGCCGGGGGACCGCCATCGTGCCGGCCTGATCCATCGTGAGCTCGATGATGTCGGCGCCGGCGCCAAACCAGCGCGCGCTCGGCTCGACATCGGACGGGTACACAAAGCCAGGGAGCGCGGCGACCGCAAGCGCCGCCTGGCTGCCGAGTCCGGACTCGGGCATGGTCCCGGCCCACAGCGCCGCGCCGGTCCGGCGGGCCACACCGTAGATCCGGCAGACCTCGCTCAGCCCGCCGACGCGGTGCACCTTCACATTCCAGACGAGCGGCCCGCCCAACTCGTCGATCTGCCGAGCGGCCCGCGCATCGCGCAGCGTCTCGTCGAGGCAGATCGGGGTGGAGAGTGCCGCGGCCAGACGAACATGGCCCAGCAGCTCGTCCGCCGGCAACGGCTGTTCAATGTACAGCAGCCCCGCCGCATCGAGCGACCTCAGCGCCGCCTCGTGCTGGGGCCATTCGTACCCGCCATTGGCGTCCACCGTAAGCGGCAGGCCGCTGTCCGCCATCGCCCGGTGCGCGGCGTCCACGGCTGCACGGTCCCACCCCGGCATGACCTTGATCTTGACCCGGCGGTAGCCCTGCTCCACAGCGGCGCCGACCGCCGCAGCCAGCGCTCCGACATCCTGCCGCTCCGGTATGCCGAGGGCAACGCCGCACGGGATGCGATTCGTAATCGGCTCAGCCAGACGCTCGGCCAGCAAGTCGGCGAGACCCAAACCGCGGCGATCGGCCTCCAGGTCCCAGGCGGCGGTCTCGATGGCGGCGCGGGCGAACGGATTTCCCCGGACGCCCCGCCGCAACGCCTCGTCCACCGCCTCGGGCCCGGCAAACGACGCACCGGCCACGCGCGGCACCAGCAGCGTTTCCAGCAGCCAGCGCGCGCCGGCGAGCGTCTCCTCCGAGTAGAACGGCAGCTCGAATGGCGGGCACTCCCCCCATCCCTCGCCGCCTTCACCGTCGAGCAGGCGCACCAGCAGCGATCGCCGTTGGCGCATCGTGCCACCGGAGATGACGAATGGCGTCACCAGCGGCAGCGTCAGCTCGTAGAGCTCGACCCGATCGACGCGAAACGTCATCCCGGCGCCCCGCACACGTCGGCAAAGTGGAGGAGCCCGTCACGCCGCTGCAGTGCGTCGCGGGCCTCCAGGTCGAGCAGCCCGCTCACAAGTCCGTCCCGCGGGTCGAACACGAGGGCATGCAGCGCGCGCGCCGTGCGCGAGCCAGCCGTGGCCGGATAGGCCGCCAGCGGCAATTGAAGGAAAGTGTGGAGCTGGACCGTACCGCAGCCGCGGGATGCGTACTCGAGCACCATCCGGCCCGAGCAGACGTTCCCGGTGCCCGAAAGTGGCAGGGGCACGCGGCCGCACTGGTCCAGCACCCGGAAATTTCGATCGCTGAGTGCCCATCCGCCGTATGCGACCGCCGCATCGGAGTCCCAGAGCCGGTTGAACACCGTTAGCCCGTCGGCCGCGTCGGACGCGCGAACCATTTCGCACTGGAAGGCGTCATCGAAGCGGGCGTTCATCAGCTTGAGCCCGAGTCGTACCGGGCCGCGCGCCGCGGCCCTGATCTGGCCGGGCACCTCGCGCAGCCAGCGGAGTATCGCCGGGCGCTCGTCGGCCAGCGGATCGCCGGCCAGCGTCGGCGAGAAATCCTTCTCCAGCAGCAGCGGGCCGTCGCCCCATGCCTCCTCGAGCCGCCGGGTCGTGTGCTGATATTCCGCCACATGGAACGGCTCGCCCGTCGGAGGGAGATGGTACTTGACCGAGGGCACGGCGAGGAGCCGGCCCGAACGGTGCAGGTCGCGACCCGCGCGGAGCAGCGCGAGGTACTCCTCCAGCGATTGGTCCCATCCCCGCCCCTTCCACGTGACGGTCCATCCCTCGCGACCGTCCGCCTCGACGCGCCGCGCCACCCGCATGCGGGTCTCGTGGGTGGCCCACGCGGCCATGGTGCGCTCGCCCGCCGCGTCCTCGCCAATGACGGTCTTCAGCACCGCAAAGGCCAGCCCCGCCTCCGCATCCGTTTCGAGCTGGTCGGCGCGGAGCGTCAGCTGCCCGGAGGCCTTGCCGATCGGGTGCGGCACCGGCACGCCCAGGTAGTGCGTGGCCAGCTCGATCCGGTAGGCGTCGCGCACGTGGTCCACCCAGTCCGCTGGCCACGCGCGGCCAAAGCGTTCGGCGTCACGCGCCAGCTGCGTGCGCATCGCGGACCGCGGCGCGTACGGCCGCTCGTTCATCGTCACCCAGCTCCGGGCCCCAGGGATCGTCGCACGCGTCGTCGGGAAGCGCGCCGTCGGCCGCGGCGGCCCATAGCACCCGGCGGATGTAGCCTTCCATCGGCGCAATGAAGGTCGCCTGCGCCAGCCGGTCGCAGGCCGCCGAGGCGGCAACGAACCGGGTCCAGTCACGGTCGCGGGCAGCGCCGAGCAACGACGCCTGGAGTGCGGTGACGGCGGCGCCCATTCCCACCAGCGCGGCGCGCGCGCCGAGCATGATCGAGTAGCCGAGAAAGCGATCTTCGCCCGTGATGAGCAGCTTGTCCGGGTGGCGCCGCATGAGTGTCGCGATCCGCTGAAAGGTCATCACCGAGTCGAGGGTCGCCACCTTGAGGCCGATGACGTTGGGCAGTGCGAGGATCGCGTCGAGCGTCGCGTCATCGTAGCTCACCCCGCCGGCCGCTTCGTAAAGGTAGAACGCGATCACCGGCAGCTCGCGGCTCAGCCGCCGATGATGGGCGACCGTGTCGTGCGCCTCGGGAAACGCGAGCAGCGCATCGGCGCGTCCCCGGCGGGCCTCGATGGCCATCGTGATGTCGCGGGCGCCGGCGATGACGACGCGGTCCGGCAGCGCCTCGCGCCAGGCCTCGAGCACCAGCGTCCGCTGCTCGGCGGCGAGGTGCGGGCCTCGCCCGGTGTGGGCCCAGACTGCGACGCCGGCCACCGGCTGCGCCGCCATCCATTGCGCGTAGCTCCGCTGCGCCTCCGCCGCGAGCTCGCGTCCCCGGAATGGCACCGGCACCGCCGGAATGAACCCGTCCTGGAGCCGGGCGACGAGGTCGCTCACCCGGCCGCCAGCGCGCGGGCGTTGCCCGCCTCGATCAGTCCGCGATGGGCCGGTGAGATGTCCAGCAGATCGAGCCGCGCCACGGCAGTTTCCGGAATCCGCAGCGGCTGGCCGGTGCCAAACAGGAACCGGCCCGGACCGATCGTGCCGAGGAGTGTCTGGAGATGATCCTCCGGCGGACCCCAGACCCAGCTCACGTCCCACCAGATGCGGGCCGCTTCCTCCGGGGTCGAGCCGAAGTGCACTTCCTCGATGAACGACCGCTCGGCATGCGTCACCACGATCCGGACAGCGGGATGGCTGCGGACCAGCGCGCGCACCGCGTGTGCGGGCAGCTCGTCGGCGCGATCGTTGGGGTGGCGCTGCCGGCCGTCTTCCAAGCGCACCGCCATCATAAGCGGGAGCCCACGCTCGCCGCACGCGGCGGCGAGCTCGCGCATCGCGGTGCCGGCCGGCGGCAGTCCATACCAGGTGGGATCGGCGCGGACCGCGGGGGCGCGGGCATGGCGCGCCCGGTCCAGCTCGTCCTGCCAGTGGCGCAACGCCGGATGGACCGCCGGCACGGGGCGCAGCCGGGGCTCGTCGGCAAAGGCGGCGGTGAGCCAGCCGTTCCCCTCCGCCGGATCGCGCCAGAACACGCTCGGCAGGTGGGAGACCCAGGCTTCGTCGATCCCGACTCGGTCCATCGCCGCCAGCAGCTCGACCGGCGATGTTCCCGGCACACGCCGCCACGGATAGGCGCCCACGAACGCATTGACGTCGATCCGCATCAGGTCGGCTCCGGAAAACTGCCCGGCGGGAAAATCGCCGCGGCGTTGCGCCACCGGATCCGATCCAGATCGGCGGCGCCGAGTAGCCGCTCGAGGTAGCGGAGCTTGGCCCAGCCGGTATCGATCGTGAGGTCGCAGCCCCAGAGGAGCCGATCGGTGCCGACCGCCGCGATGCACGCTTCGAGCATGCCGCCATCCACGCCGCTGCCGGAAAGATCGACGTACACGTTGGCCCGGTCCCGCACCGCGTGGAGCGAATGCAGCCAGTCGCCGCCGCCGCCGATGTGCGCCAGCAGGAAGTTGACGTCGGGATGGCGGTCGGCGAGCGCGCCGAGCTCCTCCGCGTCCGAGGCCTCCTGTCCCGGATACTCGCGGCTGCGGTGCTGCCAGATGTGGTGCAGCACCGGGAACGCATGCTCCGCAGCGGCGCGGCACACCGGATCCAGCAGCGGGTCATCGGACCGGCGGCTGGCCGCCAGCTTGACGCCGATCATGCCGGCGGCGGCGCCGCGTGCAATTTCGGCGAGCGCATGCGTTGTATAATTCGGATTGACGGTAACGTAGCCGCGGATGCAGCCGGGGTGGCGGCGCTGCAGCTCGCGCTGTACCTCGTTGGCGTGGTCCAGGTCGGCCGGAGACGGGAAGTAGGTGGGCGAGGTTGCGCCCCAGCTCCCCAGGACCGAGGACACGTGCCACGTGATGCCGACGCGGCGGCCGGCCTCGAGCCGGCTCGCGTTGCGCTCCCGCCAGTCGTTGCGGGGGCCACGATCGTGAAGGAAGTGGGCGTGGACGTCGATCAGCACGCCTGCAAGATGAGCCGGAATCGCGGAGAAGTCGAGCCGGCAACTCGCAATCGGAGGAGCTCCACATGAAGGTGCAACCGCGTGCCGCCGTCCTCGGCCTCCTGCTGGCGTCCGCCTGCGCGCCACCGGCGCAGCGGCGCGTCACGGGCCCGCCGCCCGAGCTGCAGGACGCGGAGCATATCAACACGCCCGCCGTCCAGTCGCTCGACGGCTTCAGCCAGGCGGTCCGGGTCGGGACCAGCGTATACGTCTCGGGACAAGTGGCGCTGGACAGCGTGGGTGCGCTGGTGGGTGGCACCGACCTCCAGCGCCAGGTGGATCAGTCGCTCGCCAACCTGTCGCGCGTCCTGCTGGCGGCGCGGGCGCTGCCGGCCGACGTGGTTCACCTCACCGTCTACGTGGTGAACTACACGCCGGCCGACTATCCGGTCGTCCGGGCCGCGGTCACGGCGTTCATGCCGCCGGGCAAGACGCCGGCGCTCACGCTGGTGGGCGTCGCCGCGCTGCCGGCGCCGGGGCTCCGCGTGGCGATCGATGCCGTGGCGCACGTGCGCGGCGAGTTCATTGATCGCGACCGGATGCGGGCGCCCGGCGTGTCGCCAATGCACTGAGCACCTCATCCAGCGCGGCGAGCGTCGCCACGACGGTCGCTGCGTCGTGCGCCGCCGAGATATAGTTGTAAGCCGATCGCTTGAAGAGAATCCCACGATCGGCCATGGCGCGGGCCAGGGCCGCAGACGCCGCGTCGTCGGCCAGCTCCAGAAAGCACATCTCCGGCAGGCCGCGAACGCCCAGCACGAGACCGGCGTGCCGGGCGGCCAGTTCCTCCAGGCCGGCAAAAAGCTGCCCGCCGGTCCGCGCGATCTGCGCCGGCACCCGCTCGCGCACCATCACATTCAGCGTCGCATCGGCCGCCGCCAGCCCCACGAACTCGGTGGCGAGCGTCGACGAGACCCAGGCGCGGCCGGCCATGGCCATGATGCCGGCGCGGCCGCCCACCGCCGCCAGCGGGAAACCGTTCGCCAGCGCCTTTCCCATCACGATCAGATCGGCTTCGAAACCATACCGCTCCGCCGCGCCCCCCACCGCCAGCCGGCAGATCGTCTTGATCTCGTCCGCCACGAGCACCGCCCCGACCGCGCCGGTTTCCGCGCGCAGCATCGCCAGCCACTCGGGGGTCGGTGCGGCGAGGACGACCGGCTCGAACACGACGGCGGCCAGCCGATCACCCGCGGCATGGATGGCGGCCCGTCCGCCATCCACATCGTTGAAGTGCAGCCGTCCGCTCAGCGCGGCCCCGTCCGGCACGCCGACGGTGCCCGCCGGCTTACGCCCGAAAGACCACCACTGGTCGCCTCCTCCGGGAGCGAGTTAACCGCGGGATACTCACGCGCACAGAACGGAGGAGGGTCCCGCCGGGTAGGATAGTG
>JBBSCB010000020.1:0-60541 GCA_038250675.1 Gemmatimonadales bacterium
AAGCAGGGGCCGGCGTAGTCCTGGGGCACGAACAGCAGGATCACGAGCATCAGCAGCAGCTCGACGCTGATCAGCAGCATGCCGATGCTCATCCCCGCCTTGAGCGGGATGGCGTAGCAGGGATACGGCTTGCCGCGAAGGCTCGCGAACGCCGTCCGCGAGTTGGCAAAGGTATTGACCCGGATGCCGAACCACGCCACCCCGTAGCTGCCCATGATGCCAACGACGCTGAACAGTAGGATGATCGCGACCTTGATCGCCGGATCGTGCCGCAGGAACCCGAAGTAGAACAGCATGATCGCGCCGATGAACACCCACAGAATCACCAAGAACTTACCCTGCGTGATCAGGTAGGTCTTGCAGGTCTCGTAGATCAGCTCGGAGACCTCGCGCATCGAGCGGTGCACCGGCATGTTGCGGAGCTGGGTGTAGATCCGCAGCCCGAACAGCAGGCCAAGGGCGCACACGACCAGCCCGCCCATCAGGAGCGTCCGGCCGCTCAGTCCGCCAAAGAACGAGACCAGGCCGAGGTCCGGCAGGATGAGGTCGGCCTCGCCGCCAGCGTGCCGGGCGGCTTCCTGCGCGGACGCCCCGGCTGGGGCCAGGGCGAGGAGCAGGAGCACGGCGAGGGGAACGACTCGTCGGCACGCTGTAGCCATCCGCTTCATCATCGGTCTCCTGGAAAAACGCGGGTGCGGCGCGCCGACGGCGCGCCGGTGGGGATCAGTACGCGCCGATCGGCCGGTGGCCCGGCTCGGCGACGGTGTGGAGCACGGTCAGGAACCGCTTGGCCAGCTTGTCGATCTCGCTCTCGCCCGGCTGGTCGGTCTCGACGGTCACGAGCGTGTAGTGGCCGCCCTCGGGCTGCGCCGTCACCGTCACCTGGCCGATCGGCCCGGCAAAACGCCGGCGGCGCGGCAACTCCTCGGTAGGCCCCAGGTGGGCTCCGAAGAATTCCGCCGCGCGGGCCGCCGCCAGGTCGGGCGCCAGCTGCGTCCGGTGAAAGTATTTCATGACTCCTGGTAGTACTCGATGCCGAGGTGCGTGATCTGCTCCTCGCCCATCAGGTAGCGCAGCGTGTTCTTGAGCTTGGTGTGCTGGATGAACAGGTCGTGCTCGGGATAGAGTCCCGGCGCCACCTGCGGGCTCTTGAAGTAGAACGAGAGCCACTCCTGGATGCCGCTCATGCCGGCGCGCTGGGCCAGATCGAAGAAGATCGCCAGGTCGAGCACCAGCGGCGCCGCGAGGATCGAGTCGCGGCAGAGGAAGTCCACCTTGATCTGCATCGGGTAGCCCAGCCACCCGAAGATGTCGATGTTGTCCCATCCCTCCTTGTTGTCGCCCCGCGGAGGGTAGTAGTTGATCCGGACCTTGTGGTACATCTTGCCGTAGAGCTCCGGATAGAGCTGGGGCTGCAGGATGTGCTCCAGCACGCCCAGCTTCGACTCCTCCTTGGTCTTGAAGCTCTCCGGATCGTCCAGCACCTCGCCGTCGCGGTTGCCCAGGATGTTGGTCGAGTACCAGCCGGCCACGCCCAGCATGCGCGCCTTGAACATGGGCGACAGCACGGTCTTGAGCATCGTCTGGCCGGTCTTGAAGTCCTTGCCGCCGATGGGCACGCCCTTGTCCTTGGCCAGCTGCTCCATTGCCGGGAAATCGCAAGTCAGATTTGGCGCGCCGTTGGCGAAGGGCACGCCCTCCATCAGCGCGGCCCAGGCGTAGAGCATGGACGGCGCGATCATCGGGTCGTTGGCGTCCATCGCCTTCTCGAACGCGTCCAGCGACCAGTGCGCCGGGCCGGGCGCGATGAAGATCTCGGTGGATGCGCACCAGACCATGACCAGCCGGTCGCACTTCTGCTTCTTCTTGAAGTCGCGGATGTCCTGCCGCAGCTGTTCGGCCAGATCTCGCTTGGTCTTGCCGGTCTTGACGTTGATCCCCTCGAGCCGCTTCACGTAGTTCTGGTCAAAGACGGCGGGCATCGGGGTCACGCCCTTGAGGAAGTCCGCGATCGGCTCGACGTGCTCGTGCTTGTCGAGGACGCCGGCATGGAGCGCCGCCTCGTAGGCGTTGTGGGGAATCGGGTCCCACGCACCGAACACCAGGTCCCGCAGTGTCGCCAGCGGCACGAACTCGCTGATCAGCGGCGCCCGGCCCTCGGTGCGCTTGCCCAGGCGGATCGTGCCCATCTGGGTGAGCGATCCGATCGGCTTGGACGTCCCCTGCCGGACATTCTCGACGCCGGCGATGAACGTCGTCGCCACGGCACCGAGCCCGACGCAGAGCACTCCCAGCTTTCCCTTGGCCGGCGCGATGTACCGGACAGTCTGTTCAGCCACTGCTACCGTCCTTTCGAGAGAGGATCGAGCGCCGGCGCGTGCGCCGGCGATCCGTGCGCCGGCTCGGCAGCGGCCGCGGCGCGATAGACGTAGATGAAGCGCTGCACGACGGTGATGATGGAGGCGACCGCGAGCAATGCGACCACGGCCTCCAGCACCTGCGCCCGGGCGCTGGCGCCAAACAGGAGCGAGGCGAGACTGAGCCCCAGAATCCGCTCTGCCCGCTGCGCGATGCCGACCTTGCAGTCGAGCCCCAGCCCTTCGGCGCGGGCCCGCGCATACGAGACCAGTAGCGACGCCAGGATCGCCACCATGCAGAGAACCGTCGCCGGGATTCTCCAGGCGACGTCCGGCGCCGTCAACAGAAAGACGGCGATACCGATGAAGGTCGCGCCGTCGCCCACCCGGTCGAGCGTCGAGTCGTAGAATGCGCCGAACCGCGTCTCCATCGCGCCGCCACGAGCGACCTGCCCGTCCAGCGTGTCCGCGATGCCGCTCACCAGCAGCAGCGCCCCGCCGATCCGCACGTGCCCCATGCCGTACGCCAGCGCCGAGACCAGCACAAACCCGGTCCCGACCGTCGTGATGGTGTTGGGCCGGACGCCGGAACGGATCAGCGCGTCGACCGACGGGCGGACGATCGCGTAATAGGGCCGTTCCAGGGCGCCAAGCAGTTTCACCGTGGTTCCGTCCTCGGGCTGGATGCAGGGACTCGGGGCGGCGTCCGGCCGACGCTACAGCCGCGAAAGGATAACCGCAGGCGCCGCATGGGGCAATCGCGCGCGGCGGGGGTCACGGCCGCCGCCACGCGGGCGCCGGAAAGGCCACGCGCCACGCTGGACCGAGCGCCGACATGCTGCCCACCAGTGCCCCCGCACCGCCCATCACCAGCACCATCCGCGGCAGGACAGAGGCCCAAAGCAACGGGTCCCGGCATTCGCAGTGGCTCGCCAGTATGAGTCCCGCGATGGCGGCCGTCGCCACCAGCCCACCCGCCAGCCCTCGCGCCGCCGCAGCTGCCGCGCGCGGCCTCCGAAGCCACACCGTGTCCACCTCCGCCAGCACGACCACCTCGTCGCCGGCCGGAATCCGCATCACGGCCCGCCCGCTATCCCGGCTGACCAGGACGCCCTCGACCACCGACCCGTCCCGCCAGCGGAGCCGGAGCTCGCGACCAGGTGGCACCCCGGCCACGACGACCGCCGCCGATGCCGGCCCCGGCGCACCGAGACTGGGCGCGGGCACGCCGGCGCACCCGGCCAGCGCCCCGAGCGCGACCACCGCCACCGGATGTCGCATCTGCCACTCCGTGTGATGAGTGGCGGCAGTCTATGCCGGGCGCGTCGCCTGGCCGTGACTCCGGCGTGACCCGGCCAGAGCGGGCGCCGCGATGGATCAGCGGTACCGGCGAATCAGCGATACAGCAGAAAGTGGACCCGCCGCCTCTCGAACCCGCGAATCGCCGGCTGCCATCCCGCCACGATCACGGCCGGCGCGGTGCCGGCATCGATCGCCTGGCGCAATACGGCACCGCCTGCCAGCCGGTCGAAGTGCGGCGCCAGCCAGTGGAACCGGCCCGCCGACTCAACGCGGATCACCGACAACAGGTGGACCGCCGTCGCGGCGGGGTCATAGCTCGCGCGGTCGGTGACGCGGAGGCGGATGCCGGCCAGCGCCGAGTCGGCGTACTTCCCGTCACCGGGGTGGCGCGGCGTGAAGGTCGTTCCTTCGAAGGCGACGCCGGGCAGATGGGCGGCCCCCATCCGCGCGAGCACGCGGGCGGTATCGAGCCACGGCGCCCCGACCTGCTCGAATGGCGCGTCCGACCCGCGCCCGACCGAGAGGTTGGTACCCTCGAACAGGCAGAGCCCGGGATAGTGGAACAGACTCTCCAGCGTCGGCAGATTGGGGCTGGGCCGGACGAACGGGAGGCCCGTCTCATCGAACGCCATCGACCGATGCCAGCCGGCGACCGGCACCACGGTCAGCCGCACCGTCAGACGGAGGTCCGACACGGCAAGCCGCGCCAACTCACCCAGCGTCATTCCGTAGCGCATCGGCATCGCCAGCTGGCCGACGAACGATGTGTACGCCGTGTCGAGCACGTTCCCCTGCACCGCGGCGCCGATCGGATCCGGCCGGTCGAGCACGATGACCGGAATGTCGTGCATGCCTGAGGCTTTCATGACCTCGACCGTAGTCGCCAGATAGGTGTAGTAGCGGGCTCCGGCATCCTGCAGGTCCACCACCATGACGTCCACGCCACGCAGCATGCTGTCGGTGGGGGCGGAAGTCCGGCCGTAAAGACTGTAGATTGGTAGACCGGTGGCAGAATCGCGGGAGGACGACACCGCCGCGCCCGGGTCCGCCGCGCCGCGAAACCCGTGCTCGGGGCTGAACAGCGCGGCGAGTCGGATGCCCGCGGCCCGCAGTCGTTCGACGTCGCCCACACCGTGCGCATCGATGCCCGACTGGTTGGTCACCAGCCCAACCCGCCGGCCGCGCACGAGATGGATGCTGTCGGCGAGCAGCACGTCGATGCCGGGCCGCACGATCGGCCGCACCGGCGCCGCGGGTGCGGATGACGCTGCCGGCGCGCGCGGCGTCGACGCCGCGCACCCGATCCACACTGCCACACCACTCATCAGAGCGAGCGTTCTGTGCACTTGAGGCCTCTCGTCGTGTTGTCGGTCGCCCTCGCCGCATGCGCCCCGGGACGCATACCCGTTGCCGGCCCCGCGCCGCGCCCGATGCAGGCGCGCGACCTGGACCGCCTGATCGACTCGCTGCCGCTCCGCGACCGCATTGCGCAGCTCGTCGTGCCATGGGTGGCGGGCAATTATGCCGCCTTCGACGACGAGGCGTTCAGCCGCGCGGTGAGTTGGGTGGATTCGCTCCACGTCGGCGGCATCATCATCTCGATCGGCTCGCCGCTGGACATCGCCGCCAAGCTGAATCATCTGCAGGGACGATCGCCGCTGCCACTCCTGATCGCGTCGGACCTGGAAAGCGGTACGACCTTCCGGCTGATCGGCGGCACGCCGTTCCCTCCCAATATGGGTGTAGGCGCCTCGGGCCGGGAACTCGATGCCTACGAGGTGGGACGCGTGACCGCGCTCGAGGGGCGCGCCGTCGGCATCCACCTGACGTTTGCCCCGGTGGCCGACGTCAACAACAACCCGGCCAACCCGATCATCAACACCCGGTCATTCGGCGAGGACCCGCATGCGGTGGCCCGGCTGGTGGCAGCGGCCGTCCGCGGGATCCAGGAGCACGGGATGTACGCCACGGCCAAGCATTTTCCCGGGCATGGCGATACCGGCACCGACAGTCACATCAGTCTCCCGGTGATCACCGCCGGCTGGCCCCGTCTCGACTCGCTCGAGCTCGTGCCCTTCCGCGCGGCCATCGCCGCGGGCGTCACCGCCGTCATGTCGGGTCACATCGCGCTGCCCGGGGTGGACAGCGGCCTGACCCGCCCGGGCACCGTCTCGCCCCGCGTGCTGACCGGCATCCTTCGCGACTCGCTCGGCTTCACCGGCCTCACGGTGACCGATGCCCTCAACATGGGGGCGCTGGTGTCCACGCTGGGCGCCGACGAGGCGCCGGTGCTGGCGTTCGAGGCGGGCGCCGACATGCTGCTGCAGCCCGCCGATCCCCGCGTCACGATCGACGCGATGGAGCGCGCGGTGCGGTCGGGCCGGATCACCGAGGCCCGGCTCAACCGCTCGGTCCGCCGCATTCTGGAACTCAAGCGCGGGATGCAGCTCGTCGAGCGCCGCACCGTCCCGCTCGACAGCGTGCCGGCGGTGGTGGGGCAGGCGGCGTTCCAGACGAACGCCCGCGAGATCACCGCCCGCTCGATCGTGCTCGCGCGCGACAGCGGCGGCGCGGTGGACAGCCTGCGGGCCGCGGCGCGCAGCCTGACGCTGGTGGCCTACGGCGATGAGACCAGCCCGGCCGCCGGCAACGCGCTGGCGGCTGAGCTCCGGACGCTGGGGCATCGCGTCGCCGTGTTCCGGCTGAGCCCCACCAGCGGCGGCGCCAGCTACGACTCGGCGCAGACCGCGCTCGGTGCCAACCGCTTCGCGGTCTTTGCGGTGGCGGTGCGCGCCTCCGCGTGGCGCGGCACGATCGGCATGCCGGCACCGCTGGCCGCGCTGATGGATTCGACCGCGACAACCCGCGCCACGGTGCTCGTGTCGCTCGGCTCCCCGTACATCGCGTCGCAGACGCCGCGCGTCGGCTCGTATGTGCTCGGGTGGAGCGCCACCACGTTCGGTGAGCAGGCCGTTGCCCGGGCCCTGAGCGGCGCGGCCATTTCGGGACACCTGCCGGTGCGGGTCCCGCCGGATCTTCCGCTCGGGGCCGGCCTGGAGCGACCGGCGATCGCGGGAGCACGGCCGTGAGCGCCCGCCGACGCGCGACGGCTCTCGGAATCTCCGCCGTGGCCACGGCCGTCGTCGCCCTGACCGCCTGCGGGCGCGGCGCCGAGGCCCCGACGCCATCGATCCCGCTGCATGCGGCGGACTGGTCCGGCATCACGGCCTATCTAGATTCGGCGATTGCCGCCGAGGCTGCGCCCGGCGCGGTGCTCGGAGTCTCGTTCCGCGGCGAGCACCGGTTCTACGGGACCGGTCGCCTTGGCATCGATGACGCCACCCGGCCCGACTCCGCCACGGTGTACGATCTCGCGTCCCTCAGCAAGGTCATCGGGCTCACCACCGCGTTGATGATCGCGGTGGATGAACATCGCATCGAGCTTGATGCACCGATCCAGCGCTACGTGCCAGCCTTCCAGGGCCCCGGCAAGGCGCGGGTTACGGTCCGCCATCTGCTGACCCATTCGAGCGGGATGCCGGCATGGCGCGCCCTCTATCTCCAGGCGTCCGACCGCGCGAGTGCGATGGCGCTGGCGGACACCACACCGCTCGACACGCTGCCGGGCGTCCGGATGGTCTACTCGGATCTGGGCGCCATCGTGCTCACCCAGGCAGTGGAGCACGCCTATGGCATGCGACTCGATTCGCTGCTCGCCGCGCGCGTATTCATGCCTCTTGCGATGACATCCACCCGGTATCTGCCGCCGCCCGAGTGGCTCCCCCGGATTGCGCCCACCGAAGATGATCCCTGGCGCGGGCGCATTCTCCGCGGTGAAGTGCACGACGAGAACGCATCACGGCTGGGTGGCGTCTCGGGGCATGCGGGGCTGTTCAGCGACGCGACCGACCTGCTGACCTTTGCCGACTGGCTCCTCCAGGGCGCCGGTGCGCCCGGCATGCCGCTGGCTCCGACCGGTCGGCCGGCCCCACCCGCGAGCGAGCGGCGGTTCATCCAGCGGCAGGATCTGCCGGCCGGCTCCAGCCGCGCGCTCGGCTGGGACACCCCATCGGGCCTCAGCAGCGCGGGGGATTTCTTCTCCAGGCGTAGCTTTGGCCACACCGGCTTTACCGGCACCTCCATCTGGATGGATCCGTCCCGCGGCCTTGCCGTGGTGCTCCTCGGCAACCGGGTGCACCCCACCCGCGACAACCCCCGCTGGGGCCCGGTGCGCGGCGGCACGGCCGACCGGGTGGTTCAGTCGCTCTTTCCCCTTGCCACGCCAAGAGTTGCACCCGGCGATACGGCCGCCGTGGTGCGTTGACACGCGGGGGGCCGACCGGTAATTTTCAACTGGGTACGTCCACACCAAGGAGCGCCGCATGAGCAGCACCGAGCAGCAGCAGGCCCCGGCCGCGGGCTTTACCGTCGTCCTGACCGACGCTGCCGCCACCGAAGTGAGAAAATTCATCGCCGCCGAGCAGGTGCCGACGGAGACGGCGGGCCTGCGCGTGAGCGTGCTGCCGGGTGGCTGTTCCGGCTTCAAGTACAGTCTCAACATCGAAGAGCGCCCGCTCGACGACGACATGGTCATGGACGTCAACGCCATCCGTCTGTTCGTGGACGGGTTCAGCGCGCAGTACCTGTCCGGCGTGACCATCGACTACGTCACGTCGATGCAGGGCTCCGGCTTCACGTTCACCAATCCCAACGCCACCGGCGGCTGCGGGTGCGGCAGCAGCTTCACCGCCTGACCCTCGTCGTGTAAGCCGTCGGGGCCCGCCGCGTTTCCGCGCGCGGGCCCCTTTTTGCCGCCCAACCGCCGGGAGCGCCCCTGCATACCGCCGACTTCCTGATCGTCGGGATCTACTTCACGTTCACGCTCGGCCTGGGGTTGTGGGTGGCCCGGCGCCAGCGCAACGCCACCGACTACTTCCTCGGCGCGCGCGACCTGCCGGCCTGGGCCATCCTGCTCTCGATCGTCGCCACGGAGACCAGCGCGGTCACCGTCATCTCGATGCCGGGCATCGGCGCCCGGGGCGACTTGACGTTTCTTCAGCTCGCCTTCGGCTACCTCATCGGGCGAATAGGCGTCGCGGTCTGGCTGCTCCCCGGCTACTTCCGCGGCGAGCAGGAGACGGCGTACGCGCGGCTCGAGACCCGCTTTGGCGTCAACACCCGGCGGCTGACGTCCACCGTGTTTCTGGTGACCCGTTTCCTGGGGGACGCCGTCCGGGTTTTTGCCAGCGCCATCCCGCTCGCACTGGTCACCGGCTGGAGCATCCCGCTGTCCATCGCCGCGATGGGCATCGTGACGATGATCTATACCTGGTTCGGCGGGTTCCGCGCGGTGGTCTGGACCGACGTGCTCCAGCTGACGATCTACGTGGCGGGCGGCGTCGGTGCGCTCTTCATCGCGTGGCACCTCGCGGGCGGCGCGGACGTGGCACTCGGCCTGGCGGCGCGCGCCGGGAAGCTGCGCATCATCGATCCCGTGTTCAACGTCACCCGCACCTACACGCTGATCGGCGGGGTGCTCGGCGGTGCGATGCTGTCCGCCGCCTCGCACGGGACCGACCAGCTCATCGTGCAGCGGCTGCTGGCCACGCGATCGCTGCATGATGCGCGCCGCGCACTGGTGGGCTCGGGCGTGGCGGTGATCCTCCAGTTTGCGCTCTTCCTGCTCGTCGGCTCTGCGATCTGGGCCGCGGGGTTCGCGCCCGCAACGACCTCCTCCGACCAGATCTTCCCGCTCTTCGTGCTGCAGCACCTGCCGACCGGCCTGGCCGGCCTCGTCATCGCAGGTATCCTCGCCGCCGCGATGGGCACCCACAGCTCCGCCATCAACTCGCTTGCCTCCTCCGCGACCTACGACCTTTATTCCGGGTTCACCGGGCGCACCGACCAGACCCACCTGCTGCGGATCGGCCGCATGTTCAGTGCCGTGTGGGCGCTCGCGCTGATCGGCGGCGCCATGTTCTTCTTTGTCTACGCCACCGGTTCCGATACGCCCGTTGTGGTCGTGGCGCTGTCGATCGCGTCGGTGACGTATGGCGCCCTGCTCGGCACCTACATCCTCGCGGCCCGCTGGTCGCGCGCCGCCGGCCGCGACGTGATCATCGCCGTGATCGCCAGCATGCTGACGATGCTGGTCGTCGTCTTTGCCCGCCGGCTCGCGGTGTATCCGGCGCTGGCGTGGCTCGAACCGCTCGGCCGGCTGGCCTGGCCGTGGTACGTTCCCATCGGCACCCTGCTTACCGTGGCCGTGGGCAGCGTGGCGAGTCTGTTCCCTCATCGAGGCACCGCATGACCCGCACCCTCATTGGCGCCGACGTCGGCGGCAGCAAGACCGCGGTCGCGATCTCCGACGGCCAGGCGATCATCGCCACCGCGGACGGACCGGGCGGCGCCATCCGGCCGGGGCGGCTGCTGGTCTCCGCCACCACCATCGCGGACGTGGTGCGGCGGGCGCTCGCCTCCTGCGGACGACTTGCCGGCGATGTGCTCGTGGTGGGCGCCGCCGGTGCGGGCCGATCGCAGGAGCGCGACGAGCTGCAGCAGGCGCTGCGCAGCGAGGGACTGGCCGATGTCGTCGTGGTGACGACGGACATCGAGATCGCGCTGGCCGCCGCGTTCGGCGAGGGCGCCGGGATCGTGGTGAGCGCCGGCACGGGCAGCGTCGCCGTCGGTCGGGACGCGCAGGGCCGGCTGCACCGCGCCGGAGGCTACGGCTGGCAGATGGGGGATGAGGGAAGCGGTTATGCCATGGGTCGTGCGGCGCTCGGCGCCGTGAGCCGCGCGATAGACGGGCGGAGCCCGGAGACGCAGCTCACCGCACGCGTGCTCGCGGCAACCCGGAGCGCGGACTTCGACACGCTGGTGCGCTGGGCCGCAACGGCGGGGCCGGCAGAGGTCGCATCCCTCGCGCCGCACGTGCTCGAGGTGGCCGACGCCGGCGATGTGGTGGCCCACGGCATCGGCGACTACGCCGCGCGGGAGCTGTCCCAGCTGGCGGTCCATATCGTCCCGCGGCTGGGCGCTACCGAGCCGGTGCCAGTGGCGCTGAGTGGCGGCCTGCTGGCCAATGCCGGCCTGCGGGCGCAGGTTGCCGCCAAGCTGCGTGACGAGCCGCTTCTCGCCCCGATGGAAGGCGCGGTGGACGCGGTGGCCGGGGCACTGCGACTCGCGGCGCGACCCAGCGCGAGCTGACCGCCCTCGCAACGAGGACCGCGTAGAGGACCGCGGCTAGGCCCGGTTCCGCAGGCGGCTGTGCCGCACGCTATACAGGAAGTAGATGACCAGGCCCACCACCAGCCAGATCGCGAAGCGGATCCAGGTCACCCGCGGCAGCTGTGTCATCAGGTAGATGCACGACAGAATCGCGATGATCGGCGTCAGCGGCACCAGCGGCGCGCGGAACGGGCGCACCCGTCCCGGGTCCTTGTACCGCAGGACGATCACGCCCATCGATACGATCACGAAGGCAAATAGCGTCCCGATGTTCGTCAGGTCCACCACCTCGGCGATGTTGGCAAACGCGGCGAACACCGCGACGAACAGCCCGGTGAGAATGGTCCCGATGTACGGCGTCTTGAACCGCGGGTGCACCCGGGAGAGAAACGGCGGGAGCAGTCCGTCCCTCGCCATGGACATGAAGATGCGCGGCTGGCCAAGCTGGAAGACGAGGAGCACGCTGGTCATCGCGATGACGGCGCCCAGCGACACAATGAAACGCGAGACGTTGATGAGGCCCGGCGAGCCGTCGGCCTGCGCCAGCGCCGTGATCATCGGCTCGGCGGTGCCGAGCGTCCGCCAGTCCGCCATGCCGGTCATGACGACCGACAACACGATGTAGAGCACGGTGCAGATGAGGAGACTCATGATGATTGCGAACGGCATGTCCTTGCCCGGATTCCGCGATTCCTCCGCCGCCGTGGACGTCGCGTCGAAGCCGATGTAGCTGAAGAAGATGATGGCGGCACCGGCGCTGATGCCCCGGAAGCCGTTGGGGGCAAAGCCGCCGCTCACCGGGTTGTGCCAGTGGATGGGCTTGATCAGCATGGCACCGACGGCGCAGAAGAAGAGAATGATGGCGATCTTCAGCAGCACCATCGCGTTGTTGGAATCGGCCGACTCCTTGATCCCGATCACCAGCACCACGGTGATGAGGGCCACGATCATGAACGCCGGCAGATTGAAGATGATCGGCAGCCCAAAGGCGTGGGGGGCGCCGGCGGCGGCCGATGCCAGGTACCGGCTGGCGGCATCGGTGGCGCCGCCCGCGACCGCCGTGGCCGCCATGTGCACTGACCGATAGTCGGTGGCCATCCACGCGGGCAGCGCTACGCCGAAGTGCGTGAGCAGCTCCCTGAAGTACCCCGCCCATCCGATCGCGACGCCGATGTTGCCCACTGCATATTCGATGATCAGGTCCCACCCGATGATCCATGCCACCAGCTCGCCGAGCGACGCATACGCGTAGGTGTACGCGGAGCCGGAGATCGGCACCATCGCCGCGAACTCGGCGTAGCAGAGCGCTGCAAAGCCGCAGGTGAGCGCCGTGAGCAGGAACGAAATGACGATGGCGGGGCCGGCACCGGGCCGGGCCGCATCACCGACGATCGCGGTGCCCGTCGTGGCGAAGATGCCGGCGCCGATCGTGGCGCCCACGCCGAGCGCCGTCAGGTGCCACTTGCCGAGGGATCGCTTGAGACCGCCGCGCTCGGCGAGATCGTCTTCGCAGTCGGCGACGGACTTGCGAACGAAGAGTCGGGACATGGCGCCTCTCTGAAGGTGGGTCCGGCGTCAGTTCGAAGGCAGGGTGATGACCATCGGCCAGACCGCCGCGACGGGCTGGCCCTCGGCATTGCGCGCCGGCTTGAAGCGATAGCTCAGGATGACTTCCGACATCTTGTCGTAGTACTTCCGGTCGGTGATCGGCGGGTCGGTCTCGAACCGGTCCACGCGACCATCCGGCAAAATCGAGAGTGTCACCGTAATCTGCTGTCCGCGCAGCTCCTTCGGCGCCCTGGCAAACGGCATGGCGAGCCCGCGCAGCACGGGCGGCTGGATCGTACCGCCACCCCCGCCGCTCCCCGGCCCTGCGCCCGGCCCCGTCCCGCTCCCGGTGCCGCCGCCCTGGCCGCCGCCGCTCCCGCCGCCCGTGCCCGGTCCGGTACCCGGGCCGGCGGAGTTGCCCGTACCGGGCGTTGCGGTTGCCGAGACAGTGGCCGGGATCGTGTCGGCGACGACCGGAACGAGCACTGGCTTGACGACCGGGGTTTCGACTTTGGGCGGCTGCACAACCGGCGGCACCGGCGTCGGCACCACTTCCTCCGGCGGAGGGGCGGGCGGCAGCGCAATAATATACGTCGCGACCTGGGCGGCGCCACCGCCGCCGCCACCGCCGCCGCCACCACCACCGGTGCCCAGCAGCGGATCCCCAGTCGTTGGCGTCACGATCAGATGCGCCCGCTGGGTCCACAGGATCAGCACGATCGCCGCGTGCACCGCAACGGAGATCCAGAACCCCGCCACCCGGCGGCGGGGTGTCGGCAGCAGCACCCCGAGGGGCGCGCGGCGCGGGAGATCGGCATCGGTGGCGTTCATGATGACTTGTCGAAGATAGTGACGCGTCACCAGGTCCGGAAAACACGTGCGGGGGCTCGCCTGAGCCCCCGCACACGTTCAGCTGCGACCGCGCTCACTTCCCGCTGCGGTACGCCTCGATCGGCGTGAACCCGATGACCTGGACGCCGGCACTGCGCGCCACGTCCATCGCATCCACGACGTCCTGATAGACCCGGCTCTGCCCCGCCTTGATGAACATGAGCTTGGCGTTGCGCGGCTCGAAGATCGTCCGGATCTGGGTCTCGAGCTGCGACTTGGGCACCGGCTGGGTATTGATGGCGTACGAGCCGTCGTCGTTGAGCTCCAGCACGATCTGATCGTTGGAGCTCTGGTTCGCCGTCTGAGTGTTGGGCGGCGCGACCTGCACGTCCATCGCCTTCCGGTTCATCGGCTGCGACACCATGAAGATGATCAGCAGCACCAGCAGAATATCGATCATGGGCACGACATTCGGCTCGGCCGAGAGTCCTGCGCCGCCGCCAGCAGACATACCCATATCAGCTGCCTCCCTTGCTCGGCGCGCCGAGCAGCGGCATCGCCTGTGACGGCTCGGTGACCGACTTGACCACGCGGGCGCCGGCCTTCCGTGCGATCTCGATGCCCGCCTGGATCCGGCCGTACTTCAGCCGTTGGTCGGCCTTGAACACCAGGATCTTGTCATCCCGCGTCGCAAACATCGCGCGGAGCTGATCCTCCAGCGCGGCGTCCGCGATCGGGCGCTTGTTCAGGAAGAACCGCCCGTCCTGGTCGATGCCGAGCGTGACCTCGTCCTCCTTCTCGGGATTCGCGGTCAGGTTCTTGGCCTTCGGCAGCTCCGCCTTGAAGCCGGCGGCGATGAGCGGCGTAACGATCATGAAGATGATCAGCAGCACCAGCATGATGTCGATCATCGGCACCACGTTCGGTTCGGACTTGACCGATGTCCGGCCGGCGCTGCCTGTGGACATGCTCATGGAACTACCTCCTCTCGCGGGGAACTGGCTGGAGCGTCACTTCGTGCTCAGCCAGCGACGTGCCCGCTGCCGGCGACGGCCTTCTGCGCCTGGAATTCCTTGGTGAAGATCGACCGGCCGAACTCGCTGCCGACGCTCTTGATGAGGTAGTCGATCAGCTCCTTGGACGTGTAGGTCATCTCGACCGTCAGGTTCTCGATCTTGGTGGTGAAGTAGTTGTAGGCCCACACCGCCGGGATCGCGACCATCAGGCCGAACGCCGTCGTGATCAGCGCCTCGGCGATACCGGCCGAAATGCTGGCGAGGCCGCCGCTCGAGCCGCTCGCGGCCATGCCGGTGAAGGCCGTGATGATGCCCATGGTGGTGCCCAGCAGACCGACGAACGGCGCGGTCGAACCCACCGTCGCGAGGACGCCGGTGCCGCGCTTGAATTCGGCGAGCACGATCAGCATCTGCCGCTCCACCGCACGCTCCGACGAATTGATGTCGGCCGACGTGATCGTCGCCCGGTCGCGGAGCAGCGGCTTCACCTCGGCCAGCGCCTCGCCCAGCACGCGCGAGACATGGCTCTTCTTGTTCTTCTCGGCCAGCGCGATGGCCTGGTCCAGATTCTCCTCCTGGATGGCCCGCGAGAACTGCGGCGCAAACCGCCGGGTCTCCGCCTGGCTGCGCTTGATCTGGATGAGCTTCGTCACCATCACCGTCAGCGAGTAGATCGACATGATCGCGAGAATCACCACGATGCCCTTCGCGAACGTGCCCATCTGGGCCCACAGGGCCGCCAAATCGAGATGCATCTTCATTGCCTCCGTAAGTGAGCGCCGTGCCGCGCGGTCGCGCGGCCTGACCGATGCGACTGCCTAGTTGCCGAAGAGCACGGCCTGCTGCACGAGCACCCGCACCGTACGGCCGCCGTTGCGGCCCGGCTTGAAGTTGGACTTGAGGACCAACTCCCTGGCCGCCTCGTCGAACACCTTGTTCGTGGTTGTGACGACCTTGACCGATCCCGACTCCGCCCGCCCCAGCGTATCCACAATGAATGAGAGCAGCACCTTGCCGGGCACGCCCTCGAACCCGCCCGGCGTGCGCTTGGGACCCGGTGTGATCATCTCGGGCGGCTCGTCCGCCTGCGCGGAGCTGACCACCACGCTCCCCAGGTCCACCGGACCGGTGCCGCCGACGATGCCCGTCGAGACGCCACCTTCCACGCCCTTGCCCGTGAAGTCACGGGGATCGAATGCCTTCTGGTTCAGGTCCACTGGCGGGATGTCCTTGGGGATGTCCGTCGGCGCCACCACCGTCTGGAACCCCTTCGGCGGGGGATTGGCGCTGACCACCACGTCCTGCGGCTGCGGCGGCGGGGGCGGCGGCGGCGTCTCCGGGGCCTTCAGGAACACCATGGTGGTGTCCAGCGGCTTGTCGTCGACCGCGTCGGCCAGCCCCTGCGTTGCCTTGACCGCGAGGAAGATGATCAGCACGTGGAGCGCCACCGATACGATGGTCTGTCCCAGCGGTGTCTTCTTCTTGGCCTTCGACTCGATCAGGTTGTCGAACACAAACCCACCTCCAAGTGTGGAGATTTACATGGCTGAAAGGTAGACCCGCCATCGTAGCAGTGCGCTGACCTCAACATGACAATTCCATGACAACTGCGTTAGCGCTCGCCGATGCTCGCCGCACTCCGGAAGGCGAATTGCTGGCGTACCCGCATCGCCACCGGGCGATGATCCACTCGCCCCGGACGGAAACGCGCTGCTTCCAGGGCCTTCACGACCGCCGCAAGCTGCGCCGGATGATCGACGCGTATCGCACGCACCGACCCGCCGGCCACGCGGCCGGCGGAATCCACCACGTATTCCACCAGAACGGTGCCACTCACCGCGTCATCACCGGGCCCGGCGGCAGGAATCGGTGCGATGCGGCCGATCACCTCCGGCGGCTCGGCATCGGCGGCGTGCTGCACCGCAATGTCACCGATCGACGTGCGGTGCGCCCAGCCGTCAGGCAGTGCCCCGTCGATCCGCGCGGGCGCGGGCGTCACAGCCGGCGCACTCACGCCGCTGAGCGACAGCGCCGGCAGGGAGAGCTGCGAGCGTGCGGCGGCGAACGGCATCGCGGGCATCGCTGGCATCGGGCTCACCGAGTGGCCTGACGGATCCGCCGTCGGCGATGTCAGCAGCGCGGCCGGGACTGCCCATGGATTGATGATCATCGTGTCCGCAGCCACGCGCTCGGGGGGCGGCGCCACGTTCCGCGCGGGACGCGCCACCCCCGCAATGACGACGAGGTGCGCCAACAGCGCCGCCGCGACTGACGCCGCCGGCGGACGGCGCCAGCCGCGGGACTCCGAGAGCTGCTCGAACATGGGATCCTCCGGGTGAAGACCTCACCCAGAGTACGCCGGCAACATGGCGGCGGCCGCAGTGGACGGATGACGATTCGATGAACGCGGGGTGGCAGCCACGCGTGCGGAGGCGGGCGCAGCGGAATTCCCTAGACGGGCACCTTCGCCGGCGGTGGAGTCACGAGGTGCACCGGAATGCCGCGCGGCAGCGTGACCGTGAAGGTCGTGCCCCGGCCCGGCCGGCTCTGCACCGTGATGGAACCCCCGTGCGCCTCGGCGATCCACGTGGTGATGGCGAGGCCGAGCCCGGTGCCGGGGCGCTCGCCGGTGCGGGAGCGGGCGGGGTCGGCGCGCCAGAAGCGATCGAAGATATGGGGCAGGTCACCCGGCGCGATCCCGATGCCGCTGTCGCGAACGCTCAGCGTCACGTCGCCGGTGCGGTCGGCCAGCTCGAGCGCCACCTCGCCGCCGCGCGGCGTATACTTGACGGCATTGGTGACGAGGTTCAGCAGCAGCTCGCGGATGCGGTGGGTGTCGATCGGCAGGAGCACTGGCGCGTCGGGCATGCGCGTCGTGACAGTCACGCCGCTTTCCTCCCCCAGCATCCCGGCCGTCTCCGATGCCTCGGCCATGAGGTCGCGGAGATCGTGTTCCTCAACGGCCAGCGGCGCACGCCCCTCGTCGGCGCGGGCCAGCGTCAGCAGGTTCTCCACCATCTCCGTCATGCGGTTGATCTGCTCCAGCGTCTCATCCAGCGAGCCGATGATCTCCGGTGGCGTGCCCGGATGGGTCAGCGCCCGCTCGACGCCGGCGCGCAGCACCATGAGCGGCGTCTTCAACTCGTGGCTCGCGTCAGCGGTAAAGCGGTGCAGGCTGGAGAAGCTCTGCTCCAGGCGGGCGAGCATGCCATTGAGCGTGAGCCCGAGCCGGGCGATCTCGTCGCCGGTCATCGGCACGGCCAGGCGGCGATGGAGACTCCGGCCGTCGGTGATCGCGTCGACCTCGTCGGTGATGACCTGCACCGGTGTCAGTGTCCGCCCCGCCAGCCAGTAGCCCAGCCCCGCCGCGAGGGCGATGACCAGCGGGGCGACGACGGCCATCGCCCGCAGAATCAGCGCGGGGTCGAAGGTCAGGTCATCGAGCGGCGTGGCCACGAGAATGGCGCCGATCCCTGGGCCGGCGCCCTCGACGGCCGCGACGCGAAAGCGGATCGGCGTCGCCGCATCGAGGGCCAGCGTACCCACGTGATCGGCCGGGTCGGTCTCCTGCGCCTGATGCGCCAGCCGCTGCAGCGCCGCGAACGGCAGGTTGCGCGCCGCCTCGGACGCAAAGATGACGTCGCCGCGGTCGCTGGTGATGATGAGGTAGTCGCGCGAGCTCTCGAACGCCGCGCTGATCTGCGAGTTGAGCATGGGCGGCAGGCCGACGCCGCTGGTATCACGCGTGACGAGCGGGCCGAGGCTTCGGTACGACGACTCCAGCCACCTGGTGGCGAAGCTGGTTTCAAGCCGGGTCCGCTCGTCGAGCGCGATGGGGCTCGGCTGCTTCAGCTCGTAGTAGAGGGCGGCCCCGAACGCGGCCAGCGCAAGCAGCAGCGCCACTGTGAAGGACACCGTGAGCCGGCGACGGATCGTCTGCACGTCACGCCTTCACGACGTACCCGACGCCGCGCACCGTGTGCACCAGCTTCTGCGGCGATGCGGAGTCGATCTTCTTCCGCACCCGGTTGATCACCACGTCCACGATGTTGGTGCCCGGATCGAAGTGGTAGTCCCAGGCATACTCGGTGATGAGCGTGCGGGACATCACCCGCGGCGAGTGCCGCATGAGGTATTCGAGGACGGCGTATTCCTTGGGTGTCAGCTCGATCGGCTGGCCGGCCCGGCGCACCTCGCGCGTCGCGGTGTCCAGCTCGAGATCGGCGACCTTGATGACTGGCGAGCGGAGCTGCTGCGGCCGCCGCCCCAGCGCCTCGACCCGCGCCAGGAGCTCCTCGAAGGCGAACGGCTTCGTCACGTAATCGTCCGCGCCGGACCGGAGCGCCTGCACCTTGAAGTCGACCGCATCCTGCGCCGTCAGTACCAGCACCGGCATCGTGTTGCCGCGGTCCCGAAGCGTGCGGAGTATTTCCAGCCCCGTCATGCCGGGGAGACGCAGATCGAGCACGAGCAGGTCGTACTGGCCGCCCGACGCGAGACGCAGGCCCTCCATGCCGTCATCGACCAGGTCCGCATGGTACTGCTGCTCCTCCAGGCCACGCTTGACGTATTGGCCCACGGTCCGATCGTCCTCGATCACCAGGATCTTCATGCGTCCTCCGGATGCATCGGGAGCACGACGCGAAAGGTGGATCCCCGCCCCGGCTGGCTCTCCACCTCGAGCCGACCGTGATGTTCCTGCACGATCCCGTAGCAGATGGACAGCCCCAGGCCGGTCCCGCGCCCCGCATCCTTCGTGGTATAGAACGGTTCGAAGATCTTCGGTTGCACCGCCTCGGGGATGCCGACGCCGGTGTCCTCGATCTCCACCTGCACTTCGTCGGGCCGGACTCCCCGGCGAGCCCGGACCGTCAGCCGGCCGCCGGCGTCCATCGCGTCCAGCGCGTTCAGCATCAGCGCCATGAACACCTGCACCAACTGCTCGGTATTGGCACGGATCCGGGGCAGCCCCGGTTGCACTTCGCGCACGACGCTGACGGTGCGGAACCGCTGGTGGTGCTTCAGGAGAAACAGGGTGTCGTCGAGAATCGCATCGAGGTCGGCGGCCCGCTTGGCACTCCCCTGCGGACGGCTGAAGTCGAGCAGCCCGTCCACGATCCGAGTGCACCGCAGCACTTCCTTGTCGATGATCTTGAGATACTCGCGCAGTGGCGCCGCGGCGTCGGCCGGGCGATCGTCGAGTCGCATCTCGCACGCCGCCACGCATGCGCCGATGGTCGCCAGCGGATTGTTGATCTCGTGCATGACGCCGGCGGCGAGCTGGCCGATTGCGGCGAGCTTCTCGGTCTGCATGGCCCGCTGCTGAAGCCGACGCCGCCCCGTCACGTCCTCCCCGATGGTGATGACGTGGCTCACCCCGTCGCCATCCAGGCGCATGGGAATCTTGGAGATGCGGTAGTAGCGCGCCCCGTCGGGGTCAGTGACCTCGAGGTCGGTCTCCCTGATCTCGCCAGTCGCGAACACGGCATCGAATTCGGCGCGCAACTGATCCGCCGGCTGGCGGCTCAGCACGTCGAACACAGCGCGGCCAACGACATCACTCCGGCGGAGCCCCTGCGTCCCGGTCTCCCGCTTGCGGTTCCACATGCGGATGCGGTATCCCCGGTCCACCACGTACAGCCCCACCGGCAGACTGTCCACGACCAGCTCGGTGAACCGCCGTTCATGCTCGATCTCGTCTGCCCGCACCGCCAGCGTCTCGCCCGCCTGTTCCGCCAGCCGCCACGCGGCCAGGCAGGGCGCCATGACGTCCGCCAGCGCGCCAATCTGCGCCGGGGCTGCCCCCGGGCCGTCAATCTGCAGCACGCCCAGCAGGATGGCACCGTGGACGATGGGAACCCGGGGGCCGCCTGAGGGCGGAAGCAGCGTGAGCGCCGGGGCGACGTCGAGCGGCAGAGCAGCGCGGGGAGCGACCGTCGCGGTGACGGTGGCGGCGCCCGGGAGACGGGTCCAGACGGCAACCGCCGCGGCCGGCAGACCGTCGCGAACCGCGTTCACCACCGCCTGCAGCACGACCGCGGGGTCGGCGCGGTCGTTCAGCAGTCGCGCCACGTCGGCGAGAATTGCGTAGTCAGTCACGAACCGGCGGCCTGACGGCGGTAGACGGCGGCGACGGTGGCGCACACGTGATGCACGCGGATCAGTGCGACGCCGGCGCACTGTCGGGCACCGAGGCGAGCCCCGCGATTCGCCAGGCCGCGCCCCGCCGCCAGAGCAGCACGTTGTCGGCCGTTCCGACCTCGCCGGCCCCCTCCCGGTCGGTTGGGCGCCGCCGCGTCACTACCCACGCCGTGGCGAGGTCGCCCTGCTGCCGGATGTCAATGCGGAACATCCGGACCGCCAGCACGGGAGCAATCCCGCCACCGAACGTCCGGGAGAGATACTGGTGATAGCTGTCCGCGGAGCGGAAGGCGCGCCAGGCGCTGTCCGGTGCTGTGCGCCGGATCTCGACCGCAGCGCTGTCCCAAAAGAGCGACCGGCTCGTGGCCCAGTCCCGCGCGCCTAGACTTTGATAGTAGGTGGCGAGCAGTGCACGAATCGCCTCGTCGTCGCGCCGGGTACCAGCCGGCGTGCGGTCCTCGATCCGGCAGGCACCCACCGCAACGACACCGAGGACGAGGGCGAGCGAGCAAAGGCGACGCATCCGGGTCCTTGGAAGAGTGAGCCACATCAGGGCCGGCCGCCACGCCGGCGTTCGATGGACACGGCGACGGCAGCGACGAGCTCCTCGACGGAAGATGGCTTGGGCAGGACCGTCTCGCGGAGCCGCGCGGTCCTGTCCTCGAGCTCGACTGTCACGGGAAATTGCGCCGAGGCAAGCGGCAACTCGCAATCGGTTGATGCCGCGGGGGAGCGGCCGGTTCAATATCTCTCCGGGATCGGCGCGGCGCCAGCATCGGACCGCGCCGGCTGAAAGCCCACCTGGTGACGGCCCGAGGCTTCGAATCGGGCCCGGCCGGCGCCGGAGCTCCAGGTCGAGCACGGTCGCTCCGATGCGGAGCCGTCGCAGTGCCTCCTTCGCCCGATCGGCCGGCACCGTCGACAGCACCGTCACCTCGTGCCGGCTCGCATCGGCGACCACACCCCACCGTCGCTCGACGACGCCAGCCAGTTCGCGGGCGGGACCGGCGACGGTCCCGCCGCCCGCGTCTGCCGGCGAACCAGCGAGCCCGCGATAGGCCTCATCCCCGGTCCATCGCGCCCACGCGACGGCCAGCCGCTGAATGGTGTGAACGCGGCCGCGGTCACGACCGCTACGCCAGCGCGCTGAGTTGCTCCAGAATCTCGGCGTTCTCCCGCCGCGACCCCGGCGACTCCTCCATATGAGTCCAGCGCACGATGCCGGCGCGGTCAATCAGGATATATGCCCGATTGGAAAAGAAGTGGTCCTCCAGCAGCGTCCCGTAGGCGCGGCTTACCGTGCGCTTGAAGTCGCTCAGCAGATCGACGCCGATCTGCGCCGTGGCCTTGTATTCCTCGAGCGTCGGCACCGAATCCACGCTGATCGCCAGGATCTGTACTCCCGCCTGCTCAAACGCCGAATAGTCGTCGGTAAACGCACAGAGCTCGGCGGTGCACACGCTCGTGAAGGCGAGCGGAAAGAAGGCGAGCAGCACGCTCCGGCCCCGCAAGACCGAAAGCGTAACATCGCTGCCCGAGGTGGACGGCAGCGTGAAGTCCGGTGCCGGCGCGCCGACCGCCGGCAACGCCCCACTCACTTGCCGGCCTGGCCGAACCGTTTCCCGACTTCGGTCCAGTTCACCACGTTCCACCAGGCCGAGACGTAGTCCGGCCGCCGATTCTGATACTTGAGGTAGTAGGCGTGCTCCCAGACGTCGCAGCCCAGAAGTGGCGTCTTGCCCGCCATCAGCGGGCTGTCCTGATTGGGCGTGCTCTCGATGGCGAGCGCACCGCCCGGTGCCACGGTGAGCCAGCCCCACCCACTGCCGAACCGTCCGCCGCATGCCTTGCCGAACTGGTCCTTGAACTGGGACAGGCCGCCGAAGGTCTTGTCGATCGCCTGGCCCAGCGCGCCGTCGGGCGCTGTCGCGCCGCCCGGGCGCATGATCTCCCAGAAAAAGGTGTGGTTGGCATGCCCGCCGCCGTTGTTGCGCACCGCCATCCGGATCGCCTCGGGCACGGCGCCGATGTCCGCGATCAGCGATTCGACCGGCTTGCCGGCGAGTGCCGGATGCGCTTCGAGCGCGGCGTTCAGGTTGTTGACGTACGCCTGATGGTGCTTGTCGTGATGAATCCGCATCGTCTGCTCATCGATATGCGGCTCCAGCGCGTTGTAGGCATATGGCAGGGCGGGAAGTGTGTAAGCCATGACGAGCTCCTGTAGGTGAATCGCGAAGAAAAGGGCCAGCCGCACCGCGCTCAGCGGCCCGCGCTGCGCCCGGTGGCGAGTCGCCGGACGGCTGCCACCACCGCGGCCGGCTGCTCCTCCTGAACGTATTGACCCGACCCCGTCACGCGCTCGACGGCACAATCGGGAAGTGCCGCGGCCAGCTGCTCGATCTGTGCCGCCGAGACGGCGCTCTCGTGAGGCGCCGTCCCGATGAGCAGACGCACCGGCACCCGGATTCCGTGCAGCCGCGGTGCGAGCGGTAACGCCTCGCGCGCGTCAGACATCGCAAGAAGCGCGTCGACGGCGCCCCGGGCATCCCTGGCAAATCCCGCCGTGTAGCCGCGGACCACGCTGTCGGTGACCCAGGTGGTATCGCCGGAATTCCGGATCATTCCCGCTCGCACCTGGGCTTCGATGGCGCGCCGGTCCACGAACAGCCGCAGCAGCCCGGCGTACCGCATCGCCGCCCGGAGTCCGGGCGTCGCAGCACTTTCGGCCGGGCCGCCGTCGATGGAGACGATCGCGCCGACCAGCTCCGGCCGCCGTAATGCCAGCCGGAGCGCGATCGACGTCCCGACCGAATGCGACACCACCGTCGCTCCCCGCACCGACAGGCGATCGAGCACTCGCCCGAGCCGCGCCGCCTGCGCGCCGAGCGAGTAGTCCGCGCCGGCCGGATGCGCCGACCAGCCCGTTCCCAGCGGCTCGATGACGATCGTCCGGTACCCCGCCCGCACCAGCGGCTCGATCACGCGCCGATATCCAAATGCCGAGCCGAACAGGCCCGGGATCAGCACGATCGGGGGGCCCGCGCCTTCCGTCGTGACGCGGAGCGCCTCGCCCGGTGCGACGGTCACGTCACGCGCAACCGCGCTGTCCGCCGGAAGACTGTGAAGCGCGAACGCGACGAGGAGCGATCCAGCGAGCATCATTGCGACATCCTGACTGGGCCTGGCCGGTGCGACGCGCGCGATCGGCGCACGACTCGGTTACTCTGGATGATAATGCCATCCGGCGCCGCCGTCGCGCCGTCACTCTCACGACCGATTCCGGAGCCCGCGCTGATGATCCACGTCATCGCCACCATCGCGCTGCACCCAGGCACCCGCGAGCGATTTCTCACGGCGTTCGATCGACTGGTGCCTGAGGTCCGCGCCGAGGCGGGCTGCCTGGAGTACGGTGGCGCCGTCGACACGCCTACCGCGATCGCCTCGCAGATCCCACTGCGATCCGACGTGGTTACTGTCATCGAACGCTGGACCGACGTCAGTGCGCTCTCGCGGCACCTCGAGGCGCCGCACATGGAGGCGTACCGGGCGCGGGTGGCGAGCTACGTCACGTCGGTCGACCTGCAGATCCTGTCACCAGTGGAGCCGTCGGCGACCGGCGTGCGCCCGTCGTGAGGATGATGGCCGTCGCCAGCGCGCCGAGTGCCAGCACGGCGTAGACCACCTCCGCACTGAGCAGGGCCGGCAGGGCGCGGCTCCCGCCCCACGTGGCCAGCGCGAACGCCGCGCCCGCGCCCCAAGCCGCGGCCCGCGTCGGGCGGAGCGCCGCGACGCAGGCCGCAAACGCGAGCGTCCAGCCCCCGGCGGCGGCCGCCGGATCGGGCAGCACCGAGCAGGCAAGCCAGGCACCCGCCGCGAGCAGCCCGACCCCGCGTCGCGACGCCGCCGCCCGCCAGAGCCCCAGTACACCGATCGGCACGAGCACGGTTTGCCAGGCGGCCAATCCATCGGGCAGCGTCGGCGCACCTATCCGCACCAGGAGAGCCACGCCGATCGGGACAAGCAGCGGCTCCGCCCTGCGCGCAAATGGCCACATGCCGAAGAACGGCAGCGCGCCGATCGTGAGCGTGGCCATCAGCATCGATTCAGCCGCGGTGCTGAGCGGCAGCTCCGGGAGGCCGGCCACGGAGAGCGGAAGCGGGCCCGCAATCGTCCACAACAGCCAGGCGAACGGGACCAGGCCGACGACCGCGACTGCCGGGGCCAGGAGCGCCCGTCGGCGCCCGGCCGATGGCCACGCGGTCGCGATCACGCCAATCAGCGAAGCCGCAAGGATGGGAATAACGTGCGGCGAAGACATTGCGACCAGCACGGCTGCCAGGAGCGTGAACCACCGCGGCTCGCGCCACGCAGCCATCGTGCGCGTCGCGTCGGCGTCCGCCGCAACGGGAACGGCCGCCGGCGTGCGGAGCCGGGACGCAAACGCATCCAGCGCCAGGACGGTCAGGCCGCCGCCCGCCAGGAGCGCGGCGGCAGCCACCAGCATCATCGGGGCGGGTGCAAGTCGAAGAATGGGGAAGGCGAGACCGACGGTTGCGAGACCCGCGGCCGCGGCGAGCCACGCGGGGCCCGCGACTGCGGATCGGATCCGGCGCGCCGCCAGTGCAACCGAGACGACGAGCACCAAGCCGAGGACGATGGCGCCGGCGTCGAGGGCGACGTCGGCCGGGGGCACTGCCGCCAGTGCCAGTGGATCCCGACCTCCGGCTGCCACCGCCATGCTCGCGGTGCCGGCCGCGACCAGGATAAGGCCCAGCCCGCCCCGGCGGCGGGCCGAACGCGGCAACCAGGCGAGTGACCCGGCCACAAAGGCGGCCAGCCACGGTAGGAGCCCGAAGTGCATGGAGGTGGAGTGTAGCGCGACGTGGCGGTGGTCACAAACGACACAGGCGCGCCCCGGAAGGGAGCGCGCCTGTGTCCGGCGATGCGACTGCTAGCGGACCGTGCGGCGCCTGCGCCCGAGACCGGCGGCGCCCAGGCTCGAGAGCCCGGTGGCAAAGAGCAGCAGCGACGCCGGTTCCGGCGTGACGACCGGCACGGGGACGAGGACCTCGGGCTGACCGGGCTGATTGGGCTGACCCGGCTGATCGGGCTGCTGGGTGCTCGGATCGCCGTCGTTGTGCGGCAGACTCTGAGTCACCGGCGGGTCCACCGCGATCAGCGCCCGCGACCCGCGTGGTCCCAGAACGAAAGAAGAGACGACGCCAAGCAGCAGCGCTCCACCGATGGCGTAGCCGAAGCGATCGTCGATCGGGCGGACGGTGCCGCCGGATTCGTCCTCCTCGTTCCGCCGACGCGCACCCGTACGGGTGTCGGCGCCGTCAGCGGAGACCCGTTCGGCCCGCACGAGCGCGCGCGCTGCACTCTGGAAATACTGGGCAGCCGCCAGCGACGTTCCCGGCCCGTCCGAGGCCGGCGAGGCCGCGAGAGGCGGTGCAAGCAGGGCCAGCGCAGCTGCGGCGAAGGCGGCAGCGACTTGAATTCGCATCTCAGATCCCGATGAAAGTGACGCAGACCCCATTCGCAATGACCGAGCCATGGGCCGGGGTCAGCGCTCAGGTGTGACGCTAAGCTATTGGCAGGCTGT
The DNA here is from genome assembly GCA_038250675.1 of Gemmatimonadales bacterium. Taxonomy (GTDB): domain Bacteria; phylum Gemmatimonadota; class Gemmatimonadetes; order Gemmatimonadales; family GWC2-71-9; genus JAICUF01. Next base: position 26,031 of record JBBSCB010000020.1, read on the forward strand.
TACTTGTATCCGTGACTCGCGACTGGACGTCGCTGGGGCGGGTGCCGTCCCCCCCAGATCGGCTGGGGGGGAGGTGCGACGATCTGTGGCAGGTCCCCTACAAGGCGGCCCCCGGACCGCCGCCCTCACCGAGTCGCGACTGCAAGGATTGGCGCGATGGACGCCGCCCACCCCGAAAGTCGAAGTGCTCGTCCCGCAGCACCCGCGGAATGCCGACCGCCGTGTCCTGTCCTGCCCAGCTCCGCCGCGTGATCACCCGCTCGGCGACATTGGCGGCGATCTCCCATACCTCCGGCTCGATGCCGGGGTACAGCACCGAAAATTCCCGGCGAAGGCAGCACTCGCGCACCGCAGCGCTCATCGGGAACCGCTCCCGCTAGTCGTCATCATCGCTCTCACTGTTCCGTCGGGTCGGTTGCGCCGACCGCGCCTTCTGGAGATCGCCACCCCGGAAATCGAAATGCGTCTCATCGAGCACCCGGTTGGTCAGCTCGGTAGATGCGTTGGGGAGCGGACTCGGCTGCGCCAGGAAGTACTCCGCCACCTGCGCCGCGGGCAGCCAGACGCCCGCGGCGAGCCCAGGGTACCGGCGGGCGAATTCCGCCTTCAGACGTGCCTCTCGCAGCGCCATGTGCCGGCTACGTGCGAGGCGGCCGCGCGCGGCGAGGAGGTGGAGCCGCCGTCATCGTGCGGTCGCGGACGACATGCGGCGCGCCGGCCGGGGCGCCGCCGCGGAACTCAAAATGGCGCTCATCCACGACGCGGCGGAGCACGTCGCCCTCAGGGTCCTTACGAGCGAGATCCGTCAGACGTTCGCCGACCAGCCCGGCCAGCAGCCAGACGCCCGCGGCAAGATCGGGATACAGGGCAGCAAACTCCGGCTTGAGCCGGGTCTCGCGCGGGGCACTCACCGGCACCGCGCGATGCAGACGGGAACCTCACACATGGCGCCTCGGGGAAACGGTCGGCGCAGGATCCGGCTGGCTGGTCGGACCTGTGCGACGAGTGGACCGATGCCGCTCGCCGTCAGCTGCGCGCCTCGTGGACCGTGATGATGGAGCGGACGGGGATCGAACCCGTGACCCCCTGCTTGCAAAGCAGGTGCTCTCCCAGCTGAGCTACCGCCCCCGCACCGCTGAAAACTACGTCCGGTACAAGGGCCGCGACAAGGCGGCCGGATGGCGCCGTGGGCACCAACGTGGCGAAAACGCCGTATATTTGGGGGAGGCTGTGTTGCGACCGCGCGCCTTTCCCCTGCCGCGTCCCGCGGGCGCAGAAAGCGCCGTAATGTCTCTGGCCACGTCCCACCGATGCGCCATGCTCTGCTCGGCGCTGCTACTGTCGGCCTCGAGCGCGTGTCACGAGCCGGTGGGTCCCGGCCTCAACTCGCCGCTGGGCGGCTGGACGTACCGCCAGACGCTGTTCGTCGACCTGGATGGCGAGCAATATACCTGTCGCGAGGAAGGCGCCCTCAACTTCGCACGCAGCGGCACCGCCGTGACCGGCCGATGGTCGGTCACGTTCAGCAGCTGCGTTCCCATCCACGTCGTCACCTCCCGGGTCGGTACCGGAGACGTCGCCGGTGCTGCCGTCTCCTCGTCGCATGCCAACTTCACGCTGGGAAGCTGCGTCTACAGCATCGAGCTGCACATCCCGTCCATCGGCGGCCCACCGAACACCGGCGCCGGGTCGGTGAACTGCGGCTACACCACCGGCACCGGGGGATCGTACACCGGGTACGGTACGGCGATCCTGTCGCGCTGAGCCGCTATTGCGTAACTGAAAGCGAGTAGGACGCGAGCGCCTGCTGGTCAAAGGTCCCGCGCGAGGCCGCTTGCGCCACTGAGGCGCGATACGATCCCAGGCGCCGCGTATCGGGCACCTGAAGCCGCAGCACTGCACCCGCCGCGATATTGCCCGTGACCAGGATCGTCGTCGTCACCGAATCGGGATGGGCCGTATAGAGTTGATACTGGCCGGCCGGCTCCACCGCCGTCACCGGCCCGCCGGAGACCGTCAGCAGCAGCGCGCCATCATCCGTATTGGGCGTCACCAGCCCGACCATGAAGACCCCTGCTGTCGGCCCGACGGTACCGCCGTCGCCGCCACCGCACGCCCCGGCGAGCACGGCCAGCACGCAGGCCACTGCCGGGATCACCTTCATCGTGTCTTCTCCTGCACCGCAGGTGCCGCGATCGCACCGGCCATCACCCGCTGCGTGGCGGCACTACCGGGCGCCACGCCGCTCGCCCGGGCAAACGCCAGGAAGTCACCCAGGTCGTAACTGCCGTTATGATTGCCGCGGGCGTCGAGATAGATGGCTTGTGCCGCGGTCAGCGTGCCGGTCCCCAGCAGCGCGTTGGCTGCCGCATCCACCGTCACATCCACCTGCGAGATGAACGTCGCCGTGATGGTGTAGGGGTGAGCCATGGGCAGCGTCAGCGTCGTCGCGTGAGCGGTGGTGTCGCCGCTCCAGCCGCCGAACACCGTGCCGGCGGGCGCGGTGGCCGTCAGCGTGACCGGCGCGCCGCCCGGCAGGAAGACCCCGGACTGCAAATCCGACCCCAGCGGGGCCGCGGCCAGGGTGACCGCATCCGGCAACGCATTGCTCAAGGCAACCATCACGCGGTACGTGGCCGCAAAGCTCGCCCGAACGGTGTCCACCGCCGCTCCTGCCGTGTAGGTGTGAGCCAGGTCGCCGTGATCAGACCAGCCGCGAAATTCAAAGCGGGAACGCCCGTCGCCCGACGCCTGGACCGAATCCGCTCCGAGCGCCAGTTGGTCCCCCGGCAGCAACACGTCCGCGTAGCTCGCGGCCGCGACGCCGTTGACCCTGATCACGGCCCCGGCCTGCGCGGAGGCGATGAGCGCCGGCATCCGGAAGTTCAGCCGGAACGCCATCTGCCCCGCCGGCGCGACCTGCACGATGGAGTCGAGCGCAAAGCCAGCGTAGACGCGGCCGTTGGTCAGCGCCGCGGGATTGGTCCGGAGCGAGAACCGCTGATTGGCGGTCGAGCCCGGAAACGCATCGCCGCCATCACCACGGTTGCATCCCCCCGGGACGTCGAGGTCTCCGCGACCATCCGCCTGCACCAGCTCGACGCCGTGCACCGCTCCGCGGTTGACGGCGTTGTCGCGGCTGAAGCCGTGCGCGTCCACCTGACTCTGGTCGATGTGCCAGATGAGGAGCCCCGGAAGCTTGCGAAGCGACTGACAGGTGGCGCTGGCCGCGGGCAGGTTGGAATCCATCTGAGCCGAATCGCTCTCCAGCGCCTGCCGGTTCTCGAGCAGGAAGAATTCCGGGGAGTTGGGAACGCCGACATAGCCGACATGGTCGGACGACGTGACCGGATCGAGCCGGGCGGTGCCGCTCGTGCTCAGTGAGTCCACCGTCACCCAGCCGAGCTCCACCAGCGACCACGCGTCCATGCGAGAGGGGCTCAGCGGCTTGGAGTAGTTGCCGCTGCCCATCAGGCTCCACTGGCCCACGCCCTCGGTCGCGTTGGCGGACGGGTCGGTATCGTAGAGGTCCGGCAGCCCGAACAGGTGTCCCGTCTCATGGGCCACCGTGCCGATGGGCATGATCTGGGTGGCGTCGCAGGTGGTGCTCCCGCCGCGCGCGCTCTGGATGATGTAGTCGTTCACCTTGAGGAACTGGCCCGGGTGGCCGGCCCACGGCGTTCGGGTCACATACGCCGACCCGCCGTTCACACCCGCCACGACGTAGCGGTGCGACCAGATGTGGGCGTTGCCGCACTCGCCGCCGATGTCCGCATGCAGGAAGGTGACCACATCCACGACGCCATCGTCATCGCCGGAATTGGGCAGCCCGTCGGGACCGTCGTTGTCGTACGCCGACCAGGCGCTTAGCGAGTCGCTCCCGTGCGAGGCCGCGTCGAGTGCAAGCACCATCAGCTCGCCGAGCCGACGGCCGCCGCCGGCGCAGGGATGCGCCGGGTCGATGCCGATCCCGTTGCAGCCGTCTTCGTAGTAGGTGTCGGTCTGGGGCGCACTCACCCACGGAAAGACCAGCCCGTCCACCGTAAGATTGCCGTTGGAGAGCTGCTCGTAGAACGTCTTCAGGCTGTAGGCACGGCCCACCGGTGCCGGGGAAAAGAGCACGTTCTGCAGCTGGGCCGAACTGTACGGCTGGCCCACGTTGACGAACGCGACGGGAAGCACCGGCATCACCAGGTGACCCGTCACCTTCGTGCCCCCGTAGCCGGTGGGTGAGGACAGATTGAGGGAGCGGATGGCGCCGGCGCGCAGGAACTGGTGGCGGGCGGCGCGCACGGCATCGACCTTCCGCCGCCACCCACCGGTGGGGCTGAAATCGAGGCGCGGCAGCTCGACTCGTCCCGACTTGACCGCCGGGCGCTGGGCCAAAGCCGGCGGTGCGAGCCCGGCTCCGATCAACATCACCCAGACGGCAACTTGCTCAGCGCGCACTCGAGTCCGTAGGTGAAGGCATCTTTGAAGTTCCCCGCGGCGCAGGCCCGCCGCGAACCGGTCTCACGCCGGATGTAGCGCGGCGCCGCCCGGCCGCGGGCCGGAGTGCTGCAATCCCGCGGCCAAGACGATTGGTTCGCTCGGAATTGGCTTGTGCGACGTGGCCTCGAACGTTAATTTAAGCCATTCTGGCACATAGTGATGTGGGGTCCTTCCTCACACCCTTTCAGGACCGAGGCCTCGTGGATACCCAAACGCTTCAGCACGTTGCGCTCTTCGACAAGTGCAGGCAATTCACCAAGGCGCGCGAGGTCAAGGCGGCCGGCCTGTACCCGTACTTCAAGCCGATCTCGGAGTCCGAGGATACGGTCGTCACGATCGAAGGCAAGAAGCGCATCATGCTGGGGTCGAACAACTACCTTGGCCTGACGCACCACCCCAAGGTGCTGGAAGCCGCCACCCGAGCGCTGGCGCGCTATGGCTCGGGATGCACCGGCAGCCGATTTCTGAACGGCACCCTCGATCTCCACGTGCAGCTCGAGGCCGCGCTGGCGCAGTTTCTGGGCAAGGAAGACTGCCTGGTCTTCTCCACCGGTTATTCGGCCAACCTGGGGCTGATCTCCGGGCTGGTCGGCCGGGGCGAGACGGTGTTTCTCGACAAGCTCGATCACGCGTCGATCGTCGACGGGGCCAAGATGTCGTTCGGGGAGACCGAACGCTTCAACCACGGTGACCTGGCCAGTCTCGAACGCAAGCTGGAACGCGCCGGAAACGCCAAGGGTGCCATGATCGTGGTCGATGGCATCTACTCGATGGAAGGCGACATCGCGGACATTCCCGGCCTGGTGCGGAGCGCCCGGAAGTTCGGCGCCGCCCTGGCGGTGGACGATGCCCATTCGCTTGGCGTCCTCGGCCCCAACGGCGACGGCACGGCGGCGCATTACGGCATGATCGACGACGTCGACATCATCGCCGGCACGTTCTCCAAGTCGCTGGCGTCGATCGGCGGCTTCGTCTGCGGCACCGAGAACGTCATCAACTACGTCCGCCACCACAGCCGCCCGCTGATCTTCACCGCGTCGCTGCCGCCGGCCAACACCGCCGGCGTCCTGGCCGCACTCGAGGTGGTGCAGACCGAGCCGGCCCGCCGGGAACAGCTCTGGGCCAACACCCGGCGCCTGCATGAGGGCTTCCGCAGCTATGGCTTCGAGATCGGTCCGACGGAGACGCCGATCGTCCCGGTGCTCGTCGGCACGATGGAGAATACGTTCGTGATGTGGCGCCGCCTGTTTGATGAAGGGGTGTTCACCAATCCGGTGATGCCGCCTGCCGTGCCGCCCTCGCAGTGCCGGCTGCGCACCAGCGTCATGGCGACGCATACCTTCGACCAGATCGACTTCTGCCTCGAGACGTTCGCCAAGATCGGACGCGAGCTGGGGGTCATCTGACCCTGGTCAGCGTCCGCGAGGCCCGGACCAGCCGCGACGTCAAGCGCTTCATCGACCTGCCGTACCGGCTCCACCTGCGGGACCCGCTCTGGGTCCCGCCGTTGCGTCGGGACGTTGCCGCGCTCCTCTCCCGCACCAAAAACCCGTTCTTCGAGCACGGCGAGGCGGAATACTTTCTCGCTGAGCGCAACGGAACGGTGGTGGGCCGGATCGCCGCCATCAGCAATCGCCTCCACAATGAAACGCACGAGGACCGGGTCGGCTTCTTCGGCTTCTTCGAGTCGGAGAATGAGCAGGCCGTCGCCCACGCGCTGTTCGAGGCCGCCGCGGCCTGGCTCCGCGCGCACGGCTTCGACACGATGCGGGGGCCGGCGTCATTCTCGGTCAACGACGAATGCGGCCTGCTGGTCGACGGCTTCGAGACGCCGCCGGTGCTGATGATGCCGCACAATCCACGCTATTACGTCGACCTGGTCGAGCGCGCCGGCTTTGCCAAGGCCAAGAACCTGCTGGTCTACCAGGGCGGCGATCGCGAGTTCCGCACCTACGACCCGGTGCCGGAGCGTCTCGAGCGTGCCGTGGCCATCATGCAGAAGCGGATGGGAGTCATCATCCGCCCGATCAACATGAAGGACTTCACGAACGAGGTCGAGCGGATCAAGGCGATCTACAACGCCGCGTGGGAAAAGAACTGGGGCTTCGTCCCCATGACCGACCATGAGATCGACCATCTGGCCGAGCAATTCAAGCCGGTCGTGATCCCCGATCTGGTGCCGTTCGCCGAGAAGGACGGGCAGGTGGTGGGGTTCGGACTGGCGCTGCCGGACCTCAATACCATCTTCCGCACCAACCGGTCGGGCCGGCTGTTTCCCGTCGTGTTCAAGCTGCTGTGGGCGCTCAAGACCGAGCGGATCCGCCGCGCGCGCATTCCGCTGCTGGGCATCCTGCCCGAGTATCGCGGCAAGGGGCTGGACGCCGTGCTGTATCACTGGATCTGGACGCGCTCGCGGACCCACAAGATGTACTGGGGCGAGGCCGGCTGGATCCTGGAAGACAATCCCGCCATGAATGCCGGCCTCGTCAAGATGCGCTTCGAGGTGTACAAGACCTACCGTCTCTACGATCGCGGGCTGTGAAGGCGCTGGTCACCGGCGCCACTGGCTTCGTCGGGAGCCATCTCGCCGACGCGCTACTGCGCAGGGGCGATGCCGTCACCGCGCTGGTCCGGTCCCCGGGCCGGGCAACCGCGCTGGCCAACCGGGGGGTACGCCTGGTGACCGGCGATCTGGCCGCGGATGATGCGCTCGCCGCGGCGGTCACCGGGCAGGACGTGATCTTCCACGTGGCGGGCGCGGTGGCCGCGCCGTCCGAGTCGGCGTACCTGCGTGCCAACCGTGACGGCACCGCCAACCTGCTCGGGGCCGCGGAAGCCGCGGGCGCGCCGCGCTTCATTCTTGTCAGCTCAGCCGCGGCCGGTGGCCCGTCCGTCCGGGGTGCACCCGCGACCGCAGCACAGCCGGCCCGGCCGGTCACCGCGTATGGCCGGAGCAAGCTCGCCGCCGAGGAGTGCACCCGCGCCTCCCGCCTTCCTTGGGTCATCCTCCGTCCGCCGACAATCTACGGGCCGCGCGACCGGGACAACCTGATCAAGGTGTTCCGCATGGCCAAATGGGGCATGGCACCAGTCTTTGGCGACGGAAGCATGGAGCTGTCCGCCATCTTTGCCCCCGACCTGGCCCAGGCACTGCTTGCCGCCGCCGGCCACGACGCAGTCGTCAGCCGTACCTACTACGTTAACCATCCTGAGATACTGACCGTCGCAGGGCTGGTCCGCGGGGTGGCCCACGCGATGGGCCGGCGGGTCCGCCTGGTGGGCGTGCCCGAATGGGCTGGCCGCGGCCTGCTCCACGTCACCGGCGGGATCGCAGCGGCGTTGGGCCGCTCCACCATACTGAATGCCGACAAGGCCAATGAATTCTTCCAGGATGCGTGGACCGCCGATCCCGCCCCATTCATGCGGGACGCCGAGTGGGTCCCCATCCACGATGCGGCCTCCGGGCTCGCCGAGACGTACCAGTGGTATCGATCTGCCGGCTGGCTCTGAGCCCCGATGAATCGCTCCGCGCCACGGGCCGAGGCAGCACCGCTCCGGCCGGTGGAAATCCTGCTCATCGGCTACCTCGCGCTGACCACGCTGGTCGCCGTCATCCGCGCTCCGGCCCACCCCGACTGCTGGTGGCTGCTGCTCTCGCATTCGTTCGCGCTGCTGCTCATCGTCCTGGTGCGCCGGCCCGGCCTGGGCCCGGTCGGTCTCGCCATCCGCGAGATCTACCCGCTCGTGCTGCTGCTGGCGCTCTACACCGAGCTCGACGTGCTCAACGGCTCCGGCACGGTCCATGTGCACGACACGCTGGTGCAGCGATGGGAACTCGGTCTGTTCGGGTTCGAGCCGAGCCATGACTGGTGGCGGCGGGCGCCCAGCCGGTTCTGGTCCACCGTCCTCCACGGGGCGTACCTCTCCTACTACCTGATTCTTTCGGTGCCGGCCGTCTGGCTGGTGCTGCGCCGCGACCGCACCGCGCTCCGGCGGTTCGTCTTCAGCGTGCTGGTGGCGTTCATCGTCTGCTATCTCGTCTTCCTCTTCTACCCGGTCGCAGGCCCCTACTACACCTATCCCCGCCCCACCGGCGCCTTTGTGGACAATGCGATGGCACGGCTGGTCTACGCCACGCTCGCGCGGGGAAGCTCCTACGGCGCGGCGTTTCCCTCATCGCACGTCGCTGCGGCCGTGGCGGCGACGATCGCCGGTTGGCGTGGGTCGCGGCGGCTGGGACTGGTGCTGCTCCTTCCGACCGCGCTGCTGACGGTGTCGGTGGTGTACTGTCAGATGCACTATGCGGTGGACGCCATCGCCGGATTGGCGGTGGGCATCATGGCCGCAACGGTCGGCGCCAGGATCCCGACCCCGACCTGAGCTCCGAATGCAACAGTGGCCCGGCGATCATCGATCGCCGGGCCACTGCATGTCAGATCGTCCGAGCCTACTGAACGGTCATCACGCCCTTCATGCCGAGCGCGAGGTGCGGCATGCAGAAGAACTTGTACTCGCCAGCCGGCGCACCCTTCAGGGTCACGGTGACGACACCGTCCGGCTCGGTGAGCAGCTCGCTGTCGAGGCCGTTCATCAGCGGATCAACCGTGATCGCCGACGCCGCGCCCGACGGAATGCTGTCCGGCCAGAAATTCACGCTGTGTGGGCCACCGCTCTTGTTGTGGAACCGGATGACGTCGTTGGCGCCGACCGTCAGCGTGGCCGGAACGAACTTGGGCTGGGTTCCGTCCATCACCATGTCCACGTCGTGCGTCGCGCCGGTCGCGGCTGCCGCCGGCGCGGCCGTGTCCGTCGCTGCGGCCTGATTGTCGGCCTTCTTCTCGCCACCGCACGCCGCGAGGATGAGGGCGAGCCCCGCTACCATGGAAGTCACGCGCATCGCTGTTCTGCCTCCGAATACAATGAATGTGTGATCCGACCTTGCCCGCGCACCACCGCCGCCCCCGCAGGGGCCGCTTGTGAACGAGTTCACAAGTATATATTGCGCGGACCCAAATGGGGAGGGTGACCGACCCGCCCCGCTCCCGTGACCGTCGGTATTCCGTGACTCAGCCGCCCCCGTGCAACGCCCTTGGCCGCCACTGTTCCACGCTCCGCGTCACCCTCAGAATCGGCGCGCTCGAGGAGGGCGACACCTCCCTCGATCATGAGGCCACGTGGCTCCTGGGCCACACCCAGCACATCACCTTCCTCGACCTCTGGGAGGACGAGGGCGAGTTGTACGTGGACGCGGATCTCCACGTCCCCTGCCGGTTCCTGCGGGAGACCGACAGTGCCGCGACCTGCGGTGCGTGGGGCTTCAAAGGCCGTCTGCCCCATCCGCGGCGGCGGGATCAGCCTCGCCAACTGGGCCGGGACCGATTCAACGTGGTGGACCAGCGGCGGATCACGGCGCGGCGCCTGGCCCAGACCGCCCCGGCAACCCGCGCGCTGCCCGTGCTGGCGGAGCCCGCCGCCGACGCCAACCCGTGCGCCACCGCCGCCTGCCGCACCGCCGACAACCGGCGCGGCGCGGCCTGCTGCCGCGATCTCCAGGTGGAGATCATGTGTACGCCGTCCGAGGTGATGCTGGAGCGGCTGGTCCGGACCCGCCGGTCGCCGTACCTCTGCAAGGTGGACCGCGCGGGCCCCTTTTCGATCGAGGCCGAGATGATCTCGGCCTGCGGGTACCTGGAGGCGGGCGGGGTGAATTGTACCCTTCATGGGCGGGAACGGGCCGATGGGCGGTCGGCCAAGCCCGATCTGTGCTTTGAATGGCCCGGCCGCGAGAAAGTGCTGCATCCGGGCTGCGTCTTTGCCCGGAGGCGGCGCGCCAGGCGATAACAGCGCTGGTGTGCAGGGTTTGACCGGCGACAACGTCCTATACGGGAAGGCCCCACCGCCGCCGACACCCCGGAGTGAGTGTGGACGATCTCGAGCAGCTCTATCAGACGACGTACAGCGCGGTCGTGCGCTTCCTGTACCGCAAGGTGTGGGATGCCGACCGGGCTGAGGACCTGGCCCAGGAAGTCTTCGTACGGGCGCTGGCCCACCGGCCGGAAAAGCCCCGCGCGTGGGTTTTCGCGGTTGCGGCCAATCTGGCCCGGGACGAGGCGCGCGCCGCCATCCGACGCAAGCGGCACCTCACGCTGCTGACCGGCGACCCGGGCCAGGGTCCGACGCCCAACATTGCGGCGGACGACCAGGTCGAGCATGACGAGCGGCTCCAGGCGGTGCGGGATGCGCTTGAGAGCCTGACGCCGCGGGACAAGGAAGTGCTTCTGCTGTGGGACGCGGGGCTGAGCTACCCCGAGATCGCGGAGCAGACCGGCCTCGCGGTCGGCGCCGTCGGCACCACGCTGGCGCGCGCGCGCAAACGACTCGTGGACGCTTATGATCGGCAACATGCGCGAGACCATGCGGCATATTCCTGAAGACGAGCTTCACTCGTATCTCGACCAGGCACTGAGCCGGAGCCAGTGCGTCGAGATCGAGAGCCATCTCGCGGCCTGCGAGTCGTGTCGCCGCGCCCGCGACAATATTGCGGCGCTGCGGGACCGTACGACCGCGCTGCTGGCGACGCTGGCCCCGCCGCGCCGGTTCTCCCCGTCCATCGACGTTGTGCGTGAGCGCGCCAGCGAGCGCGCGACGCACCGCCACCGGCGCCGGCGTGCGATGGCCTGGGCCGCGAGCGTCGTCGCGGCCCTTGGGCTTGGATGGTGGGCCAACACGTACGTGTCGCACGCGCAGCCGGCCACGACGGCGGTGGCGCCAGACCGCCGGCCGGCCCCGGCCGACCGCGCGCCCGTTCCGCGCGACGCCATACCGGTGGCGCACGGCCACGCGGGCACGGCGGACGACGGCGCCGTCGAGATGCGCGCCGATCACCCGGCCAAGGCGCTGGGATCGGCCGCGCCGACGCAGCCCATCAGGCTGGTGGCAATGCCGCGGGTGGCCGAACCGCCCCGGCTCGAGCTCTCGACGGCGAGCTTGCCCACATCCAGTTCGGAGCCCGCGCTGGGTGGCATCTGGCGGACGCTCTCCTGGGCCGGAGCGCAGACCGAGCGCGGCGACTCGGTGCCGCACATCGACGGTCTGCCGGTCGTGGAAGTTCAGGTCGGGCAGGCCGGCGCGGCTGCGGGCAGCAAGTCCATCATGGTCGTGGCCCAGCAGCTGGCCTCGGGCGAGGTGATCCGGACGATCGAGGGGCCCGCCGCCGACGTCTCACAGCTCCTCAACAGCCGCCCGGGGGCGCAGAACCCGTCGCCCTGGCCCACCGCAGCCGATCCGGGCATTGCCGGTGGTGACGGTGCCATGGCCATGCGGCACGGTGACCGGATGCTGGCCATCACGGCTCAGCTTTCCAACGACTCGCTGCGGGCGATGATGCGCCGCCTCAATGCGGAGATGCGCGGCCGCTAGCGGCGTGATCACAGCGCCACACAGGAACGGCCCCGGCGGTATTGCCGGGGCCGTTCCTGTGTCGGTGTGTCGTGCCGGCGACTCGCCGGCGGCCGATGGTCGCGGCTAGCGCTCGTGGTGGCGGCGGTCCACCGCCTCCTCCTGGATCCAGTCCCGGGGCGGCTCCTCGTGATCGTACATATCGGCCGCGTGATGGTGGGCCAGCTCCTTGTTGATCGTGATCTCCGCCAGCCGGGGGGAGAGCATCGGAAAGCGGCGGGCAAACACTGCGTACGAGACCAGGAACAGCCCCGCAAAGATCAACGTCGGCGCCAGCTCCGGGATGCCGAAAATGGGGCCGGCAGCAGGTGTGATGGACGGAAGCACCAGCAGGTAGCGCTCGAGCCAAAGCGCCGTCAAACTGATCGACGCGAAGAATCCGAGGGTGACCCGGGTCTTCTTGGGGGCGACTCCCAGCAAACCCACGAACGGCACCACGAACATGCCGAGGAACACGGCGCGGCCAACGGGCAGCCAGTGCCCCCAGAGGCGCGCGAAGACGAATCCAGTTTCTTCCGGCAGGTTCCCGTACCAGATGACCAGGAACTGGGCCCACATCAGGTAGGTCCAGAAGACGGTGAAGCCGAAACACAGCTTGCCGAGATCGTGACGCTGCTTGGGTGAGACCAGGTCGGCGACGCCGAGGTGGCGGGCGCCGTAGATCATGAGCAGAGCGAGCAGCATGTGCCCGCCCAGGAACGAGCCCATGAAGTAGAACCCGCCCAGCAGATTGGAGAACCAGTGCGGCTGCAGCGCCATGATGCCGTCGAAGGCAATGAGCGTCGCGACGATGGCGTAAAGCACCGCGTAGAGCGGCGCCAGCCGGTGGATGCGCGCCTCGTGCGCGACGGCGGCCTCGCTCGATTCGGCGTAGCCCCGGCTCCATCGCTCAAAGAGCGTGCGGCGGCCGCCGGTCACCGCGCCGCGGCTGGCCGCCATGTCCGGGATCAGGTCCGCCTTGACGAGCTTCCAGCCGACCCACGAGAGCGCCAACAGCCCGAGGAACAGCCGGGCGAACATGAATCCGTGCCCGAGCCAGACGACCTTCCCGGGTTGCAGCGAGGGCAGCTGCTCGACCATGCGGCCGTAGATCGGCTCGTAGCCCACGGTGAAGATGAGCACCAGCGCGACCAGCGCCACCGGCAGGAACGCCACGTTGGCCTCGGCGAACCGGATGATGAGGCCGGACCACTTGGCGTTGGTGATCTTGTGCGCCGCCACGAGCGCCAGGCTCCCGATGGAGAGCCCGGTGAAGAACAGCCAGTTGACCTGCACCATTTGCCAGACGCGGAGATGGTCGGCCGGAGAGAGCCGCACGAGCAGCAGCAGCGCACCCAGCAGCGCCAGCCCGGCGCCCACACCGAGGAACATGTCGTAGCGCCCGGTGACCGAGCGAGCGATCAGGCGCGCGCGCACATCGCGTGGATTCATCGGCTGGACCCTGCGGCGCTCGCCGCGGCGGAATCGGCGGGCGCGGGCACCGGCGCCTCGGCCTGGAGCTTCCGTACGTAGTTCACGATCGCCCACCGGTCCTCTGGGCGGGGAACCTTGTCACCGTAGCGCGGCATGACGCCGCGGCCATAGCGGATGATGCTGTAGATGTAGCCATCGCTCCACGCCCGCGCCTTGGCCGTATGCAGCGACGGCGCACCCATGATCCGCACCGGTCCGTCGCCGGCGCCGGCCGTGCCGTGGCAGACGGCGCAAAAGGTGTGGAACAGCGTATCGCCGCGGGCCTCGACGGTGCCGGGAAGGTTCGGGAGCGCCGGGCCGGCGTGGAGCGCGGAGCCGCTCCCGGTGTCGGCCGTGGCGTAGGGATTGACCAGGCGGTCGGCCGTCGTGGTCTTGCCGGCCACGAATTCCGCGCTCCAGTCGGCCTCGCCGCCGGTGATCGGCACGGCGCCGGCGGGCGTGTAGCGCGGGATGTCCGCCCGCGAGTATGGATGCACCGACTTCTGGTGGATCATGTGATCGAACCAGGGAATGGCGTGCATCAGGTCGTCGGGCGAGGGGACCCGGTTGTACCAGGTCTCGCACGCGCCGGTGCCGAGGGCCACGCCGGCGACGAGCACCAGGCGCAGATCACGCAGCCGCATGCGTTACCTCCACGGCGCCGGCCTCGCGCAGGAGCCGCTCCAACGCCGGCGCCTGCGCCGGCTTGGCCGCGACAAATACGCCGATCCGATCATCGGTAAAGCGCGGGTCGTAGGCGATCTTGCGCCCCGCCTTGAGCAGCGACAGCACCGCGACCCCGAATAGCGTGCTCAGGGCGCCCACGAGGATTGTGAGCTCGAAGGCGATCACGACGTACGGTGGAATCGAGACGATGGGCTTGCCGCCGACCAGCACCGGCCAGTCACGCGACATCCAGATCGTCATGGCGAACCCGGCAGCGCACCCGGTGAGCCCGCCGACCAGGGTGAAGAGCCGCACCGGACTGCTGGTGTGACCCATTGCCTCCTCGACCTCGTGGTTGGGCGAGGCGGTATAGACCGTCAGGTCCCGGTGCCCGCCGGCGCGCAGCGCACGGATGGCATCGATGGCGGCATCGATGTGCTCGAAGGAGGCGAGCACCCCGGGGACGACGCGCCGCGCCGGCATGGGCATTTTCATCAATGGTGCCCTCCGGGGGCGCGGCGGCGCGGCATCGGGATCATTTCCTTGATCTCCTGAATCGCCACGATCGGGAAGTTCCGCGCGAACAGCAGGAAGTACATCCCGAACCACCCGAACGACCCGGCGAGGATGCCCCAGTCGGCCCAGGTGGGATTGAGCCGGTGGTCCCACGCCCAAGGGATGTAGTCGTTGGTCAGTGACGACGAGATAATCACGTAACGCTCGAACCACATCCCGATGTTGATGAAGATCGAGATCACGAATAGCGCCGTGAGGTTGGTCCGGATCTTCTTGAACCAAAGGAGCTGGGACACGAAGGCGTTGCAGATGATCATCGACCAGCCGGCCCACCAGTCGGGGCCGAACGGCCGGAGGAAGAACGTGGTCTGCTCAAACGTGTTGCCACTGTACCAGGCGACGAAATACTCCATGCCGTACGAGTAGAACAGGATGCAACCCGTCAGCAGGGTCAGCTTGGCCAGGTTGTCGAAGTGGTACTCGGTGATCATGTGCTCCAGCCGCAGCGACTTGCGTAGC
Organism: Gemmatimonadales bacterium; assembly: GCA_038250675.1. Classification (GTDB taxonomy): domain Bacteria; phylum Gemmatimonadota; class Gemmatimonadetes; order Gemmatimonadales; family GWC2-71-9; genus JAICUF01. The sequence goes on from JBBSCB010000020.1 coordinate 41,133, forward strand.
GGAATGAGCAGCGTGAGCACCATGCCGATGCCGGAGTAGATCGCGCCGGCCACGAAGTAGGGAGCGAAGATCGTCCCATGCCAGCCGGGAACGATGCCGGAGGCGAAGTCCCACGAGACGACCGAGTGCACCGAGAGCACCAGCGGCGTGGCCAGGGCGGCGAGATACAGATACGCCCGCGAGTAATGCCGCCACTGCGTATCGGTGCCCTGCCATCCCAGCGAGAGCTGGCTGTAGATGAACTTGCGCCAGCCCGTCACCTTGTCGCGCACCGCGGCCACGTCCGGGATCAGCCCGAAGATCAGGAACGTGGTGGACACGGTGAGGTAGGTCGAGATGGCAAAGACGTCCCACATCAGCGGCGACTTGAAGTTGGGCCAGAGGTACCGCTGGTTGGGATACGGCAGCAGCCAGTAGAAGATCCACTGGCGGCCGATGTGAATGATGGGAAAGAGTCCCGCCGTCATCACGGCAAAGACCGTCATCGCCTCGGTGGCGCGGTAGACCGCCGTGCGCCAGGGGGAGCGAAACAGGAACAGGATGGCGGAGATCAGCGTGCCGGCATGGCCGATGCCGACCCAGAACACGAACGTGGTGATGTAGACCGCCCACATCACCGGCGGCGTGTAGCCGGCGTGGCCGAGCCCGTCCCGCAGCAGGATGGCGAAGGTGACCAGGCCGATCAGGAACAGCCCCACCGCGCCGAACAGCGCGAGGTAGTAGCCCCGGCTCGGGCGCTCGAGCGTCGCGACGACGTCGCGGGTGACGTCGGCGTGGGTCTGCGTGATCGTGAAGTTTGGCGCGATGACGGCCATGCGCTACGCCTCCGCCCCGTGCAGTACCTTCGCGAGGTACGTGATCGCCGGGCGCGTGTTGAGGTCCTCGAGGACGTGGTAGCCGCGCGGGTCCTGCCGGATCCGTGCGACCCGGCTGGCAGGATCCCGCATGTCGCCAAAGACGATCGCGTCCGACGGGCACGCCTGGGCGCACGCCGTCATGAACTCGCCATCCTTGATGGCCCGGTCTTCCAGCCGGGCCTGATGCTGCATGCCCCGGATGCGCTGGACGCACATCGTGCACTTCTCCATGACGCCGCGCGCCCGCACCGTCACGTCCGGGTTGAGCTGCAGGTTGAGCGGCTCGGGGAAGGCCCGCTCGTTGTACTTGTACCAGTTGAAGTAGCGCACCTTGTACGGGCAGTTGTTGCCGCAGTAGCGGGTGCCGACGCAGCGGTTATAGACCTGGCCGTTGAGACCGTCCGCCGTGTGGTACGCGGCGTAGACCGGACAGACCGGTTCGCAGGGGGCGTTCTCGCAGTGCTGACAGAGCATCGGGACGAACCGGGCCTGGAGCGGCTGGCCGGTCTGTTCCCCGCCCTCCCAGTACCGCTCGATCCGCATCCAGCTCATTTCGCGGCCGCGCAGCACTTCATCGTATCCCACCGTCGGGATGTTGTTCTCGGCATAGCAGGCGGTGACACAGGCGGAGCACCCGGTGCACCGGGCGAGATCGATCGACATCCCCCAACTCGGCTGGGCCACGACGTAATCGCCCAGTTTCCGCATCTCGATCTGCTCGGCTCGCCAACCCTTGATGGCCGCGATCTCGGTAACCGGGTGCTCTTCCCCCTCGGCGACGCCGGCCGCCTCACGATATGCCTGCTTGACCGTGAGACCCCTGGCCGCGGCGGCCAGCGGCATCGCTTCGGCGATGCCGCGGCCGAGCTGGCGCGGCGTCCCCTCGGTGGTGGCCACCGCCATCCACGTATTGAGCTTTTCCACCCGCACCCGGGTCGAGAGGTACGGCACGAACGGCGTATCGCCCGGTGCGCCCAGCAGATCGAGCGCATTGGCACCGCGACCCTTGGCGTACTGACCGTACTCCGTGTGTCCAAAGCCGGTGGGCATCGCGATCACGTCGTCGCGCAGGCCATCGTAGACCCAGATGGGCGCTTCCACCGCGCCGTGCGGCGAAACGAGCCGCACCATTTCGCCTCGCTCGACGTCCAGCCGCCTGGCTGTCGCCGGACTCACCTCGACCCAGGAATGCCACGTGATCTTGGTGACGGGATCGGGATTCTCGAGCAACCAGGGGCGGTTGGTGCCGCGCCCGTCGTACAGGAACGAATGGGGGAACGGTGCGAAGATGAACTCCCCATCGCCGTCGAACGCGGGTCTGGCATAGCGCGCCGGCGACAGCCCGGACGCCAGCCGAACTTCGGTGACCGGCCGTTCGCCGTAGACCCCGCCCCGGGCGAGCGCTTCGCGCCAGAAGGTATCGAAGTCTCCGGCGCCGCCCTGCTCGCCGGCCAGGCCGCGCCACGCATCCTTGAGATACGCCTCGAAGGTCGCCGCGGTGAAGCGGGACAGCGGCCCGCCCGCCTTCTTCGCCACGCGCAGCAGCACGTCACCGGTCGAGATGCCCACCACCGCCGCCGGCGACTCCATGTACGTCCCCGGCATGCCGGTGTGGGTCACCGATGGCACCTCTCCCATTGTGGGAAACACTGGCTCCATGACCGGCTGCATGAGCCCGTAGAGTCCGGCCCCGGGACGCGTATCGTCCCACCGCTCGAGCGGGTGCAGATTGGGAATCAGGAGGTCGCAGAGCGCGGCGGTCTCGTCGAGGTACAGCGATGTCGAGACCTTGAAGGGCACCTTGCGCAGCCGGGCCTCGAAACCCGCGGCATGGGGCAGCGTGTAGACCGGGTTGGCCTCGTGCACCAGCAGCAGCCCCACCTGCCCGGCGTCCATTGCCGCCATCAGCCCCGCCACGCCCTGGTAGCCGTCCGCCGCCGGCAACTCGGCGCCGAAGCGCACCGTCTGGCCAATGTTCCCGGCCACGTAATTCAGGATGTTGACCGCGGCGCAAAGCTCCACTGCGTGGCGGTCCTGCGTCGCGATGCCGCCGGCCACGGCCAGCCCCGGGCCGGCGGTGCCGAACTCGCGGGCCAGGCGCTCAATGGTCGCGGCCGGCAGTCCGGTCTCGCGCGAGGCGTCGGCCGGCGTGTAGCCCGCCAGCGCACCGCGGAGTCCGCCGGCATCGGCCGGCGCGCCGCCGGCACCCAGCAGGACATTGGCCATGGCCAGGGCAAGCGCCACCTCGGAGCCCGGGGTGACCGAGACCCATTCGTCGGCGTTGAGGCCGGTCATGCTCATGCGGGGGCCGATATAGACGTGCCGGGCCATGCCGCGCTCGGAGAAGCCGTGCGACTGCGAAAACCCGCGCTGGCCTTCCATCGGCGAGAGCCAGGTGTCCAGGAAGTCGGCCCCGAAGGAGATGATGAACCGCGCCTTGCCGAAATCGTGGGCCGGCAGCTCGTCGGTGCCGAAGACCTGCCGGTTGGCCAGTCGCATCGGCTCGTGATCGAACGGCTCGTAGCGGGTCACGCGACCACCGATCGCACCGACCCACTCCGCCAGCAGGTCCGAGAACGTCCCGCGCCCGGCACCCGAGATCGCGGCGACACGGCCGCCGGCCTTGCCGACCTCGGCCGCGAGGCGCGCGATCGCATCGTCCCAGCTGATCGGCTTCAGCGTGCCGCCCGTGCGCAGCATCGGGCCGCGCACGCGGCCCGGATTGTACAGCCCCTGCAGCGAGGCCTGGCCGCGCGCGCACAGCTTGCCCCGGTTGACCGGGTGAGCGGGATTGCCCTCGAGCTTGATGGCGCGTCCCTCACGGGTCTTGACGTGCACGCCGCACCCGCTGGCGCACTCGGTGCAGGTGCTGGCGTAGTAGGTCGGCACCCCCGGCACCTGATCCTCGGACTGGACCAGATAGGGGATGAGCTTCTCGACGCGGCTCGTCGAGCACCCCGACAGCGCGATTGCGCCGCCGCTGGTCGCGCCAAGGACGGTGAGAAACTTCCGGCGATCAATTCCCTGATTCTGTACGTCTTCCGGCATCGGGACTCCGAACGGGACGCGCTAGAGGACTAGTAGTGACACGTGGTGCAGTCGCGTGTGACCTTGCGCTCGATGTGACAGCTGATGCAAAAGCCCATGTTGTTCACGTTGTTGACCTGGAACACCTGGGGCATGCGGGTCACGTCGCCGTGACACGTGGCGCAGGCGCTGGGACCGAGGGCCTTGATGTGCTGGGAATGCGGAAAGTGCACGTGGCGCGCGAGGAAATGGATGCGGACCCATTCGACCGGCTTGTTCTCGCTGAACGCCTTGCGGAGCTTGGCGATTTCGGCGCGGTTGGTACTGTCGCTCCCGCCGACCACGGCGTGGCAGCCCATGCAGGTCTGGAGAGAGGGAATGCCCGGCTCCGGCGCCACCGCCACGGAGTAGTGGCAATATTGGCATTCCATCTTGTACTGGCCGGCGTGGAGATCGTGACGGAAGAAGATCGGCTGGCGAGGGCCACGGAGCGACGCCGTGTCCGCCGCGTCCAGCACGTAGACGCGGGCCGAGTCCGCCGCGGTGCTTTTCTGCTGCTGAGCGCCGGACGGGGTGCCGAAGATCAGGAGGGCGACCAGGCTCGCCAACACGGCTGCCCCGGCGACCAAGGCGGTCTTACGCATTCTCGTCATCGTCTCGAGTGAGGATCGGCCGAGGCATCAAGCAATCGGTTGCGAGTTCGCGGACCACGACAGCCCGCCGGGCGATGCGCGCATAAGTATAGTCTGCATCAGACATTCCACAACGCCTTCCGCACCGAAGCCAATCGGCCTACTCGGAGTGCGCCGACGGGTCGTCCGCCCGCGGCGGCACAGCGATGCCGCGGCGCTCCAGATAGCGCACCACCTCGATACCCATGGCCCGGACCAGCGAGGCCTCGCGTCCATCGGGGTCGGCGCGATAGACGATCTCCCGGAAGGCCCGCATCACCGCCTCGCTCCGGCGCGTCTTGAAGAACTCGATGGCCCAGAGCGCCCGTTCCCAGTCGGTGAACAGCGTCTCGAGCTGACCCGACGTCGCGGGCGGCGCCATGTTCCGGGGCGGCTTGAACGCCAGCTCGTCGCCGCCGCGCGCCACCCAGAGCTCGTGGGCCATCACGGCGATCGCCTGGGCCAGGTTGAGCGAGGGGTGCGTCGGATCGGTCGAGATGGTGACCAGCAGCTGGCAACGGTCGAGCTCCTCGTTGGTGAGCCCGCTGTCCTCCCGCCCAGCGACGATGGCCACGGGGCCGTCGGCCCCTCGCGCCACCAGCTCCGCCGCGGCCGCGCGCGGCCGCACCACCCGGCGCTTGGCGGCCCGCTCGCGGCCGGTGAGCACCGCCGCAAAGACGCAGTCATGCAGCGCGGCATCGAGCGACGGCAGAATCTCCGCTCGCGCCACGAGGTCCGCCGTGTTGTGCGCGATTCCCTCGATGCGATAGGGGTCGAAGACTTCGGGATTCACCAGGCGAACCTGCGGAATGCCAAAATTGCGGGCGATCCGGAACGCACTCGCGATGTTGACGATGTCCTGCGGCGCCACGAGGACGAGGATCGGGTTCAGTTCACCCATCTCCCAGGAACGAGATGTCGTGCCGCCGCGGCTTGAGGGCGGCGGCAAAGCCGCTCTTCTCGACCGCCTTGACGTACGCTTCCTTGGACGGTGGACGCGGCGGTGGTGGTGTGCAGCGTGCTGAAGACCAGCTGACCGGTCTCCGCCGTCTCGATGGCGATGGACATCGTCTCCCGCTCCCGCATCTCGCCCACCAGCACCACATTGGGATCCTCGCGCAACGCAGCGTGGGGCGCCTGCCTGAAACCACGCGTGTGCGACCCGACCTGACGCTGCGTGACGACGCCGGCTGCAGCTCGACGTTGATGCTGCCGCTGGGCGGATGGCAGGCAAAGCTGATCTGCGCGGTCGCTGTCACGAGCGGTGACACATTGGGCGGGGCGATCTGGCGCACGGGCCCGAGAATCTGCGCATCGCTCGGCGGATCGCGGGTGAGCGGCCGGGCAACGTCTTTGCTCAGCAGCGACACCGGGCGGCCGGTGGCCAGCGGCAGCCCCTCGGACCGATGCTCGTGCATCACCTGGATGAAGCGATCGAGCCGCGCCATCAGCGTCTCAACCCACCGGACGCACGATACAGACGTGCGACCGATTGATGTAGCGGGTTTCGGTCTCGGTTGAGACGGCGACGAACCGGCCGCTGGCATTGAGATAATCCAGCGTGCGCGCCCGCGTCGGCGGCAGCTCGAGCGTGGCCCACCCGCGGTACTCGGCGCCACCCCAGAGCACGACCTCCAGGTCTTGGCGCTTGGCGGCGTTGAGACGGTCCGGATCGTCGAGGCCCGGCTCCGGCGCGCAGGAGACGACGGCGACCTGATCCCGGGAGAGGAAGACGATGTTGGCGTCGGGCGTGGACAGCACGAAGAAGGGCTCGTCGCGGTTGAGCATCTCGAGCGGCGTTTCCGGGCCCTCGCGGTGCGCAACGCGAGCCTGGAGATGCAGCTCGCCACGCACGGTCACCCCTTCGGCCAGCAGCACTTCGGCGGGGAGCCGGTGGGAGGCGGCGCAGTCACTCATCGTGGTTGCTCGTCATGGGGCGGCAAACTGCGCCGCCCGGGCGGTCGCGGCAAGTGGCGCGGCGACGCCTCACCGTTGCGCAACTGCAGCGAGCATGGAACCGGCCAGCCGATGCGTGCGCCAGTCGTGCATTGTCTCGGCGCCCAGCCGGTCGTAGAAATCGATCGCGAGCTGATTCCAGGTGAGCACGGCCCACTCCATCCGGCCGCAGCCGCGCTCCACGGCTTCCGCCGCGACCGCCCGGAAGAGCGCCGCGCCGAGCCCGGTGCCACGATACGCGGGGAGGACGAAGATATCCTCGAGATAGAGCGTCGGCCGCGCCAGAAACGACGAATATGTCTCGAAGAACAGCGCGTACCCCACCGCGCGATCCTCCGCGTGGCCCAGCAGCACGCGGAACCGCGGCGCGGCGCCGAATCCGTCGCGGGTGAGCCGCTCACAGGCGGCGCTGTCGGGGCGCGGCAGCTTCTCGTAATCGGCCAGCGAGATCACCAGCTCCACCAGCACCGCCGCATCCGACGCGCCCGCCGGGCGAATTCGCGGGTCGCTCATCCGCGAATCTCGACGCCGGCCTGCTGTTCCACCACGCGGATCGCCTCGAGATAGTCGGCGTTCTCACCCAGTACGGCACGCGCGGCGTCGAGCGCGGTGCGCGCCGCATCGAGCACCGGCGTCTCCACCGTGAGCTGGTCGGCCAGCTCAACCGCGATGCCGATGTCCTTGTCCAGCAGCGCCAGCCGGAAGGTCCGGGGCCAGGCACCGGTGAGGACCCGCTCCGGCACCAGCGCCTCGCTGACGAACGAGCGCCCGCTCGAAGCGTTGAGCGTCTCGAGTGCCAGGCGGGGATCGACGCCCGCCTTGACCAGCGTGGCCAGCCCCTCGCCCACGGCCTGAATGTGGACACCGAGCAGGCCGTTGTTGACTGCCTTCATTGCGTCACCCGCGCCCACCGGCCCGAGGTGCACGATCCGTGAGCCGAACGCCGTGAGCACCGGGCGCGCCCGCTCGACCACCGCCGGATCGCCACCGACCATCACCGTGAGCGTGCCGGCCTCGGCCCCGTTCGTGCCGCCGCTGACCGGGGCATCGGCAAAGGCGACGCCGTGCTCGGCCAGCCGCGCCGCAATGTGGCGGGAGGAGGCGGGATCGCCGGAGGTGCAGTCGAGCAGCAGCGTGCCGGTCGCCATCCCGGCCAGCAAGCCGTCCGGCCCATCGAGCAGCGCCGCCACGTCGGCGGACGTCGGCAGGCAGGTGATCACGATCTCCGCCGCCGCGCCGGCCTCGCGCGGCGTGCGGGCGACGCGGGCGGCGTGCCGGGCGGCGAAATCGGTGGCCCGGGAGGTGGTGCGATTCCAGACGGTGAGCTCGTGGCCACGACTCACGCGGGCGGCCATGGGGGCGCCAATTGCGCCGAGTCCGAGAAAAGCGATGCGCATGGGCAATCCGGATCGAGGGAAGAGATGCCGGCCTGCTTCAACTTAGCGGTCGAGTGCCGCTCCGCCACCGGGATTGACGAGGGCGGACGCGCGGCGCTACCGTCCGCGCGTGACCGCCCGCCTCATGCATGTCGACCTCGACGCCTTCTTCGTCGAAGTGTGCCGCCAGCGCCACCCTGAGCTCCGCGACATCGAGTTGCTGGTGGTCGGAGGCGGGCGGAAGCAGCGCGGCGTAGTCCAGTCAGCGTCGTACGGGGCCCGGGCCCACGGCGTCCGCGCCGGCATGCCGATCGCCGAGGCGGTCCGTCGCTGTCCCGGCGCCACCTTCTTTCAGGGTGAGTTTGCCCACTACCGCGAGGCCTCGCGCGCGGTGGCGTCCGTGCTGCACGAGTTCTCGCCGACCGTCGTGATGGCATCGCTCGACGAGGCGTACCTCGACTATGGAGGAACTGACCAGCTCTTTCCCGTTTCGCTCCTGCCGGAGGCAGAACGGATCCGCGACGAGGTTCGCGCCCGGGCCGGGCTGGACTGCAGTGTCGGGATCGGGCCCAACCGGATGATCGCCAAGCTGGCGTCGGACTATGCCAAACCGCGCGGGCTGATGGAGGTGCGTGCGGGATGGGAGGCGGGATTCCTGGCGGGCCTCGCGGTATCGGCGCTGCCGGGCGTGGGGCCAAAGACCGCCGCGCGCTGGGCGGAGCGCGGGCTGGCCGACGTCGCGCAGATCCAGCGGATGGAGACCGACGAGCTGACCCAGTTGGTGGGCGACGACGCCAAGGCGCTCAAGCTGCGGGCGCACGGATACGGCGGCACAACACTCCGGCCCGATCGGCTGCCGCGCTCCGTGAGCCGCGAGACCACGCTTTCCCGCGATGCCCGCGATCCGGCGCGGCTGGAAGATCTGCTCGCGCTGCTGACCGCCCGCGTGGCTGCGCAGCTGCGGGACGAGTCGCTGCTGGCCCGCACCGTGGCACTCAAGCTGCGTCACGACGACTTCCATACCGTGACCCGGCGGCACACGCTCGAGACGGCCACCGACCTGGACGCAGAGCTGCTGGCCGCCGCCCGCGACCTCTTCCGGGCCGCCTTTGCCGACGTCCGCCAGCGCAATCGCGGCGTCCGGCTCATCGGCATCGCCGCCACGAACCTCACCACCGCGGGGACGACCGACCTCTTCGAGCCGGAGGCCCGCACGCGACTCCGCCGGCTGACCGATGCGGTCGACCGGGTGCGCGACCGGTTCGGCTTCGACGCGGTGACGCCGGCCAACATCGCGGGGTTCCGCCGCAAGCGCCGCGAGTAGCGGCTAGCGCAGATCCCCCGGACCGAAGCGCAGCCCCACCGCGCCGCTCCGACGATCCACTCCGGGCCCGAACCCTCGAAATGTCGCTGCCCGGCGCGCCGCGCCCTGCGCCTGGACCGTGCTGTTGGCGTAGAGCCGGTAGTAGCCGATCGGCATCCGCCGCGCACCGGCTGGCACCGCACAGCCGCAGTCCCGCGCCGTCGCGAGGCCAGCGTTGACGACGATGCGGAGCGGGGCGGATCCCGCATTGGTAATGAGCGGCGCGAACCAGGCGGTATCGCCGACGACGGCGACGATGTCCACCCCCGCGTCTCCTCCGCGCAGCGACACGCTGCTCGCGCCGGCGAGCCGCTCACCGACGGCCGACGTGCCGGCGGTCGGCGCCACGACCTGCCATCGGACAGCGACACTGTCGCGCCGCCCCACGCGCTGCCGGATCTGCTCGCCCGGTGCGATCGTCCAGTCGCCCAGGTTGGCCACGTGCACGGCGACCGGGAGGACCAGCGCGTTGGTGATCGTCAGGCGCGGTCGCGACAGGATGAGCCACCCGGCCGCCGCCGCCCCGACCGCAGCGATCAGCACCAGCCACGGCAGCAGTGGCGGCCGCGCCCGCCGGCGCGCCACCGGCCGGGCGTCCGGCCCCGGGGCGGGCGCGGCAGGCGGTGCCGGAGCAAGCGGCGATGTCGCATTCGGCACCGACGCCGGGGCCGCAGGCACCGCTGCCTCCGCGCCACGGAGCCGGGCCAGCAGCCCATCCACCGGCACCAGCTCCGTCGCGGCCGAGTCGCGGCCCAGCGTGAGGGCCGCAGCCATCGCGGCCGCTGAGGGGTAGCGATCGCGCGGCTCGTGCGCGAGTCCGCGCATCAACACCGACACGAGCCAGCGCGGCAGCCTGTCCAGCGGCTGGCCCGCGCCGGGGTCCAGGCCGCCCGGGGCAGGCGGCGCATAGGGATCGGTCCGCGTCGCGAGTTGCGCCGTAGTCATCTGCACCAGCGTCGCCGCCATGCCGTAGACATCGGATCGTGCATCGGCGGGGCGTCCGCCGTGGGCCTGCTCGGGACTCGCATACTCCGGTGCGCGCGGCGGCGCCGGCACCGGCGCGGGCGCACACTCCGCCAGGCGCGCGACGCCGAAGTCGGCCAGGAGCGGCCGGCCGCTGGCGCCGTCGAGCAGAATGTTGGCCGGCCTGAGGCCGCCGTGCGCCACGCCCTGCTGGTGCGCATGTTCGAGGGCATCGAGCACCGGCAGCGCGATCGCCAGCGACTCGCCGAGCGGAAGCGGGCCGCGCCGCCGCACCAGGGCGTCCACCGATTCGCCGTCCACGAAGGGGCGCGCGTAGTACGCCAGCCCGTGATCGTCACCCACAAAATGGATCGGCAGGATGTTGGGATGGGTCAGGCGTGCGACGGCATTGGTGACATCCCTGAACGCGGCGATCGCCGCCGGCGTCCACTCGACGTCCGGCCGCAGCACCTTGACCGCCAGCACGCGGCCGATGGTCGCGTCCCAGACCTCGTAGACATCGGCCCGCTCACTGCGGCAGACGACGCGCCGCACTTCGAAGTCGGCGCCGAGCGCGTGGCTCAGCCGCGCGCGCAACTGCTGCTCCCGCTCGTCGCTCGCCGCCACGTCAGCGATTGGTCACGGTGCCGCGCAGCGGATCAAGCTGCGGCGGCGGTGGCCGGCGGGGCATGGTATCCCGTGCCGCCGGGACGAGCGTCGTCTCCGCCAGAATCGGGCGCACCTTGGGGATGAGGACGCTGTCCGGCGCCAGTCGGGGGTCGGCTGGCGCACGGGCCCGGTGGTCGCCGCCGCGCGTCGCTGCGGGCGCGAAGTCGGCGGCATCGAGCTGCACGAATGCCGCGCCCGTGGCGCGGTCGGCGCGGCCCGCGAGCGGGCCCACCAGCGCGACGTTGCCGTGCTGGTCGGTGAATTCCAGCTGCCCCAGCTGCGTCGGATCATGGTAGCCGAGGGATTCCGTGGCGCCGGCCGCGACGGGACAATGACACGGCGTTGCACGTCCGGCGGGATCGTGCAGCGTGACGTCGACCGGTCCGGCGGTCCGGTTGGCCACGACCGGCGCCAGGTACGACCGTCCGATCGTCCAGAGGTCGACGACGCGGCGAACATCGCCGCGCGGCTCGGCTTCATGCATGGTCCCCGCGAGCGCGAGGCCCAGGAGCCCGCCGCCCGCCGAGCGGGCCGGCAGGGTCCGCCAGTTGGCTGCGAGCGCCGCCCCGCGGGGGAGCGGGACGCGGATACTGTCGCCCGGGGCCACGACATGATCCGCTCCGGCGACGGTGAGCGCGATCGGATCGAGCAACCGGTTCTGCAGCACGAGCGCCGCGGCCGGCCGCAGCGCGTAGCCGAGCCCGACCAGGAGCACGATCGCGGCGGCCGCGAGCGCCAGCCGGCCGGCCCATGCGCGCCGGCGCGGCGCGGCGGGCGCGATGGCGGCTTCCATCTGCAGCGTCGGCGCGTCCCGGCCAAGGCGCGCGGTCATGCGGGAGGCAGTGAGGACGTTCTGCGGGCCGGAGTAGCGGCCCTCGCGCAGGGCCGCCAGCACGTCGGCCGCCGACTGATACCGCTCGGCCGGACGCTTGGCGAGGCAGCGGGCGATCACGTCACAGAGCCAGCGGGGCAGCTCCACGTTGCGGCTGGCGGGCGCGGGTGCCGCCTCGCTGAGGTGCTTGCCGACGATCTCCTGCGACGTCGTCCCGTCGAACGGCGGCGACCCGGTGAGCATCTGGAAAAGCACGGCACCCATCGAATAGACGTCGGTGCGCGCGTCCACGTTCGGCTGGCCCAGCGCCTGCTCCGGACTCATGTACAGCGGCGTCCCCACGACGAAGCCCGACTGGGTATGGTGCGCATCGGTCCCGTCGACGTTCTTGGCGATGCCGAAGTCCACCAGCAGCGGCCGGCCCGACTCCGATTCGACGAGAATGTTCTCCGGCTTGATGTCACGGTGCACCAGGCCGTTGCGGTGCGCGTAATCGAGCGCTTCCAGAATCGGGGCCGCGATCGCCACCGCACGCGCGGGATCCAGCCGGCCCTCGAGCCGCAGGAGGTCCGCGAGCGACTGTCCTTCGACGTAGGGCATGGCGTAGAACACGAGCCCTTCGCCCTCGCCGACGAAATGGATCGGAACGGTGTGCGGGTGATTGAGCCGGGCGATGGCCCGGGCCTCCTGCTTGAACCGTGCGAGCATGCCGCCGGTCCACCCGATATCGGGCCGGAGCACCTTCACGGCCAGCCGCCGCTGGAGGTCCGCGTCCTCGACCTCGTAGACCTCGGCGAACCCGCCACGGCCGAGGAACCGGCGCACAGTGTACTGGGCTCCCAGCGCGCGGCCGAGCCGTGTGGCGACGTCGGGATCGGCTACGAGGGCCCATTCGGTGAGGCTGACGGGACGGCGTTCCGGGCCGCAGTGCGGGCAGTAGGGGCTATCGGCCGTGAGGGCGGCGTGGCAGGACGGGCAGACGAGCAGCGGCACACGGATCTCCTGGGGCACGGGGCGCGGCGACACGCCTCGCTCCCGGAAAAGTGGGGGGTGCGCCGCCGGGGTCAACCCCCGGGACCCTTGACCGGACGGCCCCGGAAGCTCATACTTGCTGGCCAGCAAGCAAGCCACAGGAGATCCCATGCCCGCCGCGCGTGACCCCGATCGCGAACGCGACGCCGACCGAAGCCGAACTGGCATCCTCGATGCCGCCGAGCGGCTCTTTGCCGAGCAGGGATATGAGGCCACCAGTCTGGCGCAGGTCGGACGGGCCGCCGGCGTGTCCCGCGGCACGCCCGGCTACTTCTTCGGCTCCAAGGGCGAGCTCTATCGGGCGGTGATCGAGCGCTGCCTGGACGAGGTGCGCGCCGCGGTGCGCGGTGGGCGCGAGCGGACGCTGTCCCGGGAGCACACGCCCGAAGAAGTGCTCGAAGGCGCCGTCTCGGACTACTTCGACTTTCTCACCGCGCGGAGGAGCTTTGTCCGCCTGATCGAGCGGGAAGCGCTCGGGGGCGGCACGCTCCTGGGCGATGCCCCGCCGCGGCTCTCCGTGGGCCAAGAGGCGCTGGCGGCCATTGCCGCGGAGCTCGGCCTCGACGCCATGCCGTCCGGCGACGCCGCGCAACTCCTGCTGAGCATCATCGCGCTCTGCTGGTTCCCGGCCGTGCACGCGGAGACCGTTGCGCGCGCCGTCGGGGTGGATCTCGGCTCCGCCGATGCGCTGGCGCAGCGGAAGCGCCACGTAATCGCGCTGGTATCCCACGGGCTCCGTGGGCTGTATGCCGAGCAGCGCTGACCCTTCAACCGGAACACCATCATGTCCGATGTCATAGCCGCTCCTGCCCCCGCCCCGCGCTCGCCGCTCGCCACCGAGCAGGAAGCGCGCGAGGTCGCCGAGGCCGCGCGGGAAAAGACCTGGGAGGCGCCCAGCTTCGTGCGGGAGCTGTTCGCGGGGCGCTTCCGGCTCGACCTGGTGCACCCGTTTCCGCGGCTCGACCCGGCCGAGGTGGAGCGGGCCCGGCCGTTCATGGAGCGGCTCGACCGTTTCATGCGGGAGCGGGTCGACAGTGATCGCATCGATCGCGAGGGCAAGATTCCTCCGGAGCTGGTCCGCGAGCTGGGCGAGATCGGCGCCTTCGGCATCAAGATTCCCGTGGAGTACGGCGGGCTCGGCCTCAGCCAGACCAGCTACACCCATGCCATCGGCCTGGTCACCAGCCAGGACGGCAACCTCACGGCGCTGCTCTCCGCCAGCCAGTCCATCGGGCTGCCGCAGCCACTCAAGCTGTTCGGTACGCCCGAGCAGAAGCAGAAATACTTCCCGCGGCTGGCCCGGGGCGCCGTCTCCGCCTTTGCGCTCACCGAGGAGAATGTCGGCTCCGATCCGGCCGCGATGACGACGCACGCGGAGCTCTCCGCCGACGGCACCCACTACGTGCTCAACGGCGAGAAGCTCTGGTGCACCAACGGCACGATCGCCGAACTGATGGTGGTGATGGCCCGGACCGGGCCCAAGAAGATCACGGCGTTCATCGTCGAAACGAAGTGGCCCGGCGTGGAAGTGGTCCAGCGGCTTCACTTCATGGGGCTCAGGGCGCTGGAGAACGGCATCATCCGCTTCACCAACGTGAAGGTGCCGGCGGAGAGTGTGCTCTGGGGCGAGGGCAAGGGCCTCAAGCTGGCACTCATCACGCTCAATACCGGGCGGCTCACGCTGCCCGCCTCATGCGCCATCGCGGGCAAGCGCTGCCTTGAGATCTCCCGCAAGTGGGCGGCCTCGCGCGTCCAGTGGGGCGCCGCCATCGGCAAGCACGACGCGATCGCCCAGAAGCTGGGCCGGATGGCGGCAGACACCTTCGCGATGGAGGCGGTCTCCGACCTCGCCTCCGGCATGGCCGATCGCGGCGGCTACGACATCCGCCTCGAGGCGGCGATGGCCAAGATGTGGAACTCCGAGGTGGGCTGGCGCATTGCTGACGACACGCTGCAGATCAAGGGCGGACGCGGCTACGAGACAGCGGACAGTCTCCGCGGCCGCGGTGAGGTGCCCGACCCGGTTGAACGGATCCTGCGCGACATGCGGATCAATCTCATCTTCGAGGGCTCGAGCGAGATCATGCGGCTCTTCATCGCGCGCGAAGCGGTGGACACGCACTTCAAGGTCGCAGGCGATCTGATCGACCCCAAGGCGCCGCTCGGCCGGAAGCTCCGCACGCTGGTAAAGGCCGGCGCCTATTACGCGATCTGGTATCCCCGCCTCTGGCTGTCGCTGGCGGTGGTGCCGCGCTACGGGGAATTCGGCACGCTGGCGCCGCATCTGCGATTCGTGAATCGCGCGGCCAAGCGGCTGGCGCGCACGCTGTTTCATTGCATGATCCGCTTTGGGCCGCGCCTCGAGAAGCGGCAGGCCGTGCTCGGCCGGCTGGTGGAGATCGGCGCCGAACTGCTGGCCATCTCGGCCACCTGCGCGCGGGCGCACCAGCTGGTGCAGCAGAATCCGTCGGAACGTGGCCCGCTGGAGCTGGCCGCAGTGTTCAGTCGCCAGGCACGGCGGCGAATCGAGGAGCGCTTTGCCAACGTGTTCGACAATGACGATGTCGCGACGTACGCCGTGGCGCAGCAGGTCCTCAGGGGTGAGCACACCTGGCTCGAAACCGGGATGGTCACGGGGCTGTAGCGGCCGGCCCGCTTGATCCCGTCTCCACCCGACTGGCCCGTCCCCGCGACGGGCCGTTTTCATGCGTCGTGCCCCTTCCACGCGGCCTGGCGCACAGGCAGATTTGGCGGCTCACAGGAGCGTATGATGGCCATCGCCGAAGGCAGGACCGTGCCGTTCGTCGGCCCGGAAGCGATCGACGTTGCCGTGCTGGAGACCTTTCCCTACGACGGTCCCGAGCAGCGCATCGTCACCGAGACGAAAGAGTTCAGCGCCGTCTGCCCGTACAGCGGGCTGCCGGACTTTGCGGTGCTGCGGATCGAGTACACCCCGGCTGACCGGTGCATCGAGCTCAAGAGCCTCAAGTACTACGTCACGAGCTATCGCAGTGTCGGCATCTTCCAGGAACACGCAACGGCGCGAATCGCGGAAGACCTCTTCCGCGCACTCGCGCCGTCGCAACTCACCGTCATCACCGTCTACAACCTGCGTGGCGGCTTCGACACCACCTGCACCGTGGTGCTGCCCAAGCCCGCCTGACTCGTCCTACCGCGCCGCCAGCCCCGGCGAGGGCTTGGCCACCTGGCGCGGGGTCACCGGCGTGACCGGCCCGCGCGGCAGCAGCACCGGAAGGTTGGCCAGCTCGAACGCCGTTACCGCCATCACTGCCGAGGCCTGCTTGAGGTCCTCCGGCACTGCGTGATCGTAGGTATCAACCTGCGAGTGGTGCGTGTGGCCGTACCCGCGGCTCTCCTGATCGAAGTTCCAGCCGGGAACACCGTACGGAATGAACGACAGATGGTCGGTCCCGCCCTTGTTGCCCTCCCGCACGTGCGTCGCTCCGAGTGATGCGACCGGCGCCAGCAAGTCCTTCCACAGCTGCTCGTCCTGATTGCGCCCCTGCAGCGCCTGACCGGTGATCATGCCGGTGCCGTTGTCGAGTACGAGCACGGCCTGAATGCTGTCGGCCGTGGCGGCATGGGCGGCGGCATAGGCGGCCGATCCCAGCAGTCCCTCCTCCTCACCGGTGAACAGGATGAATCGGATCGTTCGCCTGGGCTTGAGTCCCGACTGCGCGACGGCCCGTGCCGCCTCGAGCACCACCATGGAGCCAGTCCCGTTGTCGGTGGTGCCGGTGCCCAGGTCCCAGCTGTCGAGGTGGGCGCCGAGAATCACGACTTCACCCGGCTTCTCGGTGCCGCGGATCTCCGCCACCGTGTTGTACTGCGAGACCGGCGTCGTGCCCAGCGTGTTGCTCACGCTGGCCTCGAACCGCGGCGCCACGCCCTGGTCCAGCAGCCGCGCGAACATGGCGTAGTCCTCGTTCGCCACGACGAGGTTGGGCAGCGGTGAGACGCTGTACGGCGAGCCGCTCATCGTCATCAGCGCAAATTCCTTGCTGCCGTCCGTGAGCCGGCCGAGCGCACCGGCCTGCTTCAGCAGGTACGGCAGGTCCACCTGGAACTGGCGCCGCCGCGCGATCGCCTCGGCCGAGGTGTCGGCCGGCTGGCGTCCCCGTTGGCCAAAACGCTGGCGCATCGCCGCCGAATCGGCAGCGGTCATCGGCGGGCCGTCCGGGTTCCAGATGCTGCGCGGCGGACTGGTCATCACCCAGGCGCCCTTCAGGCGCGCCTTGTTGGCGGCCAGACTGTCCGGCGACGAGACGTTGGCCATGACAATCGGCCCCGCGAGCATCCGGCCGCCGGTGCCCGCGGTCCAGGCCCAGCTCTCAACGGTGACGTTGCGGGTGAACGGCGCCAGAAGCCGGCCGGTCGCGGCTCCGCGCTCCCAGGTCACCCCAAAGCTCCACGGCTCCAGCGACGCCGAGAGACCGTACGACTTGAAGCGCGCCGCGGTCCAGTCGTTGGCCTTGCGCGCCGCGGCGGACCCGGTGAGGCGCGGCCCGATGACGTCCGAGAGGTGCGCCAGACTCTGCATCACCTCGGAATGGTCCATCGCCTGGCTGATGATCGCACCAGCGCCGGTGGTATCCACCGTTTGCGCTCCGAGAGGTGCGGCGGCGCTCAGAAGGGTGAGGCAGAGGATTCGCTTCATCATTGTTCGCTCGAGGTAAGAGAATGAAACAGGCCCGGAATCTGGTGCCACGGTACGCTGGTTTGCAACGGTCGGCCGGGCGGGCGCGTCACGCGATGCCGACAAGATGGTCGGCCAGGTGCCGGAGGTGGTCGGGGTCTGGCAATGCGGCGACCCATCGCGCCGGCACCGCACGCTCGCCATCGCGGGCTCCCATGAGCCCGCCCGCCACGGCGGCATTGGTGTCGGCATCCCCGCCGGCGGAGGCCAGCCACACCAGGCCCCGCTCCAGCATCGGTTCGTGGTGGGCAAACCAGAGCGCGATCTCGGCGGTGCCGATCGCGAGCCCGGCCGCTGCTCCGGCCACCAGCAGGTCCTCACGGCGCTCCAGCGGCACGCGCCGTACCGCCTCTACGAGTTCGGCCGGGGCGGCGTTGGCGCCGAGGGCCTCGAGCACATCCGGGACAAAGTCGCGGCCGCCACCGAGCAACCGCGCAGCCGCCACGTTGACCGCCACCGCAGACCAGGCGGAAGAAGGATCGGGATGCGTCAATGCCGCGATGTGATAGGTCCCGCTGACCAGGTTGCGGGGCGAGGCGAGCGTGGCGAGGGCGACGGGCAGACAGCGTGAGACGGCGCCGTTGGTGGCCGGGCCGCCGTCCATCGGCGGTGGCGTACCCTCGCGCGCCAGATGCGCCAGCGCTGCGCGAGTGCGCGGGCCGATCCCGCGGCCGTCATTCCGGGCCCACTCGCCCCAGCGCTCC
Organism: Gemmatimonadales bacterium; assembly: GCA_038250675.1. Lineage (GTDB taxonomy): Bacteria > Gemmatimonadota > Gemmatimonadetes > Gemmatimonadales > GWC2-71-9 > JAICUF01. The sequence goes on from JBBSCB010000020.1 coordinate 59,300, forward strand.
GCGATCCGCCGGAGGTCCACCGCCGGCTGCAGCAGCTCCTCGGCCAAAATCAGCGCGAGCGCGACGTCATCGTCCCACGGCGACGCCGGCGTGTCGCGCCGCTCGATCTCCCACAGGCCGTCGGGATAGCGTCGCGCGATGGCGGCGGCATCGCCCAATTCCTGACCCGGCAGCCCGAGCGCGTTGCCCGCCGCAAAGCCCAGCATCGCACCGCGAGCGCGCTCGGCGAGCGTCGGCACCGTTTTGACCACGATTCCCCTCCGACTATCTTTTTGCCGCAACAGCGGCGTTCAGCCCCATTCGCGTGAGCAGAGGGAACCACCGTGGCCAAAGATACGCTCTCCATCACCGACAACCGCACCGGCCAGTCGTATGACGTGCCGGTTTCCGATGGCACCATCAAGGCGATGGACCTCCGCCAGGTGAAAGTGGCGGCGGACGACTTCGGCCTGATGACCTACGACCCGGCGTTCATGAACACCGCGGCCTGCCGCAGCGCCATCACGTTCATCGACGGGGATAAGGGAATCCTGCGCTACCGCGGCTATCCGATCGAGCAGATCGCCGAGCATGCGTCGTTCCTCGAAGTCGCCTACCTGCTGGCTGAGGGCGAGCTTCCCACCCGCGCGCAGCTCGACAAGTGGGAAAAGGACATCACGTACCACACGTACGTGCATACCAACATCATCAAGTTTCTCGAGGGATTCCGCTACAATGCGCACCCGATGGGCATGCTGCTCGGGGTGGTCGGGGCGCTCTCGACATTCTATCCCGACGCGAAGGACATTCACGACCCGGCCAACCGCTACCTCCAGAAAGTGCGGCTCATGGCCAAGCTCCCCACGATCGCCGCGTTCCTGTTCCGTCACTCCCGCGGCCTGCCGTATGAGTTCCCGCGCAACGATCTGGGCTACATCGGAAATTTCGTGAACATGACGTTCAGCATCGGCGGCCAGCACGCGGAGAACCCGGTGCTCCAGCGCGCGCTGGAGATCCTCCTCATCCTCCACGCCGACCACGAGCAGAACTGCTCGACCAGCGCGGTACGGGCGGTCGGCTCGTCCGGGGTGGACCCGTTCAGCGCCATTTCGGCCGGCATCGCGGCTCTCTACGGACCGCTGCACGGCGGGGCCAATGAAGCCGTGCTCCGCATGCTGGACGAAATCGGCGAGAAGAAGAACATCCCGGCGTTCATGAACACCGCGGCCTGCCGCAGCGCCATCACGTTCATCGACGGGGATA
>JBBSCB010000021.1:0-59861 GCA_038250675.1 Gemmatimonadales bacterium
GACGTGATCCGGATCGCGTCAGCGATCGGCAGTTGCTTATCGCGGGCGATCGCCTGCCGCAGCGTCTCGCCGGTGAGGTACGGCATGACGTAGTACAACAATCCATCGGCTTCACCGGAATCGAAGAGCGGCAGGATGTGCGGGTGCTGCAGGTTGGCGGTGGTGCGGATTTCCTTGAGAAAGCGTTCCGCACCGACCACGGCCGCGAGGTGCGGATGGAGAACCTTGATGGCCACTTTCCGGCCGTGCCTGACGTCCTCGGCCAGCCAGACGGTGGCCATCCCGCCGCGGCCGAGCTCGCGCTCGACCCGGTACCGGCCGGCGAGCGCGGCCGCCACACGATCGAGACCGTCGGTCACGAGCGGGTACGATCGATGGACATGTCGGTCCTGAGCCGGGGGGATAACGAATGGTGGCACCGGCTGCCGTGAGGCGCAACGGGGGGAAGCGTCCACGCCCTCCAGGCACTCACGAAGGGCGACCGACCTCCCTCGCGCGGCGACTATGCTCGACAGTCTCTAGAGTCGCTAGCTGCAGGTAATCGAGCCGGCACCCGCACCAGGGCTGGGGCTCGCCCTCACGCATCGAACCCGGCGGTGGCGCGATGCCGACGCGTGTGCCACCTTACGGACAATCGTCAGGCCGGAGTAATGGCGAGGCCGAGGTGATGCGATTGATACCGGAGCGCCTGGTGTGTCCCCGTTGAGTACCCTGATCCTGCGATGACCCGAGAACCAGCCGGCATCCGGAACTCCCGCCGACCCAGCCGGTACGGGTGAACGGCTTGCCGTATGCCTGACCTGACCGAGCGCCTCGCCGCGGCGTTTGCGGACCGCTATCGCATCGAACGAGAACTGGGCGCCGGCGGGATGGCCACGGTCTATCTGGCCACCGACCTCAAGCTCGATCGCCAGGTGGCCCTCAAGGTGTTGCGCCCCGAGCTCACGCCGCTGATCGGCACCGAGCGATTCCTCGCCGAAATCCGCATCACCGCCCGGCTGGATCACCCTCACATCCTGACCCTCTTCGACTCCGGCACCGCCGGGGAATTCCTCTACTACGTGCTGCCCTACGTCAAAGGCGATTCGCTTCGACACCGCCTCGACCGGGAAGGACAGCTGAGCGTCACCGAAGCGCTGGCCATCACAGGGCAGGTGGCCGGTGCCGTGGATTATGCGCACGGCCAGGGGGTGATCCACCGCGACATCAAGCCGGAGAACATCATGCTCCGCGAAGGCGAGGCGATGCTGATGGACTTCGGCATCGCCCTGGCCGTACGGGAGGCGGGCGGAGAGCGGCTCACCGGCACCGGGCTGTCGCTGGGCACGCCACAGTATATGAGCCCCGAGCAGGCCACTGCCAACCAGCGGCTGGACGGACGCACCGACGTGTATTCGTTGGGCGCCGTGTGCTACGAAATGCTGGCGGGTGAGCCGCCGGTGACCGGTCCCACCGCTCAGGCGATCATCGCGCGGCTCCTCACCCAGTCGCCCACTCCGCTCCGGGTGATCCGGGACGGTGTTCCCGAGGGAGTGAGTCGGGCGGTGGCGATCGCCCTCGCCCGGACGCCGGCTGATCGATTCAGCACGGCCGGAGAATTTGTTGCCGCGGCGGAGGCCGGCCGTGATGCCCAGCCTCCGCGACGACGGACAGTGCGGTTTGTCGCCATCGGCGCGATCGTCGTGGCGGTGGCAGCGCTGACACTTCTGGCCCTGACCGGGCGACTGAAGCCGCGCCAGCGAAGCGTAGTGCTGGGCAACAGAACCCAGCTGACCGGTTCAGCCAATGTCCTGCTGCCGGCCATCTCGGCGGACGGAAAGCAACTGGCCTACTTCACCGAACACTGCACGGACCGCGGGTGCACCTATGCCGTCGAGGTCCAGGACATCGGTGGGACAACCACCCGGACGGTGCTCGAAGGAGCCACGGCCGAGTACTGGCTGGAATGGAGTCCCGACCGCCGCAACCTGCTGGTGTACTGCACCATGGACAAGCGTTCGGGCACCTGGCTCGTTTCGGTGCTGGGTGGCGTCCCTCGGTTCGTGGGTGCGCGGGTCGCGACCTTCGCCGGCGGGGGCGATTCGCTGCTGGTCGGCCCCGGACTCGGCGTGAACTCCGCCCCCTGGATTCAGGAGACTACGCTCGGCGGGGATATCCGGGACAGCATTCCGATTCCCGGTCCCGGCACCGAGGTCGGCCGCGTTCTCGTGGTGCCCGGAACCCGCTGGATTATCGTGGAGGTGAAACAGGGAGAGTTGGGCCGCTGGGAAGTTCTCGATCGCGACGGGGCCGTCGCCGGACGGCTGACCTCATCCTTCAGGATCCTCGCCGGGCGGGAAGCCGGTAGCGCACTTTGGTTGGATGGCGCGGGAAAATCGGTCGTCCGAGTTCCCATCGACCCGAGATCCGGCCGATTCGCCGCGCACTGGGATACGCTGCCAGGGCCGCTCGATGACTTCTCCGTCACGGCCGATGGCCGCAATCTCGTGGCAGACGCAGGCACCGCCGACTACGGGGTCTGGCGGCTCGCCTTTGCCGACCTGCTCGCCGGCCGGTTGCCCGACTCCCAGCGCATCGCGCGCGCCTCAACCCCGCTGCAGATCGAAATCTCGCCCGACGGCCGCCGATTGCGCTGGATTCGAGAGCAGGCCCGAGCGGCGGACGGCTTGCCGGAGGAGCATATCGACGTGACGCCGTACGCCGGTACCGTGGCGACCACGATTCCCATACCGGGCGCCCTGATCGGGGCCTATTGGATAGACTCGGTGACCCTGGGCGTGGGCACTCGCCGGCCGGATCGGCATGTGCATTTAGGGCTCGTGGATGTCCGCAGCGGCTTGGAGACGCGCGGCGCCGACCTCCCGGTCGGCACTGACATCACGGACTTCACCTGGGTGGCAAACGGCTGGAGCTGGATCTCCGCCTCGGGCGACAGCGTCGTCGTTCGGCAGGGGAACCGGACCCGTACATTTGCCAAGCCGCCCGGGCTCCTGGCCTTTGGGCAGATCCTCTCTGATCGTGGCGGCCATTTCATCAGCTTTCTTGGCTGGGCATCCGTCGGGACCGCCAGCCTGGAGGTCGGCATGATCTCATTGGACGACGACACGATGACCCGCTGGTCCTCGGTCTTCGCGGAGAACGGCGGCACCGCGTTTCTGTCCGATGGTTCGGTGCTTTTTGTCGTGTTCGAGACCGCGCAAACCGTCACCTTGTTCCGGCTGCGGGGTCCGGGGCAGATGGAACGTCTGGGAACGATTCCCCTGTCCGTCACGGATATCTCGATCGCGGGCGACCTGAAGCATGCCGTCGTCACCGTGCGAGCCTACCACGCCGATGCCTGGATGAGCCGGATTGCCCAGCGATAGTCCGGCCGGATCGACCCCACGGTGTAGCTGCCGCCGACTATGGCGAAATCCCGATACAATGTCCGACTCACGGTTGCGTACCGCTCAGCGCTGTCGCCCATCTTCCGAGGAAGCGTTTCGCCGGCGCCACATCTCCCTGCATATCCAGTTCTAACCGATTGTGAGTAAATTATATAACGGCTCCATAACCATCGCGATTCCAAGCACGGAACTTGCCCTTCAGAGGCCATCCGACTCGCTGGGGGCTTTCACGGTAATCCCACGGGCATCCGCGGGCGTCCGATGCACTATTGATTGACTCATGCCGGAGTACGTCTCATGGCCCAGATGGCCACCCCCGCGCCCGGTGACATCGCTCGCGTCCTGACGCCCGAGGCGCGCGCGTTCATCGAGGATCTCACCCGTCGGTTCCGGCCGGCACTCAAGGAACTGCTCGCGGCACGGGCGGAGCGTCAGGCGCGAATCGACGCCGGCACCGAGCACCTGGATTTCCTGGCCGGGACGGCGGAGGTGCGGGCGGGCGACTGGCGGGTGGCGCCGATTCCGCCGGACCTCCTCGACCGCCGGGTGGAGATTACCGGCCCCGTCGACCGGAAGATGATCATCAACGCCCTCAACTCGGGGGCGCAGGTGTTCATGGCCGACCTGGAGGACTCCCTCAGCCCGACGTGGGAAAACGTGATTGCCGGCCAGGGCAACCTGATGGATGCGGTGCGCCGGACAATCGACTTCACCGACCCGACGAGCGGCAAGTCCTACCGCCTGAATGACACGACCGCGGTCCTGCTGGTCCGCCCGCGCGGCCTGCACCTCGAGGAACGGCACCTGCGCATTGACGGGCTCCCCGCCCCCGCGCCATTGGTGGATTTCGGCCTGTACCTCTTCCACAACGCGCGGGAACTGGTGAAGCGGAAGACCGGGCCGTACTACTACTTCCCGAAGCTGCAAAGCCACCGGGAGGCGCGGTGGTGGAACGAGGTGATGAGCCACGCCGAGCAAACCCTGGGGCTTCCGGTGGGGACGGCGCGCGCCACGATCCTGATCGAGACGCTGCCTGCCGCGTTCGAGATGGACGAGATCCTGTACGAGCTGCGGGACCACATCGTCGGGCTGAACTGCGGGCGGTGGGACTACATCTTCTCGATCATCAAGACCCTCAAGTCGGACCCGAGCCACGTCCTGCCGGACCGTGCGCAGGTGACGATGGCCGCGCGGTGCATGCGTTCCTACACTACGCTCCTCATCAAGACCTGCCACCGACGCGGCGCCTTCGCGATGGGCGGGATGGCGGCGCAGATCCCGATCAAGGGCGACGACGCGCGGAACGAGGCGGCGCTCGAGAAGGTGCGGGCCGACAAGCGCCGCGAGGCCGGCGACGGCCATGACGGCACCTGGGTGGCGCATCCCGGCCTGGTGCCAGTCGCCCTCGACGTGTTTGCCGACGTGCTGGGGACGAAGCCCAACCAGCTTGACGTGGGGCGTGGGGACGTGCAGGTGACCGCGGCCGACCTGCTGGCCGTGCCGGAGGGCACCCGAACCGAGGCGGGACTTCGGCACAATGTCCGCGTGGGCATCCATTACCTGGCGAACTGGCTATCCGGCAACGGCTGCGTGCCGCTCTACGACCTGATGGAGGACGCGGCCACCGCGGAAATCTGCCGCTCGCAGGTCTGGCAGTGGCTCCACAACGCGGTGGACGTCACGATGACCGACGGCACGGCGGCGACGCTGGACGACGCGGCATTCCGCCGGATCGTGTCCGAGGAGTACGCTGCCATCCCTGGCGAGGTCGGCGACGCGCGATTCGAGGCCCTGCGCTATCCCGAGGGGCGCGACCTCTTCACCGAGTTGTCCACCGCCCGGGAGTTTGTCGAATTCCTGACGCTCCCCGCGTATCCCATGCTCGACACTCCCTGAACCCGCGAGAACCCCCATGTCTCCGAAGCCACTGGATCGCTGGGCCGGCATCAAGCGCCCGTACACCGACGCCGATGTCGCCCGACTCCGCGGCAGCATCAAGATCGAGCACACCCTGGCACGACTGGGTGCCGAGCGGCTGTGGCAGGAGCTGCAGGCCGAGGACTACATCCAGGCGCTGGGCGCGCTGACCGGCAACCAGGCGATGCAGCAGGTGCGGGCGGGGCTGCAGGCCATTTACTGCTCCGGGTGGCAGGTGGCGGCCGACGCCAACGACGCGCTGGCGATGTATCCCGACCAGAGCCTCTACCCGGCGCATTCGGTGCCGATGGTGGTCAAGCGGATCAACAACGCGCTCCAGCGGTGCGACCAGGTCGAGGTAGCCGAGGGGAAGCCGAGTGGCCGGAACTGGTTTGCGCCGATCGTGGCGGACGCCGAGGCGGGCTATGGCGGGCCGCTCAACGCCTTCGAACTGATGAAGGCAATGATCGAGGCGGGGGCGGCGGGGGTGCACTTCGAGGACCAGTTGAGCTCGGAGAAGAAGTGCGGCCACCTGGGCGGCAAGGTGCTGGTGCCGACGGGCCAGTTCATCCGGACGCTGGTGGCTGCCCGGCTGGCGGCTGACGTGTCCGGCGTACCGACGCTCATCATCGCGCGCACCGACGCCGACTCGGCGACGCTCATCACCAGCGACGCCGACCCGCGGGACCGGCCCTGGCTGGCCGAAGCGGAGCGGACGCCGGAGGGCTTCTACCACATCAAGAACGGGGTCGAGATGGCCATCGCACGGGCGTGCGCCTACGCGCCGTACGCCGACCTGCTCTGGTGCGAGACCAGCACGCCGGACCTCGAGGAGGCACGGCAGTTCGCCGAGGGGGTGCACGCCAGGTTCCCGGGCAAGATGCTGATGTACAACTGCAGCCCGTCGTTCAACTGGGAAAAGCACCTCGACAAGCCGACCATTGCCAGGTTCCAGGAAGAGCTGGGCAGGATGGGGTACAAATTCCAGTTCGTGACCCTGGCCGGCTTCCACGCGCTGAACCACTCGATGTTCGCGCTGGCGCGGGCGTACAAGGCGCGGGGCATGAGTGCGTATTCGGAGCTGCAGCAGGCGGAATTCGCGGACGAGGCGAACGGCTACACCGCCACCAAGCACCAGCGCGAGGTAGGGACGGGGTATTTCGACGCCGTGGCCCAGGTGGTATCGGCGGGCCAGAGCTCGACGCTGGCGCTGGAGGGGAGCACGGAGACCGCGCAGTTCGCGTAGGCGGGCATCCGGTCAGGACCGGGCGGGGGCGCGGCCTTGGCGAGCGACTCGGTCATGCGGCGATCGCCTTTGCCTGGTCCGCCGGAGCCGACCTTGTGGTCCTCAAGACCAACACCGCACTCGCGAACGCCATCCGCCTCTATGAGCGGCTCGGCTTCCGCCTCACAGCGGCTGTCCCTCACCTCTTGACGTGAGCCCGCGCGAGCACGTCGTCGAATGCCTTGGTCCCGTGATACCGCACGAACGCGTAGTGGTAGGGGAGGAAGAAGAACGTCGAGCCGGGATGTGCGATCGCGGAGTCGAGTGCGACGAACGTACGCACCGAATCGCCGAGACCCGCGAACACGACCGCCATCCCGAACCCCATGTGCCAAGTTGATCCGAGGCTATCCGCCAGCGTGACGGCGCTATCCCGCATGCCGCATGTGGCGAGCGCATATACGACATCCTCCTTACGAAAGTGGGCGGCCCAGGGTTCACCGGACCGAATATCCCGGAGCGCGTCGGCACAGTGTCCGGGTCCCATGGCGTTGTACACCTCGAGACGCTGCGAGTAGCCCAGCGCGTACGTTGGTTCGCGGCTGAGCAGCTCGTTGACTTGCCTAAGCGCTGCCGCGGTGTCGCCCTGGAGGAGCAGAACCTCGGACAGTCGAGCCGTGATAATCGGCGGGGCCGGATCGATTTCGTACGCGCGGCGCATCGACCAGACGGCAGAATCGAGCAGTCCGCGACCCACATAGCTCCACGCCTGATACAACCATGGCTCATAGCCCATCGAATCGAACCGGATGGCTGCGCGGAACGACTTCTGTGCGCTCAGGTAGTCCTGGCGGCTGAACAGCGCCACCATGCCCTGCGCCGTGAGCGCCACCGGGAGGTCCGGATCGAGCTTCAGCGCCGCCTCGGCCGCGGTGTGCGCTGCGGCGAACGCCACGCGCCGATCCTTGGCGCCAAACATCGTGCACAGTGCGCTCGCCCGCGCCAATCCGCCCCAGGCTTCGGCGTACAGCGAATCGTTATAGGTCGCCTCGGAGTACTCGGCAAGGGCCGAATCACAGTTTTCCGCGTTGCGCTTCGCCTCCCGCGACTGCGCCAGCTTGACCAGGCGGACCGCCGCGGTGTCGGGATCATGGTGCCGCCGGACCCCGGTGGCGGAGCCGGACCCGCGATGCATCGCGACCAGCACCACCGCGATCACTCCGGCCACCGCGAGCCCCGCTCGGACGGCCCGGAGCCGGCGCCTCCGGGACATCGGTCCCGGCGCAGCCCCGGTGACCGCCGCCGCCAGCGCCGCCGCCGACACGAACCGGTCCTCGGGACGCTTCTCCAGCGCGGTCAACACGGCATCGTTCAGGCGGGCAGGAATGCCTTTCCGGTGCCGCGACGGCGGCACGGGCTTCTCGGCGACGACCTTGGCCACGACCGCCTGCGCCGAGGCTCCGCTGAACGGGGGCGAGCCGGTGAGCATCTCGTAGAGCACCGCTCCCATCGCGTAGACATCGGTGCGCGCATCGAGGGTGCGTTCGCCCAGGGCCTGCTCCGGACTCATGTACGACGGCGTCCCGATGGACAGCCCAGTCTCCGTCAGCCGCGGTTCGGTGGCCGCCGTCGCGATCGCGATGCCGAAGTCGGCGACGACCGCCTGGCCGTCATGGAGCAGGATGTTCTCGGGCTTGATGTCGCGATGGATCACGCCCTGCCGGTGGGCATGCTCGAGCGCGGCCGCGACTTCCGACGTGATCCGGATCGCGTCAGCGATCGGCAGTTGCTTATCGCGGGCGATCGCCTGCCGCAGCGTCTCGCCGGTGAGGTACGGCATGACGTAGTACAGGAGCCCGTCGGCCTCGCCGGAATCGAAGAGCGGCAGGATGTGCGGGTGCTGCAAGTTGGCGGTGGTGCGGATTTCCTTGAGGAAGCGTTCCGCACCCAGCACGGCCGCGAGGTGCGGATGGAGAACCTTGATGGCCACTTTCCGGCCGTGCCTGACGTCCTCGGCCAGCCAGACGGTGGCCATCCCGCCGCGGCCGAGTTCGCGCTCGACCCGGTACCGGCCGGCGAGCGCGGCCGCCACACGATCGAGACCGGTGATCACGAGCGGGTACGATCAATGGACATGGCGGTCCTGATCGGGGGAGGCTGGCGAATGGTCGCACCGGATGCCGTGAGGCACAACCGGGGGAAGCCGCCGAATCCGACACCAGTTGACGCAGCACTCGGCCGGGAACCGCGTCATCCTGAGCGACAGCGAAGGATCTGCTGCGTGGGCATCGACTGCCGCAGCTGTCCCGGATCCGGCGGACGAGATCGTTCGCTACTCGCTCAGGATGACTCAACCGGTACCCAGGTTCCGACTCCCCCCCACCCGCCCGACCGCCCGACCCCTGACCGCCTGCCCGCCCACCCGACCGCTCTCACCCCGCCGGTTCCACCAGAAACTGCTCGATCCTGCCGTCCGGGACCGTGAACGTTGACAGATTCACCCGCTTGCCGGACGCAAATTCCACCGCGAACCCCCGGTACGTCATCCCACCTCGATCGAACTTCGCCGTTTCCCTGAGTGACACAATCGCCCCGAACGGCGCGAGACTCGTGCGGTAGTCGGTGATGGCCTCCGCATCGAAATAGAAATTGCCGTTGGCGGTGAAGCGGGACCGATCGATGCGGCCGTGCTGCAGGCCGCCGAGCACCTGACGGGCCCACCCCTCCGCGGCGGTGTCGCTGGCCGCCACCGCACCCGAGACCACCAGCGCGCCGAGCGAACGGGCGATTGCCCCGGCCGCGGGACTCGCCTCCTGATTGGTGAGCACCACAATGGCGATCTTGTCGTCGGGAAAGACGTAGTTGGCGGCGACGAACCCGCCGACCTCACCGCCATGCGACACCACACGGTGCCCGCTCACCGTGCCGAGGCTGAAGCCCAGGCCGTAGTTGCTCGTCTTCCCGTCCTTGAGCTTCGTGGGTGCTTCCATCTCGGCGTAGGAGGCGGGCGAGAGCAGCGTCTGGTTCATCACCGAGATGTCCCAGGTGAGCAGATCGCCGACCGGCATCGCCATCTCGCCATCGGCGAAGTACCAGCCGGGCGCCTCCGAGAGGGCCGGCCGCAGCGGGCCCAGCGCGTGGCGAAAGTAGCCGGTGGGCTCCAGCAGGTTGTGCTGCGTGTCGAGATCGATGGTGTGGCGGAGGCCCACCGGCTGCAGCACGCGGCTCTCGAGAAATTGCCAGAACGGCTGACCGGCCACCTTCTCGACGATCAGCCCGACGATGTTGTAGTTGGTGTTGCTGTACTGGTACTGCGTCCCCGGCTCGAAGTCGAGCGGCCTGGTGGCCCACTCGTGCACGATCTTCTGGGGTGACGACGGCTTGGTCCAGTCGGGAATGGTGTAGTCCTGCGGCGCGTAATCCTCGTAGCCCGACGTGTGCGACATGAGATTGCGCAGCGTGACGTCGCCGGCGCGGGTCAGCTCGGGAAGCCAGGTCGATACCGGCTGATCGATCGACAGCTTCCCCTCCTGCTGCAGCAGCATCACCGCGGCCACGGTAAACTGCTTGCTGATCGACCCGATGGCATAGTGCATGTCGGGCCGGGCCGGCAGCGGCGGCGAGAGCCGCGCCTGACCAAACGCCTGGATGTAGACGATGCGTCCATCACGCACGATCCCCACCGACGCGCTCGGCACCTGGGTGGTGCGGATCACGTCGGTGACCGCGGCGGCAACCCGGGCGGCGAGATCGGGCGGCAGTGAATCGATGGCCTGGGCGACAGACGCGGCGGGGAGCACCACGGTGAGGGCCAGGATCGGGACAAGCGTGACGGCGAGCAGGCGGGAACGCATCGGGCAGCTCCGGGATGGGAAGCGATGAGCGAACGACGAATATAAGGACGGAACGGCGGAACGACGGAAGCCCCCGACCGCTGGCCGGTGTTCTGGCTGATTCTGTCGGATGAACCTGCGACGTGCCTATCTCACCCTCCCTCGCGGAGCGGGCCCCAATTGATCCCCTGCCGCGCTTGACAGCGCTTGTTTCCGGGCGTACCATGATCTGCCGCAGTCCGCGGCCTGGCCCGCAGGTTCCAGCCGCATTCCTGCTTTGTTCCGCCGGTGGCAACGGGCGCCGGTTCATTCCCGACGCCTTCGTTGTTCGCACCGCGGCTCTGCACGATGCCCCGATTTTGCGGCTGGCCGGGAGTGTGGGTGATCTCCGGAGGTGCCCGCCGTGTCGCCCTGTCGGTCTGTTTGTCGTGATTAAAGGTGAAGGTCATTCCATCCCCAGCATCAGCCAGGAGTCAGCCATGCGCCTGAATGTCCGCAGGACCCGGAGGGTGGCGAGCCTGACCGCGCTGGTCGCCCTCGCCCACTCGCCCGCACCGGTTCGCGCGCAGGGCTGCGAGCCGATCCGGTTCACCACGCCGATCGAGCTCGGTGGCGGCGGGCAGGCGTACCAACGCCATCACGAATGGCGCCTCACCCTGGCCTACCGCCGGCTGCACTCGGCCGATTTTTACGTCGGTACCAGTCAGGATCCGTCCAGCGGGCCGGGCGGGCAATCGCCGGTGTTCAACATCAATACATTCATCGCGGACGTGTCGTACGCACCGACCGATCGGCTGCGCCTGCGGGTGAGCGTTCCCTACTCCACCGGGTCAGTGACCCATCTCTGGGCAGACGGACAATCACATCAGCAGAGCGCGAGCGGGATCGGCGATGTGACGGTGGCCGGCGACGCCTGGCTGTTGGCTCCGCGTACCCACGAGAATGGAAACGTCTCGTTCGGCCTTGGGCTCAAGGCGCCGACCGGCAGCCACACCAGGCCCAGTCAATTCTACACGGCGTCGGGGCCGGTCGACTTCCCCGCCGACCAGACCATTCAGCCCAGTGATGGCGGCTGGGGCATCTTCCTGCAGACCCAAGGCTTCCAGCGGTTCGCCGAGAACTGGTTTGGCTATGCATCCGGTTCCTACACCGTCAATCCCAGAGCCCAGACCGAGGTGACCGTCAACCCGGCCTCTACCGTGCACTGGTCCGTGCCCGACGTGTACTCGGCGCGCCTGGGCGCCGCCGTAACGGTCTTTCCCAGCCAGGGAATCTCGGCGAGCCTCGGACTCCGGTTTGACGGCATCCCGAAGAACGACCTCCTCGGCGGCGGGGACACCACCACCATCAAGCGCACATCGAAAATCCTGTATGCCGATCCGGGAGTGTCGCTCCGGCAGGGCCGCAGCTTGTTCACGCTCAATATGCCGGTGAGACTGCATGTCAATCGGATCAAGAGCGGGCTCGAAGAGCGCTCCACCGGACCGGCCGCCGTGAATGGCGGCGGATTCGCCAAGTATCTGCTGTTCGCCAGTTACGCGTATTCGTTCTGATGGGCCAATTGCGAGGCGGGATCGCCCTGGCGGCCGCCTGCGCCGTATTCGCCTTGCCCGCCGCCGGCCAGGGAGTCCGGTCCGGCTCGCGGGCGCCCAATATCGACCTCCCGACGTTGGACGGCAGCCGGGTCCGACTGGAGGACTACCGGGGCCAGCCGGTGATCGTGACGTTCTGGGCGAGCTGGTGCCCGTCATGCCGGGACGAGTTCCCGACGCTGGCGGACGCGTACCGGCGCTACGCCGAGCAGGGACTTAAGGTGTTTGCGGTCAACGAGCTGGATCAGGAGGTGCGGGAGGGGGACATCCGGAAATTTCTCGTCGAGGTGCCGGTGCCGTTTCCGGTGCTCGTCGACCGGCGGGGCCGGTCGCGCCGCGAGTATCGATTGATCGGCTTGCCGACGACGGTGTTCATCGACACGGCGGGCGTGATCCGGAAGGTGCTCTGGGGCTCTCAGGCCGCGGGCGAGCTCGATCGCGGAATCGCGCTCATTCTGGCGAACCCGCCAGTCCCACGCGAGTGAGCAGGGCGCGAAACCGCGGGGACGTGCGGATCGGATCGAACATGTGGCCCTTGGTCGGCTCGATCATGGGCCAGAATTCGCCAGCGGCCGTCGCATGTTCGAGCGCATCCAGCGCGCGCGCTGTATCGCCGAGCCCGAGGCTTCCGAAGGCAATCGCGGTCGGCCCGAGCCAGCGCGGCGGGTTCTCGGCCGCGAGCACTGCGATCCGCGCTCGCGCGGCCGCGCTATCGCCGCTCGCCGCCAGAATCCACATGACCTGCGGATTATATGGCGGCGCGGCGGACGCCATCCTGCGCGCCTCCGCGAGCCGCCCCTCCCTGATGAGCGTCATGGCACTGAAAATGGCGGTGGTCAGGTTCAGTGGATCGATGCGCCGCGCCCGCTCGCTCTGACGCGCGGCGCTGTCGACATGATCGAGGTTCAGCCAGATGTCCGCGCGAAGGCTCGCCACCACCGCCGAAGCGGGGTCATCCGCCTGCGCCAGGCGCAGTTCTTCGTTGGCTTCCGGAACACGAGCGACGGCGAGCAGATATCGTCCGAGTTGGGTGTGCGCCTCGACATCACGCGGATTCAAGGCCACTGCAGCCCGTAACTCGGCCTCGGCGTCGTGCCACTGCCAGCGATGCGCCAGTACCATGCCGAGGGCGGTGTGCGGCTCCGCCAGCGTCGAGTCGAGCGCCAGGGCGCGCCGCGCCGCCCTGGTCGCCTCCACGGCGACGGACCCCGCCGGGACTCCCCGGAAGTAGGGCGACAACTCCAGAGCGAGACTGAGGCCGGACCATGCGTCCGCCGCCAGAGTATCGAGCACGATCGCATCCCGGAAGATCCCGATGCTGGCGCCGACGCCCGCGCCCCGCTGGTTCAGCTTCTGCTTCCCGATCAGATAAAGATTGTACGCGTCCGCGCTCCCGCGGTGCGCGCGCGGCGCCGCCGCGGCGATGCCCTTCGCCGCGAGTCCCGCCCTGGCCCGCAGGCTGTCACCGATCGTCGCGGCAATCTGGTCCCGCAGCGCCGCGAGATCGCCCGGCTGGTCGAACTGATCCGACCAGAGCTGGGAGTCATCCCTGGCGCCGAGCAGCTGGATCAGGAGGCTCTGCCGGCCATTGATCGTGCGGAGTGAGCCCAGCACCAGATACTCGGCGCCGAGGGCCTTGCCGGTGGCGCGCGGATCGATGCTTTCCTGCCCCCTATAGGCGGCGGACCCGATCCGGCTCACCACCCGGATCCACGGCACCCGGCCGAGGGCCGCCGCGAGGTCCTCGCCGAAACCTTCCGCGATGAGCGCCTGGGTCGAATCGCCGCCGCGACTCAACAGCGGCAGGACCGTCAACGACACCGGCCCCCCTTTGGGCCGGACGAACCACGCGGCCAGCGCCGCGGCGAGTACAAGGGCGAGGAGGCCGGCGACGACGAGGTAGCGTCGCGACCGTCGCGGGCGCGTTGCCGCTGGGGACGAGGTGTCGCCGAGTGCGGCGAGCAGTTCGCTCGCCTGTTGCGGCCGGTGCGCCGGATCCTTCTCCAGGCACGACGCGACCATCGCCACCAGGGCGGGACGCAGGTCGGCGCGCGTGGCGCTGACCGGCGGTGCCGGCGTCGCCATCTGCGCCGCCACGATCTGGTAGCTGCTCGTGCCGGTGAATGGCGGCTTGCCGGTGAGCGTCTCGTACGCGAGGCACCCGAATGAATAGATGTCCGCGCGATGATCCACGTTTGGGTCGCCGAGACCCTGCTCGGGCGCCATGTACTCCGGGGTCCCGATGGCCACGCCGACCTGGGTGATTCGATCCGCCGCCGACTCGGTCTGGGCGACGAGCACCGCCTTCGCGATACCGAAGTCGGTCACCACGGCGGCGTCGCCCGACAGCAGCACGTTGTCCGGCTTCACGTCGCGGTGCACGACGCCATGGGCATGCGCATGGGCGAGCGCGCGGGCCACGTCGCGCAGAATGCTGACCGCGTCCGCGATGTCCAGACGGCCGTCGCGCGCGAGCCGTGCCCGGAGCGACTGGCCCGGCTCGAACGGCATGACGAAGTAGAGCAGGCCGTCGACGTCCCCCGAGTCGAACAGCGGCATGATGTTCGGATGCCGCAGGCGCGCGGCGATGCCGATCTCGCGAAGGAATCGGTCGCGCCCGAGTGATGCCGCGAGTTCGGGCCGGATGACCTTGACGGCGACCTCACGCGCGTGCTTGAGATCCTGGGCGAGATAGACGCGAGCCATGCCGCCCCGCCCCAGCTCCCGCTCGATCCGGTACCGGCCCCCCAACACCTCCGGGAGCACCGGCGCGGGCTCGTCGCCGAGAAACTCGTCGAAGCGCTCGATCGCGGGCCGATCGAGCAGCGGCATGGTGCGTTCGCACTCGGCGACCAGCGTCTCGAGCGCGCCACGGCGCTCGCGGTCGCCCCCCGTGAGCTGGTCCAGCAGTGCCTGACGCTGTTCCGGCGGCGCATCGAGCAACTGATCGACCAGCGGCGCCAGCTCGGCCCACCGGTCGGGCAGCATCGGGTCAGCGGGATCCGTCACGGTTCCATCGCCCGGCGAAGGAGCATGCGCGCCTTGGCCCAGTCCCGTTGGACCGTGCGCCGGGTGACCCCGAGCGCCTCGGCGATTTCCTGCTCCTCGAAGCCACCGAAGAACCGGCACTCGACCACTTCCGCGAGCCGGGGCTCGACCAGCGCCAGACGATCGATCGCGGCACTCAGCTCGAGCAGGACCTCGGCCTGTTCGTCGGCGGGTATGCGAGCATCGTCGAACGTCACCTGGCGGCGCCCCCCGCCTCGCTTCTGGGTCAATCGCGCCTTGGCCCGGTCGACCAGGACGTGCCGCATTGCCAGCGCGGACAGCGCCAGGAAGTGACCGCGCTCGTTCCACGACAGGGCGGATTGATTGGCGAGCTTGAGGTAGGCCTCGTGGACCAGGCCGGTGGTCGAGAGGGTGCCACCGCCCGCCCGCATCGCGAGCTGCCGCCTGGCAACGGCGCGCAGATCATCGTAGACCAGCGGCATCAACTGGTCGAGAGATTTCCGGGAGCCGGTCCCTGGGGCGGAGCCCTGTGTCGGCGGCACCATCTGCCTCTTGGTGCGGGACGATGAACCGGGACACCATCGGGTGTCGCCGGGTGTCGCGATCTATCCTGAGGAGAATGAGGGCGGTACGCCCCGGTGCGCTTGAAGGTGATTCGGTCCCACCCGGAAGGCAAGCGAGGCCGCATGAGGGCTCACCGGGGATGTCCCCGTTGAATTGCATCGACCACTGCTCGTCGACGCCGGACGATATCCTGCCATCGCGGGTCCGATTGAAACTCGAGCATGGCGGACGGCACGAACACGTCCCGGTGCTCGACACCCTTCGCGAGCCAGGTGAACGCGGAGTCACGTTCGTTGAGGCCCAGGAACGCCATCGCGATTCTCGACGCCACAATGAAACGGACCTTTGACAGTTTCTCCAACGTATCGATTAGCGCCCGCGCATCGGCTTCGCGTCCGCACCGTCCAAATGCATAGCCCTTGAACCCGGCTTCCAACCCGGCGAACTGGTCGGGAATCAAACTCGCCGTCCGACAAGCCTCCGGGTAGCGGTCTTGCCTGACGTAGAGCAACACCTGGTTCGCGTACGCCAGGGGATTCCCGGGGTACCGCTCCAACGTCGTACGCAGCAGCCTGTCCGCCTCATCAAAATGCTTGGGGCCTCCGTAGATCAGCCACGCCGCGAGGCGCAGGGGCTGGATCAGGGAGTACGGATCGAGCTCGTTCGCCTTTCGCGCCTCGCGAAGTGCCGCATCGTAATCACCCACGAAGAGGTGATAGACGCCGAAGAACAGATGCGCGTCGGCATATTCCGGCTTGAAATGGAGCGCACGCTGGATGTCAGTGAGCCCGGCCGCCAGGTCGCCAGAATACAGCAGGTGAACCCGGGCGAGCGAGACATAGGCTTCGGCCAGCGCCGTGTCGAGGCGCACCGCCTTCGTCGCGAATTCCAGCGCAGGCGGGAACGCTTCACTTGGCCTGATCCCGCCGAGGCCGGCACGCATGCTGTAGCTGTCCGACAAGCCCGACCATGCCTCGGCGTATGACGTGTCTATTCGAAGTGCCGCGTTGAAGTACGTCTCTGCGCTATCGAGCGACATCAGGCTTGGCCGCGTCGCGACCAGTCGCCGGCCATTCTGGTAGGCGAGGACCGCCGTCTGGTTTCGTGAGGCGCGTCGATCCCATTCCAGCAGCGTCGCGGCAGGGACCTTGACATCCAGGTGGGCGAGAACCTGCGGAGCGACCGAGTCGGCCAACGCCACCACGTCCGTGGCGCTGTCCACCAGGTAGTTGTGCTCCCAGATCAGACCCTCTTCCGCGGCGCTCTGCAATTCCGCGCGAACCTTCAGTTTGCCACCGGCCGGCCGGATGGTGATGGACAGCACTTGCCGCATCTTCAGCGCAGCGGCGATCTCCCGCGGGGCCTTGTGCTCGTCCTGCAAGTAGTCCACCGACGACTGACCCGCCACCACAATCCCGTGAGCGGGGTCGTGCAGTCGCGTGTCGTGCAACCGGGTGACAATCTCGTCCACCAGCCCCGGCCCAAGCGATGGGTCTGCGTGGTCGGGAGCCGCGTCGTGAGCCGCCATGATGGCGATACTCGGCTCGGCCCGGTGCGTAAAGATGTATCCCGCCGTGAGTGCGGCGATCACCAGAACAGCCACAACCCCACGCCGCACCATCGACCCGAGAGAGATGCGAGTGTACGGCTTGGCTGTTGCTCCCGTGCTCGCCCTGGTCAACGCAGCGGAGAAGACCGCCATTGTCGTAAACCGATCGGCCGGCGCCTTCTCCAGCGACTTCCGGGCGACCGTTTCCACTGCCGCAGGCACGCCACGTCGCACCGCGCAGATCGACGGCATCGGCTCCATCATGCGGCGGGCGATGATTGCCTGCATCGTGGGACCGCGGAACGGAGGCTCACCGACCAGCATCTCGAACAGCACGCAGCCGAGCGAGAACTGGTCGGAGCGACCGTCGACATGCGGATCGGCCGAGGCCTGCTCCGGACTCATGTATTCCGGCGTGCCAAGTGCCAGTCCGGTCTCGGTCAGCTGCTCAACGCTGGTGGTCTCGAGCGCCCGCCCGATGCCAAAATCCGCGACGATCACCTCGCCGTTGGCAAGCATGACATTTTCCGGCTTGATGTCGCGATGGACGATGCGCTGGCCATGCGCATAGCTCAACGCCGAAGCGATGGCCGTGGTGATCGCGATCGCGTCCTCCACCGGCAGCTGCCGCTCGCGGTCAAGGCGCGCGCGCAATGACTCACCCGTGACAAATGGCATCACGTAGTAGAGGAGTCCGCCCGCGGCGCCCGAATCGTGGATCGCCAGGATGCGGGGGTGATTCAGCGTGGCGGTGAGCTGGATCTCGCGGGCAAATCGTTCGGGGCCGAGCACGGCCGCCAGCTCGGGCCGCAGCACCTTGATCGCCACCGTCCGCTGGTGCTTGAGGTCCCGGGCACGATACACGAACGCCATCCCGCCCCGACCGATTTCCTCCTCGATCGTGTAGCGGTCGGCGAGCGCGGCCCGCAGGACGTCCAGGAGGTCGGCCAAGGTGCCCATGGGGTGGCGGGAAGCGGAGCGGGAGCCCGATAAGTATGAGGCGTCGCCACTACGTGCCGGCGGCAGCACGCTACAGCAGAATGTCGCTCCGGATCCGCCGCCGAAGCGCGGTCCACAGCGCGCCCGCCACGTTGGAGCGCCGCACGATGATGGATGCCTCCCCGCTGGCGCCCGCGCGCCAGGCCGGCGCCGTCACCAGCCGGACTCGCGCCTCGACCGCACCGCCCGTCGCCGTTCGCGCCACGCTCGTCACCCGCGCGCGGAGCGGATGGCCTGCATCGGCGAGCGACAGGAGCCGGACCGGCTGGCCCGGCTTCACCAGCGTGGCGCCACTGCCGCTGAGGCGGATGCGCGCTTCGACCGAATCGGGTTCGCCCAGCGTCAGCACGGTCTCGCCAGCGTTTACCCAGCGCCCGGCGAGCCGCTCCGGGCGCGCGGTGAGCACCACGCCCGCGTGCCGGGCCCGGAGCACCAGCCGGGCGATGCGCTCGTTCAGGGCCGCGAGCTCAATCGCGGCCACCGATTCGGCGCGGGAGAGCTGTTCCCCGCCGCCCGCGTCGCCGCCGGCCCGCGCCCGCCGCACGAGGAGTCCGATGGAATCCACCGTGCGCTGCTGCTGGAGCGCCGCGCGGTCGAGGTCGAAATCGCGCAGGCGGACGAGTGGCGCGCCGGCCGCGACGCTGGTGCCTTCGCGGACGAGCACCGCAGCGATGTACCCACTGTCCGGCGCGACCAGCGGCGTCGCGCGGGCGGCCGCGGTCTGAAACGGCGCGGAGACCGTGATCGACCACGGCACCAGCGCGAGGAGCAGCACGACCGCGAGGATGATTCCGCCCGCCGTGAGCCGGAACCGCCGCGCCGTCAATGCCGCGCGATGCTCGTGCATCGAATGGCGGATCGCGGTCATCCAGCCGCGGATCGGGCCGCGCAGCAGGAGCGCGATCCCGACGAGCGCCACGATCACCCCGGCGACGCCGAACGCCCGGTTGGCCCGACGCAGCACCAGGCTGCCGACGAGCGCCAGCACCATCGTGAGATATGCGATCGCGGCGACGCCGTAGATCAGAAAGACCCGGCGCTCCCGCTCCGACGCCGGCGGCATGGGCATCTCGAGCCGCAGTACGTAGCGGCGGATCAGCCAGTCGACGTGACCGAATGCGCGATGCCGGAGGTTGGGAATCTCCAGATAGTCGCTCAACGCGAAATAGCCGTCGAGCGGCATCAGCGGATTGGCGTTGGTGAGCACCGAGAAGACGCCGCCGAACAGAAACGCCAGGAGCGCCACCTGCGAGACCAGCGTCCCTGGCTCCGCGATCCACCAGACGATGCCTGCGAGCGTCGTGACGACGCCTTCGATCCAGAGTCCGGCGGCGGTGACCCAGAGCCGGGATCGCAGGTCGGGAAACGTCCACGCGTCGTTCACGTCGGCGTAGAAGGCGGGCTGAAAGTACAGCATCATGAAACCCATCTCGTGCACCTCACCGCCGAAGTACTTGCAGGTGGCGCCGTGACCCAGTTCGTGGACCATGATGATCACGAGCAGCGTCAGCCAGAACAGCACCGCATGCGCGACGGTGTACGACCCGACGTCGGTGAGCTGGGCAAAGCCGGCGTGCAGCTTGGGCCAGTTGGTGGTGAGCAGGATGATGTTCGTGACGAACAGCCCGATCGAAAGGATCAGGAACCGGCGGGTGAACAGGAAGCGGATGCGCGGAACCCACCGGTCGAACGCGGCGTTGGGATCGCCCAGCGACCAGCGCATCCGCATCACCTCGCCCCGGAACAGCCGGGGCCGTGTACGCCGCTGCCGTTCGGCGCGGAGCCGCTCGACCTGCATCGTGCTCCGCTCCGTCAGTGACCGCTCCATGAGGCCCATGCGGTTGAGCTTCTGCGCGAATCCCTCGACGACGGCCTCGGAGACGTTGATGCCGGCGCCTCGAAGCGCCGCCGCCGCCTCGTGACAGGTGTGCGCGCCGTCGAACGTGCGCATGACGGTCACTTCGAGTGGACCGAACCGGAAGTACTTGTGCGTCTCCAGGTCCTTGACGACGAAGCTCTGCTGGCCACGATACGTCTGTTCGACGATGGCCACGTCGGGCCGGAGCCGGGGGGTGCGGGTCACTGGCCGCTGCGGACGACCGTCTCGCCGGGCGCGAGCCCGCTCACCACCTCGACCCGCCCGCCGCCCAGATCGGCGCCGAGCGTGACGGCGCGGAGCGTGGTGCGGTCGTCCGCCCAGACGAGGACATAGCCCTCCTCCGCGACCGCCGACTTCGGCATGGTCACCACCTGCCGCCGCTCGGCACCGAGCTCCACGGTGACACTCGAGCCGGGCATGAGACGCGCCGCATTGTCGAGCTGCAGCACCACCTGGCGGGTCCCGCTGCCCGGATCGAGCGCCGGAGATGCGCGAACCACGCGCGCGCTGCTGGAACTGCCGCGCAGTCCGGATACGTGTGCGGAGGCACCGACCCGGATGCCGCCCACCGCGCTCTCGGGCACGCGCACCGACACGAGCAGCGGTGACGCGGCGGTGACGCGGAAGAGCGAGTCACCCACCGCCACGATCTGGCGGGCGCGCGCCATGCGGGCGGTGACCACGCCGGCGAACGGCGCCACCACCCGCGTGAGTCCGGCGTCGCGGTCCGCCTGGCGAAGCTGAATGATGGCCCGGCGCAGATTGTACTCGACCTGCTCGAGCTCCGCCGCCGTGGCGCCGCCCATTTTCGCGAGCGCGCGCTGCCGCTCCGCCACGCGGCGCGCGTTGTCGGCTTCTTCCGTGGCCCGCGCCAGTGCGATTTCCTGGTCGGTGCTCTCGAGCTTGGCGAGCAGTTGCCCCGCGGCGACGCGGGTGCCGAGATCGGCCGTCACCCGCTCCACCAGCCCGGGTGCCCGCGCGAGCACGACCGCGTCATGCTCGACGTAGAGTTCACCGGGGAGCGAGAGTGGCACGGTCACGGTCGCGGTATCCACCACCGCGAGCGCGGCGGGCGCCGGCCGCCCGGCCGCCGACGCCGACGCCGGTGGCGCCGCGCCGCCATCCCCGCCGCCACACGCGGCGACCGGCACGGCGGCGAGCGACACGGCGGCGAGAGCGAGACGGGCGCGACTCGAGCGCATCATGACCAGGCCCTCCACCACAGTAGACGTGCCCAGCGCACCGGAGCCCGCAGCATGCGGGTCGCGAGCGACGCCGGGGCGGTCAGCACCCTCGCATACGCCGCCATCCCGGGGCGGAGCAGCCCCCCCGGATTGGCGACGGCCGCGCGGACCGGGAAGCTGACGCGGTCGGCCGAATCGGCGGGAAGCGGGCCGAGCGAGGTGACGCGGCCCGTGAAGGTACGCTGCGGCATCGCGTCCACCCGGAGCCGGACTTCATCGCCCACGGCGACGCGGCCGATGTCGCGCTGGTCGATCCCGAACTCGAGCTCCAGCGTATCGGTGCGACCGATGGTGACCACCAGATCGCCCGCGTCCAGATGGCCCCCGACCCGCTCCTCCGGCCGCGCGGTGAGCACCACCCCCGCCGCCGGCGCGCGCACGGTGGCGGCGGCGAGTTCCTCGTCGAGCAGCGCCACTTCCTGGCGCAGCGACGCCCCGCGGAGCCGCTGCGCCCGCTCGTCGGCTGGATCACCGCGGCTGGCGGCAAGCGCGGCGGCGCGGTCGCTGGCCGTCACCGAGGCCGCGGCGGTGAGCCGCGCATTGCGGATCTCGACATCGCGAAGCTGGGCGATCGGCGCGCCCAGCGCCACCGCGCCGCCCTCGCGGACGAACATGCGCTCGACCACCCCCGGCACGAGTGCGCGTACCTCCGTCAGCCCCGCCGGCCGGAACGCCGGATGCGTCCCGCTCACGCGGAGCGGCCAGCGCAACAGGGTGAGCGCGGCGAGCACGGCGAGCGCCAGGCCCGCGTACATCCGGCGCTGGCGCTTCGGCAGGTCCATGAACGCGCGCTTCTTCGCCGCCAGCGCGCCGAGCACATCCACCAGCGGCACCTGCGCGTAGAGCTGGGCGTTCCGGAGGGCGACCGCCGTCTGGTTCGCCAGGATCGCCGCGATCTCGCGCTGCTTTTCGGTGGCGAATTCGGCTTGGGATGATTCGAAGAGCAGGATCCCGATGGTGCCCTCTTCATCGGTCAGCGGGAGATAGAGTCCGCTCCGGGCGCCGTCGGCCTCGAGATCCTGGCCAAAGATCTGGACCAGTTGCCGCTCCGCGTCCGACGCGGGATCCTCCCGGTCTACCATATAGAAGGACTCGCCGTGGCCGGCCACCCACGCGGCCCGTGCCGCGAGGTCCAGCACCTTGGGGTCCTTGGGGTTGACCGTCTCCTGGCCGGCGAGAGCACGGACGTCGCAGATCCCCTTGTCGTAGAGGGCGACGGCCGCCCGGTCGAAGGTCAGCGCGCGGGCGGAGAGATTGACCACCGAGCGCAGCACCCGGTCGAGATCGAGGGTGGCGGTGATTTCGCGGCTGATCTCGAGCAGGAGCTTGAGGTCCGCCGCGCGGGAATCGAGCGCGTGGATCCGCGCATTCCGGAGCGCCGCGGCGGCCAGCGGGGCCAGAGCCTCGAGCAGGTCCCGGTCGGCCTGATCGAACGGGCCCCGGTCGGCGCCCGCCACCAGGTCAATCCGGCCCTCGGTCGCACCAGCGGCCACCAGCATGGCCGATACCATGCCGTCCCCTTCGGTTTCCGCCGCCGGGGCGGCCAGCGGCGCTGGGCTGCCCACCATGGCCGCACCGCCCATCGTGCTGAGCCGGCAGATGAGCGCGTCGCCGTCGGCGAGCCAGAGCGCCGCCCCGTCGGCCCTGAGAGCGACGCGGCAGTGCTCCAGCACTGTCGCCGCGAGCGCATCGAGGTCGAGCGACTGCCCGAACGCGACGGCGCTCGCGTAGAGCGTGCGAAGCTGCTCGCTGCTCTTGCGCGCCGCGGCCGAGCCGTCCAGGGCACCGGAAGTGATTGTCACGTGTCTCCGCAAGATTGTGTGCCGGAGAACGACGCGCAATGCGCCGCCATGCCGGATGTCAGATCACGCCTCGGCAGCACTTGACGCGCGGGCGTGAAAAGAACGTGAATTTCAGCGCCGGAAGCGCCACGGGCGCCGGAAAGATGCTCCGGCGCCCGTGCGGACTTCCGATCGAACCGCTGTTATCGCGTGGTCATCGTCCGCGGGGCGATCCGCTGCTCCAGCTCCTCGACGCTCAGCTCAATCGCTTCGGCGTCCTTGCCCGTGGCCCGCTGAACCTGGGTCTTCTGCTCGGGCGTCAGGGTGATGCGCAGGTGATCCTTCTTGTCGGACATGATCAGGCTCCGTGTTCAGGGGTGAATGCCGATGCGTCGCGTGGTGCGATTACGACGCGCCGAGGGTGCGCGGGGCGATGCGCTGCTCGAGCTCTTCCACACTCAGCTCCAGCGCGTCGACGTCCTTGCCCGTGTTCTTCGCCAGCTCAGCGCGCTGCTCGGGGGTCAGGACGATTTTGACATGCTTTTCGTCGGCCATGTGAAGCTCCTTGTTGGCGCCGGATTCGGCGGTGATGTGTGCCAGGAACGTGGAGACGAGTCTAGGGCTCCGCCGTGAACCAGACGTGAATGTCGAGTTTGGCCAAGCCCCTGATTTGGCCCGCCACCGTGAATTGCGCCGCCCGGAATCGACGCCAGGCGTGAGTTTCGCGTGAATTCCCCTCTTGCGTACGCCGCGAGGGGGGGTACCTTCGCAAAATACGCCGACAACGGAGGGCCGACGAGCCATTTCGCGTTGCGTCTGTTGGGACTGCCGTGCCTCTCTGACCAGGCGGGGGCCGGTCCGCCGGTGCGTCTCGGCGCCAAGGAGCTGTCGCTGCTGGCGTATCTGGCCCTGGAACCGGGTCCCCATACCCGGGACGAGCTCGCAACGCTCCTCTGGGGTGAATCGTCGGACACGGATGCCCGCGCGTCGCTTCGCCAGGCCCTGAAGCACCTGCGCGCCGCCCTGGGCCCCGATCTCGTGACGGAGCGCGGGCAGGTGAGCCTCGCGGCCGACGCCGTCGAATGCGACGTCGCCGACTTCCGCCGCGCCGCGACACTGGACCGCGCGGCCGCGTCCCGCGCGGACATCGCGCACGCGCTGACCGGCTTCGCCGTGCGTCATGCCCCGGCATTCGACGACTGGCTCGACCGCACCCGCGCGCAGCTTCTGCGTGAATATCTCGACGTGCTGGCGACGCTTGGCCGGGACGCGATGGTACGCCACGTCTGGCGCGAGGCGATCGAGATCGCCGACCGCTGGCTGATGGCCGATCCGCTGTCGGAGCACGCCGCCCGCCTGGCGATCGAGGCCACGTATCTGGACGGAAACCGGCGCGCCGCCCTCGCTCGCTTCGGCGAGTTCCGCACCCGCCTCGAGCGCGAGACCGGCGACGCACCCGGGCGGCTGTTGACCTCGCTCGTTCGGCGCATCGAGTCCGACGGTGATGTGCCGCGCAGTACGCCGCTCGCCGCCGCCAGCGGCTGGTATGCCAATCCGCCGCCGCTGCACGCCGCCCTGGTCGAGCGCGAGGCGGCGTGGGAGACGCTCGCCGCCGCGTGGGGCTCCATCGCCGATGACGCCGGCGCGATCGTGCTGCTCGACGGCGAAGCCGGTACCGGCAAGACCCGGCTGGGCGACGAATTCCTCCGCTGGCTCGTGGCGGACGGCGCCACCGTGCTCCGCGGACGCGGCTACGGGCGCCGCACCGGCGTCGCCTACGGCGCGGTCGTCGAATTGCTGCGCGACGCGGTCGAGGAGCCGGGGATCGCGGGGGCCGAGCCCGAAGCACTGGCCGAAGTGGCGCGGCTGGTGCCGGAGCTCCGCCAGCGCCTGCCCGGCCTTCCCGCCGCTCCCGCAGCTCCGGATCCGGTGCAGGGCAGCCGGCTGTTCGAAAGCATCGCGCAGATGCTGCTTGCGCTTTCGGCCGAGCGGCGGGTGGTCGTGGCCCTCGATGATCTGCAGTGGTGCGACGACGACTCCTGCAATCTCCTCCTGTTCCTGACCCGGCGCCTCGAGCGTGCGCCAATTCTCTGGCTCGGCATGGTAACACTGGGCGAGCTGGAGCGCGGTGCGCCGGTGGCGCGCCTCTGCCGCGTCTGGCGCACCCAGCCGCGCACGTCGAGCCTCACGCTGGCACCCTTCGGAATCGACGGCGTGTGGGCGCTGGTCGCCGAGCTGGGCCACCTGGAGGATTCGGCCGAGGGCCGTCAGTTTGCTGGCCGCCTGTACGACGTCACCGGCGGCAACCCGTTCTACCTGCACGAGTTGCTCAAGACGCTCTTTGCACAGGACGTCATCGGGCAGGTACCGGAGACCGGCGCATGGGTCCTGCCCCCGGCCGATGCGGCCGGCGCGGGCGCGCTCGAGGTGCCGATGTCGCGCTCAGTGCACGACGCGATTTCCGAGCGGGTCGAGCGGCTGCCGGACGACGCGCATGACGTGCTGGTGACGGTGGCGGTCGCGGAGATCGGCTGCAGGACCCAGATGCTCTCGCATATTCACGGCATTTCCCGCCTGCACGCGGCGTCGCTGGGTGACGCACTGGTCGAGCGGCGCCTGCTGGTGGAGGAAGAGGATGCGTACCTCTGCGCCCATCCCGTCATCGCGCGCGTGGTCCGCGACGGGCTTTCCGCCTCACGCCGCCGGGAAGTCCATCGTGCGGTGGCGCTCGGCCTGCAACTGCTCACCGGCGATACGGGGGACCATCCGTTCGCCGCCGATATCGCCCGACACGCCGAACACGGCGGCGACCACGCGCTGGCATACCGGGCGGCGCTGGCGGCGAGCCGGATCGCGCGCGAGCGGCTGACCCGCGAGGCGGCGCTCGGCTGGCTCGACCAGGCGGCGACCTACGCCCGAAGCGACGCCGAGACCCGCGAGGTAGAGCGGCTCACGGCCCAACTGATCGACGCGCCGGGATAGCAGTCCCGGAATGCCGGCTCCCTCCATCCAGGGGCAAGTCCGGAGGCCCCACCCCTCGACCAATGCGATTGAGAGCACGCCTGGATGCAGACCATCACTGCTCCGCTCGCGGTCCGCAGTCACCGGCCTCGACGCCGGCGCTCGATGCCAAGTGCGCTGCCGCCTGGAGTTGCCGCACCGCGCTGGGGGGCTCATTGAGGGCCACGTCGTTGACGACCGGGCGATCCGATAACGTTCGCGCATCGTGACCCGTCAGTGTCTCGTAGATGGTGACCGCGACAAGATAGGTGCCGGCCGGTGACGGATGCGCGCCGTCCGGGCCGTATAACCGCAGCGCAGGGTATTGCTGCACGGTGCGTTCCCAGGCGACGCTGGTCGGCAGCAACACGGCATTGACCGCCGCGGCCGCGGCCAAGCTGCCGGCGTAGCAGGAACTGCCGCCCGCCTCCGACCAGGTCACGTAGAGCGCGGTGCGCGCACCGACCGCCCGCGCGAGCACGTCGAACTGCCGTACATCATCGACCAGCTCGGCATTAGACGCGGAGTCACTGGTCGGACCTGTTTGGAGCACCACATAATCCCACCCGCCGCGTTGAATTGCCGCCCGAGCCGCGCTGCCCGCCACCAGGTGGCTCGCGAGGCCGACTCTCGGGTTTGCCACCATGTCCGTGCGAATCCGGTCGCCGTTCTCGGGGGCGATACCTGTCAGTGTTGCGGGCAGGTCGTTTACGTAGGTCAGGCTATTGCCGATAAAGAGCACGGCCAGCGTCACCGATGATCCCGCTGGCGGAGGGACGGGATCGACGATCGGACCGTCGATCGTGGAATCGCCGCCGTTCGCACAGGCGACCAGCATGACGGTGTTGAGGACACCCATCGCCCATCGCAGGTTTTGCGTGATCATTGCCGTCTCCCGGCGTGTGAGATCCTGCTCCCTGTCCTTAACACGCGATCGGGACCGCAGAAGCGACAGGTGACGCGGTATCTCGCCTACGACGTGCGGCACCGCCACACGGTGGCGGTCACGGTGCTGCGGCCTGACTGGCGGGCTCGGTGACTTACGAACGCGGGAGCACTTCCGCCCCGCTGAGGCCAAGGTGATGGTCAGTCGACCAGACACACTTGATCTTGAATTGTTCCAGATGGACGAGACTGGAAGCATCCGTGTACGACAACTTGGCTCCTCGGAAACGGTCGAGCATCCGCACCACCGCAACATGGTGTGCCCGGTTGGCGTCGAGTACGCGGAGACCCTTGAGGTTGTCCACCAATTGGCGAAACGTGCGGGCTGGTTCCTCGCCCATGCGATGGAGGAACCAGGTGTAGGTCTCCGAGATCACCAGAATCGAACTGCTCCACTTTGGAATGGGTCCACCAAACAAGGCGACCGCCTGTTCATGCCAGCGGTCCTTGCGAGTCATCAGCGCGATGAAGATTCCGCTATCGACGAATACCGGCGTGCTCACGGCGTCTCGCGACCATAGACCACACGGTCGACGGATTCGCTGTCGGACTCGGCTCCCTCGAAGATACCGGCGAACGTCATCCAGGGCTTGTCGGACGGCTCCTTGGCGATGAGTTCCTCGAGGCTCCTCCGACAGAGTTCGGCCAATGAAACGCCCTTGCGCCTGGCGATGAGCTTGGCACGGCGATAGAGCGATTCGTCCACGGATATCTGGGTGCGTATCATGTTATCATGTTAACGCCACATGATAACAAACGCCAGGCGGCGGGTTCCCGGTGCGGAGGCTCGGCTCACGTGCCGGATGCGCGGCTCGGCGCAGGCCGGACCAGTCACCAGGCGATTACCGACCCCGGCCTGGCACCCATCGGTTGCTGATACGCGATCACCTGACGATACAGTGGCGACGGATCCATCGGCACATCGTCTTCGTAGCTGGCACAGGCGGACTCGCTGGATGCGCGCCGGTCCCGACATTGCCGAGCCGCCCTTCCAGATCCCAGCCCTTCCGCCTCCCAACCCCCCGCCGTACCTTCACCACCGTTGATACCCATCCTCGACCGACTCACCACCGCCCTCACCGGCCGTTACGAGCTCGAACGCGAGCTCGGGGCCGGCGGCATGGCAACGGTCTACCTCGCGCAGGATCTCCGGCACCATCGGCCCGTCGCCGTGAAGGTGCTCCGGCCCGAGCTCGCCGCCATCATCGGCGCCGAGCGATTCCTCGCCGAGATCCGCACCACGGCAAACCTGCAGCATCCGCACATCCTCGCCCTCTTCGATTCGGGTGAGGCCGACGGCTTTCTCTTCTACGTCATGCCGTATGTCGAAGGCGAGAGTCTGCGTGACCGGCTCCGCCGGGAGACCCAGCTGCCGATCGCCGAAGCGGTGCGGATCGCGACCGAAGTCGGATCCGCGCTCGATTACGCGCATCGCCACGGCGTGATTCATCGTGACATCAAGCCCGAGAACATCCTCCTCCATGACGGCCGCGCTCTCGTGGCCGATTTCGGCATCGCGCTCGCGCTCACCTCGGCCGGCACCGGCACCGGGAGCGGCGGGCGCATGACCGAGACGGGCATGTCGCTCGGTACGCCGCACTACATGTCGCCGGAGCAGGCGATGGGCGAGCGTGAGATCACCGGCCGCTCCGATGTCTACGCGCTCGGCGCCGTGCTCTACGAGATGCTGGTGGGCGAGCCGCCGTTCACCGGGCCGTCGGGGCAGGCGATTGTCGCCAAGGTGCTCACCGAAGAGCCGCGCCCCCTCCTCCCCAGGCGGCACACGATCCCGCCGTACATCGAGATCGCGGTGCTGACGGCACTGGAGAAGCTCCCGGCCGATCGCTACGCCACCGCGGCGGATTTCATTGCCGCACTCGGCGACAAGCATGCCACGCGCACCCGCTTCATGGCGGCGCCGGTGGCCACCCGGGCCGGCGTCTTCCGGCGATTCGGGGTGCCGGCCGTCGCGGCGGCGCAGGCCGTCGCGGCCTTTGCCGCGTGGCGCGCCGCGCGACCGGCTCCGGCCGCAGCGGTCCAGCGCTACGCGCTCTCCCTGCCGGCGGCGCAGGCGGCACTCGGCCCGTCCCTCATCGCTCCCGATGGTTCGAGTATCGTCTACCTCGGACTCGGTCCGACGGGAGCCCAGTTCTGGCTCAAGCGGCACGATCGTGCCGACGCGACGCCTGTCGCCGGGACCGAG
Organism: Gemmatimonadales bacterium; assembly: GCA_038250675.1. Lineage (GTDB taxonomy): Bacteria > Gemmatimonadota > Gemmatimonadetes > Gemmatimonadales > GWC2-71-9 > JAICUF01. The sequence goes on from JBBSCB010000021.1 coordinate 29,127, forward strand.
AACGCCTTTCCGCTGTTCGCGTTTTCACCGGACGGCCAGTCCATCGCCTTCGTGGACCGGCAGCACCAGCTCAGGAAGCTGTCGCTCGCGGGCGGCGCCGCCGTCACCCTGGCGGACTCGGTCTCGATGTTCGGAGTCGCGTGGCTGGATGATGGGTACCTCGTGTTCGGCCGCGCCGGCCAGCCTACCCTCTCGCGCATTCCGGAGACGGGCGGTACGCCGGAGGTGCTGCTGGCGGTAGATTCGATCCCGGCGATCCTGCCGCAGGCACTGCCGGGATCGCGCGCGTTGCTCTTCACGCTCTGCTTCGGCGGTACGTGCGCGGGCCGGCAGGAGCTCTGGGCGCTGGACCTCCGGACGCGCGCGCCGCGACGGCTGATCGCCGGCGTGGCGAGCGGCCAGTACGCCGCGTCGGGTCACCTCGTGTACGTCCGGCGCGATGGGGCGATGTTCGCCGTGGGCTTCGACCCGCGAACGGCGGCGCTCCACGGATCGGCGGTGCCGGTGCTCGACAGCGTCGCCCTCGCCGGCGGCGCCATTCCGGCATTTTCCCTCTCCCGCACCGGAACGCTGGTGGTCCTTCCCGGGACGAGCGAGGCGGCACCGTCGTACGAGATGGTCTGGGTCGATCGTACCGGACGCGAGATGCCGGTGGATTCGACCTGGAAGTTCCGGATGGTGGCGTACGGGGACAATGCCGGATGGGCGCTTTCACCGGACGGCACGCGGCTGGCCATCGGCCTTTCCAGTGGTACGGACGACGACATCTGGGTCAAGCGGCTGCCGGCCGGGCCACTGTCGCGAGTGTCGATCGACAGCGCGGCCGAGTTCCGGCCGCGCTGGATGCCCGATGGCCGCTCGCTCAGCTTCACCTCAACCCGCACGGTCGCGGGCCTCGACGCGCCCGGCGTGCTACCCGCACACCTCTACCGCCGCGCAGCCGACGGCACCGGCTCCGATTCGCTGCTGCTGTCGAATGCGCACGTTTCCAGCATCTACGAGGCGGCCTGGTCGCGCGACGGACAGTGGCTGGTGCTCCGCGCGGGCGGCGTCGTCGACCAGGGCGGCGGCCGCAACATCAGCGCCCTCCGGCTCGGTGTGGATTCCACTCCCGCGCCGCTCCTTGCCAGCCGGCAGTTCGACGAATCCGCCGCTGCGCTTTCGCCGGATGGCCACTGGATCGCGTATCAATCGGATGAGTCGGGAAGGTTCGAGATCTATCTGCGCCCGTTTCCCGGCGTGGACGCGGGCAAGCGACAGATCTCGGTCAACGGGGGCATCGCGCCGCTCTGGTCGCGGAGCGGGCGGGAGCTATTCTACGTGAACGGCAACCGCGACATGGTCAGCGTGTCGGTGGCGCCGGGGCCGGTGCTGAGCGACGGGACCGTGCTGTTCCATCTGAACGACCTGCTGTACCTGAAGCCCACGGAGAACTACACGCCGTTCGACGTTGCCGCCGACGGCCGGTTCATCATGGCGCGCCGCATCGCCACGCGGGCGGCGACATTGATGCCGCTGATCGTGGCGGAGAACTGGTTTGGGGAGCTCACGGCGCGGATGCGGCGGTAGGGTCGTCCCGTCCCGTCTCTACACCACCAGCACCGTCACACCCGGCGGCAATGCGTCGGCGATGTCGGGCATGACCCCGGGCGATCCAGCGACGTCCAACCGACGGAGCGACGCCTGCGCCGCGAGCGCCGCTACGCGCAGCTCGATGGCGACCCGGCCGGGCACACCCAGTTTCACCTGGCGAGGACGATAGCGCCGGCCACGGAGAACGCATGACGCTCCAGCCGTTCCTCGCTGCGTCCATGACGCTCATCGCCGTCTCAGGCTGCGCGCCGCAATCACCGGGCAACGCCATGCCCACCCCCGCCGCCATCGACAGCACGGCGCACGCGCTCATGCAGCGCGAGCAGGTCCAGGGACTGGCCCTGGCCGTCATCGACAACGGGGCGGTGGTCCATGTGGCGGCCTATGGGATTCGCAACGCGGCGCGCGACCCGCTCACCACGCAGACCATTATGTACGGCGCCTCGCTCACCAAGACCGCGTTCACCTACCTGGTGATGCAGCTCGTGGACGAGGGGCGACTGAACCTCGATGCCTCGGTCGCGGACCTCCTCCCGCATCCGCTGCCGGAGTACGACGACTATCACGATCTGATCGGCGACCCGCGCTGGAAGGCGCTGACGATGCGGATCCTGCTCACCCATACCTCGGGGTTCGCCAACTTCCGATGGCTGGAGCCCGACCGGAAGCTGCGCTTCCACTACGATCCCGGCACCCGCTACGGCTACTCCGGCGAGGGGTTCTACCTTGCCCAGTTGATCCTTGAAGAGGCCCTCGGACTCGATGTGGGGCACGAGATGCAGACCCGCGTGTTCGATCGGCTCGGCATGACGCGAACCAGCATGCAGTGGAGATCGGACTTCCGCGCGAACCTGGCCGATGGCTTCGGGATCGACGGAACGCCCGAGCCGCACGACGAGCGGTCGAGCGTCCGCGCCGCGGGTTCCATGGACACCGATATCGAGGATCAGGCGCGGTTGTGGGCCGGGATCGTGCGGGGCGACGGGCTCACGCCGGCGTCCCGCGCCCAAATGGTGCGGCCCCAGGTGCCGATCACCTCGGCGTATGAGTTTCCGACGCTGCTGCCCGACACGAATCCTGCCAATGCGGGGATCGGCCTGGCAGCCGGACTTGGATTAGTGACGTTCCAGGACACCCGCGGCGAGCTGTGGTTCAAGGGCGGACACAACCAGTGGACCGGCAACATGGTCATCTGCATGGAGCGCCGGAAGCGCTGCCTGGTCATGCTGTCGAACGATGTGCGCGCCGAGCGCATCTACCCCGAGCTGACGCGGACCGTCCTGGGGCAGACGAAGATGCCGTGGAGCTGGGAATACCACTGACTGGACCGAATCGTGGGGAGACCACACGATGCTGCGCTGCACCCCGTTCCTCCTGTTTGACGGCAATTGCGCCGAGGCCCTGGTGCGCTATCACAGATGCCTCGGTGGGAACCTGACCCTGACCCAGCTCGGCGATACGCCGATGACGGATCAAGGTGGCGGGTGTTCAGTGGATTTTCCGAGGCGATTCAAGGCAATAGCAACCCACACCCTGCGACAGTGCCGGCCTGCGGCACGGATCATATGACTGAACCCATAGCCCACGAAGCCTGCATCCCGAATCCGGCCCTCAGGCCTCTCGCCTTCCTTGTGGGCACGTGGTCCACCGTCGGATCCCACCCGATGCTGCCTGGCAAGACGCTCCATGGCCGTACGTCGTTTGCGTGGGCAGACGGAGGGGCGTTCCTCATCATGCGCTCCGAGATTGACGAGCCGGAGGTGCCGAGCGGAATCGCCGTCATCGGAACTGATGACGATTCCGGGGAATGCTCAATGCTTTACTTCGATGAGCGTGGCGTCGCACGCCGCTACCTGATGGCCCTGCGCAGCGACTTCTGGCACTGGTGGCGTGACACCCCAGGCTTCGCTCAGCGCTTCTCCGGTACGATTGTCGATGGGGGCTCTCGAATCATCGGGAAGGGTGAGCTGTGCCGTGACGGAGTGCACTGGGAAGGAGACCTCTCGCTGACGTACACACGAGAGCCATAGCCCTGTGTCCGTCCGCCATTGACCTCTCACGATTGTCTTCGGCCACGATATTGACTATCGCACCGGCGAGTCCATTGAACGCATCGGTCTTTGTGGGAACCAGTCTGGACGGCTGAGGCACATCGCCACCTGCTGTACGCTATGCCGATCCGGCCGTATCTTGCCGGAGTTGGGCCACGGACGCTTCCTGCATCGACAACTGACGGCACCCATGCGCAAGCACGTATTGCTGTACGGGCTGGTGGCTGGTGTCCTCATCGCTCTACTCCGGATCATCGAGTATCGGTGGCTCGTCATCGATTATTCCTTCACCCCCGGGTAGTCCATGCCAATCCACAGACTCCTCTGCCTGCTGGTGATCCCCTGGCTCGTCAGTTGCCAGGCGACCACGATGGACTCGTCATCGACGCAACTGCGGATGGAGGTGCCCCCGGGCTCGAGCGCTCTGCTTCCTCATCAGGCGCAGGACACCCCGGTCATGCTTGCCGTCCTCGTGACCACCGGCGGCCATCCGGCGCCTGGAATAGCGGTGTACTGGGACGATGGTCGAGTTTTCAGCCGCCTCAGCCCCAGAGTCTCCGTGTCTGACACCGCCGGAATCGCCCGGACCACCTGGCGGCTTCCCACATTGCCTGGAACGGAACCCTGGGCCACGTACACCGTTCAGGCGGCCGTGCCCGGTGCGGCCGGCAATCCCATTGTCTACACCGTCCAGGCGTACCGCTGTACGCGGTGCTAGGCGTCGGTCCTGCAGACGTTGTTGACACCGCATGAGGAAGTGGAAGAGCGGTGGGCCGGCCGCGTCGGGCGAACCGATCTCGCCGTAGGTGTTGTCCCCCCAGCACCAGGCGGCACCGGTCAGGTCGATGCCGCAGATGGCGCCGGAGCTGGCAAGCGAGGCAAAGTGGACGCCGCCGGCGACGGGTACCACGGTCCAGGACGGCTGGTTCGAGTTCTGGCTCTGCCACCAGCAGAGGGCGTTCCCCGCCGCATCCAGGCCGCAGGAGGCGCCGCGGGCAAGCTGCACGATTGGCGCCGGTGTCGGCACCACCGCTCGCGCCGGCCAGCAGATCACCACGCCCCCAGCGAGCGCGCAGCTCGAGTAGTTGCCGCTCTGGATCGCGGTGAAGCCGGCGCCCGCGGTCACGGCGATTGGCGTCAGACTGCGGGTGCCGGTGCCGTCGCCGATGGGGTTGTAGTAGTTGTTGCCCCAGCAGTAGAGGGCGGCTGCCGCCGTCAGGCCGCAGACGTGTGCGTAGCCCGAGGTGATGGAGACGAACGTCAGGCCGCCGGCGACCTGGCAGGGGCTGCTGTTGCCGGGGAGGGTGTCGAACGAGCCCCAGCAGTACGCGATGGCGGCAGCGAGCCCACAGGTGTGCGCGTCCGTCGCCGTGATGCTCGAGAAGGAGAGCAGCTGCGGCGAGTAGCGGACGAGCGAAAGGTCAATGAGGCCCGGCGACCGGCGTGGCTTACGGCCCCGCAATCAGCCGGTCGTACCGCGCATTGCCCTTCAGCGACGCAAACGTCGGATCCAGCCGCAGCCATTCCGGCGACAGGTAGTACGGCGTCCGGAGCAACGGCGCCAGCGCGTCGAGCGCCTTGTCCGGCTCGCCGACCATCAGATAGATCCGTGCGAGCTGATGCTGGTAGTAGGGCCCGTTGATCTTGTCGGTGGCCAGCGGCGCGAGCGCGGTGCCCCGGAGCCCCAGCGCGATCGCCTCGTCCTTCCTCCCCAGATACGCCAGCGCCAACCCGGCCAGCACCTTCCTTTGCGCGTCATCCGGCGACGCCCGCATCAGGATGGCGTTCTCGGTGTACGCGGTATCGGCATACGCCCGGGCTCGCACCGTGTCCCCCCGGAGCCACCAGAGCTGCATCAGCGATGTGGCCCATGCCGCGCGATCATCATCGAACAGCGCTGGGGAGAGCCGGAGCACCTCGCGCTGCTGGGCGTCGCTCAGGACCCAGTACAGGTCCCAGTAGTAGGTGAAGTACGCCGCCACCTCCGAGTCCGGCGTCGCGGGTGAGAGGCCGGCGACCAGCGCCTGCGCCTCAGCCAGGCGTCCCTGCCCCAGCCGGGCCATCGCCTTGTCCTCGGTCAGCCCCACGTCGCCGGGCCGCAGCGCCAGCACCGAATCGCTCACGGCCAGTGCCTCGGGATAGCGCCGGAGCCAGAGCAGCGTGGTCTGCAGCACGTTCAATGTGCCGGCGGAGCGGGGATTGAGCTGCAGCGCATCGCGGAGGTGCCGTGCCGCCAGCTCGAACCGCCCGGTCTGCCGCTCGATCTTGGCCGCCGTCGTGAGCAGGGTCGGGTCGTGCGGCGCGAGCTTGAGGCCGCGAGTCACCTGATCCTCGGCCGCCTTCGCATCGCGGGTGACGGCGTAGTGATACTCCGCCATCGCGAGATATCCGGACAGATCGCCGGGGTTGAGCCGGAGCGCGCGCTCAGCGGCATCCCGGGCCCGCTGTGCCGCTACCGGATCGGACGCCCCGTTGGAATACACGAAGCTCAGGTCCGAGCTCAGTTCCGCCCACGCAGCGGCGTACATCGAGTCGAGTGCCACCGCCTGCTCGAGCAGCGCGATCCGCTCCCGGGACCCGGCCAGGCCCGATCCCTTCACGCCGAGCGCGCGGAGATAGAGGTCATGGGCGGCCAGGTTGCGGGTCGGCTGCTGCCGCAGCTGGCGCGTCTCGCCGGCTCCCAGTACGGCGCCGAGGGCGCCGACCACTTCGCTGGCGATCCGGGTCTGGACCTGGAAGATGTCGGTCAGGTCGGCCTCGAACGGCTGCTGCCAGACGATCTCGCCGGTGGCTGCCCGCACCAGTTCGGGCACGACCTGGACCCGGCTGCTCCCGTCGGAGGCCCGGGCCCAGCGCACCGCCGCCGTGAGCAGGTAGCCGACACCGAGCTCCCGGCCGATCTGCCGGGGCGTCTTGGTGGACTTGCGATACTGGTCCGAGCTCGCTCGCGCGATCACGCGGAGGCCCGCGAGCGCCGACAGCTTCCCGCGCACCTCGTCCGCCATGCCGTCTGGGAAGTAGGCATCCTGCGCGGCGCCGCGGTTCTCGAACGGAAGCACCGCCATCCGGATCCCCGCCGCATCGCCGGCACCGTGCAGTGGTGCCAGCGCGCGGAGCCCCAGTGCCACGGCCACGACGAGCAACGCGGCGACCGCCACGAGGAGTGGCCGCCGGCGCCGTCCGATGGACGCGCCGTTCCCGGCCTTCGCGTGCGCGTCATCGAGCGCCGCCGCCAGCGCCTGCGCGGTGGAAAACCGGTCGGCCGGCTCCTTCGCCAGCGCCCGTGCCACGGTCGCGTCGAGCGCTGGCGCCGCGGCCAGCGGCTTCGGACGCTCGGTCAGGCTGCGGGCGAGGATCGCGGGGCCGGACGCGCCCGTGAAGGGTGGCTCACCCGACACCATCTCGTAGAGCATCACGCCCACGGCGTAGATGTCGGTCCGCCCATCCACGCCAGTCTGCCCCATCGCCTGTTCCGGCGACATGTAGGCCGGCGTCCCGACGACCATCCCCGCCTCGGTGAGCTGGGTCGTGGTCGTCCCGGCGCCGGTGGTACCCGCAATGGCCCGGGCGATCCCGAAGTCGGCCACGAGGACCGACCCGTCGCGCGCCAGCAGAATATTTTCCGGCTTGATGTCGCGATGCACCACCGCGTGCTCGTGCGCGTATGCCAGCGCCTGCGCCGTCTCCCGGGCAATCCGGATTGCCTCTGCCATCGGCAACCGGCGCTCCCGCGCCAGCCGGTCGCGCAGCGATTCGCCCTCGACGTAGGGCATGGTGTACCAGAGCTGCCCCGCGCTCTCGCCCGAGTCGTGCACCGGCAGGATGTGGGGATGCTGGAGGCGGGCCGCGAGCCGGATCTCGCGCGGGAAGCGCTCGCCCAGCCCCAGCCCGGCAAGGTCGGGACGGATCACCTTGAGGGCGACCTGGCGGTCGTGCTTGAGATCGTGCGCGAGGTAGACAACGGCCATGCCCCCGCGGCCGAGCTCGCGCTCGATGCGGTAGGAGGCGGACAGGGCGTGCTGCAGGGAATCGGGGGCGCCCATCAGACCGGAATATGCAGCGCGCCGGTGACCGGCGCCAATGGAGCCCGACACCCCTGGGCCGGGACGCTCGTTGACCGCCCCCCGTCCGCGCGGTATCGTCTCGCATCCCTGATCGTGCTGCGCCTCACCCTGGCCCGGAGGAGCGCGAGCACGCGGTGACGAACATCTTCATTCCGCACGCTCGGGTTCATCGTCAACGCTGACGGGCGCCCCGGGCGGCATGGATGCAGCAGACCTTCGACTTCCAGGATGACACATGAATCGGACTCAAGCTTCCGCGCGATGGCTCGCGCTCCTCGCCCTGCTCTGCGCCACGCCACTCGCGGCGCAGACCAGCGGCCCCGGCATCGACACCGCCGGCATGGACCGCTCAGTCCGCCCCGGTGACGATTTCGTCCGCTACGCCGGCGGGCGCTGGCTCGACCAGGCGGTGATTCCGGCCGATCGAAGTGCGGTCGGCGCCTTCAACATCGCGGCGGCGCGGGCCACCGCTCAGCTCACCGAACTGGTGCACGGCGCCGTCACCGCCCACGCCCCGGCCGGATCCGATCTCCGGAAGATCGGCGACTTCTACACCAGCTATCTCGACACCACCGCCATCGACCGTGCCGGCCTGTCCCCGCTCCAGCCGGTACTGACACGGATCGCCGCCATCCACGATCGCTCGGCACTCGCGCGCTTCATCGGCACCACGCTGCGGGCGGATGTGGACGTCATCAACGATGGCGCCCTTCACACCGACAACATCCTCGGGCTCTGGGTGGATCAGGACTTCGATGATCCCACCCGCAACTCCGCGGCACTTCTGCAGGGTGGCCTGGAACTGCCGGACCGGAGTTACTACCTCGACTCGTCCACGGCCATGCTGGCCATCCGCACGACGTACCGTGCCCACGTCGCCCGGATGCTCACCCTCGCCGGCATCAGCGACGTTGAGGCCAGGGCCGACGCCATCCTCGGGCTGGAGACCCGGATCGCGCGGACCCACTGGAAGCGCGAGGATACCTGGGATGTGGTCAAGGGCAACGTGCACTGGCGGCGCGAGGACTTTCCGAGCAAGGCGCCCGGACTCGACTGGAACGCCTTCTTCACCGCAGCCGGCCTCGCCGACCAGCCGGTCTTCGTCGCCTGGCAGGCCAGCGCCATCACCGGCATCTCGGCGCTCACCGCCAGCGAGCCGCTGGACGACTGGAAGGCGCTCCTGTCCTATCACGCCATCGAGCATCATGCCCGCGTACTCCCCATGGCGTTTGAGCGCGAGGCATTCGAGTTCTTCGGTCACACGCTGAGCGGCACGCCCGAGCAATCCCCGCGCGACGCGCGCGCGGTGGCCGCCACCAGCGATGCACTGGGCTTTGCCGTGGGCCGCCTCTATGTGGAGCGCTATTTCCCCGCCAGCGCCAAGCGCGAGGCCGAAGCGATGGTGGCGGGAATCGTCCGGGCACTCGACGCCCGGATCGTGAAGCTCCCGTGGATGGCGCCGGCCACGAAGGCCGCGGCCCGCGCCAAGCTCAAGACGATCCGGGTGAGCGTGGGCTATCCGGACAGCTGGCCCACGTACGACGGGCTCGATATCCGCTCCGACGACGCGTACGGCAACGCCGACCGGGTCGAGCGCTTCCGCTACCAGCGGGACCTCGGCCGGCTGCATCGCCCGGTGGATCGGAGCGAGTGGTCGATGACGCCGCAACAGGTGAACGCGGTCAACATGCCGGCGATGAATGCGCTGAATTTCCCCGCGGCCATTCTCCAGCCGCCATTCTTCGATCCCGCCCGCCCCGCGGCGATGAACTACGCCGCGATCGGTGCCGTCATCGGCCACGAGATCAGCCACAGCTTCGACAACCTCGGCGCCAACTTCGACGCCCAGGGGCGGCTCCGGAACTGGTGGACGCCGGAGGACCTGGCGCACTTCAACGCGTCCGCCGAGCAACTCGTGAAGGAGTACGACGCCTACAAGCCGTTCCCCGATCTGGCGGTCAACGGGCGACTCACGCTGACCGAGAACATCGCGGATCTCGCGGGCCTGACCGCGGCGTACGATGCGTGGCGGGAGTCGCTCGACGGCAAGCCGGCGCCCACCGTGGCCGGCCTCACCGGTGACCAGCAGTTCTTCCTGAGCTTTGCGCAGGTCTGGCTGACCAAGTCGCGCGATGCGCGCCTCCGCCAGCAGGTCATGACCGATGGGCACGCGCCCGCGCAGTACCGGGCGCTCACCGTCCGGAACCTCGACGCGTGGTACGACGCCTTCGCCATCGGCTCCGACGAGGCCGAGTATCTGGCGCCGGCCGAGCGGGTGCGGATCTGGTAGCCGGAACGTTTCACGCGCTGCTCTGCGTCGTCGCCTTCACGGGCGGCGCCGGGCGCGCCCGCCCCCCAGAGTCCGGCGCGTACCAGCGCCGCGAGCTGGCGATTCCGGTCCGCGACGGCATAACGCTCCATGCCGTCGCACTGATCCCGTCCGGCACGAGCGCGCCACTCCCGATCATCCTGATCCGCACCCCCTACTCCGCGGCCGGCATCTTCCGCACCGCTGAGCTGCCGGCGGAATATCGCGAGCTGGGCCAGGACGGCTACATCTTCGTGGCGGAGGACATTCGCGGGCGCTTTGGCTCCGGCGGCGAGTTCGTGATGTCCCGCGCGCAAAACGATCCGCGCAGCCCGCCGGGAATCAACGAATCCACCGATACCTGGGACACGATCGACTGGCTGGTGAAGAACCTGCCAAACAGCAGCGGCAAGGTCGGGGTGATGGGGAGTTCGTATCCCGGCTGGCTGGCCGCGCTGGCTGGCGTCGGTGCGCACCCCGCGCTCAAGGCGATCTCGCCGCAGGCCCCGATGAGCGACACCTGGATGGGCGACGACTTCTTCCACCAGGGCGCCTTCCGCCAGACGCAGGGCATCCCGTTCGCGTCGATCATGGAGACCGATCGTCGGGGCTTCCATGATTTCGAAGTCCCCGACGCCGATCAGTACCACTACTATCTCGGCTTTCCCACCCTCGATTCGCTGGCCCGCGCCACCGGTGTGACCGGGCTCCCGTCGTGGATCGCATACAGCACGCACCCGGCGGACGACGCGTACCGGCAGGCCCGCGCGTTGCCCACCGTGCTCACCCGGCCGGAAGTGCCAATCCTCTTTGGGGGCGGATGGTGGGATCAGGAGGACATCCTGGGACCCCAGCTCGCCTATCACGCGGTGGAACAGACGGATACCAGGGGCTGGAATCACATCGTGCTGGGCCCCTGGTTCCACGGCGGCTGGGCCCGGCCCGGCGGCGACTCGCTGGGCCCGATCCGGCTGGGCAGCAACACGGCGGACTACTTCCGCGAGCGGATCCAGCGGCCGTGGTTTGCCTACTGGCTGCACGGGACCGGCGACGGGAAGTTCCCCGAAGCGTGGGCGTTCGAGACCGGGGAGAATGCGTGGCACACCTTCGACGCATGGCCGCCCAGGGACGCACGCCCGCGCGCGCTCTATCTGCGCGATCACGGGATGATCTCGTTCGATCCGCCGCCGGCGTCGCCGCCCGGCGCGGCCGGCGCGGCCGGCGCGAATGCGTACGACGCGTACGTCTCCGATCCCCGGCACCCGGTGCCGTACATCGCGCGGCCCGATGACGGCAGCGGATGGCAGACCTGGCTGGAGCAGGATCAGCGGTTCGTGGACGGCCGGCCCGACGTGCTCACATGGGAATCAGCGCCGCTCGCCGCTGACCTGACCATCGCGGGCGACGTGGTGGCCCATCTCTTTGCGTCCACCACCGGCACCGACGCCGACTGGGTAGTCAAGCTCATCGACGTCCAGCCCGACACGGTGGCGGACGGCCGGCGCACCGGCGGCTACGAGCTGATGGTCAATGCCGACATCATGCGCGGCCGCTACTGGAAGGGCTTCGACACCGCGACGCCGATCCCGGCCGGCACCGTCACGCCGTTCACGGTGGACCTGCACGAGCAGCTCTACCGGTTCCGGAAGGGGCACCGCCTGATGGTACAGGTGCAGAGCACCTGGTTTCCGCTCTACGACCGGAACCCGCAGACCTTCGTTCCCAACATCTTCCATGCTGCCGCCGCGGACTACCGGGCGCAGGAGCATCGCGTCTGGCACACGGCGCAGTATCCGTCGCACCTCGCGCTCATGACGCTGCCCTGACCCCGGCCCTCGTCCGCGTCCTCCGGCGCCGCGATCTCGTCGCCTTTGCCGTCAACAGCGTCATCGGCGCCGGCATCTTCGGCATACCGGCACTGCTCTACGCGCGGGTCGGTCCGCTCGCCTGGGCGGCAATGCTGGCGGCCGCGGTGGTCGTCGCCCTCATCACGCTCTGCTTTGCCGAGGTGGGGAGCGCGTTCCGGGAGACGGGCGGACCGTATCTCTACGCGCGCCGCGTCTTCGGGCCGGCCGTCGGCTTTCAGGTCGGCTGGCTCATGTGGATCGCCCGGCTCACCGGCTTCGCGGCGGTCCTCAACCTGTTCGTCACCTACGCCGGGTTCTTCGTCCCGTCGCTGGCGCACGGCGCCGCCCGCGCGCTGACGGTGACGCTGGTGATTGCAGCGCTCACGGCCGTCAACTTCCTGGGCGTCCGCCGCGCCGCGCTGCTGAACAACCTGCTCACCGTCGCCAAGCTGATTCCGCTCGCCGCGTTCGTGCTCATCGGCCTGCTATATATCCATCCCGCGCGCCTGTTGCCGACGACGGCGGTGAGCGTCCCGTCTGCGCTCGCCGCCATCATGCTGGCCATCTACGCCTTCAGCGGGTTCGAGATCCTGGCGGTGCCGGGCGGCGAGGTTCGCGACGCCGAGCGCGACATCCCCTTCGGCCTGCTGGCGGGGCTCGGCATCGTCGCGCTGATCTACCTCGGCGTCCAGGTGGTGTGCGTCGGCATCGTGCCCGCGCTCGGTGAGTCCGCCCGCCCGCTGGCCGATGCGGCCCGGCTGGCCGTGGGACCGGGCGGCGCCACATTCATGGTCGTGGGCGCCCTCCTCTCCACACTCGGCGTTTCGCATACGATCGTGCTGGCGGCCGCCCGCCTGCCCTTTGCCATGGCCGAGCAGCGCCAGTTGCCGGCGGCGCTCGCGGCGGTTCACCCCCGCTTCCATACGCCGTGGGTCAGCCTGTTCATCTCGGCCGCGTGCCTGCTGGTGTTCACGCTGGTCACCACCTTCACGTCGGCCGTCACGCTCACCGTCGGCTTCCGGGTACTGGTCTACCTGATCACCTGTGCCGCGTTGCCGGTGATGCGCCGCCGTCCGGGCCTTCCCCGCGCGACGTTCCGGCTGCGCCTGGGCGAGACCGTGGCGGTCGCCAGCGTGGTCATCTGTTTTGCGCTGCTCGCCGCCCGGCCCTGGGCGGAGACGCGCCAGCTCGTGATCGCCGTGGCGGCGGGGGCCGTGGTGCATCTGGTGCTGCGCCCGCGCGGGGGAACACCGCCCGGCGCGGTCGCCGGCCGCCCATGACGGCCTGGGTCAGCGGGGCGGCGTATGAACCGTTCATCGGACGCTGGAGCCGGGCCATCGCGCGTGACTTCGTCGCCTGGCTCGCTCCCGCGCCGGACGGGGTGTGGCTCGACCTGGGATGCGGCACCGGTGCGCTCACCGAAGCGCTCATCGCCGCCGGCGCGCGCGCCCCCTTTGCGGTGGCGGACGCGCGGGCGCTTCCGCTCCGCGGGGACAGTCACGACGCCGCGGCATCCGCGCTGGCGCTCAACTTCGTGCCGGAGCCGCTGCGAGCCCTGGGCGCTCGAGGCACTGTTCCGCGGTGCGGGGCTGACGGACGTCGAGAGCCGGGGGATCGAGGTGCCCACGGCCAGGGACCGGCGCCGGGCTACGTGCAGTCGCTGGGTGCGCGGCGGCGCACCCGCCTCCGCGACGCGCTCCGTACAGACATGGCGCGGCACGCCGATGCGAGCGGCGCAATCACCCTCAGCGCGCGCGCCTGGGCGGTGCGCGGACGGAGCCCGGGAACTGCGCGCTGAAACGACCGGCGGCGGCCCGGCGCATCGCTGCTGTCGTGATTGGTGGTGCGATGCTGTCGGCACGATGACGCCAATGGTGGTACGCCAGAAAGATGAATGTTTGGGTTGAAATTAGCTCAATAATCGGCGAAAACCACTCGTTTTAGCCAGAACTCCGCGTCTTATGGTCCTGGCAGCCACTCCCCAGCCAGGTCGACAGGCAGGTCGCCATTGACAATAGTTCGATAGTTAGCTAATTATCGTCCATGACGACTGTCTTTCGCGCCCTGGCCGATCCCACCCGCCGCCGGATCCTCCAGCTCCTCCGAGCCGGACCGATGAACGCCGGCGATCTCGCCGCCGGGTTTGACGTCACCAAGCCGACGATGTCGGCCCACTTTGCGGTACTGTCCGCCGCGGGGCTGATCGATGGAACCAAGCGGGGCCGCACCATCACGTACCGGCTCAGGATGTCAGTGCTCGAGGACGCGCTTCTGGGTTTTGCCCAGGGGTTCGGCATCCAGATTGCCCCCGGCGCCGCCGACACGGCGACTCCCTTACCCGAGGACTAGGACATGACCGTGCCCGCACATCAGCCCAGGGCGACCCGCGCCCCCGTCATCCGCGCGCTTATCGTCGCAGCGCTCATACTCGCCGCCGCCGCGGCGATGGCGCTCCTCTCGCCCGAGCATCTCGATCCCGGCGCCAGCCGCCGGCTCCTCGGCGCGCTGCTGGGCTTCGTGGTCGCGGTCTACGCCAACGCCGTGCCCAAGGCGCTCTCGCCGCTGATCGAAACGCGCTGCTCGCTGGCCCGGCAGCAGGCGGTGCGCCGGTTCGTGGGGTGGGCGCTGGTGCTGGGCGGCCTGGCGTATGCCGCGGTGTGGCTCGTGGCACCACTGGACTCGGCCAACCTCATCGCCGGCTCGCTCCTTGGCGCCTCGCTGCTGGCGGCCGTGATCCGCGTGGTGCTGGCGCGTCGCGGCGCCCCGGGCTCCGCGGCACGGTAATCCCCGTCGCTGTCCGCCGGCTCGCGCGGGGGCCGGCACTCCGGCATATTCCGTCCAACCAAACCGGGGAGCCGGGCATGCGTCAGGGATGGCTGTTGGTGTCGGCAGTGATCGTGGCGATTGGCGTGGCAATCGGCGGGTGGTTCATCGGCCACGGCTTTGCGCAGGCGCGCCTAGCGGACCGCTACGTCACCGTGAAGGGGCTGGCCGAGCGGAACGTGCAGGCCGACCTGGCGCTGTGGCCGTTCCGGTTCGTGGCGACAGACGACGACCTGGCGCGCGCGCAGACCACGATCGAGCGCAACATCCGCACGACCTACGCCTTCCTGGCGCGTCACGGCATCGACACCTCCCGGGTGCAGCGGCAGGATCTGCAGGTGACCGACGTCCTGGCCAATCCGTACCGGAGCGGCCCGGTGGGTGCCCGCTACATCGTGTCGCAGCAGCTCATGGTCCGCTCCGACAAGCCGCTGACCGTGCTCGCGGCCAGCCAGCAGGTGAGCGAGCTGGTGCAGGCCGGTGTGGTGCTCTCGGGCGAAGGGGGACCGGAGTCGACCGGCCCGACCTATCTCTTCACCAAACTCAACGACTTCAAGCCCGCGATGATCGCCGAGGCCACCGCCAACGCGCGGGCCGGCGCGGAGAAGTTCGCGGCCGATTCCAAGAGCGGGCTGGGCGAGATCCGGCAGGCCAACCAGGGGCTGTTCTCCATCTTGCCGCGGGACCAGGCGCCGGGCATCAGCGAGGAGAGCCAGGTGGACAAGACGATCCGGGTGGTCTCGACGATCGATTATTCGCTGGAGCACTGAGCGGGCGGTGCCATGGGCCGGGCGCAACACGGACCGGGTACTCCCCACAGCGGTCCGCATCACCGAGGAGCCGATCACAGCGCTTCCCGCCCTGGCCCGCATCCCGATCGCATTCGAGGTAGACCGCGTGCTCGACGCCGTCCCACTCGCAGATGGATCGGGCGGGTTTGCGCTTCATGAGCGCGCCCTCGACGCGCCCTATCGCAAGGACTACGACGCCGAGCCCGGCAACGGCCCGCTCTACTGGGCTGGGCGATTCGACCTCGCGCGCTGGGGACTGCTGGCCGCGCGGTTCGATGACGGGTGGATCGGCGGGGCGGTGATCGCCGTCGACACGCCGGAGGTGGCGCGGCTCGAGGGACGCCACGATCTCGCCGTGCTCTGGGATCTCCGGGTCACGCCGGCGCATCGGGGGCGCGGCGTGGGCGCGGCGCTGTTCCGGGCGGCGGAGGGATGGGCGGCGGCACGAGGGTGTCGGGAGCTGTCGATCGAAACCCAGAACATCAACGTGGCGGCCTGCCGTTTCTACGCGGCGCAGGGCTGCCGCCTGGACGCGGTCCACCCGGGGGCCTACCGCCATCTCCCGGACGAAATCCAGCTCCTCTGGTACCGGACGCTGGGCTGAGCCCGGGCGCACGGCACGTTTCATCGGGAGCCCGGCGATGCATCTAGTCCCGTGAGCGTGCCGCGCCGCTGCCGCCCACCTGGCACGACCGGGTGGCGGCGCTCGTACCGGTCTTTTCCCGTCTCACCGTGGCGGAGCAGGACAAGCTGCTGCGCGACATGCGCGATCTGCTGACCACGCGGTCCTGGGAGGGGGCGGGCGGGCTCGCGCTCACCGAGGACATGCGGCTCACCATCGCGGCGCAGGCGTGTCTCCTCACGCTCGCCTTCGACGGCGACCCGTATCCGGAGCTCAAGTCGGTGCTGGTCTATCCGTCCGCGTTCGTGCCGGCAGTCTCGTTCCGCTGGGCGCGCGGCGAGGCCGAGAGCCCGGGCCCGCCCGAACTGGGCGAGTCATGGAGCGACGGCGTGATCGTCATCGCCTGGGACCAGGCGGCCGGCGCCGCGGCCCAACCCGAACAGGGCTCCAACGTCGTGCTGCACGAGTTTGCCCACCAACTCGACGCCGCGGATGGAACGATGGACGGCGCGCCGCCGCTGCCGGCGGCACAATACCGGGAATGGGCCCGGGTGCTGGCCCGTGGATTCCGGGCGTTGTCGCGTGCCGCGTGGAAACACCACCCCGACGTGCTCGACACCTATGGCACGACCAATCCCTCCGAGTTCTTTGCGGTGGCGACCGAAACCTTCTTTGCGCACCCGCTGCAATTGCAGCGTGAGCACCCCGAGCTCTACGCTGAGCTCAAGGGCTACTATCGTCAGGATCCTGTCCGGCTCCTCGCGCCGGGTGACGCCGCCGGCTGACGATTCACTCTGCGTCCGGATTCCCGGATGGCGCACCGCCGGTTCCGGCGGCACAATAGAGGGAGTCGCCGTGCGCCACCGCCCCTACCCGGAAGATCAATGACCCGCCTTGCCATCCTGTTCGCTGCACTCGTCACCTTCGCGCCCGCTGCCGCGGCCGCCCCAATCCACGCAGATCCCGACTCCGCTCGCTGGGCGCGCGAGGCCCGGAGCGTCACCATCGTCCGCGACGACTGGGGCATTGCCCACGTCCACGGACGGACCGACGCCGATGCGGTGTTCGGGATGATCTACGCCCAGGCCGAGGACGACTTCAATCGGGTGGAGACCAACTACCTGAATTCGATGGGCCGCCTGGCCGAGGCGGAGGGCGAGGGCGCCACCTACCAGGACCTCCGGCAGAAGCTGTTCATCGTGCCGGACTCGATGCGCGCGATGTACCGGCGGAGCCCCACCTGGCTCCAGACGCTCATGACCGCCTGGGCTGACGGGCTCAACTACTACCTGGCCCGCCATCCCGAGGTGCATCCGCGCGTCATCACGAAGTTCGAGCCGTGGATGGCGCTCACCTTCAGCGAGGGCAGCATCGGCGGCGACATCGAGCGGGTGAGCCTGACACAGCTCCAGGCCTTCTATGGAAAGGGACCGGTCCTTCCGGTGGCAGAGCCGACCGACCCGGGCGACGGGCCGCCGCGGGACGAGGAGCCACGCGGCTCCAACGGCATCGCCATCGCGCCGGCCAACACCGTGGGTCACCACGCGCTGCTGCTGATCAATCCGCACACCTCGTTTTTTTTCCGCTCCGAGCTCCAGATGACCAGCGACGAGGGGCTCAACGCCTACGGCGCGGTCACCTGGGGGCAGTTCTTCGTCTATCAGGGGTTCAACGATCGGGCCGGCTGGATGCACACCTCCAGCGGCGCCGACGCGATCGACGAATTTCTCGAAACCGTGACCCGGAAGGGCGGGCGGCTCTACTACCGGCACGGGTCGGCGCTGCGACCGCTGATCGTCAGGCGGGTGAGCGTGCCGTACCGGACCGGCGGCGGCATGGCGCACAAGGAGTTCACCGTCTACTACACGCAGCATGGCCCGGTGGTGCGGACGCAGGATGGGCGCTGGGTGACGATTGCACTGATGCAGGAGCCGGTGAAGGCGCTCACGCAGTCGTACAGCCGCACCAGAGCGCGCAGCTACCAGGCATTCCGGCAGACGATGGAGCTCCACACCAACTCGTCCAACAACACGATCTTTGCCGATGCCGACGGGGAGATCGCGTACTTCCACGCCAACTTCATCCCGCGCCGCGATACGACATTCGACTGGACCCGGCCGGTGGACGGCAGCAACCCCGCCACCGACTGGCACGGCGTCCTCTCGGTGGACGAGTCACCGCACCTGCTCAACCCCGCCAACGGCTGGCTCTACAACAGCAACGACTGGCCCTGGTCCGCGGCCGGGTCCAGCAGCCCGCGCCGGGCCGACTTTCCGGCGTACGTGGAAACAGGGACCGCCTCCGCGCGCGGCCAGCATGCGGTGAAGGTGCTGGAGGGCCGGCATGACTTTACGCTGGAAGGCCTGCGTGCCGCCGCGTACGACAGCTATCTGACCGGGTTTGACCAGCCGCTGCCGGCACTGCTGGCGGCGTGGGACGCGCTGCCGGCGAGCGACACGCTGAAGGCGCATCTGGCCGAGCCGATCGCACTGCTCCGCGGGTGGGACCAGCGATGGGACGTGAATTCGGTGCCGACGTCGCTGGCGGTCTTCTGGGGCCTGACGATCGGCCGGCGGGTGGCAGCTGAGGCGCGGCAGGCGGGGCTCTCGATCGAGGAGTACGTCGGCACCCGCGCTCCCGCCAGCCTGCTCCTCGATACCTTCGCGGCGGCGCTGGTCTGGCTCGAGGCGGACTTTGGGAGCTGGAAGACGCCGTGGGGAACGATCAACCGATTCCAGCGCCTGACGGGCGACATCGTGCAGCCGTTCAGCGACGCCGGACCCAGTATTCCGGTGGGGTTTACATCGGCGGTCTGGGGGTCTCTGGCATCGTTCGGTGCCAGACCCTATCCTGGAACGAAGAAGTGGTACGGCACCAGTGGCAACAGCTTCGTGGCGGTAGTGGAATTTGGTGACAGCGTCCGGGCGCGGGCCATCACCGCCGGCGGGGAGAGCGGGGATCCGGCGTCGCCCCACTTCAACGACGAAGCCGAGCGCTATGCCACGGGCAATCTGCGCGAGGTGTATTTCTACCCGTCGCAGCTCGTGGGGCACACCGAGCGGACCTATCACCCGGGCAGCTGACTGCGTGGCCCGGCTCGACCTGCTGCGCGGGCCGGCCAAAGTCTGCTATCCAGCTGACCTGATTGCGGTTAGCGGAAATCCACTGGATGAGATCAAGGCCCCGCGCGATGTGCGATTCGTGCTCCGGAACGGCCAGGCGTTCAAGCGCGACGGTGTGGTGCTGGTGGCGGATTTCCTCCGCGGTGGTCCGGTCTACCGGGGCAGACACTGATCGACTCCTTTCCAACCCTGCGCTGCCGTCGTACTATCCAAGGCTCGAAACTCCCGCCTCTCTTCAGGAGTACTGCAGCGTATGACCAGGACAGCCCTTCTCGCAGCGCTTGCCGTGACCGCCTGCGGCGGCGCCTCGCACCCGTCGCCGTCGCCTCGGACACCACCCGCCCCATCGGGGTCGGCCGTCAGCCCACCCGATCGCCCGGTCACCACTGCCGATGTAAAGTTCATGACTGGCATGATCGGCCACCACGCCCAGGCGCTGCTGATCGCCGGCTGGGCACCGAGCCACGGCGCCAGCGCCTCCATCCAGCGGCTGGCCTCCCGCATCATCGCCGGCCAGAAGGACGAGATCCTCTGGATGCAGAACTGGCTCCGGGACCATGGCCAGCCGGTCCCCATGGCCGATTCCACCCAGCACATGGCCGCGATGCCCGGCATGAACCACGGCCAGCCGATGGCCGGCATGCTCAACGCCGAGCAGCTCGCGGCGCTCGACCGGGCCCGCGGCCCCGCCTTCGACCGGCTCTTCCTCACCGACATGATCCAGCACCACACCGGCGCGCTCACCATGGTCAAGGAGCTGCTGGCCCAGCCCGGCGCGGCCCAGGACGACGTGGTCTTCAAGATCGTCTCCGACATGAACGCCGATCAGACCACCGAAATCGACCGTATGAACACGATGCTCGACGCCCTCCCGCCTTCAGCCCTAACGGAATAGCCCATGACACCAAGACCGTTGTCCTCCCTCGCCGCGTTGACGCTCCTGCTGGCCGCAGGGTGCGCTCACTCCGGCAGCTACTCGTCATCCGCCGCGCCCGCTGCCGGCATGACCAACGCGCCCGGCATGACCAGTGCGCCCAGCCCCGATCCCCGCGTGGGGCTCAAGGCCGGTGCGACGGATGCCGGCGTGGCCGCGTGGAACATGCGGCTGGTGTCGAACTCACCGGCCGAGGGCAAGTTTGTCGGCGCCACCAACTCCGACCTGTCCTTCATCGGCAAGTACGTCATCCAGGGCAGCTACAACGGCTACCAGGTCTGGGACGTCTCGGACCCGGTGCACCCGGTGCTGCGCACCGGCTACTACTGCCCGGCCTCGCAGAGCGATGTCTCGGTCTACAAAAACCTGCTCTTCGTCTCGGGCGAGGGGCTGGGCGGCCGCATCGACTGCGGCGCCGAAGGCATCAAGGACACCGTGAGCAGCGAGCGGCTGCGCGGCATCCGGATCTTCGACATCACGGACATCACCAGTCCCAAGTACATCACCAACGTGCAGACCTGCCGCGGCTCGCACACGCACACGGTGGTGACCGATCCCAAGGACAATGCCAACGTCTACGTCTACGTCTCGGGCTCCGCGCCGGTGCGCTCGCCCAGCGAGCTGTCGGGCTGCTCGTCGGCCGCGCCGGACCAGGACCCCAACTCGGCCCGGTTCCGGATCGAAGTGATCAAGGTGCCGCTGGCGCACCCGGAGCAGGCGGCGATCGTCAGCTCGCCGCGCATCTTCAACGATCTCGCCGCCCCGGCCACGCATGCCGAGGCACCGGAAGACATCGCCGAGCAGGCCAAGGAGGTGGCGGCGGCCAAGGCGTCCGGCGGCTACGTCGTCACGATGCGCGGCCGTGAGCAGGTGCTTTCGTCCCGGTACGCCGATCCGATGCTGGACAGCATCATGAAGGCGCGCGGCGGCACCGGCGCGCCCTCCCACGCCGACAGCGCGGCGCTCCACTCGGCTCTCCAGGGCCTCATCGACGCGCGCTTCGGGCGGCCGGCCACGGGCGCGGCGGCCCGCCGCGGTCCCGACCAGTGCCATGATATCACGGTGTACCCGGCAATCGGGTTGGCCGGCGGTGCCTGCGGCGGCTACGGCCTGCTGCTCGACATCAACGATCCGGCCCATCCCAACCGCCTCGGCGCTGCGGCCGACTCGAATTTCTCCTACTGGCACTCGGCCACGTTCAACAACGACGGCACCAAGATCCTCTTCTCCGACGAGTGGGGCGGCGGCGGTCAGCCCAAGTGCCGCTCGTTCGACAGGAAGGAATGGGGTGCCGACGCGATCTTCACGCTGACCGATCGCACGATGCACTTCCAGAGCTACTACAAAATGCCGGCGGCGCAGACGCAGTTCGAGAACTGCGTGGCGCACAACGGCTCGCTCATCCCGATCCCGGGCCGGGACGTGATGGTGCAGTCGTGGTACCAGGGCGGCGTCTCGATATTCGACTGGACCGATGCCGCGCATCCGCACGAGATCGCGTTCTTCGATCGCGGCCCGGTGGACGGCACCCGCATGGCCAGCGGCGGCACCTGGTCGGCCTACTGGTACAACGGGATGATCTACAGCTCGGAGATCTCCCGCGGGCTCGACGTCTTCGAGCTCACGCCCAACGCCAACATCACCCAGAACGAGATCGACGCGGCCAAGTCGGTGCAGGTCCCGTTCAAGAACGTGCAGGACCAGCAGAAGATCGTCTGGCCCGCGACGTTTGCGCTGGCGCGGGCGTATCTCGATCAGCTCGCCCGGGGCAATGGGCTGGCCGCCGGCCGTATCGCGGCGATTCGCAGCGAGCTGGACAAGGCCGAAAAGGAGTCCGGCAGCGAGCGTCATGAGATGCTGACCACGCTGGCGGCGCAGGTGCACAGCGAAGCGCCGGGTGCGGCCGACCAGGCACGGGCCCACAAGCTGGGCACCGCCATCGGCGATCTGGCAAACGCACAGCACTGATTGTCCGCAGGACGACAGGGGCGCGCCCGTTTCCGGGCGCGCCCCTGTCGTATCCACCCTTTCTTCCCACCTGGCCGCGCTAGGGCATCATCGCCTGCCGCCCGCCGGCCGGCAGGTGCTCGGTCAGATAGCGCTGCAGCAGTGAGTAGATGTGATCGGTGGTGCCCGGCCCCTCGGAGATGCTGTGGGTGCGGTTGGGATAGACCATCAGCTCGAACGGCTTGCCCAGCGCCACGAGCCGGTTGACCAGCCGTTCGGTGCCCTGATAGTGCACGTTGTCGTCGCCCGACCCGTGGACCACCAGCAGGTGCCCCTTGAGCCCCTCGGCGAAGTTGATGGCCGAGCCGGCCTTGTAGCCGGCGACGTTCTCCTCGGGGAGCCCCATGTAGCGCTCCTGGTAGATCGTGTCGTACAGCTTCTGGTCCGGCACCGGCGCCACCGCCATCCCCACCTTGAAGAGATCTGCGTCGCGGAACATCGCGTTGAGCGTGTTGGTCCCGCCGCCGCTCCAGCCCCAGATGGCCACCCGCGTCGTATCCACGAAGTGGTGGAGTGCGGCGAGTGCGCGCACGCCCGCCGCCTGGTCGATCGCTGCCAGCACGCCCACCGATCCGTAGATGCTCTTGCGCCACGCGCGGCCCTTGGGCGCCGGCGTGCCCCGGTTGTCGATGCTGACGACGAGGTAGCCCTGGTTGGCGATCATCCGGTGGAACAGCGTGCTCGCGCCGCCCCAGGCGTCGTTGACCGTCTGCGCAGCGGGCTCGCCGTACACCTGGACGAGGACCGGATAGACCTTGGTGGAATCGAAGCCCACCGGCCGCATCAGCCAGCCGTCGAGCGGCACACCGTCCGGCGTGGTCACGTGGAAGAACTCGGTCGGCGGCGCCTGCAGTGCCGCGAGCTTGGCCTTGAGCACCGCGTTGTCCTCCAGCACCCGCACCACCGAGTGCGAAGGCAGGCGGATCAGCTCCACCCGAGGCGGCACGTCGAACCGCGACCAGGTGTGCACCGCCCAGTGCCCGTCGGGGCTGATGTCGTAGGCGTGGCGCCCCGTCTGATCGGGCGGGGAGACCCGCAGCGCCCTGCCGCCCTTGAGGGGTGCGCGGTAGAGGTAGCGCTGGGTGGCATTGTCCGGTGACGCCAGGAAGTAGACGCTGCCGCCCCGCTCATCCACGCCGGCGAGCTGGATCACGTCGTACGCGCCGGTGGTGATCTTCCTGAGCCCGCTGCCGTCCCGACCGATGCGGTAGAGATGCCGCCAGCCGTCGCTTTCGCTCTGGAAGAGCGCGGTCCGGCCGTGATCGATCCAGCGGAAGTCCTGCTGGTCCACCCAGGCGCTGTCCCGATCGGTATGGGCCACCCGCCCGCGCCCTGTGGTCGCATCGCCGATCCAGAACTCGTTGGCGTTCTGGTGCCGGTTGAGGTGCTGCACCAGCAGCGTCGTGGGATCGGTCCATTCCACGCCGGCGATGTAGCTGGCGGCCGTATCGCCCACCACGTCCATCCACGTCACCGGCCCGCCCTCGGGCGACACGACGCCGATCGTCACCCGCGAGTTGGTGGTGCCGGCCTTGGGGTACGGGATCCGCTTGATGAACGGATAGAGCGAGTCGGTGTCGTTGATGAGCAGGAAGTCGCGCACTGGCGACGCATCGAAGTGCCAGAACTCGATCCGCTTCCCATCCGGGCTCCAGGCAAAGGCCTGGCGGACATCGAGCTCCTCCTCGTAGACCCAGTCCGAGGTGCCGTTGATGCTGGTGGGCGATCCGTTGGTGGTGAGCCGGGTGATCTTCCCGCTCGCCAGCGTCTCGACGTACATGTCGTTGTCGCGCACGTACGCCACCCGGCTGCCGTCGGGCGAGAAGGTGGCGAACATCAGCGTGGCCGGCTTTGCGTCGCCGCCCAGCTTGGTCAGCCGGCCGGTGGGGCGATCGAGCACCCAGTAATCGCCCCGGGTGTTCTGGCGCCAGACTTTGCGGGTATTGGTAAAGAGGAGGAGCTTGGTGTTGTCGTCGGACCAGGCAAAGCTCTGGAAGGCCAGCGGCGCGTCGGCGCCCTCGGGCGTCAGTTGCGCCGCCGTGACCAGC
Source organism: Gemmatimonadales bacterium (assembly GCA_038250675.1). Lineage (GTDB taxonomy): Bacteria > Gemmatimonadota > Gemmatimonadetes > Gemmatimonadales > GWC2-71-9 > JAICUF01. Next base: position 53,337 of record JBBSCB010000021.1, read on the forward strand.
ACCTTTCGGGCATCGGTGGCGGTCTCGTGCCGCACGATCTCGCGGCCCTTCCCGTCGGCCGCGGGTTCGACCGTGAGGAAGCCGCTGCCGCCGTCCACCCAGCGGAGCTGGCCCACCCCCTTGGCCCCGAATTCCCGCGAGAAGACCCGGGCCACCGTCAGACTGTCGTCCCGGCCGGCGGCCTGGGCGCGCACCGCCGGCGCGCCGGAGACGACCGCAAGAAGCACCAGACCCCCAAACCGGACGGACATGCGATCCCCTGACATATAGAGCCTGACATTATAGAGAAGGAAGAGTGACGTACCCCCAATAATCCACCCGCGACCCGCCGCTGGCCAGACCAGTCAGCATCGCCCAAGCCACCGTAACGATTCGATACGCGCGATATGATTTGACCGCAAACCGGTGCCGGGCGCGACCCGCGCTAGTCTGTTTAAGCGACTACGGACTAATGACTTGGAAGATTCAGCCAGGTCCGGTCCCGCCCTTGCCTCTCCCAGCCCAGGACACCAGCGAGATCACACTGGAGGGCTGATTCATGCGATACATCGCGTCCAACATCGTCATCGCCCTGCTCGCGCCGGCCGCCCTCGCGGCCCAGGCGCCGGCGCCGATCGCCCGGTTCACCGTGGCGGGCGGCACCCTCACCGACGGCCTGGGGGTGCGGGCCAACGCGGTGTCCGCGACGCCGGTCGTGATCCTCAGTCCGTCGAGCGAGCTCGCGATCGTGCTCAGCGCGAGCGGCACCCGGTTCAGCACCGGGAGCTGGGCCGCCGGCGGGGGTGCCGGGTTCGTGGTGCGCTCGGCGATCACGCCGTTCGCGACGCTGGCCATCGATGCCGGCAGCGGCGCGACCGTCACCTCGTACCGGGCCCGTTACCTGAGCTCGCAGGGCGTCCCCGCGCTCGAGCTCCATGCCGGGCCGGTGACGGTGAGCGGCGGCATGCATGCCGCCTACGGCTTGGCGCAGCAGCAGGCCGGCGGCCCCGCCCCGACCCCGATCGGTTCGAACCCAGGCACCACCAGCGCCACACGGACCGCGCTCGGGCCGGTCGTGGCGGCGCGGGCGGTCCTTCCCCTGGCACATATCGCCACGCTCACCATCGGCGCCCGCGAGCAGCGCGACCGGATCGGATCGGTGACCGTCACCGACCGCGTCGGCAGCACGTCGCTCGTCGCCGGTCCGCTCACCCTCGCCGGATGGCTCGGCACCCGCCGCGCATCGGACGAACAGTCCACCATCGCCGGCGCCCGTGCGGAGCTGTCTCTCACGTCCATGGTGGCGATCACCGCCGCCGCCGAATGGTACCCGTCCAACCGGGTGCTCAACATCGCGGGAGGCCGCTCGATCAGTGCCGGCCTCGTGCTGCACACCGCGACCACGCCGTAACCAACCCGAACAAGGAGTCACCATGCGTTCCATCGCCATCACTCTCGCCCTCGCCATCGTTCCCGCGGCGGTGTCCGCCCAGGCCACGGCGCAGGGGTCCGCGCAGAGTTCAGCTCAGAGTTCGCTGCAGGCCTCCAGTCAGGGATCGAGCCAGGGATCGAGCCAGGCGTCAACCCAGGGCTCGATGAACGGCAGTGCGTCCGCCGGCGCGAGCGTGCCGGTCAGCGCAAGCGCCGGCATGACGGCCGACGGCAACAGCTCGACGTCCACCGAGTCGAGCCAGGCGGCGCAGTCGGACACGCGGCAGGCGGCGTCGGACGGCAGCAGCACGGCGTCGAGCAGCGCCACGATGACGCGTGACGCTGCGGTCACGGCGAGCGGTGAGGCCCGCACCGGTGCGCAGGTTGCCGCGCAGACGGCGGCGCAGACCGCAGCCGCGGCAGCGACCAGCGCCACGGGCAGCGTGAATGCGAGCATGAACGCGGCCGCCAGCGCCAACGGCGCCCTTACGGCCACCGGCGGCGCACTCGGCGCCGGCGGCTCCGCCACTGGCGTGGTGGGTGCGGGGCTCGGTCTGGGCCGGTAGTCTCCGCTGCACAGCGATAACTGAAATGCGCACGGCGGCCAGCGAGCCGCCGTGCGCATTTTGGCGTGCGCTGGCGTCCGCAGGTGCATGCGGCAATCTTCCGACATGAAGATCATCGATATCAGTGTCGGCGTCGTCGCGGCCCTCTCGGCCGCGCTGCTGATCGCTCCGCCCGCCATCGCCCAGACCCGCGCGGCACCATCCACCGATCCAACCGGTACGGCGCTCACCGGCCGGCCGCTACCCGGGCCGGTCTATGAAACGCCGGAGCTCACGCGCGCCATCGCCCGTGGCACCCGGACCCGCACCGGCCGCCCCGGCACCGGCAACTGGGTGCAGCACGCCCGGTACCGGATCGACGCCACGCTCGACGTCGCCATGTCGCGGCTGAGCGGCACCGAGCAGGTCGTCTATCGCAACAACTCGCCGGACACGCTGCGGCAACTCGCGGTGCATCTGCGCCAGAACCTCTTTGCACCGGGCAGCCCGCGCCGGGAGCCGGTGCCGATCACCGGCGGCGTCACGCTCACGCGTGTGGCGGTGGCGGGCCAGGTGCTCGAGCCGGCCGCGGCGGGCGGGCCCGCCCGCCGCCGGAGCCGCGCCGCACCTCCCGGCTACCAGGTGGACGGCACCGTCATGTGGCTCCGGCTGCCGGCGCCGCTCCTGCCGCACGACAGCCTGGCACTCGACTTTGCCTGGTCCTACGGCGTGGCGCCCGCGCCGTCCGACGGGCGCGAGGGCCGCGAGGACCATCTCTACTTCATGGGCTACTGGTACCCCCAGGTCGCGGTGTACGACGACGTGGATGGATGGGTGGCCGATCCCTATCTCAACGGCGCCGAGTTCTACATGGACCCGGCGGAGTACGATGTGCGGGTCACCGTGCCGCATGGCTGGGTCGTGGGCGCGACGGGGACGCTGGAGAGTCCCGCGAGCGTGCTCTCGAAGCGGACGCTCGACCGGCTGGCGGAGTCACGCCGGTCGCGGAACGTGGTCCACGTCATCGCGGCCGACGATCGCGGCCAGGGCGGCGGCTTTGCCCCCGGCGGCGCCACGGCGACATGGCACTACACGGCGCATGACGTGCGCGATTTTGCCTGGGGCACCAGCGACCGCTACGCGTGGGACGCCACCATTGCCCTGGTGCGGGATTCCGCGCGGGCCCGAACCGATACCGTCGGCATCAACAGCTACTATCGCCTGAGCGATGCGGCGGCGGCCTGGGCCCTGGGCGGCGCCCGCTTTACCCGCGACGCCATCGAGCAGCTCTCGGCCTATCTGTGGCCGTATCCGTGGCCCCAGATGAACTCGATGGAGGGGGTGCTGAGCGGTGGCGGCATGGAGTACCCGATGATGACGCTCATGCAGCCGTGGGCGGACACTCTCTCGCTCGCCGGCGACCTGATGCACGAGACCGGGCACATGTGGTTCCCGATGATGGTGGGCTCCAACGAGACCCGTCATCCCTGGATGGACGAGGGGCTGACCCAGTTTGACGTTGCGCAGGGGATGCGGGTGCTCTACGGCGAGCCGCGCACCGGCGGGCGGCCCAACGATTCGGAAACGGGCCAGCGCGACATCTATCTCCGCGTGGCGCGCTCGGGTCACGACCAGGCGATGAGCCAGTGGGGCGACCTGTTTCCGCTGCCGTACTACTCGATGTACTACGACAAGACCGCGCAGGTGCTGGTAGCGCTCCGCTCGATACTGGGGCCCGACCTGTTCCACGTGGCACTCCGCGAATACGGCCGCCGCTGGACCGACCGCCACCCGGAGCCGGAGGACTTCTACAACACCTTTGCCGACGTGAGCGGGCGGGACCTCTCGTGGTTCTGGCAGACCTGGTTTGAGCACGGGTGGCCGCTGGACCAGGCGATCGCCTCGGTCAAGGCGGACGGTGATTCGCTGGCGATCACGATCGAGGATCGCGGGATGGCGCCGATGCCGGTGCGGCTCACCGTTTTCCGCGTGGGCCGAAAGACGGAACAGGTCGAGCTGCCGGTGGACGTGTGGCTTACCGGGAAGCGGTCGGTCGTAGCGCGGGTGGCAAAGATGCCGGCGGTGGAGCGGGTGGAGATCGATGCCGAGCAGGCGTTTCCCGATGTGGATCGGGACAATCAGGTCTGGGTGGCGCAGCCCCGGTAGCCGGGGCAGCGATCCGCGCCCCATGTGACGGACCGGTGCGTGGTTCGCGACTCGGATACAGGTTTGGCTGAGGGAATAGCACCATGATTGCTTTTGATGCCGCGCATCGAGCGGTCCACTTTCCCGCGGATCGTCGCTTCCGCATCTGGATCCGACCCTCAGTCCTGATCGGCGCCGGTGCGATCATCGTGGCGGTCCTGGCGGCCTCGTGGCTCCAGGTCGCCCTGTTCGGGCAACCGGCCATCCCGCCGGCCGCCGCCGGCCGCGCGGCACTGCATGGCTTCCCGGTGTGGGTTCGCTACTGCCACTTCTTCACTTTCCTGTTCGTCACGCTGCTGATTCGGAGCGGGCTCTCCATTCTTGCGGATCATCCCCGCCTCTATTTCAACGACGACTGCACGCCGGGGAGCGAGTGGATCCGCTTCACGCCCGTGACGGTGCCGCGTGACCGGCTGTGGACCGCGAACGACGATGAGCGGTACCTCTCGCCGCTCATCGGAACGCCCGGCTACCGACACTCCATCGGCGTGGCGCGCGCCTGGCACTTCATCGTCGTCCATGGGTTCATCCTCACCGGGCTCCTCTATGGCGTGATGCTCTTCGCCACCGAACGGTGGCAGCGTCTGGTACCCACGTCATGGCACGTGTTCACGCAGGCATGGAGCATCTGGGTCCACTACGCAACGTTCCATCTGCCACCGGAGCCCAACGGCTTCTTCGGCTACAATGCATTGCAGCAGCTCACCTACCTTGTCGTGTTCTTCGTCCTCGGGCCGCTGGCGATTCTCACCGGGATCGCCATGTCGCCGGCGGTGGTGAACCGGTTCCGCTGGTATGCACGGATCTTCGGCGGCCGGCAGGGGGCGCGGTCCATCCACTTTCTCACGATGCTCAGCTTTGCCGGGTTCATCGTCGTGCACGTGACGATGATCGCCATAACCGGCCTCGCGCGGAACATGAACCACATCGTGCTCGGCACCGACGATCAGCGCTCCCTCGGCGTGATTCTGGGGCTGGCCGGGATCACGGCGGTCGTGCTGTCGTGGGTGGCCGCGCACTACATCTCCTGGTATCACCCTCGGGCACTGCAGCACGCGCAGAAGTTCGTGACCTACCCGATGCAGCGGATCACGCTCAACCGGTTCGAGCCACGCGAGCACTACACCCGGCGCGACATCTCCCCATTCTTCTGGCCCAATGGCACACTGCCGGTGCGAGGCGATTGGAAGCGGTTGCTCGCGGGCGACTTCCGCGACTTCAAGCTCCGGGTGGGCGGGTTGGTGGACAACCCGGTGGAGCTCTCGCTCCTGGACATCGAGCAATTGGGCGCCGCCGGACACATTTCGCTGCACCACTGCATTCAGGGCTGGAGCGGCGTCGCTGAGTGGGATGGCATTCTCATGAAAACGCTCGTCGAGCTGGTGCGTCCCGGACCGGAGGCCAGAGTCGTGGTGTTCTACTCGTTTGGCGAGGCAGTGTACGGCGGTCCCTACTACGACACCCAGAGCCTGGACAACGTGCTGAAGCCGCGCTGCCTGCTCGCATCACGGATGAACGGGCAGCCGCTCCCGGCGGTGTATGGCGCGCCGTTGCGGCTGCGGGTGGAGAACCAGCTGGGCTACAAGATGGTGAAGTGGATCGAGCGGATCGAATTCGTCGCGTCGGTGGCGCAGATCGGCAAGGGAGAAGGCGGCACAAAGGAGGACGACGACTACTTCGACCTCCTGCCCAACATTTGAGTCGCCGTGGCTCTCATGGATCCGGGCGGTCACGCCGCCGGGCGCGATGCAGGAAGGGATGGAACGCAATGAAGAAGCCAGTGCTCTACACCATAGGTCATTCGACGCGCCCGATCGCCGACTTTCTGGCACTGCTGGCGGCGCACGGCATCCAGGAGCTCGTGGATGTGCGGACGATTCCGCGTTCGCGCCACAATCCGCAGTACGAGCAGACAGCCCTGCGCCAGACGCTGAAGGCCGCCCATATCCGGTATCGGCACCTCCGTGCGCTGGGCGGCCGGCGCCACACGCGCGCGGACTCACCGAACACCGGCTGGATCAATGCCTCGTTCCGCGGATACGCCGACTACATGCAAACAGAAGAATTCCAGGATGGCCTGCGGCGCCTGGAAGCCGGCGCCCGCGAGCGCGTCACGGCAATCATGTGCGCCGAGGGGTTCCCTGCACGCTGTCACCGCTCGCTCATCGCCGATGCGCTGGCAGTGGATGGGTGGCGGGTCTTGCATATTCAGAGCCGGAAGACGGCCAGGCTTCACCGCCGTACCGGGTTCCTCAAGGTGAGCGGGGGCTGCCTGCTCTATCCCAAACCCGCCCGGTCGGATGCGCGGCGATGAACGCCGGGACCGGTTCCGTTCCCTTCAGACCGCTGCGCCGTTTCATCTCGA
>JBBSCB010000022.1:0-59850 GCA_038250675.1 Gemmatimonadales bacterium
CCGGGCGCCCGGGCGATGCTCGCGGAGGTCGTCGGCGTTGGTGCCGTCTGCCACGACGTCGAAGCCGCGCGCTCTGGCGACGGCACCGAGCCGAGTCCACAGCTCGTGCTTGCAGAAGTAGCAGCGATTGGTGGGGTTGGCGAGATAGCGCGGATCGCTCAATTCGTCGGTATCGACCTCGAGCAGGGGCACGCCGTGTCGCGCGGCGATGGCGAGTGCGCGCCCGTGCTGCTCCGCCGGGAGCGATGCGCTGCGGCCAATGACGGCCAGCAGCCGTTCCGGGCCCAGCGCGTCGACCGCGGCGACGGCCACGAGCGCCGAGTCGACGCCGCCGGAGTAGCCAAGGACAACACGGCCGAGCCCGTCGAGATGCTGCCGCAGCTCCGCGAGATTGGGCATGGGACAAACGTAATGCCATCAGAGGTCAACGGAAGCGCGTTGCGCGCCGTGACGGCGCCGCATTAGATAGAGGCGAATGAGCGACGATCCCTGGGTCGAGGTGACCGACACGGTGCGCATTCCGCGCGCTGAGCTGCGCTATCAGGCGTCGCGCTCGGGCGGTCCCGGCGGGCAGCACGTGAACACGTCGTCCACGCGGATCGAGCTGTGGTGGGACGTGGCAAATTCGGCCGCGTTGACCGAGGCACAGCGCGTGCGGCTGCTGAGCCGCCTCGCCACCCGGCTGGACGGCGAGGGGCGGCTCCGACTGGTGTCGGGCGCCAGTCGGAGCCAGCGGCAGAACCGCGATGCCGTCACCGAGCGGCTGCAGAGCGTCGTGGCCGCTGCCCTGCACGTCCCGAAGTTGCGGCGCAAGACGAAGCCCAGCCGCGCGGCCAAGGCGGCGCGGCTGGCGGACAAGAAACGCCGTGCCGTGGCCAAGGCGCGGCGGAAGCCGGTCCGCGAGGACGACTAGCTCGCCGATGAGGCCGTCAGCCATACCAGCCGCTCCCACAAGGAGGCTCCGATGGAATCCGAATCACGCGGTCGCCGCTCGATGCCCACTGTTGCCCTGATCTTCGCGGCCCTGCTCGCCGCGCCCGTGGTGCTCGTGGGGCTGCTTCCCGGAACGGCCCGGGCGAACGGCCATCGTGACGCGGGTGCGCGTCAAACGACCGCGGCCAGGTCACCCATTGCCCGGCCGCGCCCGCGCGCCCATAGCCGCCCGCCGTCGATCCAGCGTCCGGTACTGCACCGCCTCCCCCACCTGCAGCGTATCCAGCTCATCCACGCCCGCCAGATCGCCGATGGTTCGCGAGATCTTGAGCACCCGGTGGTAGGCCCGCGCCGAGAGACCCAGCCGCTGCACCGCGGCCCGCAGCAGTTGCTCGGCGGCGGGTGACACGCGGCAGTGCTGCCGAAGATCCCGCGGGAGCATGTGCGCGTTGGCGTGCACACCGGGGCGCCCGGCGAAGCGCGCCTGCTGCACCCCGCGCGCCGCCTCCACCCGCGCACGGACCGCCGCGCTCGGCTCATCCGCGGCATGGCCCGTGAGCTCGCGGAAGGGCACGGCGGGCACCAGGAGATGGATATCGATCCGGTCGAGCAGCGGCCCCGACACGCGGGCGAGATACCGCTCGATCGTCATGGGATCGCAGCGGCAGGCCCGCAGCGTATCGCCGTGATGCCCGCAGGGGCACGGATTCATCGCCGCCGCCAGCATGAACCGCGCGGGAAAGGTCAGACTCATCGCGGCGCGACTCAGCGTGACGACGCCATCCTCCATCGGCTGGCGCAGCACCTCCAGCACGTTCTTCCGGAACTCGGGCAGCTCATCCAGAAAGAGCACGCCGCCGTGGGCCAGACTCACCTCGCCGGGCCGCGGCCACGAGCCCCCGCCGATGAGGCCCGCATCGCTCACCGTATGGTGGGGCGCGCGGAACGGCCGCTCGCATGCCAGGGCGCGACCGGCCGGAAGCACCCCGGCCACGCTGTGCACCCGGGTGGTTTCCAGCGCCTCCTCCACCGTCATGGCCGGCAGGATCCCGGGCAGCCGGCGGGCCAGCATGGTCTTGCCGGCGCCGGGGGGGCCGACCAGTAAAACATTATGTGAGCCGGCCGCGGCGATCTCGAGGGCGCGCTTGGCGGCGGCCTGGCTGCGCACGTCGGCAAAGTCCGCGAGATCGCCGTCGCGCCGTGCCATGGCCACGAGCGGGTCGACCGAAACCGGCGCGATTCGCTCCTCGCCGGTGAGATGCGCACAGAGCGCCTGCAGCGACGACGCCCCACGAACCTCGAGACCGCCCACGACCGCGGCCTCTGGCAGGTTCGCATCCGGCACCAGGATGCCGGTGCAACCGGCCGCCCGTGCCGCGAGCGCCATCGAGAGCACCCCCCGCACCGGCCGGAGGTCGCCCTCGAGCCCCAGCTCGCCCACGGCGACCTGCGCGTCGAGCGGGGCGGCCGGCAGCTGGCCGCTGGCAATCAGAATCGCGAGCGCGATCGGCAGATCGAGCGCCGAGCCCTCCTTGCGGATATCTGCCGGGGCGAGATTGACCGTGATCCGCTTGAGGGGGAGCTGGAAACCGGTGTTGGCCAGCGCCGCGCCAACCCGTTCGCGCCCCTCCCGGACCGCGCCGTTAGGCAGACCCACCGTGGCAAACGACGGCAAGCCGTTGGCGATGTCCACCTCGACGTCGACGAGGTAGGCGTCGACGCCAAGGACGGCCGCGGACCGGACGCGCGCAAGCATGCCAGCAGTCTAGGCCGGGCCGCGCGCCGCGCCGCATCATCCCACCGCCCGGCGGCACCATCCGCCGCCAGCGACTCCGGAGGCGGCATTACGCTGCCAACTTTTTGCACGTTTTCTGGTGTCATGCGTGGCGGCGGGTGCCATCCTGACGAAATTTCTCCAGGATATATTTTTTAAATCATTCACCTACAACTGCTTCTCGGACCCCGCTGTACGCGGCCCGGAAAGTGCGAACCGGGAACGCGCGCGACGCATGTGTCATAAAAGATGACACTAGCCGCCGACATTGCCGCCCCCGATGTGCTCCACCCGCCACCTGGTAGTGAGCATGACTCCGACCACGCCGTCCTCGCTCGAATCGGCTGAGCCCGCCTTCGCCCAGCGCGTCGTCTGGCCCCGCGCCATCATGGCGGCCCTGCTCCTCCTGATCCTCACGCTCACGGTCCACCTCGTGGACCTGTCGTGGTTCGGGACCGAGCCGCCGCCGGCTACCCTCGCCCGGTCGTCGGTCGCCCAGAGCGGCGGCGGTCGCTGACGGCACCAAGGCCATGCGTCTCGCGCGCGCGGTCGCAACCGCCGGACTGCTCGCAACGGCCGCCGCCCAGGGAGACCGCGGGCGCCCGCTGATGCCGGTCGGCTATCACGCCGGGCTCGGCATCGGTGCGGTCGCACCCGCAGTCCGCGCCGGACGTGACTCGATTGGTGCCCGCCGCCGCGCCGTCGGATGGCACGCCGCCGGGTCGCGACTTGGTCTTCTCTCCATCGGCGGCCTTCCACCGGTGACCGGCTCGCTGGCGGTGAGTGGCGGGTCGCTGGTGTTCCGCCCCGCCGAGGGCCCTGCGGCGCTGGCATACCCGTTGTACCGCACCCTGACCAGTGACGCGAAGCCGCAGCGCCAGGCCACCGTCGCACTCCTGGAAGTGGACCGCGCCGGCGGGGACCCCGTCTACCTGTTTCATCTGGACGGCGCCGTGCTGGAGACCGCCTCACCGGGTGTCCTCGCGGAGTTGGTCACGCAGCCCTCCAGAGTGGACAGTCTGGGGCCGGCATGGGTCACCGAGCGCTACGCCCTGGTCAGCGCCCAGGACACGGCGGCCCAGCTCGCCCTGCTCGCCGATCTGGTCGCCACGCCATACGCCGACTCGCTCTTCCGCCTCTTCGGCACCCCGACCCGACCGCTGGGTCTCGTGGGACCGCGGGGCCAGCACGCCGGTCGGCTGGGCGAGTTCATCACGTCGCGCGACTCGGTTTCGCTCTCGCCGGCCCGGATGACCAGCATGGACCAGCTGCGCCACGCCCTGGCCCACGAGCTCGCGCACCGCTGGCAGCGGGCGGCGCCCGACGAAATGGCGGCCCTCTGGAGGGGCGTCCCGCCGATTCGCGACTCGCTCAGATATGGCTACCAGAACGACGACGAGCACCAGGCCGAGGCGGTCGCATTCGCCGTGCACTTCCTTCAGACGACGTCGGCGCCGGACCTGCCGTCCGACGCCGCGCTGGCGCTTCTGAAGGCCTACGAGCGACTCGTCCCCGGCACCGCCGTGATGGCGCGCCGGCTCGTGGCACAACCTGTGTATCACTATCACCCGCTGACCCGGGTGCTGACGGCGTCCGATTCACCCGTCTCCGCGAGCGGTTCCCGTTCCCAACCTTGACACGCCGGACCTGTCCTGATGCAGCTGCCCGACTCCGAGCCCAGCCTGCCCCGCTCCCCCTGCGCCCGCTGCCGCCTGCGCTGGGCCGCCGGCACGCTCGGGGTCGGCCTCCTGTTTGCCGCCGCCTTTGCCGCGGGTGCCCACCGGGCCGCCCGGATCCCGCGGACCGCCGCCCTGACCTATTCGTCGCTGCTGAGCGCGATGACGCAGGGCCGGGTGGATTCCATTGCGATCGTGCCGGGACACGAAGTGCTGGGCTGGTGGGCCAGCCCGGCGCCGGCCGATAGTGCGTTTCGGGTGGTCTACTCCAGCGCAAACGTCGATGGGCTGGTGCAGCGAGCCGAGGCGTCCGGCGTCACGATCACCTTCCGGCCGGCGTCCAGCGGCGGGCTCGACTACGTGAACGTGGGCGTAAGCGCGCTGCTGCTCCTCGCGCTCGTCCTGGTGGTGCGACGCCAAATGACCAGCGGCCAGGGCGGCGGCACCGACCTGGGCAAGGCGAGCCAGTCATCCACGACATTCGCCGATGTGGCGGGGAACGACGGGGCCGTGTCCGAGCTGAGGGAGATCGTCGATTTCCTGAAGTCCCCGGCGAAATTCGGTCGCGTCGGTGCCCGGACACCCAAGGGCGTGCTCATGTTCGGGCCTCCGGGCACCGGCAAGACGCTCATGGCGCGCGCGGTCGCCGGCGAAGCCGGCGTGCCGTTCTGGACGATCTCCGGCTCCGAGGTCACCGGCTTCATCGTCGGGCTCGGCGTCATGCGGATCAAGTCGCTCTTCAAGAAGGCGCGGAAGAGCGGTGGGGTGATCTTCATCGACGAAATCGACGCCCTGGGCGCCCGCCGCGGACGCAACCAGTCGCACAACGAGGATGACCGCACGCTGAACCAACTCCTCATCGAGATGGACGGATTTTCACCCACCGACGGAGTAGTCGTGATCGCCGCGACCAACCGGTCGGATGATCTGGACCCGGCGCTGATGCGTCCGGGACGCTTCGATCGCTCGGTCTCGGTCAGCCTGCCGAGCGCCAGCGAGCGCGAGGCGATCCTGAAGCTCCACGCCGCGCAACGCCATGTTCCGTTGCAGTCCGACGTGGATCTGGGCCGCCTCGCGCGGCTGATGCCCCAGACCAGCGGCGCCGACCTGGCCAACCTGCTCAACGAAGCGGCCATTGTGGCGGCGCGGTGTGGCACCGAGCAGGTCGAATGGACCCACATCGAGTCGGCCCGCGATCGGCTGCTGCTGGGCAAGGAGCGGTCGGGGTTCCGGGCGTCGGACCGGGAATGGCGCATCGTCGCAGTGCACGAGGCCGGACACGCGCTGGCCGGCGTCACGGCCTGCCCGGAGGACGGCCTGCACAAGGTCACCATCCAGCCGCGCGGCCAGGCGATGGGCGTGGCGTTCTTCTCGCCGGACAGCGATCAGCACCTGCATTCCCGGCGGTATCTGGAGGGTCAGATCATCAAGGGGCTCGGCGGGCGGGCGGCCGAGGAGGTCGTGTTCGGCGTCGACGCGATCACCAGCGGGGCGCGCAGCGACCTTCAGCACGTCACGCGCATCGCAAAGGAAATGGTGTATCACCTTGGCATGGGCGCGACGACCGGCCTGATGATCTACGACAGCTCGGCGGGGCCCGTGAGCGGCGAGCTGCATGCCGCGATGGACCGCGAGGTCCGCAGCATCATCGAGGGGCTGTATGCGCGCACCCTCGAGCTCATGCGCGCGCACCGCACGGCGCTCGAGGCGCTGGGCGAGGCCCTGCTCATCCAGGAAACGCTGGACGGGCCGGACGCGATCGCGCTCCTGGAGGCCAACGGCCTCCCCGCGGCCGAGGTGGCCGCGTAGCGCGATGCGCGCCTGGTGGCTCGCCATCGCGGGTGTCGCCGCGATCTCGTTCGCCGGGGGCGGCCTCGCGTCACGCGCACGGGCCCGCCGGAGCGAAGATCGCCTGGAGCGCCGCTCGCGCATCGTGGCCGCCGCCGTCGAAACGATCCGCCGCAACTACGTCGACGAAATTCCCGCTGACAGTCTCTATCTCCAGGCCAGCCGCTCGCTCCTCGGCGCCCTGCACGATCCCTATGCCGAGCTGATGCTGGCCGACGCCTACCGCCGCTTCAGCCAGCAGATGTCCGGCACCCGCATCGAGCTGGACCGGCCACGGGTCCCCACCGACGGCGGCGCGGTCTCGGCAGCCGGGCTCGGCGTCGTGGCTCCCGGCACCGGCATCGCGCCGGGCGATGAGATCCTGGCGGTGGATGGCCACTCCACCCGCGGGCTCACCGACGCCGAAGCCGCCGATCTCCTTGCCGCGGATACCGCCGCGATGGTCACGCTGCTGGTCCGCCCGCGCGGCAGCGACCAGCCGGTCCTGCGCCGGGTAGCCCGCACCGCGGTGCACGTCTCCGCCGTCACGCCGGGTGTGATGATCGACGACGGCATCGGCTACCTCGTGCTCCACTCGGTGACGGAAGCGTCCCCGCGCGAGCTGCGGGACGCGATTCAGGACCTCCGTACCCAGGGCATGCGCTCGCTGGTGCTCGATCTTCGCCGCAATCCCGGCGGACTGATTGCGCAGGCCATGGAGATCGCCGAGCTCTTTCTCGACGCCAACGACACCATCGCCGTGACCCGCGGACGCAGCGCCACCAGCAGCCGGACCTACGTCGCGCGGTCCAACCAGGCGTGGCCCGGCATGCCGCTCGTGCTGCTGGTCAACCGCCAGACGGCCAGCTCGGCCGAGGTGATCGCGGCCGCGCTCCAGGATCATGACCGCGCGCTGATCGTGGGCAATCCCACCTACGGCAAGGGCGTGATTCAGACGACGTACCCGCTGGGGAGCGACGCGGCGGTGAAGTTCACCACGTCACGCTGGTTTGCCCCGAGCGGGCGGAGCATCCAGCGGACGGCGGCAGACTCGGCCCATCCGGGCGCCGCGCCGCGACCCGAGTTCCGCTCGGACGCGGGCCGCCCGCTGTCGGCCGGGCATGGCGTCACTCCCGACCTGACGCTCCGCCCCCGGTTGGCGGACGGTGCCGCGCTGACCTACCTGCGGCAGGTGCACTCGGCGCCCGGCGCGTACCAGGTCGCGCTCGCGACCGCGGCATCGGCGGTGCTGGCGCATCTCGCGGTCCGTCCCGCCTTCGTGGTGACCGATGCCATGCGCGACGAGCTGTGGTCCGCGCTGACCGAGCACGGCGTGCCGCTGACGCGCGACGTCTTCGACGCGGCCGAGGGTGAGGCATCCCGCGATCTGGGCTACGAGATCACGCGGCAGCGCTGGGGCGAGGCGGCCGAGATTCGGCGCCGCGCCGTCGACGACCGCGTGGTGCAGAACGCGCGGGCACTGCTGGACCGGGCCCGCACGCCCCGCGCGCTCCTGACGCTCACGCAGCCGCCCTCGCTTTCACGCTGAGGGCGCCCCGCGGTCAGCCGGCGAGCCTGATGACCACCGACGTTCCCTCCCCCGGCGCACTCGACACCGCAATCGTTCCACCCCAGCTCTCCACCAGCCGCCGGACAATCGGCAGCCCCAGCCCCGAACCGCTCGTCGTCGTCGAGAATCGCGGCTCGAAGATTCGGGGCAACTGATCGGGCGGAATGCCCGTGCCGTCGTCGGTCACCACGATGCGACGCGTATCAACCTGCACCGCGATCGTCCGTGCCCCCGCGTTGCGCGCATTTTCGAGCAGGTTGACCAGCACCTCCTTGACTTCATCGCGCCGGGCCGCCGCCCAGCTGTGGTCGGGCGCCGTCAACGTCACCGCCGCACCCTCTCCCGCCAGCCGATAGAGCTGTACCACCTCGGCCACCGCCGACGCGATATCGAGCCGCGCGAGCGGCTCGGCTTCGGCGCCCGGGGCGCCGAACCGGCTGAATGCGCGTGCGATGGTGTCGAGTCGATCGATCTCCACCAGGATTCGCTGCGCGGTCTCGTCGAGCGTGCGGTCGAAGTCGGGCCGGCGATCGCGGTGGGCCCGCTGGAGGTGCTGGATCCCCAGCCGAAGCGGCGTCAGCGGATTCTTGATCTCGTGCGCCACCTGCCGCGCCATGTCACCCCAGGCGAGGACGCGCTCCGCCCGTGAGAGATCGGTGACGTCGTTGAGCGCCAGCACCACGCCGCTCAGGTCGGGACCGAGCGGCGCGATCTGCAGCGCAACCCGGCGCCCGTCCACCGTGATCTCGCTGGCGCGCTCCGCATGCACCGGATCAGCGAGGAAGCCGGTGGCAATCCGCACCAGCGCGTCCCACCGGGCATCGAGCGTGTCAACCAGCCGCACCCCGTCAGGGAGCGGGGCACCGATCAGATCCACCGCCTGACGATTAGCGATGAGGACATGACCGCCGGTGTCAAGCGCAATCACACCAGTGGCGACCGTCGCGAGTACCGTCGCCGTGCGGCGGCGGGCCTCCTCGAGCGCAGCCCGGCTGGCAGTGATGGCGTCCGCCATCCGGGTAAAGGCCGCGAACACGGGCTCGAACTCGTAGGGCGGAGCCGCGATGTCGACTGGCAGTGGCTGGCCACGCCCCAGCGCCGCCGCTGACCGGCGCAGATCCGCCACCGGCCGGGAGAGCGCCCGGGCGGCAACGCCGGCCGCGGCCACGGCCGCGCCCATGCCGCAGAGCGTGGCCAGGAGCAGGACGAGCGCGAGATCGAGCTGTTTGGTTGGCGCGCCCAGGCTCTCGACATCCGCCACCTGTGGCGTGGCGAGCACCTCCACTTCCTCCGGCGGGCCCGGCTGTATCACGCGATAGCCGACCCGCTCGGCGAGACTCGGGATGGCGCCGTTGCGCGTCACCTCCAGCTCACCGCCAAGGGCGAGCGCGCGGTACGCCCCCGGCTCCAGGAGAGGGCCCACCACGCCCAGATCGCGCAGGATCGGCGCGCTGGTGGCGATGAACGCGCCCCCGCGATACAGCGCGAGATCGGCATCGATTCCGTCGCTCAGCGCGTCCAGCACGGAATCGGCTGCCACTGTGCCGCGCGGCATCGGTTGCTCGCCGAGTGACGGATCGCGCAGCGACTGCGCAATCAGAAGATCGCGGCCCCGTTGAGCCTCATCGCTGAAATGAGTGTAGGTCCACGCGGCAAAGGCGAGCGTCGGCAGAATGAAGAAGCCGGCGAGTGCAGCCGCGAGTCGGAGGCGGAACGACCGCCGCATTTCGCGCCACCGCGGAGCGGGACCGAGTCCCGTCATTGCGGCCTGCGCCACGAGCCAGAGCAGTACCAGCACCGCGACATCGACGACCAGGATCAGCGCGCCGCGCACCAGCGAGGGCACCGGGCCACGGAGATCCACCACCGCCCGTACCTGTCGGGAGCCCCCGGGGAGCGTCAGCGCGCGCTCCGCCCGCGCCGCCCACCCTTCCCGGCGCCACCGCCAGAGAACCGCGACCGCATCCGCGCTGGGCGAGGGCGGTGCCAGCGCCAGCCGGTATTGCGCCGACGCGTCTTCGGCGGGGTGCAGGAGTCGTCCCAGGCGGCTGGGGGTGACCAGGATCGAGCGGGGCCCGATGACGACCGATAGCACGGTGGCGCTGTCGATCCGCGTCACCAGGACGTAGTGCATGCCGGGCACGCCGGCCATGGGTGTGACGCTGTGCGGCTGCCCCGCAGGAAGTGCCCGCACCAGCGCGGCGACGGTGGAATCATCGACATCGAGCAGATCGAGCGGGAGCTGTGCGATGACCGATCCGGCGGGGCTCCAGAGCGTCAGGCGCGTGGGATAGCGCTGCACCCGCAGCGCCGACCGGCGCCAGAGAGCGTACATCGCCGACTGCCGCCCCAGTCCCGGCGTGTGGCCGGCATCGGCATCGAACGCCTCCAGAAGCGGCACGGCAAACGGATCCGGCTCGCTGCCGAGGCGCGCGACATCCCGATCGGCGAGCTCGAGGCGCGCGCCCAGCGCGGCCGTGCGGGTGGCGCTGGAGCCCAGCGTTCCCGCGACGACGGCCGCGGCGACGACCGCGAGCCACCGGGGCGCCGGTAGCAGCGCCAGTACGAATGCGGGAACCCACAGCAGCGGATACCACACCGGCAAGCCCGCGAGCGGCTGCCAGAGCCAGAGCGAGAGCACGGCGCCGACCGTGGCGAGCGCGATCGCGGCGCCTGCGGCGCCCCGCCCGGGCGGCACCCTTCGCGCGCCACGCAGCAGGGCGCTCCCCAGCAGCGTCAGTCCGGCCGCCGGCAGCATCAGCGCGAGTTGCCACGTGAGCCAGAGCCCGATCGACACGGCGCCCACGGGGGGTGTGATGCCGGTGGCGAGGACGGCGGTGAGGGGTGCCGCCACCGCCGCCAGGATCAGTGCCGTTCCAGCCGCGAGCGGTCCGCGCCACACGGGGGGCCGGCTCCAGAGTGCCGCGCCCGCGACCACGAGCCCCGCCCCGCCGAGCGCGAGCGCCGCCGCGGAGGCCGAGAGCGGCCCCAGGAACGGCAGGAAGAATGTGGCCGACGAAAACGGAGCGTGCAGCCCGAGGGCGGCGCCGAGGGGCGCGCGCACCGGGAGCCAGAGCAGGAGCGCGACAAGCGCGAGATGCGACAGCGGTGTCGTCGCCGCTGCAAACCCCAGTGCGAGCACCAGGAGCAGCAGCCACGCGATCACGCGGGACCCGCGTTCCAGCGCGAGCGCGCGCGACTCGGTCTGGCTGGGAGGGATAGGCTGCGTGCTGAAGAGGAGGCGGTCGCCTGCCGTGGTGGGCTCGGTGTAGTCGAAGACGTTGTGGCTGTCCGGCGCGGTGCCCGCGGCGTAGACCTCAAGGCCGACTTCGGTCCGGTCCCGAAAGATCGCCGCGAGACTGCGCCCGCCGTCTGCAACGGCCGGATGGGCCCAGATGAGCACGCTCGCCACGACGACCCGACCGGCCGCCGACTGGCGGCGAGTCTCGAGCACGAGGTAATATCCGGTGCTCCGCGCGGCGAGCGAATCACCCACGACGCGCGGCTCCAGCCGCTGGCGGCCGGCCCAGGCGTGCGGGGTGCCGTCCGGGTCGAGCACCGTGACACCGCTTTCGACGCCGCCCGGCGGCACGGCGGCGCCAAGCCGCGCGAACATGGCCGCCTGACCCTCGTCGGCCGCGGCGGCACCGACGGCGGCCAGATGCTCCGCAAGCTGGAAGGCCGCGTGGAGGTCACCGCGCAGGCGGGCGGATGCGGATTCGATACGTGCTTCGCGCTGCGTGGCCCAGTCGGTCTCGATCAGGCGGAGTTGTCGCTGCGTCAGGCCGGTGGCCGCGGCGAGGCCGAGCAGCAGGAGGGCGGCCAGCGTGCGGCGGACGCCGACGAGGGGCCAGCGTAGCGCCGCCGCAACCACGCAGGCGATCACCGTGGCCGCCGCCGTCACCCCCGTCGGCAGCCGCAACCACTCCGTAGCCATGAGGGCCGCGGCGGCACCGGCCACCCACCACCAGCGATCGCGATGGCTCACGACGGACGCCCCTGGCGTTTGAAGGACATGACACCGGCTGCAATTCGGGAACGGCTGCTCGCGCAGCCGGCGCTCATCGTGCCGGTGGGCACGACGGAACAGCACGGGCCCCATCTGCCGCTGGGATGCGACACGATCATCGTCGAGCGGCTCGCGGATGATCTCTCCGCCCAGTCGGGCGTGCTGCGGGCACCGACCGTGGAATATGGTGTGCATACGCCGACCCGCTCGTTCCCGGGCGGCGCGGCACTCCGGCGGAAAACGCTGCATCGGGTGATGAACGAACTTATCGAATCATGGGAGGAGGGTGCAGGCGTCCGCCAGTTCCTGATCCTCACGGCGCAGAACAGCGAGGCCCACCAGGAGGCGCTGAGCACCATTCGGGCGGACCTGGCCACGGTCGTGGCGGTCGACGTCTTCGCCATGGACTTTTCGACCGTGATCGAGCGCCCGGGCGACCCGGTACACGGAGGCGAGCTGGACACGTCCCTGCTGCTGTACCTTGCCCCCGATCTCGTGCATATGGAGCTCGCGCAGGATTTTGCGCTCTCCCAGGCAGCCAGTGCCCGGTTCCGGCCGGGGCGCAGCCGGGAACTTCCGGCGGGCTCGCCCGGTTCGGTGGGGTACCCCAGTCTGGCGACCGCCTCGAAGGGGGAACGACTATATTCCCTGATGCTCGAACGCACCAGCCGATGCCTGGTCCAATGCTGACTCACGAGGGAGACGCGATGCAAACCATTCTCGCCGGTCTGCTCCTGCTCCAGGCATCTCCCGCGCTCGCGCAGAGCGGGTATACCCTGCTTGTGCAGCATAACGGAGCCGAAGTCGGACGTGAGCAGATTACGCTCGAGCAGGGGCGCCGCCGCGGGCTCAGTGGCACCACGCTGACCATCTCGGCCAAGTATCCCGCCGCCCGCCCGAGCACGCAAATCGGTGCCCGCCTTGAGCGGTCGCCGGACGGGCAGCTCGCGGTCTTCCAGCTCGACCTCGATCGGCCCGACGGGCCGCTCTCGATCCTCGCCGCCGGCGCCGGCGCGCGGATCGTGCTGAAGACCATCGCCAAGGGGTCGGATGCCGCCCAGGAGGTGCCGGGTGGCCCCGACGTCGTCCTGCTCGACGACAACGTCGTGGGCCTGTTCGCTGCGGTGGCGGACCTCGCCAAGCCGGGCGGCACGCATCTCACCGCCATATATCCCCGCACCAGTCGGCGCGTCTCCCTCACCGCCACCAGGGACGGTGCGCGCATCCTGCTTACGGGTGGGCTCAGCGGCACGCTCGGCGTGGACGGATCGGGACGGCTCGTGAGCGTCGCCCTGCCCGGCTCAGGCATCACAGCGTCGGTCGGCGAGTAACCGTTCCTCCGCTGGGCCCTCCGCAAGTCCAAGTACGGGTGTGCATTGGGGCCGCATCGTCGCAAGGTGAAACCTTCCTGACAATGCGGCCGTACGAGCACCTGTCACATTCACCCCCCACGCCTAGGGAAGAGCCATGACTCGTTGGAACGTGCTGCTCGCGCTGTCGGTCGTGGCGCCGGCCGGACTTGCGGCGGCGCAGACTCCAGCCCCAGCCGGCGCATCGGGCCCCACGCTCACGCTGGCCGAAGCGCTGGCGTCGGCGCAGGCCAACAGCCCGACCTACCGCCAAACGCTGAACGACGCGGGGCCGGCACGCTGGGCGGTGCGCAGTGCCTACGGCGCACTGCTGCCGCAGGCGGACGTCTCGGCCGGGCTGGGGTATACCGGGTCGGGCCGGTCGTCGTTCGGCGGCACCTTCTTTAGTCAGACGTCGCCGTCGTACAACTCGAGCTACAGCATCGGTCTGCAAATGCAGATCAGCGGCCGCACGCTGGCGGCGCCGGGGCAGGCCAAGTCGCTCGAGCGGGCGACGAACGCGGACATCGGCGCGGCGGGCACGCAGCTCCGCCAGGCGATCACGACGCAGTATCTCCAGACCCTGCAGGCGACGGCGCAGGTGGACGTCGCCCGCCAGCAGGTCCTGCGGAACGAGGACTTCCTCCGCCTGGCCAACGCGCGCTACCAGGTGGGTCAGACCACACTCCTGGACGTGCGCCAGGCGGAGGTGACCAAGGGCACCTCCGATGTGGCGCTGCTCCGGGCGATCCAGGCGGAAAACGAGGCCAAGCTCGAGCTCCTGCGCCGGATGGGCGTGGAGTCCCCGATGGCGATCGACCAGCTTCGCCTGATCGACTCGTTCCCCGTGGTGGCGCCCGACTACCATCTCGATCAGCTGCTGGCGCAGGCCGCGCAGCAGAATCCGCAGCTGCGCGCCCTCACGGCCCGCGACGACGCGGCCGGCGCGGGAGTGACCGCCGCCAAGTCGGATTTTCTGCCCACCCTCTCGCTCAGCGCGGGGTGGAATGGCTTTACTCAGCAGTTCAGCAACGGGCAGTTGCTGCTCGACCAGGCGCTGGCGGGCGCGCAGGGGCAGTATCACAGCTGCGTCGACAACAACGTCATCCGGGCGTCGGTGAATCTCCCGACCACGGACGATTGCCTCGCCGCATCGGGCCTGCTGAGCACGTCGACGCTCAACCCGACCGTGGTGCAGGGCATTGAATCGCAGAACAACGTGTTTCCGTTCAGCTTCACGCGGCAGCCATTCAGCGCGCGCATGACGATTTCGCTGCCGATCTTTACCGGGTTCAGCCGGCACCTGCGGCTGGCGCAGGCGCGGGCGCAGCAGGAGGACGCGGACGAGAACGTACGCGCCATCGCGCTGCAGGTGCGGACCGACGTGCAGAGCCGCTATCTCGCCCTCGAAACCGCCTACCGCACGATCGCGGTGCAGCAGGCGAGCCGGGATGCGGCGCGCGAGCAGCTTCGGCTGGCGCAGGACCGGTACCGGCTGGGCAGCGGCACCGCACTCGAGCTGTCGGATGCGCAGAACGCGATCCAGCGCGCCGAGGGTGACTACGTCAACGCCGTGTACAGCTATCACATTGCCATCGCGGCCCTCGAGGCCGCGATCGGGCGTCCCCTTCGCTGACGAGGAGTGCTCATGTCCCGCGGTATGAAGCTCGGCGTGTTCCTGATCATCGCGATCGCCGGCGTGACCGGCATCGTGCTCGCCGGCAGAGCCAAGAAGCGCAATGCGGCCACCGAAGTCCGCCTGGAGAAGGTGGGCCGCCGTGATCTGGTGAGCGCGGTGACCGCCAGCGGCAAGATCGAGGCGAAGTCGCAGGTGGACGTGAGCGCCGACATCACCGGCCGCATCATCAGGATCGGCGTCAAGGAGGGCGACCTGGTCACCAAGGGCCAGTTCCTCCTCCAGATCGACCCGGCCCAGTATCAGGCCACGGTCTCGCGGGCGGAGGGGGTCGTCGCCTCGAGCCAGGCATCGGCGGTGCAGGCCCGCGCCACGCGCGATCAGGCCGATCGGGCGCTGAGCCGCGCGCGCGAGCTGGCCAGGGCGAATACCACGCTGATCTCGCCCGAGGCGCTGGAGCAGGCGCAGACGGCGCTCGACGTGGCCAACGCAAACCTGCACGCCAGCGAGGCCCAGTTGGACCAGGCACGCGCCGGCCTGCGCGAGGCTCAGGACCAGCTCAGCAAGACGCGCCTCGTCGCGCCGATCGCCGGACGCGTGGTGCGGTTGGCGGTGGAGGAGGGCGAAGTGGCCGTGCCGGGCACGTTCTCCCGGGAGACCGGCCTGCTCATGACGGTCGCGGATCTCTCGGTGATCCTGGCCAAGGTCCAGGTGGACGAGACCGACGTCGTGCGGCTGGCGCAGGGTGATTCGGTCGAAGTCACGATCGACGCCTTTCCGGACACGGCGTTCGTGGGCCAGGTGACCAAGGTCAGCAACAGCGCCAAGCTGACGGCAACCCAGACGTCAAGCGGAGCGAACGGCAGCGCCGTGGACTTCGACGTCGAGGTCACGCTGCGCAACCCGCCGAGCGAGGTGCGCCCGGACCTGAGCACCACGGCCCGCATCGTCACCGACATCCGCAAGCAGGTGCTGAGCGTCCCGATCATCGCGCTCACGGTCCGGGACAACGAGAAGGTGCCCAACGAGAGCAAGCCAGGCGCGGCCGGTCCGGCGCCGGTGAGCCGCAGCGACAGCCTGGCGCAGGCCAGGAAGAAGAAGGACACGGAGGGGGTGTTCGTCGACCGGGATGGCATCGCGACCTTCCGGCCGGTCAAGGTCGGCATCGCCGGCGACGAATTCTTTGAGGTCCTCGACGGCCTGCGGGAGGGCGAGACGATCGTCGCCGGCACCTATCAGGCGATCCGCGACCTCAAGGACGGCGCCAAGGTGAAGGCGGCACCAAGCGAGACCAAGGGAGTGACCAAGTCATGAGCGGTGCCGTCATCCGCATTCGCGATCTCACGCGGCACTACGTGATGGGGGGCGAAACAATCCATGCCCTCCGCGGCGTGTCGCTCGAGATCGCGCGGAACGAGTACGTGGCGATCATGGGGCCATCCGGCTCGGGCAAGAGCACCATGATGAACGTCCTGGGCTGCCTGGACACGCCCTCGGGCGGCGAGTACTGGCTCAACGGCCAGGAGGTCTCGCGGCTGTCCGACGATGCGCTGGCGCGGGTCCGCAATCAGGAGATCGGGTTCGTGTTTCAGACCTTCAATCTGCTGCCGCGGGCGACGGCGCTGCACAACGTCGAGCTGCCGCTGGTGTACGCCGGCACGACGTCGCGCAGCCGCCGGGATCGCGCGGCGGAGGCGCTGGACCGGGTGGGACTGCAGCAGCGCATGAGCCACCGGCCCAACGAACTCTCTGGCGGACAGCGGCAGCGCGTGGCGATTGCGCGGGCGCTGGTCAACCAGCCCAGCATCCTGCTGGCCGACGAACCGACCGGAAACCTGGACAGCACCACCAGCGAAGAGATCATGGCGGTGTTTGCCGAATTGCATGCGCAGGGTCAGACCGTCATCATGGTGACCCACGAACCCGACATCGCGGCGCATGCCGAGCGGGTGGTCGTCCTGCGGGACGGCCGGGTGGAGTCGGACCGCCTGACCCGCGAGAGCGCGGCGTAGCGTGCCCTTTCTCGAAGCGGTCCGCATGGCGCTGCGGACCATCGTCACCCAGAAGCTGAAGAGCTTCTTCTCGCTGATCGGCGTGCTCATCGGCGTGATGTTTCTGATCGCGGTCGTGTCGATCGTGCAGGGCATGAACGTGTATGTGCAGGACGCGGTGACGAGCGAGCTGGGCGGGGTCAACAGCTTCCAGCTGCGCCAGCGGCCCAACTTCGTGAACGGCAACGTCAGCGACGACCAGTGGCGGGCATGGATGCGCCGCCCCCGGATCTCCTACGAGGATGCCGCGTACGTGCGCCAGCGACTCGCCGTACCGGCCACGTTCGCCAACTACTGCGGCGACCCGGTCGCCATCTCATACAACGGCAAGGTCGCGAAGAACATCGAGCTGCGCGGCACCGAGGAGAGCTACTTCCAGCTCAAGAAGTATCAGCTCCAGTCGGGGCGTGCGTTCGTGGCGCAAGAGGTCCGGACCGGCGTGCCCGTCGTGGTGCTGGGCAGTCTGGTGGCCGAAAAGCTGTTCCCGGGGTCGGAGCCGCTGGGCAAGTCGGTGACGATCGGCGGACTGCCGTACCGCGTAATCGGCGTGGTGGAGTCGCAGGGCACGCTGTTCGGCCTGTCGCAGGACAAGTTCGCGATCATGCCCTTCTCCGCCCCGGCGCGGCGCCTGATCTGTCCGATGAACGTCCTGGACCAGCTCATCATCCGGACCGACAACCCCGACGCGCTGCAGGCCGCCGTCGGCGAGGTGGAGTCGATCATGCGGGTACGCCGCCAGCTCCGGCCGGACGAGCCTGACAACTTCACGATCGAGACCGCCGACCAGGCGCTCGATTTCTGGAAGAAGATCTCGACGATCCTGTTCACCGTGCTGCCGCTGCTCGTGGGCATCTCGCTCGTCGTGGGAGGCATCGTGATCATGAACATCATGTTGATGGCCGTGAGCGAGCGGACCCGGGAAATCGGCATTCGGAAGGCCCTGGGGGCCCGCCGGCGCGACATCCTGGCGCAGTTCGTGGTGGAGGCCGCCACGCTGTCGGTGGTGGGTGCCGGATTCGGCATCGGCGCGGGAATCGTGCTGGCGTTTGCCGTGAAGGCCCTGACGCCGCTGCCGGCGGCGGTCGCGCCGTGGTCGCTGGCGGTTGGCGTCACGCTGGGGATCGTGGTGGGCCTCGTCGCCGGCGTGTACCCGGCGAGCCGGGCGTCCCGCCTCGATCCCATCACCGCGCTGAGGGCCGAATGAGCGCCACGTACTCGCGCGGAAGCGGCCTCGCCCGCATGGGCGAGGGCGTCGGCATCGCGCTCGATTCGATCCGCGCCAACAAGGTGCGCGCATTCCTCACCATCCTCGGCGTGGCCATCGGCGTCATGGTGGTGATCGCCATCGGATCGACGATCAGCGGCATCAACAACAGCGTCACGGCGATGCTGGAGACTGCCGGCCCCAAGACGTTCTTCGTCTTCCGCTTCTTCCAGGGCGGGCTCAACATTTCCGACGGATCCGACGAGCTCTCACCGTGGCGGCGCAATCCCTGGCTCACGCCGGACGAGGCGGAGATGATCCGGCGACTGCCCGCCATCCGTGATGTCTCCATTTCCGAGAATGCCAACGGGCCGGTGAGCTATGGCAGCACCAAGCTGAGCAGCGTGGACATGGGCGGCTTCAGCCCCGCCTGGGTGCTGGTGACCGGCGGCGAGCTCCGGGCCGGCCGCAGCTTCACGCCGGTGGAGTACGCGTCGGGCGCGCACGTGGCGGTGATCAACGACAAGCTCGCCGAATCGCTCTTTCCGCATGTGGACCCGATCGGCAAGCGAATCAAGATATTTGGGCAGACGTTCGAGGTGATCGGCCTCCACGTGGAGGCGGCGTCGCTCTTTGGCGGCGGCGGGAGCCCGCGCCTGGCCATGCCGCACACGACCTTCATGAAGGTGGCCGACTACTGGAAGGGATGGATGCAGATCGCCGTCCTGCCGAGGGAGACCGCGACGGTGCAGGAGGCACAGGACGAAGTGGTGGGCGCCCTGCGGGGACGCCGCGGCCTCAAGCCGGGCCAGGACAACACTTTCGCGATCGTGACCCAGGACAAGTTCCTCGATGCGTTCAACAGCATCACCCAGGGCTTCTTCTTCGTGATGCTGGCGTTGTCGAGCGTGGGGCTCATGGTGGGCGGCGTCGGCGTGGTGGCGATCATGATGATCTCAGTGACCGAGCGCACCCGCGAGATCGGCGTGCGCAAGGCGCTGGGGGCCACCCGCCGGGAGATCATGTTCCAGTTTCTGATCGAAGCGGCCACGCTGACACTGGTGGGGTGTCTCGTCGGCCTCGTCCTCGGGGCGCTCATCGCCCTGGGGGTGCGCTCATTCACCCCGATCCCTGCCCGGGTACCACTCATGTCGGTGGTGGCGGCGATCGCGGCCTCGTGCCTGACGGGCATTCTGTTCGGCCTCTATCCGGCCAACAAGGCGTCCAAGCTTGATCCGGTCGACGCGCTCCGCTACGAATAGGGCATGATTTCGAACCGGAGTGCACCGTGGGCGTAGACCTGCTTGCCATCGCCGCGCATCGTGACGACGTGGAGCTGACCTGTGCCGGCACGCTCCTCCGCGCCGCCGACGACGGCCACACCACCGGCATCCTCGACCTGACCGCCGGCGAAGCCGGCAGCCGGGGCAGCGCGACCGTGCGGGCGGAGGAGGCGGACCGCGCGGCCGCGATCCTGGGCGTGACCGAGCGGCGCAACGCCGGGCTGAGCGATGCGCACCTGCACAATGACGAAGCCAGCCGCCGCATCGTGGTCGAACAGATCCGCCACTTTGCGCCGCGGGTGGTGATCCTGCCCTACCCCGTCGGCCGCCATCCCGACCACCGCGTCGCCTCGGCGTTGGGACGCGACGCCTGCTTCCTGGCGGGCCTCGCTCGCTACGACGTGGCCGGCGCGCCGCACCGACCCCACAAGATCCTCTTCGCCCTGGCCTACCGCGAAGACCCGGTGAAGCCGACCTTCGTGGTGGACGTGAGCGCCCAGTTCGAGCGGAAGATGGCCGCCATCCGGTGCTACGCGAGCCAGTTCGATGGGGCCAAGGCCGCGGGCGAGATCTTTCCCACCGGCCAGGATCTGTACTCACTTGTCGAGACCCAGAACGCGCACTACGGGTCGCTGATCCGGACCCGGTTCGGCGAGCCCTTCCACACCCACGAGACCATGGCCGTCACCGACGTCGTGGCGCTCGGCGTCGCCTCCATGTAACTCCGCGGCACGGCGCACCCGTTCGCCATAAGCCCGCCCCGGCGTTATGTTTATGCCCATGCGACCAGCCGTCTATCTCGATCATGCCGCCACCACGCCAGTGCGTCCGGAGGTGCTCGAGGCGATGCTTCCCTTCCTCACGGACGCGGCCTTCGGCAATCCGTCGAGCGGGCACCGCTTTGGGCGGGCGGCCCGGGCCGGCATCGAGCAGGCGCGGCGTGACGTCGCCGCCGCCGTCGGCGCCGAGCCGTCGCAGGTGATCTTCACGTCGGGCGGGACGGAAGCGGACAACCTGGGTGTGGTGGGGGCGGCGCTGGCGGCCCGCGATCGGGGGGCGGCGATGTGTGCCGTGGTCTCCGCCATCGAGCACAAGGCGATCCTGGGCGCCGCGCATGCAGTCTGCCACCTGGGCGGCCAGGAAGTGATCCTGCCGGTGGATCGGTTCGGCATCGTCGATCTCCACGCGCTCGACGCCGCGCTGGCCGACCGGCCGGCGGTGGTCTCGGTCATGTGGGTCAACAACGAGGTCGGTGCGGTGCAGCCGGTGGCCGAGATCGCCGGGCGCTGTCACGACGCGGGGACGATCTTCCACACCGACGCGGTACAGGCGTTCGGCAAGGTGCCGGTCTCGGTCACCGAGCTCCGATGCACGCTGCTGACGATCTCAGGCCACAAGATCGGCGCGCCCAAGGGGATCGGTGCGCTGATCGTGCGAGACCGCAAGGCGGTGGAGGCGATCATCCACGGCGGGGGCCAGCAGTACGGCATCCGTCCCGGCACCGAGAACGTGGCGGGCGCGGTGGCCATGGGATGCGCCGCCCGGCTCGCCGCCGCCGAGCAGGCGGACGAGGCACGGCGGCTCGGCGCGTTGCGGCGCGATCTCGCGGCCCGGCTCACCGCCGCGGCGAGCGACATCGTGGTCAACGCCGATGGCGGGCCGTCGGCGCCGCATATTCTGAGCGTCTCGGTGGCCGGCGCCGACAGCGAGGCGCTGCTGATGCACTTCGACCTCGCGGGCATCGCGGTGTCCGGCGGCTCGGCTTGCTCCACCGGCGCGATCGAGCCCTCCCACGTCCTCATCGCGATGGGCGTGCCCCGGGAGCAGGCGCTCGGCGCGGTCCGCTTCAGCCTGGGACACGGAACGACGGCGGACGACCTGGACCGCGCGGTCGAGGTGTTTCCCACCGTGGTGGCCAAGGTCCGCAAGCTTGCGGGAGTGCTGGGACGTGCCTGAGAGGGTGCTGGTCGCCATGTCTGGCGGCGTGGACAGCTCGGTGGCGGCCGCCCGCCTGGTCGAGCAGGGGTACGACGTCGTGGGCGCGACGATGAAGCTCTTCTGCCACGGCGATACGGTGCCTGACCGTCCCTGCTGCTCGCTCGACTCCATCAACGACGCGCGCGACGTCGCGGCCGCCGTGGGGATCCCGCACTACGTCCTCAATCTCGAGGACCGGTTTGCCCTCCACGTGATCGACAATTTCGTCTCGGAGTACAGCCGGGGCCGTACGCCGATTCCGTGTGTGCGCTGCAATTCCTTCACCAAGTTCCGTGATCTGCTGGCCCATGCCGACGCGCTGGGCTGTGACCGCATCGCCACCGGCCACTACGCCGTCGCCCGCGACGGCGCGCTCCATCGCGGGCGCGACCGGGCCAAGGACCAGAGCTACTTCCTCTGGGGCATCGAGCGCGCCGTGGTGGAGCGGATGCTCACGCCGGTGGGTGAGCTCAGCAAGGACGAGACGCGCGCCTACGCGCGGCGGCTGGGGCTGACGACGGCCGAGAAGCCGGAGTCCGTCGAGATCTGCTTTGTGCCGGACGACGACTACGTGGGCGTGCTCGAGCGCGAGCTGCCGGCCGATGCGCCGGCGCTGACGCCGGGCCCGCTGGTGACGACCGCCGGAGCGCGCGTGGGCGAGCACCGCGGGTATGCCCGGTACACCATCGGGCAGCGGCGAGGATTGCCGGGCGGCGGCAGCGCGCCGCGTTACGTCGTGGCGATCCGCCCGGAGACGCGGGAGGTCGTGGTTGGCTCCGAGGCAGAGCTGGCCGGGCACCGGGTGCGGCTTGAGGAGCTCAACTGGCTGGCACCGCCGCTCGAACCCGGCGATCGGTGCCGGGCGCAGCTGCGCTACCGCTCGCGCGCCGTCGGTGCGACGGTGCTGGCCCGAGAGGGCGACCGGCTGGACCTCGCGCTCGAGACGCCGGTCCGGGCCATCGCCCCGGGCCAATCGGGCGTCCTCTACGACGCGGCCGACCGGCTCCTCGGCGGCGGCGTGATCGCGTGAGATGAGGCACCCCGCGCGCTGGGCACCGGCGCTCCTGGTGATGATCGCGCTCGCCGCGCCACCGGCATCCGTCGCGGCGCAGCAGCGCCGTCCGATGACGTTCGACGACTTCATCGCGCTCCGCACCGTCGGTGATCCGCAGATCTCGCCGGCCGGCGACCTGGTGACCTTCACCGTCTCCACGCCGTCCCTTACCGACAACCGGAATATCTCCCGCATCTGGGGCGTCGAGAGCGGCGGCGGCGAGCCCAAGGCGCTGACCAGCGGCGCCGGCAGCGACCGCAACCCGCGCTGGTCGCCGGACGGCAGGTGGATCGCCTACATCTCGACTCGGGACGGCGCGGCGCAGGTCTGGCGCATCCCGGCCCGCGGGGGCGATCCGGCCAGGATGACCACGCTGCCGGGCGGCGTGAACGACTTCATCTGGTCGCCCGACGGCAAGTCGCTCTTTCTGGTCGGCGACACGAAGTGGCCCGTCGTGCAGGAAGTGGACCGCCGCAACGGCGAATACACCACCGACGCCCGCATCTTGACGTCGCTGTTTTACCGCCACTGGAACGAGTGGCGCGCCGGCACGCGACAGCACGTCTACCGGCATACCGTCGCCGACGGCCACACCATCGACATCACGCCCATCGACCGGGACGTGCCGACGCTGGCGCTGGGCGGCCGCGACGTCGCGCTGTCGTCGGTGGGCACCGAGCTGGCCGTCACCTACAACCCGGATTCGTCGGTGGCGACGTCCACCAACAACGACATCTTCGTGCTGAGCCCCGACGGCAGCGGTCGCCAGCCGATCACGACCAATCGCGGCAATGATCACAGCCCCGCCTACTCGCCCGACAGTCGCTACATCGCCTATCTCGCGACGGACGTGCCCGGCTTCGAGTCCGACCAGCAGCATCTGGTGCTCTACGAGCGCGCGACCGGCCGGCGCACCACGATCACGTCCAACTGGGACGCCAGCGTGCTGCAGTTCGTCTGGGCGCCGGACAGCCGGACGATCGTGGCGGAGGTGGAGGAGCGCGGCGAGCGCGTGCTGTACGCGGTGGAGATACCGACCGGGCGACCCACGCGGCTGGTGACCGGCGGCAGCAATACCGACGTCCAGATTTCGCCGGCCGGCGACTTCCTGATCTTCCTGCACGAGAGCGCCACGGCACCACCAGAGATCTACCGGAGCGATCCGGCGGGCCGGAGCGTACGGGCGCTCACCCGGATCAACGCCCCGGCGCTCTCCCGCCTGGCCCTGAGTCCGGTGGAGTCGTTCGGCTTTGGCGGCGCCGCGGGAGATTCGGTGTTCGGGTGGGTCATGTACCCGCCCGGCTTCGATGCGCACCGCAGCTACCCGCTCATCTACCTGATCCACGGGGGCCCGCAGGGATCGTGGCTCGACCAGTGGCATCCCCGCTGGAACTACGCGATGTTCGCCGCGCGGGGCTACGTCGTCGCGGCGATCAACTTTCACGGGTCGACCGGATACGGCCAGCAGTTTACCAACGCCGTCTCGCGCAACTGGGGCGGCGCGCCGTACGACGATCTGATGAAGGGGCTCGACGTGCTGGCCGCCCGGCCGTACGTGGACAAGGACCGTCTTGCGGCCGCGGGCGGCTCCTACGGCGGCTACATGGTGTACTGGATGGCGGGACACACCAGCCGGTTCAAGGCGCTGGT
Source organism: Gemmatimonadales bacterium (assembly GCA_038250675.1). GTDB lineage: Bacteria > Gemmatimonadota > Gemmatimonadetes > Gemmatimonadales > GWC2-71-9 > JAICUF01. Next base: position 23,994 of record JBBSCB010000022.1, read on the forward strand.
AGCGCACGACGGGATCTTCAATCCCCTCTCGATGGCGGGAACCACCGAGGAGCTGTGGTTCCCCATCTACGAGTTCGGTGGGTCGCAGCTGTCCCCGCCGGCCCGATCACTGATGGAGAAGTGGTCGCCGGCCAATTTCATCAGCCAGTGGTCCACGCCGCTCCTGGTCGTGCACAGCCAGCACGACTATCGGGTTGACCTGTCGGAGGGGCTGCAGGCGTTCACTGCGGCCAAGCTGCGCGGCCTGCCGGCCAAGTTTCTGTACTTCCCTGACGAAGACCACTTCGTCGCCAAGCCCCGCAATCGGCGGCTCTGGTGGGACACCGTTCAGGACTGGATCGATCAGTATCTGGGCCGCACGCCTTCGCCCTGAGGTCCCGATGCGCTCGCCCCTCGTTCCCTTTGTGGTCAATGCGCTGGCGCTCTGCGCCGCGGTCTGGGTCGTGCCCGGTCTGCACTACCAGGGCGGCCCCGCGTGACCGATCTGCACCTGGCGGTGGACCGGCCGGCAGCCACGGTTGACCTCCGCCACCCGTCGCTCTACCTCAATCGCGAGCTGTCCTGGCTCGAGTTCAACGCCCGTGTACTGCACGAGGCGCAGGACCCCCGCACGCCGCTGCTGGAGCGAGTCAAGTTTCTCGGCATCTTCAGCAACAACCTGGACGAGTTCTTTCAGATCCGGGTCGCCGGGCTGCGCCGGCAGGTGGCCGGCGGCGTCAGCGAATTGACCGCCGACGGGATGACGCCCGAGGAGCAACTCCGCGCGATCGACACGGTGGTGCACCGGCAGACCGAGCGTCACCAGCGGACGTTCATCGACGAAGTGCTGCCCGGACTGGCGGAGCACGGCGTGGCACTCATCACCGAGCAGGACCAGCTCAGCAGCCCGGAGCGCGAGCACCTCGACGCCTACTTCCGCGCAAACGTCTTTCCCGTCCTCACGCCGCTCGCGGTCGATCCGGGACACCCGTTCCCCTACATCTCGAATCTCAGTCTGTCGCTGGCCGTGGTGCTGCGCGACGCCGACGGCGACGAGCGCTTTGCCCGCGTCAAGGTGCCCAAGATCCTGCCGCGATGGGTCGCGCTGCCCGCGGCCAACCGCTTCGTGCCACTCGAGTACGTCATCGGCGCCAATCTCGACACGCTGTTCCCGGGTGTCGAGATCCTGGGCTGGCACACCTTCCGGATCACCCGCAACACCGAGCTCGAGCTCGACGAGGACGAGGCGGACGACCTGCTGAGCCACATCCAGGAGGAGGTTCGGAACCGCCGGTTTGGCGAAGTAGTGCGACTCGAGGTCCACGCGTCGATGCCGCCCTCGCTGCGCCACCTCCTGATCGCGGAGTTCAATGAAGAGCAGGAATCGCCCGCACTCGCGCTCTCGGACGAGGACGTCTATGAGGTGCTGGGCCCGCTCGATACCGCCGACCTGCTCTCGCTCGCGGCCGTGGACCTGCCGGCGCTGCACGACCCGCCATTCCATCCGGCCACACCGCCGCGGCTGGCGGGCGGGCGCAACATCTTCGACGTGATCCGTGAAGGCGATGTGCTGGTGCACCACCCGTATGACAGCTTCGCCAAGTCGGTTGAATGCTTCATCGAGACGGCGGCAGCAGACCCCGACGTCGTGGCGATCAAGATCACGCTCTATCGCACTGGTGGCGATTCCAGCATCGCGCGCCAGCTAGCCCTGGCCGCCGAGCGCGGCAAACAGGTGGCCGTGCTGATCGAGCTCCAGGCAAGGTTTGACGAGGAGAACAACATCCGGTGGGCCCAGCGGCTGGAGGACGTCGGCGTGCATGTGAGCTACGGCGTGGTGGGCGTGAAGACCCACTCCAAGGTGATGCTCGTGGTCCGGCGCGAGGGCGACACCATGCGGCGGTACGTGCACGCCGGCACCGGCAACTACAACCTCAAGACGTCCCGGGTTTACACCGACTTCGGCATCCTCACCGCCGACCCCGACCTCGGTGCCGACCTGAGCGACCTGTTCAACGTCCTCACCGGATTCGGCACCCCGTCCGGATATCGCAAGCTGATCGTGGCGCCGCGCGGCATGCGCCAGCGCTTCCTGGCGCTGATCAACCGTGAGATCGAGCACGTGCGCGCCGGGCGTCCCGCGCGCATCCTGGCCAAGATGAACGCCCTGGTGGACCCGGAGATCATTCTCGCGCTCTATCTCGCATCGCAGGCCGGCGTGACGATCGATCTGATCGTGCGGGGGATCTGCTGCCTCCGGCCGGGGCTGCCGGGCGTGAGCGAGCACGTCCGTGTCATGAGCGTGGTGGGCCGCTATCTGGAGCATTCCCGCGCATTCTACTTTCACAACGGCGGGGACTTCGAGGTCTACATCGGCTCCGCCGACTGGATGCCCCGAAACCTGGATCGCCGAATCGAGGCGGTGGCGCCGGTGGAGGATCCGGCCCATCGGCGATCAGTGCGAGGCGTGCTGGAGGAGATGTGGCAGGACAACCGCCAGGCATGGGACCTGGCACCCGACGGCTCCTACGCGCAGCGGCGCCCCGCGGCTGGCGAGCCGGAGCGGTCGGCGCAGATGAGGCTCATGGAGGCGGCGCGGGCAAGCAGCGCCGGCTGAGGCCCGCACCCGGTCGCCGGCTCAGTACTTGAGGCCGGCGGACTCGGCGAGCTGACGCATGAGCGCTTCCTGTTCCGGCGTCAGCGTCTCGGGCAGCGCGACCTGGACGCCCACCAGCTGGTCCCCCCGCCGCCCGTTCTTCTCCAGTCCCTGCCCCTTGATCCGGAACTTCCGGCCCGGCTGCGTGCCCGGCGGAATCTTCAACACGACCTTCTTGCCGTCGAGCGTGCGGACCCGCAGCCGCGTGCCCAGAACGGCCTGCGCCAGGTTGATCGGCACCTCACACACGATGGCGAGCCCGTCGCGGTGGAAGAAGCGGTCCGGCTGCACCTGGAAGGTGATGATCAGATCGCCGGCGGGCGCGCCGCCGCTGCCGGGCTGGCCCTGCCCCTTGAGGCGCACCTTGGTGCCGGTCTCGGTCGTCGGCGGCACCGTGATCATCACGCGCCGCTCGGTGCGCACCTCTCCCGCGCCGTGACAGGTGGGACACGGCTCAGACGGTATCCTGCCGCGGCCCCGGCATCGCGGACACGGTCGGTTGACGGCAAAGCTCCCCTGCCCAAACGAGATCGTCCCGCGGCCATCGCATTCGGGGCAGGTCGTGATGGTGGCACCCGGCGCACCGCCGCTGCCGGCGCAGGTCGGACAGGTCTCGACCACCGGCATGGTGACCGGGATCTTGCCGCCCAGCATCGCCACCCGGAACGGCACCTCGACCACCGCCTCGAGCGTTTCGCCGTGCGGCTCCTCGCGCCGGCCGCGCCCGAAAATCGAGGAGAAAATGTCGCCCAGCCCAAACCCGCTCAGGTCGCCGAGATCCATCTCGTCGACCGAGCCGGGGCCACCCTGGGCCGGGCCGCGCGCGCTGCCACCCGGGGGACGGCGGCCCAGGTTCTCGAACGCGCCCAGCCGGCGCATCTGATCGTACTGCTTGCGCTTGTCGGCGTCGGACAGCGTGGCATGCGCTTCGGATATTTCCTTGAAGCGGTCTGCGGCTGACGGGTTGTTGGGATTGGCGTCCGGGTGGTATTGCTTAGCCAGCCGGCGGTAGGCCTTCTTGATCTCGGCCTGGCTGGCCGAATCAGGCACGCCCAGTACCTGATAGAAGTCCTTTGCCGCCATTTACGCCTGGCCCTGCTCGGAGTAGACCTGCACCCGCGCTGGCCGCACCAGCGTCCCCTTGAAGCGGTAGCCCGCCTGGAACGTCGCGCTCACCGTGTGATCGAGCGACGGCTCCGGCGGCGTCACGACCGAGACCGCCTCGTGTTCCATCGGATTGAACTGCTGGCCGGCCGGGTCGATCCGCTCGACACCTGCCGCCTCGAGTTCCTTGCGCAGCTTCTTGTCCACCAGCCCGAGCGCCCCGCGCGACACGTCAGCCGACCCGCCGTCATCCGAGGCGACCAGACGGTCCAGATCGTCCAGCACGTCGAGCAGGCGCCCGACAAAGGTGGCCTGCGCGCGGTCCGACAGCTCGAGGCGTTCGCGGGCCACCCGCTTCTTGTAGTTGTCGAACTCGGCGGCCAGGCGGAGGTGTCGGTCCCGCAGTTCCTGCAGCTCGCCATCGGCGCGCGGGAGACGACCCTCGCCGAAGACGGGCGGTGTGGTCTCCTCGCGGGAGGACGGCTCCTCCGACGTGTCGGTCGATGCGAGGTTTGCGCCGTCGGCGCTGGCACCCGTGGCGGCGGCGGGTTCAGCCATGCCGGCCGGGGTGTGGATCTCGACGGTATCGTCGGCGCTAAATCTGGGCTTGTCGGTCACTTGGATGCTCTCGTCGTTGAACTCTGGGACGAAAGATAACCTGCCCCGGACGCGGAGGGACCGGTCACTCGTCGCCCGCGGGAAGTGCCCGGTAGAGCTGCCAGAGCGCGGCCTGCGCCGCCCGCGCCCGGATCTCGCTCCGGGAGCCGCCAAAGACCGCCCGGCGCGTCTCGGTGCCCCGCGCGGATGCCAGGCCAAAGCACACGGTGCCGACCGGCTTGTCCGCCGAGCCGCCGTCCGGCCCCGCGATCCCGGTCAGGCTGATCGCCAGGTCGGCCGTCAGCAGGCGGCGGACGCCCTCCGCCATCGCACCGGCCGTCTCCTCGCTCACCGCGCCGCAGGTCTCGATCATGGTCGACGGCACCGAGAGGAGTCCCGTCTTGACCGCGTTGTCGTACGCGATGACACCGCCGATCATCACGGCCGAGCTGCCCGGTGTGTCGGTCAGCCGGGCCCCCAGCAGCCCGCCGGTACACGATTCGGCCACTGCCAGCCGGCAGTGTGCCGCGCGGGCCCGGTCGACCACCGCGCGGGACAGATCGTCGGCGTCCTCCCCGTAGACGAACTCCCCGGCCCGGGCGCGAAGCTCCGCCACCGCGGCGGCCAGACGCACGTCCACTGCGTCCGCCGGCTGATTCCATGCGGTGACACGGAGGTCCACGCCCTCGACACCAGGCAGATAGGCGAGTGTCGCCGGGCCAATCGCCGCCTCGATCTCACCCAGCCGCTCCGCAAGCGTGCTCTCGGGAATGCCGGTCGTGCGGACGGTGCGTGATCGAATCACGGCACCGCCGCCCCGCGCCGCCAGCCGGGGCTCGACCTCGTGCTCCAGCAGCATGCGCATCTCGAGCGGCACGCCGGGGAGCATGATGGCGAGACCGGGTGTGCCCTCGAGCCAGAGTCCGGGGGCGGTGCCCCACCGGTTGAGCAGCACGATGGCACCCTCGGGCACCTCGGCCTGGGAGCGGTTGCTCTCCACCGGTGTCCGCCCAAAGCGGCGGTACCGCTCGAGCACGGCCGCCCACACCGTGTCGTCAAACGCCAGCGGCCAGTCGTAGAGCTCAGCCACGACCTGCTTGGTGATGTCGTCGCGGGTGGGACCGAGGCCGCCTGTGGTCAGGACAGCGCGGGTGCGGGCGAGGCCGGCGGCGACGGCATCGCGAATCGCGGCCGGATCATCGGCGACCGACGTGCGTCGGACGACGCGGACTCCGAGGACCGCCAGCCGCCGCGCAATCTCGGCGCCGTTGGTGTCGATCGTGTGACCGAGCAGCAGCTCGGTCCCGATGGTGACGAGCTCGAGGTCCACGGTCAGACGAGACGGTGGGAGATGATGCGCCGGTAGCGGTAGATGTAGAGGAGAAAGGAGTAGACGGTCAGCAGCGTGGCCACCGCCAGCGTGATGGCGACGAACCGTCCGTGGAAGGTATTCCAAAACGCCGCCAACCGGCTGTGTTCCCATCCGAGCGGCTTGCGCGCGTCACGAAATGCAAACCAGAGGATGATGGCGCCGATGAAGACATTCTGGAGCACGGTCTTGAGCTTGCCGGCGCCGCCGGCCGGGATGACGACGCCGTGTCGCTGCGCCCACCAGCGAAACACGGTCATGGCCAGCTCACGGCCGATCAGCAGCACGCAGACCCAGAGCGGGATGCTGCCCCAGACGGGAATGGCGTAGAGGTCATGCCGCTGGCGCGAGATCCAGTAAATGGGGATCAGCGTCGCGAAGAGCAGCAGCTTGTCGGCGATCGGATCCAGCAGTCTACCGAGGTCGGTGACCTGGTTGTGGCGGCGGGCCAGGTAGCCGTCGAAGACATCGCTGACGGCGGCGACGATGAACACGCCGAAGCAGACGAGCTTGGGCCAGTAGCCTTCGATGAACGGCAGGAGCGCGATGACCGGTGTGAAGCTGATCCGGACCAGCGTGATGATGTTGGGCAGCGTCCACATCGGCGCCGCCGCCTACCCGAGGGTCTTGACGACGGTCTTGCTGATGGCCTTGAGGGTGTCGAAGACGCCCTCGCCGGTAACGGCGACCGCTTCGAAGTACGGCGCCCGCTCGATCCACTGCCCGTCCTGCTGGCTGATCAGGAACTCGCCGGGATGATGCGCGTCGGCCTGCTCGCGCTGGCGCACGGGCTCCTCGACCAGCCAGCCGGGGTTGAGCGCGGCCTGGAGCTCGGCGATGGGCGCGGCGTTGGGGAGATCACGCTTGTTGTACTGGATGGAGAATGGAAGCCTGGTGAGGTCGTAGCCGTGCTCCGTCATGTTGTCGTACAGGTTCTGCATCGCCTCGATGTTGGCTTCCATCCGTTCGAGCTGGCTGTCGGCGACGAACACGACGCCGTCCACGCCCTTGAGGATGAGCTTGCGGGAGGCATTGTAGTAGACCTGACCCGGCACGGTGTAGAGATGGAACTTGACCTTGAAGCCCCGGATGGTTCCGAGGTCCACGGGCAGGAAGTCGAAGAAGAGGGTGCGCTCCGTCTCGGTCGCGAGCGAGATCATCTTGCCGCGTGAACCGGGCGCCACCTTGTTGTAGACGAACTCGAGATTCGTCGTCTTCCCGCCGAGGCCGGGCCCGTAGTACACGAGCTTGCAGTTGATCTCGCGGGACGCATAGTTGATCATCGACATGCGTGCGGTCTACCTCAGGCTCCGAAGAGTTTGTCGATCTCGTCTTCCGCCTCACCCAGGAACCCGCTCTCCACCTGGGGCGCGTCCGCACCGGCGCGGCCGAACATGTCCGTGAAGACCTGATTGAGCTCCTGCACCGCGGCGCGCACCCGCAGCTTGACGAGGCCCAGGGTGGTGCGGTTGTCGAACAGCACGACGAGGATGACGCGGCGCGCAATGTCCGCGAGGTACATCGACTCGCGCTCGCCCTGATGGAACAGCGCGCCGAACTCCGGCTCCCCCAGCATGCGGGCGAGCTGGTCGTTGGCGCTGAAGTCGGCCGCGGTCAGCGAGGCGAACGCCGTCGGATCGAAGGCGGGCGGCTCCCCGACGGTGGCGACGAGCTGGCCGGTCCGATCGACGATCAGCGCCGTCCGCGCACTCGACTCGTGCAGGAACCCGCTGAGGATGCCGTCGATTTTCCGGGCATCATCCTCGCGAAACGACCAGCTCGACGCACCGGGCATGTCGGGCCTCAGCCGAGGGTGGCTTCCATGCGGCGCACGATCGCAACGGCACGCCGACGGAGCATGGGCCGGCGCTCCCACGCCAGGTAGTCACGGAGGACGCGGATGGTCTCGACGCCTTCCTGTCCGGCCAGAAATCCGAGCGCCGCCAGACGGCGCAGCGGCCGGGGACTGAAGAGGTCCCGCCGGTGCACCGTCAGTCGCCGCTGCGCCAGCAGCCAGCCGGCCACCGACCCGGCGGCGAGCGAGCCGGCAAAGACCCAGCGGCGGGAGCGCATCACCGGACTTCCTGGCGGGCGGTGAGCGCGTGGGCCAGCGTCACGCCGTCCACGTACTCGAGGTCGCCGCCCATGGGCAACCCGCGCGCGAGGCGGGTCACCCGCACACCGGTCCCGGCCAGGAGCTGCTGGATGTAGGTGGCCGTCACCTCGCCCTCCATGGATGGGTTGGTCGCCAGAATCACTTCGCGCACGTCGTCCGCGCGCACCCGGCTCATGAGCTGGTCGATGCGGAGCGCCTCCGGCCCGATGCCGTCGAGCGGCGAGAGCCGCCCGCCCAGCACGTGGTAGCGGCCCCGGAATCCGGTCGAGCTGTCGAGCGCCCCCACCGCCGCCGCATCCTCCACAACGCACAGCACCGATGCATCGCGACGGGCGTCATCGCAGATGGCACACGGCTGCTGCTCGGTGAGGTTGCCGCACCGCTCGCAGGGCCGCACCCGCTCGGCCACCGCCTCGAGGGCGCGGGACAGCCGGCTCACCTGGTCGGGCGGCTGCTGGAGCAGGTGAAAGGCGAGTCGTTGCGCCGTCTTGCGGCCGATGCCCGGCAACCGTGCCAGCTGTGCGACCAGCTCGTCGATCGCCCCCACGGCTCAGGTCGCCGGGGGGATCGGCAGCGTCGGCACCGCCCGCATCTCGTTCTGGAGCATTGCCGCGGCGCGGCGCTGCGCTTCGGCCACCGCACCGAGGACGAGGTCGGCCAACAGCTCGGCATCGCGCCCATCGAACGCGGCGGGATCGATCGTGATCATCCGGATGGTGCCGCGGCCGTCCGCGCTCACGCGCACCAGCCCGCCCCCGGCGGTGGTCTCGATGATCCGGTTGGCCAGTTCGGTCTGAAGCTGGGCCAGCTTCCCCTGCACCTGCTGGCCCAGCTGAATGAGCTGCTGAAAATCCGCCATCGTCAGGTATGTCCGGTCTGTGCTGGGATGTCCCGCCAAACTAGACGGCGCCCGGAGGCACCGCAACGTCAATCCACAATCTCCAAATCTAACTCATCGGCGGCCGCATCGAGCGCGGCGTCGCGGGACCGCAGGTCCTTGAGCCGGTCCGCTCGAATGCTGGCATCCGAGATGCGCCGGGCGCGGGGCCCGGCGGGCGCCGCCGGCGGCGCCCCACCGACCTTGACCCGCACCGGGGCGCCCACCATTCCGCCGACGATCTCCTCGATGATGCCGGCCTGCTGCTCCAGCCGCTCGAGGAAGAGCGGATTGGGCTCGCCCAGCGCCACGGTCAACACCGGCGGCGCCACCGTGACGGGCTGGGTGCCGGCCAGCGCCTCGCCCAGGAAGCGGCTGCGCTCACGCACCCGTGTGACGATGGCCTCCCACTGCTCGCCGATGCCGGCGACGCTGAACTCGGTCTCGCCGGCCGGCGGCGCAGCCGAGGGCACCGCGACGGGTGGCGTGGCCGGAACGGCGGGCGGGGCCGCCGTCGCTGCCGGCGACGGCACCGTCCGGCGAGCGGGCGGCGAATGCACCGGCGGCTGGCCGGCCGGAGCGGGGCCACCTGCCAGCAGCCGTTCGAGGTCCACCATCCGGTCCAGCATCGTCCAGCGCAGGAGCAAGGTCTCGACGACAAGCCGCGCATTTGCGCTCCGCCGGATCGCGGTTTCGTTGTCGGTGAGCAGCCGCAGCATGCGCAGCACGTCGCCCGCCCCGAGCTCCGTAGCATAGCGCCGCAGCAGCGCACCCATCGCCTCGGTGAGCCCCTCCGGCTCGGCGCCGACCTGGAACATCAGCAGCGCCCGCAGCATCTCGCCGGCGCCGGTCATGAACTCCCCCAGGTCGGCTCCGGCCTCCATCAGGCGATCGACCAGCGGGAAGACGGCCGCGGGCGCCCGGCCGGCCACGGCGGCGAGCAGCGCGGCATACACATCGTCGCCCACGACGCCCAGGATCTCGCGCACCCGCTCGGCCGTGATGGCACCTTCGCCAAAGCTGAGGCACTGATCGAGCACGGACAGGGCATCGCGCATGCCTCCGTCGGCATGGCGGGCAATGAGCGTGAGCGCGTCCTCGTCGGCGGCGAGTCCCTCCGCCTGGAGGACTTCACGGAGTCGCGTGCGAATTGCCGCGGGGCCGATCCGGCGGAAGTCGAAGCGCTGCAGCCGCGACATGACGGGCGCGGCGGTGGCCGCGATCTTCTGGGGCTCGGTCGTGGCAAAGACGAAGACCACGCCCGGGGGCGGCTCTTCCAGGATCTTGAGCAGCGCGTTCCACGCCTCGCGGGTCAGCATGTGGGCTTCGTCCACGATGTAGACCTTGTGGTGCCCCTCCTGCGAGGCGGCGTACATCGCGCGCTCCCGCAGGTCGCGGGCGTCGTCCACGCCGCGGTTGCTGGCGGCGTCGATCTCGACCACGTCGAGATTGGCCGACCCGTTCCAGATCCGGTCGCAGTTTTCGCAGACACCGCAGGGCTCGCCGCCGGGATCGCGGTTGGCGCAGTTGAGCGCCATCGCGAGAATCCGGGCCGCGGTGGTCTTCCCGACGCCGCGGGGACCGGTCAGCAGGTAGCCGTGACCCACCCGACTCCGCGCGACCGCGCCGCGGAGCACCGCGGTGACGTGGTCCTGGACGAGCAGATCGGCGAAGCGCTTGGGTCGGTACCGACGGGCGAGAGCTATGGACATGGCCGGACGTGACGAGGGGGGAAAAGAAAAGTGCCTCAGGCTCCCCGAAGCGACACCGGGCATCGCTTAGCGCTGCTACCGGCAAGGTCCTGACGCGGTTCGCGCGCCGGCGCCCTTCGGACCTGAGGCGAAGGGAATATAGCCCGGGCCGGGCGCCCAGGGTAGCCGCCTAGGTCAGGATCGCACGCTGGTGTTTCTGCATGCGGCGGAGCTCCCAGGTCTCGGCCACCACCCCGCCAAGGAGGAACACGATGGCGGTGTAGTAGAGCCACAGCACGAACAGGACGATCGCCCCGATCGTCGCGTCGCCGCCGGAGCCCTTGAATGACGCAAAATGCGCCAGGTAGATGGCGTACAGCCGCTTGGCCAGCTCGAACGCGAGGGCCGTGAACGTGGCGGCGAGCAGCGCGGTTCGCCAGCGAAGCTTCCGGACCGATGCATACTTGTAGACCACGAAGAACAGCGAGACTGACGAGAGGATGGTCACCAGCTCGGCGAGCAGCCGGCCCGCGGTGGAGACGAAGAACGAGAATTGCGGCAGCACCGCCGCGCCGCGCGCCTGCACCACCGCGAGCTCGGCCGAGATCAGCGTATTGAGCAGCAGCAGCGCCAGCGTGCCGACGACCATCGCCACGTCGCGCCCTTTGGAGAGCAGATAGCCCACGACGAGATTGCGCCGCCGCGGGGGGCGGAGGGAGACGTCGAAGATGTCGTTGAGCGAGGTGCGCACGCCGGCAAACAGCCGGGTGCTGAACCAGACGAAGGCGGGCGCGGCGTAGAGCGACAGCGCGCCGCGGTTGCGGGTGATGCGCGCGAGGACGTCTTCGACGACCGCGAAGGGATCCTGGCCGCCCTCGGTTTCATGGGGCGGCAGGAACCGGTGGAAGAACAGCAGCGGATCGATGTCGTGCACGCCGGCCAGGTGCTGGGCCACGAAGGTGAGGCCCACCAGCAGCAGGAGCACGAACGGCACCGCGGCGAGCAGCGCATCGAAGGTGATGGCGCTCGCCAGAAACGGCACGTGGCTCTCGTCGGCGGCCTGCAGCACGCGACGGACGAACCACCTGGGTGACAGATACCATCCGCGCCGGGACGGCTGGTTCAGGCGAGCGGCTCCTCGTGACCGGCCGACGGACGACGGCGGCGCGCGCGCGCCTGCTCCAGCCGGAGTTCCATCTCCTCACGCGGACCCGGCACATGATGGCGGTTGGCGGCAACCGCATCGGTCTCGGCCTCCTCGAGCTCCTCGTCGAACTCGGCGTCACCGTCCAGCTCGTCCTCGGCGTCGCCGGCGAGCTCGCGGGCCTTGCCGCCGATGGTCTCCATCAGGTCGTCGAGCTTCTCTTCCGACATGGCGCGGAGCTTCCAGAGCCGCCGCTGCAGACTCCGGCGGGTCTCCTCCCCGGTGCGCGGCGCGTACAGCAGCGCGAGTCCGGCGCCCAGGCAGGCGCCCCAGAACAGCCACTTGGCAGACGAATCGCCGCCGCGTTCGACGTACACCACCTCCTGCTGGTGCTTGCGACGCATGATGTGCTCTCCCTATTCCCCCGCATCGGGGTCGTCGGCCGCGGCCACCAGCGCCGGCTTGAGCGCCGCGTGGTGCTGCATCGGGGCCTGGATGAAACGGTCCACCAGATCGGCGGTGCCGTTGACGTTGAGCTGTGCAAAGAGGAAGCCGAACATCTCCTCCAGGTCCGCGGCGATCGCGGTCCGGATCTCGGCGGACAGCTCCCAGAACTCACGCTTGAACGGCCCGATGGCCTTCTTGCGCGTCTTGTAATAGAACTGCTCGTCCGAATCGCCGCTCGTGCGCTCACCCTTGGCGTGCTCGTCGAGCCAGCGCAACACCCGCCGGCGCAGGTCGGCGGGAAGCCGCGGGTGGTCGAACGCCATGTTCTGGAAATTGGTCGCGAGGTGGATCTCGCAGGTCTCGATCCGCGGGAAATTGCCGAACGCGTTCGAGGGCAGCGTGCTCGCACCGTGCTGGACGGCGCCGGCGAGTCCGTACTCCTCACGGGCCACCCTCGACAGTGCCGCCAGCGCCTCGAGATCGAGCTTGACGTCGGCGATCGTGCCGTCCGGCAGCACCAGGCCGCCGTGCGACGTGCCCGTCTGCACCGAGATCTTGCTGATCCCCTCCCCACCGTGCTCCGCCGCCAGCGTGGTGCGATAGCCCTGCATGAACGCCCGAAGCTCCTCGACCGTGCTGTTCTTCATGCCCACTTCGCCGATCTCGGCGCCGACCAACACCGTCACGCTCTCCGGCTCGAGCCCGCGAATGAACCCGGTGATCTCGGCGGCGCGCTCGAAGTTGAGCCGCTGCTGCTCGGCGAGCGTCGGCTGGTCCAGGTCGACGAGGGTGGACGTGTCCACGTCGATGTTGTAGAACCCGGCGCCGACCTCCTCGGCAATCAGCTTCTTGACCTCACCGACCTCGCCCTCGGCATCGGCCTGATATTTCCTGACGTTGACCTGACAGTGGTCGCCCTGGATGAAGAGCGGGAGCGTGTAGCCCTCGCGGAGCGCCGCGCCGATCAGCACCGACACGTACTCCGCCGGCCGCTGGTCGGTATAGGCGATCTCTGATCGCGCAATCTCGAGAATGATCGCGCCCGCCTTGCCGCTCCGGGCCGCCCGGAACACCGCGCGTGCCGTATCGTAGGCCATCATCCGGATGTTGATGGCCGGAACCGTGAAACCGCTGCACTCGCCGCGGCCGCGGGCCGCGTACAGCCCGTGGATCGATGCCGGGCGCGCACCGGTGACCTGCCCCAGTTCCCAGAGGAGCCACCGCGCCGCATCACGCTCGGCCGGTTCGCCAAAGACCGCACGATGCACCAGTTGGTCGGTGGCCGGACCCCGCAGCTTCGAGGAGTCCTTGACGGTCACCCCGCCGGCGATGAGCGCGATGGCGCCGCCGTAGAGGTCCGCCGCCTGCTGTATTGGATCACTCATGCACCCCATCCCCTCGTGGAGGCTTGCCGCGCACCGCTCGAGCGCGCTCACCGAAAAATGTAGGCCGCGGCGGCAGGCAGGTCAAACGAGACTCATGCCTCGTCACCGGACGGCGGCGCCGCCTGCTCATCGGTGTAGCCGGGCCGGCCCATCGCCGCGAACGTCAGTTTCTTGCCCAGCTCGACGCCGGGCTGATCAAATGGATTCACCCCGTACCACGCGCCGGCATAGCCGGTGGCGATCTGGAGGAACATGACCGCCTCCCCAAACGTCTCGGCACTCACGTCGGGCAGGCGCAGCGTCATGTTCATCCGGCCCATCTGCGAGAGCGCCGTTCCAGTGGCGTCGCACTCTGCGTGGAGCAGCTCGCCCATCGTGTGGCCGCCCAGATAGGCCAGCTCGTCGGGCAGCCCCTCCCCCGCCGGAATGGGCACGTCGTCGCCCATGTTCTCCACCCGCATGAACGTCAGGACCTTGTCGAACGGCCCCTCCATGAAGAGCTGCACCTGGCTGTGCTGATCGGTCGCGCCGACCGCGCCCACCGGTGTCGGGCCGACGTGCACCGGCTCGCCTCGGCGATCGAGGCGCTTGCCCAGACTCTCGGCCCAGAGCTGGCGGTACCACTCGGCAAACTCGCGCAGGCGGTCGGCGTACGGCATCAGCACGTGGATGCGGGCGCCCAGTGACGTGTCCGCCGCCCAGAGCAGCGCCGCATACAGCGCCGCCGGATTCTGCAGCAGGTCGTTGGCCTCCGCACGCTCCACGGACCGGCGGGCGCCGGCGAGCAACGCCTCGATGTCCACGCCGACGAGCGCCGCCGGCAGAAGACCCACCGGCGAGAGTACGCTGTACCGGCCGCCGACACCCGGCGGCACCGGCAGCGCGGCAATCCTCTCGCGGGTGGCCAGCTCGCGCAGCGCGCCGCGCGCCGGGTCAGTGGTAAAGACCAGGTGCCGGTGGGCGGCCGCGCCCATGGCCTCCTCCAGCCACGCGCGGACGACCAGGTACTGCGCCATCGTCTCCGCCGTACCGCCGGACTTGCTGATCACGTTGACCAGCACGCGCCGGGGGTCAATGCGTGCGAGCGTCGCCGCCACGGTCGCCGGGTCCACGTTCTCCAGGACGGTCAGCCGGGGGTAGAATTCGCGCGCTTCGTCGTTCAGCTCGTTCCACGCCGGCTTCCGCAGCGCGTTGAGCTCCGCCTTGACGCCCAGCGCCGAGCCGCCGATCCCCAGCACCAGGACGTGGTCGTAGGCCTGGCCGACGCCGTCAGCGAAGGTGCGGATTTCCCGGACGGTGTCGGCCTGGTCGATGAGCGAATAGAAGCCGTACTCGCCGCGGCTCCGGCGATCGCGCACCTCGGCCTGCACCGCACCGAAGCGCCGCGCCAGCTCGGCCAGGCGTGCGCGCGGCAGGCCATGGGTGCCGTCCAGGCGATCCTGGAACATGCGTCCGTATGACAGGGTGATCACGCTACCTCCACGGTGAGACCATCGTACGCGGGCGCCACGTCGGCCGGCAGTCGTGCGGCCAGGTCGGCATGCCCCGTCTCGTGGGTCAGATGGGTCAGATAGGTTCGCGCCGCGCCCAGCTCGTGCGCGGTCGCCACGGCTTCGCCGATGCTCAGGTGCGTCGGATGGGGCCGCCACCAGAGCCCGTTGAGCACGAGCACATCGAGCCCCTTCAGCCGCGCGCGCTCAACGGGCGGCACCGCCTTCACGTCCGTCAGATACGCCAGCCGCCCAAAGCGGTATCCGTAGACCCGAAGGTGGCCGTGGGCAAACGCCAGGGGCAGCACCGTCATGCCGGCGATCTCCACTTCGACGTCGGGCGCGAGCGGACGGAGATCCAGCGACGGCTTCGAGGTCCCCGCGAACGGCTGCACCGCGTCGTCAAAGATGTAGCGGAATCCCTCGCGGAGCCGCTCGAGCGTCTCGGGCGGGCCGTACACCGGGAGCGGATGGCCGGCCCGCACGGAGAACATCCGCAGGTCATCGATGCCGTTGACGTGATCGGCGTGCTCATGGGTGTAGATCACCGCGTCGACATCACGCACGCCGGCCTGGAGCAGCTGAAGCCGGAGCTCGGGCGGGGTGTCAATCAGGATGGTGGCGCCGCCCGCGCGCACCAGCGCCGCCGAGCGGCTCCGCCGGTCCCGCGGATCGGCGGACTCGCAGACAGCGCAGCCGCAGCCGATCTGCGGAACCCCGAACGACGTCCCCGTTCCGAGAAAGGTCAGCTCCATCGTGCTAGACGACCTCGACCTTGAGCAGGTTGGTGGTGCCCGGCTGGTCGAACGGCACGCCGGCCGTCACCACGACCCGGTCTCCCGCTTCGGCCAGTCCCATCTCGACCAGCCGCTTCCGGGCCACCGGCAGCATGTCGTCGTAGGTCGGGAAATGCTCGGTCAGCGTCGGCACCACGCCCCACACCAGGGCAAGATGGCGAAACGTCTCCGGCTCCGGCGTGACCGCCATGATCGGCACCGCCGGACGGTACGCCGCAACCGTCCGCGCGGTAAATCCGCTGCTGGTGAAGCAGACGATCCCCGGGACGGCCAGGAGGTCCGCCGCCTCGCGCACCGCCACGGCGATCGCCGTCTCGGGGCGCGCGACCGTGCGATCGGTCTCCCGCCGGCCGATCCGCTCCGCCTGATCGGGCCAGACGTTCGCCGTCTCAGCGACGACCCACCGGCCGCGCCGCTGCTGCTCCAGCTCCCGCGCGATCCGCACCATCGCCTGCACCGCCTCGACCGGGTAGTCGCCAACAGCGGTTTCCGCCGACAGCATCACGGCATCAGTCCCGTCGAGGATCGCGTTGGCCACGTCGGACGCCTCCGCGCGCGTCGGACGCGGCGCGTGGACCATCGACTCGAGCATCTGGGTGGCAGTGATGACCGGCTTGTTGCAGAAGTTGGCCTCGCGGATGAGCCGCTTCTGCGCCAGCGGCACCTCCTCGAACGGCAGCTCGACACCCAGGTCGCCCCGGGCCACCATGATGCCGTCCGAGACCCGGAGGATCTCGCGGATGTTCTTGAGCGCGGTGTCCTTCTCGATCTTGGCGATGAGCTTGATCGAGCGCGGCACCAGGCGGCGGAGCTCCTCGACGTCGTCCGCCTTGCGCACGAAGGAGATGGCAATGAAATCCACGCCAAGCTCGACGGCCCGCACCACTTCCTCGCGGTCCCGGTCGCTGATGGCCGGCGCGCTGACGTCGATGCCCGGCAGGTTGATCCCCTTGTTGGACTTGAGCTCGCCGCCGTACAGCACCCGGCCGGTCACCCGGTCGCCCCGGACCTCCGTCACCTCGACCGCGAGGAGCCCGTCGTCCAGCAGGATGCGGGCGCCGGCCGCGACGTCGTGGGCCAGCTCCCGGTAGGTCGTCGGGATCTCGGTGCCGGTGGCATCGCCCTCAGGCGCAAAGACGACGGTCTCCCCGCGCGTGAGATGCAGGGGGGTCTCCAGCCGCCCGACCCGGATCCGCGGACCCTGGAGGTCCACCAGAATGGCCGCGGCCTGGCCGCGGCCGGCGCGCTCCGCCATGACCGCCTTCAGGTCCTGGATCCAGCGGATGCGAATTTCCGGGGTGCTGTGGGAGGCATTGACGCGGACGACGTCGACGCCCGCCTCGAGGAGCTCTGCCATCGCCGCCGGCGTGTCCCAGGCGGGGCCGAGCGTGGCGACGATCTTGGTGCGACGGATGGAAGCGCGGGGCAACGGCGTGCCTTCAGAAAAGGTTATGGAATGAGTTTAACCGCGTCATCCGCCAGTGACGACTGCTGCGGCCGCGGCCCGCCCTGCGGCAAGGCGATGGCGCAGCGATGCCGAGCCGTCGGCGAACGGAGTCGGCGGGGCTGGGAGATCGACCGCATGCGACCGGCGGCCCGCATCACAGCGGGGCATGTCAGTTGTTCCACCTCGCGCTCAACCCCGAAAAACATGCCATGTTGATAACTCCCACGTCGCCTGGGCCGATATTTCCACACGCATCCATCGGTGAGTCAGACGACTCTAAGCTATCACATGATGTGGATTATATAAACCGTTGTTGTATAAGGTGATGGCTTGCTTAGCATGATGCAGCGCGGGAGCTGAATAACCTGCATGCTTCGCCGAATATTCATGCAGCGTGGTGAATTTTCAACTGCTTCAACATGGGATTTCCGCCCTTTTCCCCAGTGTCGCGGTTGCAGCTCGGGTCCGCGCGCGTCGCGCCAGGATGCAATGACGCCCGGAGCCAGTTGGGGCGCCGGGCGTCACCTGCGTGCCGCGCTTCCCACATCGTCAGGGCGCGAACATGACCTCGCCCGACCCACCCCACACGAGCGGTCCGACGATGCGTATGGGCGACGCGATCAGCGCGCGGGCCAGCTCCCCCTTCCCTTCCACCCGAAGGGCGCCGACCATGAGCCGGGAGCCGAGCCCGGGGACGGTCATCTGGAGGTGTACCGGCCTGCCGGCCCGGTTGGTCACCATCCAGGCGGCGTTCAGCGGCGCCGCCGCGGTACTGTCCCCCGTGGCGTGGCCGTCCCAGGTCAGCTCGGACCCGTCGTACTTGAGCTCGTAGCGGTCGTCGGTGCTCTGGGGGACCTTGCCCACGTGCGACTTGATCACCTGGATGGAGAGTCCCAGCGCCCGGACGCTGCCGCTGAGCCCTGAGTTGCTGGTCAGGAGCCGCACCGTCGCAGGCACCCCCGCGGGCGCCTGCGCTGTCCAGAAGGCGATCGTCTGCGGTTGGGCATGCTTCCGGTCGGAATAGGTATGTCCGCCCGACGCGGTGGATCCAAAGTGGTAAATGCAGAACTGCGACGGGATCCAGGTGCCGACGTCCGGCGTGTCCTGGATCAGTCGACGCAGCGCCGGATGGAGGCCGGTGATCCCCCGGGCCTCGCGCAGTTGGGCCCCGGGGAACAGCGTCGCGGCGGATTCCGGCTGGATCAGGAAGTGGATGCAGAAGCCCGAACGCAGCGAGTCGAGCGACCAGATCCGGTCCGGCTGCGCCGCGCCCTGGGCCAGAAGCGGGCCGCAGGCCGTCGCCACCGCGAGCGCCGCGGCGAGCGCCGGGCCCCGGGCCGGCTGCCACCAACCTCGGGTGGGCATCCCGTGTCTCAGCGGCTGCGGGCGGCCTTCACGGCCGCCTTCAATTGCTCATAGGACTTGGGATCCAGGGCGCCAAACCGGAGATCCCGATAGGCCACCTGTCCATCGGAGTCGATGACGTAGACCGTCCGGCGGTTGTAGCCGCCGTCGCCCTTGCTGCCGTATTTCGCCGCCACCCGCTGCGACGGATCGCTCAGCAGACGGAACGGCATGCCCATGCTCGCGGCAAACCGCTGATGGGTCTCCAACGAATCGGCGCTGATCCCCACCACGACCACGTCGCTGCCGAACAGATCGGCGTACTGATCGGTGAAGGTATGCATTTCGGCCGTGCAGCCACTGGTGAAATCCTTGGGATAGAACGCCAGGACCACGACGTGGCCCCGCTCGCGGCGCAGCATGAAGTCGCTCTCGACCGCACCGAGGGAGTCCTTGGACGCCCACGGGAGCCGGAAATCCGGCGCGTCAGCGCCGAGGTCCGGACCGGAGGCGACGATCGCGGTCGGGGGGCCCTGCTGCGCCACTGCCGGAGCCGCAACGGCGGCGACTGCGCCCAGCGCGAGGGCCAGGCCGGACAATCGGGTGTAGCGTCTCATGGACACGGTCTCACCTGCGTCGAAGAGTGGGTCAGGGGGCGCTTACCTTGCGGAGCGCCGGTTCGAAATCCTGGGAGCTGCCCGAGCCGGTGTACACCACCCGGCCGGCCCGATCGATGATGACGACATAGGACGTGGTCGGTACGTGGTATGCCCGGGTGCTGGCCGCCTGGTCGTCGTAGAGGGCCCGGAATGGCGGTTTGCGCTCGGCGACGTACCGACGGACCCGCGCGGGAGTTTGATTCACGGCGACATTGACGCCGATGAATTCCACCGCATTGCCGTGGGCGGCGTGTGCCGCGTCCACCGTCGGCATCAGGGCGGCACACACCTCGCACCAGGTGGCCCAGAACTCGAGAAAGACCGGCTTGACGCCGACGTAGCGCCCCAGATCGACGGCGTTCCCGTCCAGGTCGTGCACCGAGACCCGGGGGGCCAACGACCCCACGCGGACGCCGTCTTCATCCTGGGCGGTCAGGGTGCCCGTCCGGCCGGCGGTCAGCGCCAGAACCAGGACCGCCGCTCCGGCCAATCGATAGAGCTTCATGAGACCAGTCCCATCCGCACGAAGTAGTATTCCGCCATCGCGAGCAGCAACGCGCCACTGAGCCGCTTGATCCAGAGCGTCCAGCGGCCGGCGCGGGGCAGCGTGGCCAGCAGCCCGGAGAAGATGCCGACCGCCACGAGCAGTGCGGTCATCCCGAGCGAAAAGACGAAGAGGTAGCTGAAGCCGAGGACCGCGCTTCCGGTGCCCGCCACGAAGGTCAGCACGGCCCCGAAGGCCGGCGCGGCGCACGGGGCGGCCACCAGGCCGGACGTCGCGCCCATGGCAAGGACGCCCCAGTACGAGCGCCCGGCGAACCGGCTGGCCCAGGCCAGGAGCCCGCGGGGCGCTCCCACGGTAAAGACGTCCAACATGGCCAGACCGAACACCAGGAGCAGGTTGCCGGCTGCAAAATAGGCCCACCGGTTGCTGCTGATGGCCCCAAACACGGTCCCGCTGAGGCCGGCGAGCAGGCCGAGCGACGCATAGACCAATGCGAGCCCAAGCGCATAGGTCAGGCTCATGAGGGCAGTACGCCGGCGCGACCGGCCCTCGGCGGCTTCCCCGCCCAGGATCCCCGCCGTAATCGGAATCATCGGGTAGACGCACGGCGTGAGACTGGTCACCAGCCCCGCCGCAAACAGCAGCGGCAGCGCGGCAAGCGGTCGCTCGCGGAGCGTATCCCCGAGACTGAGCAGAATGGGAGTCGCAATCACGGTCGCGAATTATAGCGCGTTTCCGTCCGCGTGATGCGCGTCCCGCTGGAACGCAAGGAACGCGTGCACCGCCTCGACCGCCGCCGCGTCGCGCGTCAGGATGCGGACCTGCCCACCGCCGGGCAGCGCCTCGAATCGGTAGCTGATGGCAGCGCGCCGGCGCCGCATGGTGGCGGTGCCAGGCACCTCCTGCGCATGCACGAAGCCGGGCACCGCAAAATCCCCCGCCGCGAAGTTCTGCGCGATCATCCGCAGATGCGCGCGGATCGTCCGGACGCCGGCCGTATCGCTCGGCGCCCGCTGAAGCATGATGCGTCCGCCATCGGGAAGATCATCAAAGCGATGCGTCGAAGTGTACTGATCCACGCCCATGACGTGGTGCCCGCGCGCCTGCATGGCGGCGAATCCGGTATCGCCCGACGCGGGGTGCTGCTGCGCCGCCACGGACTCTGCGCAGACGAGGGCCACGGCCAGCACCGCGACCGCGGCGAGCCGACGTCTCATCGCGCCACCGGCTCGGCCGGCGCATAGCGCGACCTGACGTAGTCCTCCAGAATCGTGAGAAACTCGGGCACGATGTTGTCTCCCTTGAGCGTGACGACTAGCCGGCCGTCAACGTACACTGGCGCCTTCGGGTCCTCGAACGTCCCCGGCAGCGAGATGCCGATGTTGGCGTGCTTCGATTCGCCGGGTCCGTTCACGACGCACCCCATCACCGCCACCGTCAGCTCCTCGACGCCGGGCCGCTCCCCGCGCCAGACCGGCATCTGCTCGCGCAGATAGTCGCCGATGTCCGTCGCCATCTGCTGGAAAAAGGTGCTGGTCGTCCGTCCGCACCCGGGGCAACTGGTGACCTGCGGCGTGAAGCTGCGAATGCCGAGCGACTGCAGGATCTGCTGCGCGACCCGCACCTCTTGCGCGCGATCCCCGCCCGGCGCGGGCGTAAGCGAGACCCGGATCGTGTCGCCGATGCCCTCCTGCAGCAGGATGGCGAGGCCGGCCGTACTGGCAACGATCCCCTTGGCGCCCAGCCCAGCTTCGGTGAGCCCCAGGTGCAGCGGGTAGTCGCACCGCGCGGCCAGCATGCGGTACACGTCCACCAGGTCCTGCACACCCGACACCTTGGCGCTGAGGATGATGCGGTCGTGCCCCAGACCGACCGCTTCGGCCAACTCGGCCGACTGGAGCGCGCTGGCGATCATCGCCTCCATCGTCACGTCGCGCGCGGGACGGGGCACCGACAGGGCGGCGTTCGCGTCCATCATCTCCGTCAGCAACGCCTGGTCGAGCGAGCCCCAGTTGACGCCGATGCGCACCGGCTTGTCATTGGCGAGCGCCACCTCGACAATCGCCCGGAAGTTGGCGTCGTGCCGCTTGCCGCCGACGTTGCCCGGGTTGATCCGGTACTTGGCGAGTGCGCGGGCACAGGCCGGATGACGGGTGAGGAGCAGATGGCCGTTGTAGTGGAAATCGCCGACGATCGGCACATGGATGCCCTGGCCGGCAAGCCGCTCGACGATCTCGGGTACCGCGGCCGCCGCGGGATCGTTGTTGACGGTGACGCGCACAAGCTCGCTGCCGGCGGCGCCCAGCGCCGCCACCTGCCCCACCGTTGCCGCGATGTCCGCGGTATCGGTGTTGGTCATCGACTGCACGACGATGGGATGGGTCGAGCCCACGGGAGTGCCGCCGACCATGGCGGTGGGGGTGCGTCGACGCGTGACGGTTGCCATGCCGGAAATCTACGCAGGCCGCCGAAGCCGCGGAACGGCTAGGCGGTGGAGAACTCGGCTGCGGTGAGCTCGTCGAGGTCCGCCGGGTCGAGGTCCAGGTCGGCCGCCGAGGCGCTGTCCATGGCGTGAGTGGCGCTCCGGGCACTGGGAATGGGGATGACGCAGGGTGCTTGGGCCAACGCCCACGCGAGCACGACGGCATGGACCGACGCGCCCAGCCGGCGCGCCACCTCCTGCACGACGGGGTGGTCGGGAAGCGCGCGGTTGAGCCGTCCGCCCCCGGTGGGGCTGTACGCCAGGAAGCCGAGGCCGGTCGCGGCGCAGTGCGCCACGACGCCGGCCTCGATCGCCTCGCGAAAGAAGGGGTTCAGGCGGTTCTGAACGCTGGTGATGGGAGCGACCGCCCGGGCCCGTTCGATCTGATCCGCCGATACGTTCGACAGCCCGATCCAGCGGACCTTGCCGGCCGCCTGCAGGTCCGCCAGCGCACCGACGCTGTCTTCGATGGGGACACGGGGATCGGGCGTGTGGAGTTGGTAGAGGGAGATGCGCTCGACGCCGAGCGCCTTGAGGGAGCGGTCGCAGGCGCGGCGCAGGTGCTCGGGCCGGCCGTCGCGCTCCCAGCGGCCTTCGGGCCGGGTCATCCCGCCCTTGGTGGCGACGGTGACCGCATCGGCGTCGCCGCGCCACTCGCGAAGTGCTCGCGCGATCAATCGCTCGTTGTGACCCAGCTCGCCGTCGTGGAGACAATAGACGTCGGCGGTATCGATGAGGGTGATGCCGGCGTCGAGCGCCGCATGGATCGTGCGCACGGCCTGGTCGTCGGGCGGCCGGCCCGTCACCGACAGGTGCATCCCGCCGTATCCCACGGCGGAGACGACCCCGGCATCGGGCCCGAGCCGGCGGTACCGCATCAGTGCGGGCGGTCAGTCACGACAGCCCGAGCTGCTTGATGAGCCGCTCCCAGTCCCGCGGGTCGACCGCGCCCGAATTCTTGAGCGGATCCAGCGCCGCCATGATTTCGGCCCTCGTCCCGTCGATCCGGCGATCGCGCAGCTCGCCGATCATCCGGGAGAACCGGTGCTCATATTCGTCCCGATCGAGTTCACCGCTGGCGCGCGACTCGCTCAGCCGCTTGAGCTCCTCCGCCACCCGCTCGGGCGCGATCGGCTTCAGTGTATCACCCTGCTGCTCGGAAGACATCGCGTCCCCTCTCATGATTTTCGGTTGCTGGGAGCGCGCGCTCGCGCGCGCGGTTCGAAGGATGCCGGCGGCTCGGCACCGCCGTCAACTGCCGGCTATCCCCGCGCCTGACGCGGGTGCACCGGATTGCGGGCGTCCGCGTCGTTGGCTCGGGTCCGCAGCGGATCGACCTCGCCGCGGGACCAGCCGCCGCGGAACTCAAAATGGCTGCCGTCGAGCAGCCGTTCACCCAGCTGGACCGCGCCGAGGCACTGGACCTGCCAGAAGAGCATGCGCGCCCCAACTTCGGCGGCGGGTGTCCACACCCCAGCTGCAATGGGCGGATACAGGTAGGCGTATTGGGGCTTCAGACGTGCTTCACGAATCGAGTGTCCCATCTGGTCTCCGGTGATCACGGTACGACCGACGGTGAGCGCGGCGGTGTCGGGGACATCACAAACGTCGCCACAGGTTGCCGGGAAAGCGAACGAGCGCGGTCACGTCATCCTGCGGGTCGAGATCCTGCCGGAAGCGTCCCTGTCAAGCTAACGCCTCCCGGACGGCCGCGCACGGGCGGATTTCGGTTTTGGCGCCGCGGGTGCATAATCCAGCATGGAGACGCCCCGCGAGCAGCTGACCGCGATCCGGCCGGGCCTCATCGGCCTCCACAAGACGCTGGTCGACAGCGAACGTGTGACCTACGAGCGCGTGCACGGCCGGGTGCCGTCCGCCGGCGAGTTCCTGCAACTCGTGATCCACGATTCGTGGTTCGTCTGGCTGCGCCCGATTTCAGAGCTCATCGTGCGCATCGACGAGCTCCTCGCGGCGGAGGCCGACCCGACGACTGGCGATGCGGCGGCCGTGGCGGACGAGGCCCGCGAGTTGCTGATCCCCGAAGAGGGTGGGCCCGGTTTCGCGACGCACTACCATGAAGCGCTTCAGCGGGATCCCGCGGTAGTCCTGGCGCACGCCGAAGCGACGCGCGTGCTCACCGCGCCCCCGCGCTAGTCCGCGTCAGTAGCTCGACCCGCCACCGCCCCCGCTGGTGGATCCCGACCCGCCAAAGCTGCTCCCGCCACCGCCACCACCCGACCCGCTCCCTGATGATCCCGACGACCGCTGCAGCACCGGCAGGACCGCCTGCTCCGTGCGGGTGGCGCCGCATGCCTTGCATCGGTGGGTGTCTTCCGCCAGCCCGGTCGCGGTGTAGGTCGCGCTTCGGATGACGCGGCGGATGGTGAATTCGGCGCGCACGCCGCACGTTGGGCAGACGCGGTACCGCGTGAAGAGCGTCCGGTGCGGCACGATCGACTCGTGCCCGGCCGGGCAGCGCCACACGTCGTAGTTGACGCTGTGGAGCTTTTCCTCGAGCCGCTGGCCCGTGTTCAGCGCCGCATCGTCCGCCTGCTCATCCAGCCGCGACATCCGATGTCCGCAGGTGGGGCAACTGCGCGGGCGGAAACGGCTCCACAGAAACCCGCCGATCCCCGCGAGTGCCGCGGCGACCGCCCCAAGCACGCCCACCAGCCACGGCGTGCGGTGCGATGGCTTCGCCGGCAGGGGAACCGGATTCTTCCCCGGCGTGGCGAGGGCCGGATCGCGCCGGAGGCGCTCGGCGATCCCGCTGATGCCAGCGCCGATCGCGCCCGCGTAGTCCCGGGTGCGCAAATGGGGAATGATGCTGTCGCGGCAGATCGCCGCACTCGCGGCGTCGGTGAGCGCCCCCTCCGCACCGGTGCCGGTGGTGATCCAGCACTGTCCCTTGTGATCGGGGGCCAGCTCCTTCGGCACGATGAGCAGCAACGCACCGAGATCGCGCCGGGCCGAGCCGATCGAATCCACACGGCCGATGCGCCACGTCCGATAGATGGCGACACCGACGTCGACCGGCGCGTAGTCGGCGATCGAGGGAAGCAGCGCCACGCCGATGTCGCCCAGCCCTGAGTCCTGGAGCGCCCGGATCCGGGCGTCGAGCGACGCGTGCGCCGCGGGAGCCAGCGTCCGCGGCACGTCCGCGATGAAGCTGGATGGCGTCGGCACCGGCGGGACGAGGCGGGCGAGCTGGGGCGCCACCGCCGGCAGCGCGCGCTGCTGCGCGGCCGCCAGCGCCGGCCTGGCCGCGATCGCGGCGATGACGACCAGGACACTCCGCGGCAGGCATCGGCGGCGGGATGACATTCAAGCCCCGAGGAACTCGCCCAGCCCCTGGAGGCCGTCGGTGTGGTCGGAGATGACCTTGAGCGACGCGATGATCGGGACGGCGAGGAACGCGCCGGGTACGCCCCAGATGGTCCACCAGAACAGCACCGAGACGAGCACGGCAACCGGATTGAGCCGCAAATTCCGGCCATAGGCGATCGGCCCGAGGATGTTGGCCTGCAGCAGACTGATGGCGAAGTAGGTGGCGGGCACGAGCGCGATGTGGCCGATGCCATCGAACGTGGTGAACGCCACCAGTGCCAGTGCGCTCATCATGATCAGCGCGCCGATGTATGGAATCAGCTCCAGGAAGACGGTGGCCACACCCCAGAGAATCGGGCTGGGCATGCCGAGGCCCCACATGACGAGCGCCACCACGATGCCCTGCCCGCAGTAGATGAACGCCGCGACCACGATGTAGCGTTCGAGCACCGCTTGGAGTTCGCGCACGACGGCCCGCGCGGTCGCCGTCTCGTCGGGCGCGACGACGCGCATCAGCTTCTTGAAGAACAGACTGCCGGCCGCCAGCAGGAGGTAGAGCAGCACCACCACCTCGGCCAGGCCGGCGAGAAACGCCGTCGTCGTGCCGAACACCCGTGCGATCAGACTCGGGCCCTGCGACGCCGCGGCGGGGGGCCCCGCGGCGCCCCTCCCCGAGCCCGCGACCGGGGTGGGCGAGGTACCCGCGGCCTCCTGCACCTGCTGCGCGACCCGGGTGACCCGCTCCACCGAATTGCGTACGTCGGTGAGCTTGTGCTGGGCTCGCGCGAGCTGGCGCGGAGCGTCCGCCACCCAGCCCTGCGCCGAGCCGGAGAGCCCGATGCCCGCCGCGATCATCCCGCCGACGAACAGGATCACGACAATGGCCGCGCCCGCCGGCGCCGGCAGATGCAGCCGCTCCATGGCGCGAACGGCGGGCCGCAACAGCACGCTGAAGAGCAGCGCGATCGCGACCGGTATGAAGAACGCGCGGCCGAGATAGAGCGCGACGGTGCCGATCACCACGGCGATCACGACAAGCGCAAGTGTGCGGGTGCGCGCCAGTGACTCCGGCGTGTCGGGCCAGCTGGGGGCGCGCCAGCCGCCACTCATCGCCGCGACGCCGTGTTCAGAAACATCTCCGCGAGCAGCGGCGCGCGGCCGGTGAGGCGGCCGTCCGCGTTGGCCAGCACGCTGATGACGAGGCGCTGGTCGGGATAGATGAGCAGATACGCCGTCCCGCCGACGGAGCCGCCCGCATGAAAGACCCGGAGCCTGCCGGCGGCGTCGTGATCGGTGAACCAGCCCATGCCGTAGCCGGTGTCCTTGCCGTCAGCGGTGCGCTGGCTGGTCCACAGGAGGCGAAGCGAGGCCGGTGCGACGAGCGACCCCCGCAGCATCGCCTGGCCAAATCGGACCAGGTCCTCGGTGGTCGAGAGGAAGCCCCCGCCGGCCCATTTGTAGCTGTTGTCCACGAACGGCGCGTTCACGACGCCGCCAGCGGGTACCGGTCCCATGGCGGGAGTCCGCGTGTAGAACCGCGCCCGGAACGGGATGATGCTGTCCACGAACTCGGCCACGGTGTGGGTCATGCCGGCCGGCTCGAACACGCGCGCGCGCATCAACGCCAGGAACGGCTCGCCGGCGGCGCCCTCGATCGCCGCACTCACCAGATTGAAGCCGTACGACGAATAGGCAAACCGGGTGCCCGGCGCGAAGAGGAGCGAGTCGTCCCGGAAGACCGCGAGCCCCTCGGTGACCGAGCCGAAGTGCCGCTGCATGAGGAACTCATCGCCCGCATAGTGGCGGATGCCGGCGAGGTGGCCGGCCAGCTCGCGGGTGGTGACTGGCCAGCGCTTGACCGGGAACGACGGCACGTAGTGCTGCACCGGGGTATCGAGATCCAGGCGGTGCTCCTGCACCAGGATCCCCAGTGCCGCCGACGTGAGCGACTTGGACACGCTGCCGATCCGCATGCGCGTGAGCGTCGTGACCGGCACCTGCTGCTCCACGTCGGCCCAGCCGAGCCCGGTGCTCCAGAGGATCGTGTCACCGAGCGCGACCGTGATCTCCACACCCGGGATCCCGCCGGCGGCCATCGAATCCCGCAGGAACTGCTCCGCCCGCAGGATGGTGGCAGCGTACGTCGCGGGGACTCCCGCGGCGGCGTAGGCCGGCCGCGTCTGGGCGGCGGCCGTCGTGGCCAGCGCGGGCACGGCCACGGCGAGCCACACCGGGACGATGCGCCTCACGGTGCCCCCGCCCGCACGATCACCGGAAGCGTCACGTGGCTGGGATAGCGCGACGACCGGAAGACGCGCTGTGTCGCAGCGCGATAATCCGATGCCTTGGCCGCGAAGATATTGGGCACGTAGGTCTGCGGGTTGCGGTCGATGACCGGGAACCAGGTGCTCTGGAGCTGCACCATGATCCGGTGACCGACGCCGAACCGGTAGTTCTGGCCGTGCAGACTCCAGCGAAACGGCGTGACCCGCCCCGGCGTGAGCGCCGACGGGTGCTCAAAGCTGTCGCGATAGCGCCCGCGGAACACCTCGTTGGACACCATGAACTCGTACCCGCCCATCGTGGGCGCGGCCGGATAGTCGTCGGGATAGACATCGATCAGCTTGACGATCCAGTCCGCGTCGCTGCCGGTGGTGGATGCGAACAGCTCCACCATGACATCTCCGGCGATAGTCACGTCGGTCGTGAGCGGCGGCGTCTGCCAGGTGAGGACGTCCGGCCGGTTCTCGACGAACCGCTGGTCCTCGGTGAGCCAGGTGTACCAGCCGGACCCGCGCGAGTCGTAGGTCGGCTGAATCGGACGGCGGCGGTACGGCACCGGATGCGCCGGATCGGAGACGTACGAGTCAAAGACCGCCACCTCGGTGGGCGGCGTGAATGAGAGCAGGCCGCCGGCGCGGAAGTAAAGCGGCCGGCTGGTGACGCCGCTCCGGGGGGGCCACGCGTCATATCGCCGCCACGTGTTGGATCCGGCCTCGAACGTGATCGCCTCTGCGGTGTAGGGCGGTCCCTTGTCCTTGAGGTAATACGCGAAGAACGGCGCTTCGATGCTGTCGCGGAAAAATTTGGATGCCGCGCTGCCGAAGTCGATGCTGCCCAGCTTCTGCCCGTCGGCGCGGTTCCACCCGCCGTGGTTCCACGGGCCGACGACCAGAAAATTGCGGGCGCCGCTGTCGAACCGCTCGAGCCGCTCGTAGATCGCGACCGGCCCGTAGAAGTCCTCCTGGTCCCACCACCCCGCCACGTTGAGCGTGGGCACCGTGACCTGGCTCAGCGCCGGAATGAGCGTCTGTCGCTGCCAGAAGGCGTCCCAGTCGGGATGCGCCACGTAGTCGTTCCAGGTGGGAATCTTGCCGTGCAGGTAGCGGGCATTCACGTTGGCGAGCGGGCCCAGCGCGAGATACCAGTCGTAGGTGTCGTAGCGGTCGAAGGCGAAGTGCTCGTTCTCCTTGCTGGTCTCCATCATCGCCGCGTACTCGAACCCGTAGCTCAGCCGGAACGCGCCGTTGTGATGGAAGTCGTCACCCAGCCACATATCGGCCGGCGAGGCCTGCGGCGAGACCGCCCTGAGCGCCGGATGCGGGTCGGTCAGCGCCATCGCGGTGGTCCAGCCGTCGTAGGACACGCCGAGCATCCCGACCCGGCCGTTGTTGCCGGGGGCATTGGCCAGCAGCCAGCTGATCGTGTCGTAGGCGTCGCTCGCTTCGTCCACCGCCGACGAGTCGGCATGATTCCGGGCGGGCCGCTGCATCACGAACCCGCCCTCCGAGCCGTAGCGGCCGCGGATATCCTGGAAGACGAAGATGTATCCGTCGTCCGCCAGTTCCTTGTAGGCGACGGTGAACCGACCGGCGGCGCCGTCGATCCCGTACGGCGTGCGGCTCATGAGGATCGGGAGCGGACCGGACCGCTCGCGCGGCACGTAGATCGAGGTATGGAGGCGAATGCCGTCGCGCATGGGGATCATGACGTCCCGGCGTTCGAAGCGCGCGGCGGGATCGGCCTGGGCCCCGGCCGGCGCGGCGACGAGCGCTCCGACCGCGACGACCGGCAGCGCACGGAGCAGGAGTGAGAGGCAGTGGCGCATCAGACCTCGCGGGCCGGGGGTGGGACGATCGCGAACCGCGTCAGCTCGCCATGATGTAGTTGCAGCCGGCCTCCTGAGCCCGGAGCGCCGCAAAGATCCCGGACGGCTGGAGAATGATGCCGGGAATGAGCTGCTCCTTGGCCCGGACCACTGCGTCCTCCCGGGTGAGCTTGTCCTTCGTGCGGTAGTTGGAGACCACGTCGTCGAACGCCATGTTGCACGCCAGCACGATGCCGCCGGATGCCATGAAGCTCTCGAGGTTGTAGGCCGCCCACTTGGGCGGCGTATCCGGCCGCGTGGTCCGCACCGGATTGACACGCGCCCACTCTTTGGTGGCGGGATCCTTGAGCTTCGCTTCCTTGCCGACCTCGAAGCGGTCCCAGTAGGCGTCGCTCATCGCCAGCGCAATCGCCTCGTGGCGGATGACGAGGACCGCCCCCAGGTCCGCCGGCGCGGTGCCGTAGACTTCCTGGTGCTGGTTCCGCCACATGACCGCGCGAAACACCGCCGACCCCTCGGCGATCTCGGGTGAATCGAACACCGCCCGGTACTTGCCCTGGAGCCGGTCCACCCAGGTCATGTCCCAGTCATTCCTGACGGCGCGCTCAGCGGCAGGCCGCCCCTCCGGCGACCGGAGGGGGATGCCAGTCGCGGCCAGCACGCCGCCCGCACCGAGCCACCCGAGAAAATCCCGACGGGGAGTAGCCATGGACCTCACCTGAACGTTGAGTTTGAAAGCGCACCCGATTGGCATCAATGTGCCGGCGCCGGCCGCCGGGCGGAAGGCCTCAGCGGCGATACAGGACGATACCGCCGCTGATCGTACCGGCGAACAGCTCGGCGCGCCCGTCGCCGTCGACGTCGCCCAGGGCGGGGGCCGACAGCGGCGGCAGCGGGATCACCAGCGATGGGTCGAGCCGGAACAGCGGATGCTGACGCGTACCGACGTTCCGGTAGACCACCGGCGGACCGGCGTCGTTGCCGATCACCAGGTCCAGGTCGCCGTCGCCATCGAGATCGGCGAAGGCCGGCGCGCTGCGGCGGCCCGCCTTGATCCCGTCCAGGTCCTCGCTGATCAGCGCGAACCGCGGTTCGGTGCGCGTGCCCTCGTTGCGGTACCAATTGAGCTCGCCGGACGACTCGCCCACGAACAGGTCGAGGTCCCCATCGCCGTCGATGTCGACCAGCGCCGGCATGGCGTAGCTGCCGCGGGTGAGCGTCGCGATCGCGCTGTCGGCCAGCACGAATCGCCCGGGGCCCGCCTGGCCGGAGTTCCGGTAGAACGCGAGCACGTCGCGATAGCTGCCCAGGACCATGTCGGGCCGGCCGTCGCCGTCGAGGTCGCCGAACGCCGGCGCGTAGTGGAACCCGCCCCGGATGGCGAGCGTCCCGGCCGGCCACCAGTCGGGCGCGGCGGGGGTCCCGCGGTTCTCGTAGGCGTAGAGCCCGCCGCTGTGGGCGTCATCCGGCCGGATCTTGCTGCCGATCACGAGGTCGAGATCGCCATCGCCGTCGAGGTCCACGAGCGCCGGCGAACTTTCGCTGCCCACATCGAGCGACGGCAGAAATTGATTGGTCCGCAGCGTAAAGGCGAGATGGCCGGTCTGCTCGAGATAGTACAGGTTGGCCCGGCTGGTGAGGTCCGGATTGTACGCCCCGCCAAGCACGCCGACCAGGACATCGAGATCGCCGTCTCCGTCGAGATCGCCCACCGCGGGCGCGTTGTAGCCACTGGTCCGGAGCGGCGCGTTGGCCGGGAACGCCACCGTGTCGCGGCCGATCTGCGGGCGCGCGCAGGTGCCGCCGTTGACGAGCCAGAGCAGGCCGGGCTCGAAGTAGTCGCCCCACAGGAGATCGGGATCGCCGTCCTGGTCCAGGTCCGCCACGATCATCGTGTTCGCGCCGTGCCGTGTGGGCGGCGTCAGTCCCGGCGCGCCAAACTGCTGACCGATGATCTGGATCCCCTGAAATGAATCGGTGACGAACGCAAAGACCGGCACGCCGGCCTGGCGCCGCTCCTCGCGGTAGTGCGTCACCAGTCCGCTCGCCCGCCCCAGCAGCAGATCGAGCTTGCCATCGCAATCGACATCGACGATCTGGGGAATGTTCTGGCGATCGCTGAAGATCGGCGTGCCAGCGGCGTCCCGCAGCGTATCCACCACGAGTGCGAAGCGCGCATGCCCGGCAGTGCCGGTGTTTTGAAAGATCCGGAGGTAGCTGTACGGCGACTCGGACACGAGGTCCACGAGGTGATCGCCATCCAGGTCGACGAACCGGCTCCACTCGCCGATGTCGAGGTCCTGGTACCGGTCGGTGCGCCAGATGTATCGGGGCGCGGTGCGGGTGCCGACGTTCTCGAAGAACATCATCCGGCCGGTGTATTCCTGCACGAACAGGTCGAGATCGCCGTCGCCGTCGATATCCACCAGCTGCGGGCGCGGATGGTCGAGTCCGCCGAGAAACGGATACGCGAGTGCCGCACCCGCGGTATCGCGCACCGTGAAGGCGTCGAGCGACCGGGTGAAGGTCTGCCCGTGCAGCGCCGGCGGCAGCAGCGCGAGGACGAACGCGAGCGCCGCCGTGGCGCTGGCACGATCGCTCACGGAGCGCGATCGCTCATGGGCGCCCGGTGAGGCTCATCCCGACCGGATCGCGATCGGTCTCGATGACCTTGACGATCTTCCGGCTGGCCCGGTCGATCACCACCACCGTGCCGGTGCCCCGCGGGCCGACCGTGGCGGCCGTGTACGCGCCCTGCAGGTTGTGGTTGGACACGTACACGAACTTCCCGTCCGGCGAGATGGCGATGCCGTGCGGCTCGGCCAGGCCCTTCCCCTTGATTACCGCGGCCACCTTCCAGGTGGCGGCGTCGAGCACCGTGACGCTGTTGGCCCGCTGGTCACCGAACCACACTTCCCTGCCGTCCGGCGTAAACGCCGCGTGCCACGGCCACGCATCCACCGGAATCACTGCAATCTCACGCAAGTGCGTCGGATCGGTGGCGTCGAAGACCAGCGCCTGATTGAACATCTGATCGGTGGCCACCACCCGCTTGCCGTCCGGGGAGATCGCAAAGTCGACGATCATCCGCATCGAGTCTCCGGCGATGGGGCTCAGGGTGACCTGGCCCGTCGTGCCGTCCACCGTCGCGATGTTCTCCGCATTCATGCTGCTGACGTAGGCGTAACGGCCGCGTGGGTCCGCCGCCATCCCGTGCGGGCGCGGGATGAGCACGTCCACTTCCTCGATGGCCATGGTCGAACGACGGACCAGGCCGACCCGCTCCGGCGGATTGACCGCCGACATCGTCCGGGTGACGTACAGCAGGTCACTGTGCGGGTCCAGCGACAAGAGGCCAGGCGTCTCCATCGTGGCCCGGCCGACGACGTGATTCTGCCGGTCCAGCTTCACGATCAGGTTGTCGCCGATCAGCGTCACGTACCAGTACGAGCCGTCGGGCTCGACGGCGGTGTCATGCGGCTTGGCCTTGGCGCTGAACCCCAGTTGCTGCAGGTCCACCGTCGCGACCAGCGAGTCGGTCGCCGGGTTGATGATGGAGACCGTGGCCGGCGCCTGGTTGGCGACGTACAGCAGCGGCGTCACGCGGGCTGGTGTCGCCGCGGTGGGCGCCGCACCGGCGCCGTGGCAGGCCGCCAGCCCCAGCAGGGCCAAAGCGGCGGAAAGTCGAGATTGCACGATCGTTGCTCCTCCCGGACGGCGAACGGGAGACGAGACCGATGAGGTCCGCCTCCCGTTGGCCGTCGTAGTGACGGGTGATCCTGCCGATCAGGGCGTGAGCGGAGCCTGGTGGCGCTTCAGCATGAAGAGCCCTTCCTTGCCGCTGGTCACGACGATGGTGCCGCTCTTGAAGAACGGATAGTTGCTCCAGGAGCCGCCAAAGCCCGGCGCATCCACACCCACCGGCACGGTGTCGAAATACGCCACTTCCTTCGGATTGAGCCGATCCGAGATGTCGAGCACCCGGAGGCCGCTCTGGTAGTTCGACTCGTACACCGTGTTGCCGACGATGTAGAGGTTGTGATCGCTGGACTTGTCCTTCGAGATGTACTGGCCGGCCAGGACCGGGTCCGACAGCTTGCTCACGTCCCAGATGAGCGTGCGCGTACCGTCGACCTTGCCCTGAAGCTCGTCCAGCTCGTCGTCCATGTAGAAATATTTCTGGTCCGCGGTGAGCCACCCCTGGTGCGCATATCCCACGTTGGGATACGAGACGTGGGCCAGCGCCACCGGGTGGTCCTTGTCCGTCACGTCCGCCACGCTCAGCGCCGTCTCGGCGGCGTTGAAGCAGATCTCGTGAGTCTGCATCGCCTGGTCGGGGCCGTGGTACACGACGCACTGCGCGTCGTGGATATAGCCGGTGCCGGCCCGGCCGGTGGCGGGATCCGCGAAGCAGCCGGCGAACTTGGGCTGCAGCGGCTCACGGATGTCGATCATGTGGAGGCCGCCCCCGCAGGTCTCGCCGCCGGAGCTGCTGCCCACCGCGTACGCAAACCCCGTGGTCGTGTCGATCACGATGTTGTGCACGCTGTGCACCTTGTCGTAGTGCGCGTCCTCGGTGAACGTCACCGGGGCGCCGCGCACGGTCTTCAACTTGTTCAGATCGAAGATCTGCACGCCGTGATCGCCCGAGCCGTCGGACACGATGTAGGCGTAGTGCTGGTACACCTTGATGTCCCGCCACACGGCGGGATTGGCCTTGGCGGTCTTGGGCAGGTTGCCGAGGTAGCGCGGATGCGAGGCATCGCTGACGTCCACAAACGACGTCCCGTCCACCCGGCCCACCAGCGCGTATTCCCGGCCGCTGGCCGGGTCGGTCCAGCCCCACAGGTCATTCAGGATCACGCCCCGGGCCCCGCCCAGGTCGTGCGTCGGCAGGAACGACACCAGATCCATGTCGTTGCAGCCGAAGATGCGCGCGCTGTTGTTGGTGCAGTCCACCCGGCTGCCAGTGGAGGCGGTGAGCCCACGCGGCTCGCCTTCGAGCTTGTCGCCCATGGTCCAGCCGCGCGCGCTGCGGGTCAGCGGAATCGCCGACCCCTCGCCGAACGCATCGGCGATCTGGCCGATCACGCCGTGGCCGCCCGCCAGTGCGATCGAGCCGCCAAAGCCGAGCCGTCCGCTGGCCGCCGCAGCCGGCGAGAGCTTGACCGAGGCAATCCCGGCGCCGGTGCTGTCACGAGTGATCTGATAGACCCGGCCCTGCGCGCGGTTCACGGCCGGCGCACCGACCCACACCGTGTTGCCGTCCACGGCGATCGCGTTGCCGAACGCCGCCGGTCCGCCGTCGAACGGCATCAGCCGGCCGGTTTCCCGCCACATGTGGCTGATGGTATCCGCCTGCAGCACCACGACGGAGCCCGCGCCGCCGGCCAGGCCGGGCGCACCCACCAGCACTTCATTCGTCGATGACGGCACGATCACGCTGCCGAACCGCCCCCGCTTCTCGAGGCCGCGGGCCCGCAGCTTGGGATCGGCAGTCCAGGCGCCGTCCTTGTCCTTGTGGAAGACGTAGACTGCGCCGGTGAGCGAGTCCTGCCGCGGTGCCCCGACGAAGACGCGGTCGCCCGCGATCGCCACGCTCGAGCCGTAGTCGTCGTGCTCATCGGCATCGACCGCCGCCGCCCGGCCGTCCGGCGTCCAGCCGCTGCCCGAGCGTCGGAAGACGAAGACGGAGCCGGCCGCGCTGTCCCCAGCCGATGCGATCAGTGCGAGATCACCGTGGATGGCGACCGAGACACCGACGCCCTCGTTGGCCTTGACGCCCGGCACCGTGAGCTTGGCCG
This sequence comes from Gemmatimonadales bacterium, assembly GCA_038250675.1. Lineage (GTDB taxonomy): Bacteria > Gemmatimonadota > Gemmatimonadetes > Gemmatimonadales > GWC2-71-9 > JAICUF01. The sequence continues at coordinate 59,322 of JBBSCB010000022.1, forward strand.
ACTGCTTCCAGCCGCCCGCGCCGCGCGTAAAGACGTAGGCCGCACCCCGTCCGCTGTCGGCATTCGCCGCGCCCACCAGCAGCGTCGTGCCGTCCACCGCGACCGCGCTGCCGAAGCGGTCGAAGTTGGTGCCGTCGCCCGCGCTGAGCACCGCCGCACGGCGCCACTTCCCCGCCGCCGGCTGATAGACGTACACCGCGCCCGGCGCATACTCGTTCTGCGGTTCGGCGATGAAGACTTCCTGGGCGCTGGCGGCGACGGAGCTGCTGAAATTGCCGCGCTGCTGTGCGAGCAGCGGGGTGGCGACGCCGGCGAATGCGCACAGTGCGAACGCGGCGGCTGAGGATCGGGACATGACCATGATCGAGCGTGGCCTCCGTGAGGGGTACCCTGGAGCGTGCATCCGGCGACTGTTTCGCGTGACTATACGGGAGAATATACCGCGAGATTCACCGGTCCGTGGATCAGCGTGGCGCCACCTCCCGGCGGCTGAGCCCGTCGAGTCGCTGCCGAACGGCCGCCACCTGCG
>JBBSCB010000023.1:0-54098 GCA_038250675.1 Gemmatimonadales bacterium
ACGTGCGGCGCCGGCCGAGCGACACGGAGCGGACGCGCGGCCCGCTGACCAGCAGCGGGACCACTTCCCGCGCGTGATCGGTCGACGCCGTCGTCGGGTTGTTCCCGTGATCGGCGGTAAAGATAACGATGTCGTCGGGCCGGACCTCCCCCAGCATGCCGGGGAGGGCCGCATCGAGTTCCACCAGCCCGCGGTGATATCCCGCGACGTCGTTCCGGTGACCCCACGATTGATCGAACTCGATCACGTTGGCAAACAGCAGGCCGCCCTCCAGTGTCCGAAGCCCCTCCGCGATGAGCCGATAGGCCTCCGCATTGGTCGCCGTGTGCTCGCTCACGATGCCGCGCCCGGCAAAGAGGTCGTCCACCTTGCCGACACCCAGCCGAGCAATCCCGGCTTCCGCCAGCCGGTCGAGCAACGTGGCGCCGGGCGGCGGCAGACTGTAGTCCCGCCGGCCCGCGGTGCGGCGCCACGCCCCCGGCCCGCCGACGAAGGGCCGCGCGATCACCCGCGACACCGCGTCGACGCCGTGCAGCATCGCCCGGGCGGTCTCGCACGCGCGGTACAGCTCGGCGAGGGGTACGGTGTCCTCGTGGGCCGCCACCTGAAAGACGCTGTCGGCCGACGTGTAGACGATCCACTCCCCGGTCCGCCGGTGCGCCGCCGCGTACTCATCCAGCACCGCAGTGCCCGATGCGGGTCGGTTGCACAGCACGCCCCGTCGGGTCTGTCGCGCAAATTCGTCGATCACCGCGTCGGGAAAACCCGCCGGGTACGTCGGGAACGGGCGGGCCAGGACCTGGCCGCACATTTCCCAGTGGCCGGTGGTGCTGTCCTTCCCCGCGCTCGCGGGCTCGCACACGCCGTACGCGGCCGTGGGCGCCACGGTTGCCGCAAGCCCGGCGATCGGCGCGCAACGGCCGAGTCCCAGCGCTTCGAAGTGCGGCATGGTGAGGCCGCCGACCGCACGGGCGACGTCACCCAGACTGTTGCTGCCCTCGTCGCCGTAGGCCGCGCTGTCGGCCGCGGGGCCGACACCCATGCCGTCGAGGACGATGATCGCCGCCCTGCGCGTCATGCGCGCGCCCTGCCGACGCTCATGACGCCGCGCCGTAGCGACGGTGCACACGCGGGCCGAGCGACGTGAGCAGCTCGTAGGAAATCGTGCCCGCGGCGGCCGCCTGCGTGTCGAGCGACACCAGCCCGCCGTACACCGTGGCGATGTCGCCGACACGCACACTCTCCGGCGCCTCCACCATGGTCATGTCCATGGTGACGCTGCCGCGGATCGGCGCCAATCGGCCGGCCAGCTCGACGCTGCCGCGATTGCTGAGTGACCGGAGCACGCCGTCCGCGTAGCCGATCGCCAGCGTCGCCAGTCGCACCGCGCGTTCCGGCCGCCACGTCGCGCCGTAGCCCACCGTCGCGCCGGCCGGCACGGCGCGCACCGCGATCACCCGCGCGCGCAACGCCGCCACGGTCGCCGGGGTCGCATCGCCGGCCCGGCCGCCGTAGAGAAAGATGCCCGGGCGCACCAGATCGGCGGCGTAGGGTGTCCCCTGGAGCGCGGCCGCGCTGTTGGCGGCGTGCACCATCGGCGGGCGCGGACCGAGCGCCGTGATCGCCTCCTCGAACCGGCTCCACTGGCGGGCGGTGGCCGCCGGATCGCCGTCGGCCGAGTGGAAGTGCGTGCACACGCCCTCGTATCCGGTTGCACCGGCCAGCAGCGCCCGGCAGGCCGCAAGCGCGGGTACGTCGTCATGTGCGAGGCCGGCTCGGGCCATTCCCGTATCGATGCCGAGATGAAACGGCTGGCCGCCGGCGGCGGCGAGCCATGTCCCCAGCGCCTGGAGGTCGCAGAGGACCGGCCGCAGATCATACCGCAGCGCGGCGGCGACCCAATCCCCGGTCAGCGGCGTGAATACGAGCACCGGCCGGCCGATACCGGCCGACCGGAGTGCCGCGCCCTCCTCCAGCGTCGCCACCCCGTAGCCCCAGGGATCGAGCGACTCCAGCACCCCGACGATGCGCCCGGCACCGAGGCCGTAGCCGTTAGCTTTCACCATCGGCAACAGTCGCCTACCCGCGACTCTGGCCACGTGCCGCCCGTTGGCGACCACGGCATCGAGGTCCACGTCAACCCAGGCGCGGGCGCTGGTGTCCGGAAGCGAATCAGATTGGATCACGGCGGCGGGAATCATACCCGGCTGTGGAGACGACATGCAAGACAATTCGGCGCTCGGAAAAGTGATGGCGCTGGTGCGCGACCTTCGCGCGCGGTGCGCATGGGACCGGGTCCAGACCCGCGAGACGCTGCGGCCCTACCTGGTCGAGGAGGTGCTGGAGCTCGACCACGCGATCGCGGGCGGCGATGCCGGCGAGATCCGGGAAGAGCTGGGCGACTTCCTGCTGCATCTCGCCTGGCAGCTCGTGCTGGCCGAGGAGGCCGGTGAGGGCTCGGCCGACGTGATCGCCGCCGAGGTCGAACGGAAGATGCAGCGGCGGCATCCGCATCTGTTCGACCTGGGCCCGCGCGAGGGCTGGGAGACGCTGAAGCGTCGCGAGCGCCCCCGCGGCGTGCTCGACGGCCTGCCGCCCACGCTGCCTGATCTGTTGATGGCCTATCGCCTGCAGGAGCGCGCCGCCTCGGCAGGATTCGACTGGCCGGACGCGAGCGGACCCGCGGCCAAGGTGCGGGAAGAACTGGCGGAAGTCGAGGCGGAGCTGGCCGACGGCGGCCGGCCGCCCGCGCCAGCGCTCGCGGACGAGCTTGGGGATCTGCTCTTTGCCGTGGTGAACCTGGCCCGCAAGGCCGGCATCCAGCCCGGCGCCGCGCTGGGACGCGCCAACCGGAAATTCCGGGAGCGGTTTGCGGCGGTGGAGCGCCTGGCGGCCGAGCGCGCCATCCCGCTCGAGACGGCTGGACTCGACGCGCTGGATCGGCTGTGGGACGAGGTCAAGTCCGCGGAACGGGCTAGCTCCCCGCCGGTGGCACCGTGATCTGACGAGCGATGGCCTGCAGCTCCGCCAGCTCCGCCCGGTCGCTGCGCACGCCGCCCTCGGCCAGATCCTTGACCACCGAGCGGCAGATGTCGATGGCGCGTCGCACACGGAACCGCTGCAGAAAGGCCTGGGGGTCGTCAGTGTTGGCGGCGGTCAGGCTGGCCCAGATCCGCATCCGCGCCTCGTCCACCGCCCGCTTGAAGTCCTCCAGTGCTTCGGCCGGCACCGCGCCGGTGACCGCTTCCTGCTCGATCCGGCGCATCGTTTCCCGCATGGCGGTGACGCGCGCCTGAAATTCGATTGGGTTCATCCGGATGTCCTGGAAGAGGGGGTGACTCCGGCGCTGAGCTCGGCGAGATGCCGCGCGGCGGCCTGCAGCGGCAGGAATTCCTTGTGATGCGTTCCCAACGCGCCTGCGCGCACGTCGCGCGCGAGCGATTCGCACAGCTCGAGGCCGCGCCGCAGCCGGAATCGCTCCAGCGCCGCCGGGTCGCCCGATTGCGAGGCGGCCATGATGGCCCAGATGCGGGAGCGGAGATCGTCGATCCCCGACTTGAGATCCTCGAATCCGTCGATAGCAAGGTCCCCCCGCGCGATCTGCGCCTCGATCGTCTGCAGCGTCGCGCGCATAGCGCTGACCCTGGACTGCGGTGACGGCTCGGTCATGCATCCCTCCGGGTGGCGAGAACTGCGCAGTATACGTCGCCACCCCGCCGGCGGAGGCCGCCGGCACCGCACTCAGGGATAGAGACGGTGCAACTGGCGGGGAAACGCGATCGCTTCGCGGATGTGAGCGAGGCCGCAGATCCAGGCGACCGTGCGCTCGAGCCCCAGCCCAAAGCCCGAGTGCACGAACGTACCGTACCGGCGCAGGTCCAGGTACCATCCGTACGCCGCCGGGTCGAGTCCCTGCGCCTCGATGCGCGCCAGCAGCCGGTCGTAGTCGTCCTCCCGCTGCGATCCGCCGATGATCTCCCCGTAGCCCTCGGGGGCCAGGCAGTCGTTGCCCAGTACGGTGCGCGAATCGTCCGGATTTTCCTTCATGTAGAACGCCTTCACCGCCCCGGGATAGTTGAACACGAACACTGGGCAGTCGTACTGCCGGGCGAGGAGCGTCTCGTCGTCACCGCCGAGGTCGCTGCCCCACTGGATGTCCGAGCCCAGCGCATTGAGCCGCGCCACGGCGTCGGTGTACGAGATGCGGGGAAACGGCGCCACCACCCGCGCGAGCGGCGCGGTATCGCGCTCCAGCTCCTTCAGCGGTTCGGCGGAGCGCTCGAGGGCGCGGCCCACGATGTAACTGACAAAATCCTCCTGGAGGCGCATGTTGTCGTTCGAGTCGTTGAACGCCACCTCGGGTTCCACCATCCAGAACTCGGTCAGGTGCCGGCGCGTCTTCGATTTTTCCGCGCGAAAGGTGGGCCCGAAGCAGTAGATTCGTCCCAGGGCCGCCGCGGCCGCCTCGCCATAGAGCTGGCCGGTCTGCCCCAGGTACGCCTTGCCCAGATCGAAGTAGTCCGTGGCGAACAGATTGCCCGCCTCCTCCCCGATTGAGCCGGTCAGGATCGGGGTATCCACGAGCGTGAAATCGCGCGAGTAGAAGAAGTCGCGAATCGCCTGGATCACCTCGTGCCGCACCCGCGCGATGGCCGTCTGGCGTCGGCTGCGCAGCCACAGGTGTCTATGCTCGAAGAGATAGGACGTCCCATGTTCTTTGGGAGTGATCGGGAAGTCCACGCTGGGCCCCAGCACCTCGAGGCCGGTCAGCGTCAGCTCGTAGCCGCCGGGCGACCGCGCATCCGCCCGCACAATGCCGGTGAGTGCCACGCTGGTCTCCTGGGTCAGGGTCCCGAATCGGGCCCAGACGTCGTCCGGCACCTCCTTGCGCGCCAGGACGCCCTGCACCGTGCCCGAGCCGTCGCGCACGACCAGAAATGCAATCTTGCCGCTGGAGCGCGTCGTCACCACCCAGCCGCGCACCAGGACCTGCTGGTCCACGTGCTCACCGAGCCCGCTGATGCGTACTGCCGTCATCCGATGTCCATGCTGAAAAGACATTTCCGTCGCGGAGTGTTGAGTCTAGCGGCGCTCGGCGGGAGCGTCAACGCGAGTTGCGCCAATTTCCATCCGGGGCCGGTCGCGCTGACGCCCGATGTCGCTGGTCCGGCCCCGCGTGAACTCTGGCAGACCCGGGCCGGCCGCACCATCGGCGCGCCGGTCGCGCTCGCGGACGGTGCGATCTACGCCGCCGGCGTGGATCGGGTGGTCCATGCGATCACGCTGGACAGCGGACGGGTTCGCTGGGGATTTCGGCTGACCGGCGCGGTGTTCGGCGGCGTGGTCCGGGCCGATTCGTCGGTCTACGTCGCCAGCGTCCGCCCCGAAGGCAACGTCCTGGCGCTGCGCGCCGCCGACGGGCGCAAGCGGTGGAGCGTCAAGGTCGGCGCAACTTCGGCGCCGCTGGCGCTGGTGCACGGGCTGCTTCTGGTCCCAACCCGCGAGGGCCGCCTCCTGGCGCTCTCGCCGCTCAACGGCATGACGTACTGGCGGCGCACCATCGGCTATGCCCGCAGTGCCGCCACACCCGCGGGCGCGGCGCTGGCCATCGCGACCCTCGACTCGATGTTCCTGTTCAGGACCGACGGACGGGTCCTGCAGCGGCGCGCCGCCCCGGGGGCGATGCTAACCGGCTGGACCGAGGTGGGCCCGCTGCTGGTGGGCGCCACGACCGATTCGCTGGTGCTCGCGGTCCGCGCATCCGACCTCTCGACCGTCTGGAGCAGCCGCGTCGACGCGCCGGTGCTCGCGTCCCCGGCGGTCAGCGGCGACACGCTCTTCGTCGCCACTCGAGTCGGCACGGTGTACCGCGTCGACCTCGCCACCGGGGAGGCGACACGCATCGCCGCGCTCGACTGGCCGCTGACGTCGGGTCCGGTGCCGTTCGGTGGCCTGCTCCTGGTGGGCGGTGCCGATGGAACCGTCCGCGCCCTCGACCGCGCCGGCCACAACGCCTGGCGTCTGGCCGTCTGGCGGCCGGTCGACGTGCCGCCGATCGACGCCGGCGGCGGACGGCTGCTCGTCATCGGCGGCGACGGCGACTTCCACCTGTACGGACCATGACGCGCGTACGGCTGATCCTCACCGCCCTGCTCGTCGCCGGCGGACCCGCCGCGGCGCAACAGACCACGGCGCCACACCCCGCGGCAACCAGGGTGCCCGTCACCGTCCGCTACGGCAAGTGGGCCCTCCTCGGTACCTCGCTCGCCATGAATCTGGCGGCGCTGCACCAGCACCACGTGGCCGACAGCATCTTCGGCGACCTGGCCGCGCGCTGCACACCGGCCGACCACGCCCTGTGCGACACCGATCCCGCCGGCCGCTACCTCGACGCCGGAAGCGAAGCCATCTATCAATCCTCGCTCAGCGCGGACCGTCGCGCGCGGACCTGGCTCGTTGCCGGCGAGAGCGCGCTGCTGGGATCGGCCGCGCTGTTCATCTGGGAACTGGCGCGCCCGGCCGGCCCGCCGCGGAACATCCCCTTCACGCCGGAGCTGCGCCAGGTCGGGAGCCGCACCGTGGTCGGCGTCCGGCTGGCATTCTGACCGGCGTCACACGCCGGCGGGGCCGGGCGCCTGGCGGTCCCGCAGCTGGAACAGGTAGCGAACCAGCAGCAACGGCGCACCGGCCATCACCGCCGCGGTGATGACGCCGCTGATCATCGGCCCCCGCATCGTGCCGGCCCCGGAGGGCACGCCCACCAGCGCCAGCAGCAATGCCAGCCCGAGCCATCCCGCCACCACCTTGAGCTGCAGCGCCACGATGCCGCGAATCGCCCCCTCGTCGGTCCAGTCGCCCTGGAACAGGCGCCAGGCCATGCGGACCAGCCGGATGTTGAGCCAGAGTCCCACCCCGTTCGCGGCAAGGTTGAGCAGCCGCATGAGCGGGATGAGCTGGTACAGCCATTGCTCGGCCCCCGGCGCCACGACGCCGAGCAGATTCTGCGCGTTGACCAGCGCACCGATCGCGCCAATCGCGCCGGCAGCCACGACGCGCGTCATGGGCGCGCGCAGCAGCTCCTGGAGGCCCGCCGGATCGGTCGGCATGCGGAGGCCGCCGGTCGCACCTGAGGGCTGCGGGGTTGCGCCCCGGTCCGCCGGCCGCTGCGCGCGCACCGGCGGCGCCACGTAGTCACCACTGGGCTCCCCCGGCAGCAGTCCCTGGCGCCGCAGCCCGTCCGCCACGCGCGCGGCGACGCTTTCGGGGTCGCCCGGATCCCACGGAAGCGACACGGCGGCGCCGAACGCCATCCGCCATTCGCGGCGGCGGTCGTCGTCCTCCTCGTCCTGCGCCCGCATCACGTCGTCGTGGGCCATTCCGCGGCGGATCGGAATGAATCGCTTCTCGCTCTCGTAGGCGCGGATGATCTCGTTGCGGACATGGGGTGAGCGCAGCGACTGCGGTGAGATGATGACGACCATCGACCGCGCCGCCTCGATCGCGCGATCGATCTGCACCAGGTAGCTGCCGCCGGCCGCGCTGTCCTCTTCATAGCACCAGGTCGAGTAGCCGGCGGCCCGGAGCCGGGCCGCCAGCTCGAGCGCGACGTCGCCGTCGGACTTCTCGTGGCTGATGAACACGTCCCGCTGCGAGTGGTCAGCCATACCATTCCACCTCACGCATGAGTCGGAGCCACTCGCGCTGGTCGGACTCCAGCACCAGTTCGCACATCTGCAGGTGACAGAGGAGGTGCGACGGATGGGCCGCGGTCGCATCCGCCACGAGCGCGGTGACCTCGTCCAGCATGTCGCGCCGCGCCGTCGAGCGCGCCACATTGCGGGTGAACTCCCGCGCGGACCGCCACGTGCGGATCCCGGCCCAGGTCACCGGCAGCGCCGCGGAGGCCGCGATCAGCCAGATGCTGGCGCGCCGCCACGGCGCGCCCTCCGCACCCAGGTGGTCCACCGCGACGTGAGCCGCGACCATCAGCACGCTGGCAAAGAAGAACGCCGGCAGGAGCCGCGGGCGGTCCAGCAGCGCACCTCCGCGGGACGCCGCGCTCGCGAAATACGCCCGTTGCACGTCGATCCGTTTTCGGCGGTAATAGGCCAGGAGCGCCAGCAGGCCGTTGGCATCCACCTCGACACAGTCCACCGGCGACGGCAGCCGCGGCACCACCTCTCGCTCGGACTGCGCCGCGAGGGAGCCGCGGGCGAGTGCCGCGATCGCGTCGCGCTGGTTGGTAAGCGCCGCACGCCACTCCTCGCGGGCCGGGCCGGCGGTCCAGATCCGCGGATCGAGCAGCATCCGGAACTTGAGGAGGCGAAGCTGCTCGGCGCGGAACCGTTCCAGCAGCCAGTTTTCGAGTCGGAACAGCCCCAGCCCGGCGAGCACGCCCAGGGCCGTCGCCGCGATGGCCCCGAGCTCGAGCCAGCCGGCGACGACCGCGGCGCGCGGAAGGTCCAGCTGCTCAAATGTGAGCTGCCCCAGCGCGCCGAGGACCGCGAGCGAGCCGCCCCACGCCGTCACCAGAATCACCCAGCGGTAGCGGCGCTGGCTGGCCAGTGCGCGCCGGTCCGCGGTGTCGAAGGCCGGCCCCAGCGCGGCGTCCAGCACGACGAGGGCGTCGTGCAGCGGCGGCCACCGGCGCGTGGCCTCGAGCTCCGACGGCGTGTCGTGCATGTCGTGGTCCGGCACAACACCATCGGCGATGGCGCTCATGCCTTGTCGATGCGGTAGCCGAGGGCCAGAATCGTCCGCAAGGTACCCAGGGCAACCTGGCGGTCGTATTCGCGCTCGGAATCCGGAAGCTCGTCGTAGCTCAACAGGCAGGGGTGCTCACGGGTGTCGTCATTACGGCGCGGGCCCCAGCGCCACCCGTCCGCCAGCCGCTGCCGCGCCCACACATCATGCGCGTTGCGGGCCAGCCGCTCGGTGAGCGCCAGGATGCCGGGCGGAAGCGTCACGCCCGAGGTGTCGACCGGGGCCGGCTCGTACGGTGTGGCCATTGGGGCTCTGGGAGGGTGTCCCCCCAATCTGCCGCCGCCGGGGGACCGGCGCAAACTCATCCCACGCGGAACAGCTCGGTCGCGCGCGGAAAGCGGCTCACCGCCCGCTCCCGGAGCGCCTGGTGCTCGGGGCGCCGGAGCGTGGGATCGCCCGCAATCACCCGTCGTGCGAGCGCGCGCGCCCGATCGAGCAGATCCTCGTCGCCGGGCAGGCGCGCGTGGCGCACCTCGAAGCCGCCCGACTGCCGCGCCCCGATGAGATCCCCCATGCCGCGCTCGCGAAGATCGAGCTCCGCGATCGCGAAGCCGTCCTCGGTGGCGGCGAACGCACGGAGCCGCTCCGGCACCGGATCCTCCGACATCAGCACGCAGTAGCTGCTCCCCGCACCGCGGCCCACCCGGCCGCGCAACTGGTGGAGCTGCGCCAAGCCGAAGCGTTCGGGATGCTCGATGACCATGGAGGTGGCGTTGGCCACGTCGATCCCCACTTCGATCACCGTGGTGGCCACCAGCACCGCGACGTCGCCGGCACGGAACCGCCGCATCACCTCGTCGCGCTCCGCCGGTTTCATCCGCCCGTGCACCAGCCCTACCGCCAGGTCCGGCCACCGGCCCGCCAGCGCCTCCCGCATCGTGCTCGCGGCCCGGAGATCGGCCCGCTCGGACTCGTCGATCACCGGCAGCACGACGTACGCCTGCCGCCCATTCCTCGCCTCCCGCTCCACGAACTCCATGACCCGCTCGCGCTGTGAGGGGACCCGGACAGCGGTGCGGATCGACCCGCGCCCCGGCGGCCGCTCCCGCAGCGTCGAGACATCCAGGTCGCCATAGAGCGTGAGCGCGAGCGAGCGCGGAATGGGCGTGGCCGTCAGCAGCAGGACGTCCGGTGCAGTGCCCTTGCCGATGAGCGCGGCCCGCTGCTCCACGCCAAAGCGGTGCTGCTCGTCGATCACCACCAGCCCCAGCCGCCGGAACGCCGTGCTTGCCTGCACCAGCGCGTGGGTTCCAACCACGAGGCGCGCCGCGCCCGAGGCAATCGCCTTGCGTGACGCCGCCTTCCCGGACGCGGTCTGGCGGCCGAGCAGCAGATGGGGCTGGATGGCGAGCGGCGCCAGCAGCTGCTCGAGTGTCGCCGCGTGCTGCTCCGCCAGCAACTCGGTGGGCGCCATGAGTGCGGCCTGGTAATCGTTCTCCAGCGCGAGCAGCATGGCAAAGAGTGCCACGACCGTTTTGCCGGTGCCCACGTCGCCCATCAGCAGCCGGTGCATCCGATCCGGCGCGGTCATGTCGGCCACGATCTCGCGCAGCGCGCGCTGTTGATCGCCGGTCAACGGCCACGGTAGCGCCTCGTGCAGCCGGGTGGTGAGATCGCGCTTCAGCTCGAACGCCACTCCGTTCCGCTGCCGCTTGGCCAGGTCCCGTGCGCGCGTCAGCGTGAGCTGGAGATCGAACAGCTCATCGAACGCCAGCCGCCGCCGCCCCTCCTCCGCCGCCGCCGCGGTGGCCGGACGGTGCACCGCCAGCAGCGCCTCGCCGAGCGGCAGCAGTCCGAGTGCCGTCCGCTCGGCCGGCGGCAGCAGGTCGGCAGCCAGCGGAAGCAGCGCATCGAGGTGGCGATCCACCAGGGTGCGAATGACCTTGTGGCTCAGCCCCTCGGTCGCCGGATAGACCGGCAGCACCTTGCCGGCCTCCAGTGGATCGCCCTCTGCGTCGGCATCGGCCAGGATGATGTACTCGCGCGGCGCCATCTGCCGGCCGTGGTAGAACCGGACCGGGCCGGAGACCAGCAGCGTCTGGCCCACGGCGATCGTTCGATCGAGAAACGGCTGGCCCGGCCAGACGCACTCCAGCACGCCGGAGTCATCCCGCAGGACGGCGTGAAAGATCCGGAGGCCGCGCCGGGTGGGGAGCACGCCCTTGGCCACCACCCGCCCCACGCATGCGACTTCGGCGCCGACCTCGGCGCGCGCCAGTGGCGTGACGCTCGACGCATCGATGTATCGGTGGGGCAGATGCCAGAGAAGGTCCTGCGCGGTACGGATGCCGAGGCGAGCGAGCGCGCCGGCGCGGCGCTCGCCGATGCCCTTGAGAAACTTGACGGGGGTATCAAGGCGGACCTTGGGCGAAGTCTGTCGCGGCGGCACGCGCGCTCCGGACGGCGGGCCGGCCCGCCTATCCGCCTCCCACCAGGTTGTCGGCAAACTGCTGCGCGTCGAACGGGATCAGGTCGTTCGCCTGCTCGCCCAGTCCGACGAAGCGGATGGGGAGGCCCAGCTCCCGCCGGAGCGCCGCCACGGCCCCGCCCCGCGCGCTGCCGTCGAGCTTCGTAATGATCAGCCCCGTCGGCGCGACGGCCTCACCGAAGAGCCGCCCCTGCTGCACGGCGTTCTGCCCCACGGTGCCGTCGAGCACCAGCAGCGTTTCGTGCGGGGCACCCGGCAGTCGCCGGGCGACGACACGCACCACCTTGCGCAGCTCGTCCATCAGCCCTTCCTGCGTGTGCAGCCGCCCCGCGGTGTCGATGATGACGGTGTCGCTGCCGCGGGACACGGCCGCATCCACCGCATCGAACGCCACGGCGGCCGGGTCGCCCCCCGGGGCGCCCGCCACGCATGGCAGGTCGAGCCGCTCGGCCCAGACCTGAAGCTGGGCGATCGCGCCCGCGCGGTAGGTGTCGGCGGCGGCGAGCAGCACCGTCCGCCCCTCGCGCTTGAGCCGGTGGCCCAGCTTTGCCGCAGTGGTCGTCTTGCCCACCCCGTTGACGCCGACCATGAGCACCACGGTGGGTCCGCTCGCCGCCCGGGCGATGACGCCGGGCTCGCCGGGGCTCGCCAGCATCGCCGCGAGACGGTCCGCCAGTGCACGGCGCAGGTCCGCCTCGGTCTTGAGCCGGCCCGCGCGCACGCCGTCCTCGAGGTGCTCGGTCAGCTCCACGCTGGTGGCGACGCCGAAGTCCGCCTCGATGAGCAGCCGCTCCATCGCCTCGAGATCCGACGCGTTGAGCCCGCGCACGAGCGCGCCGACGTCGGTCATCGCGAAGCGCTTGATGCGCTTCCAGAGACCCACGTTCGACCCGCCGATTCGATTCGCCATGTTCATCCCTGTGAGTATGCCGGCACCGCGCCGGGCACGGAACGGGCGCTAGCGGAGACCCAGGCGGCGCCGGGCCAGCCATTCGCCGGCGAGCGCCGCGATGGCCACGCCAAAGAGCCAGATCCAGTCGCGCGCCGCGCTGCGGCCCGCGGTGGCAGCCATCCGACCGGCATGCGCCACCACCGTCGGCGGGCGCCGGACCCATTCGTCCGAATACGGTTCGACCACCACCGTGCCGGCGCCGCCATCGCCCAGGCGGTAACGGTACTCGCCCACGGGGAGCCACGCCACGGCGCGCCCGGCGCCATCGAACCGGAGCGTGTCGCTCCGCGAGGCGCCGGTCGCCGACCAGGCAGGGCTCAGGTCCCGCGGCGTGCCGCCGGCGATCCACTGGAACACCACCGGCCGGCCCCGCTGGACCACAGCTCGCGCCGGTCGCGCCGCGCCGCGCGCGCTGTCCGCGCCGCCCAGCAGCCAGCTGGTCGTCGCCGCAACCCAGGCCCGATAGACCTGCTCGCTCGACCCACCGCGAAAGGCCCAGCGCCACAGGCCGTCCGCCGCCACACGGACCCGGCGGTGCCGCCCATCGTCCCGGCCCAGCACCACAGGCCGCTCGGCGCCGCGCCGGCCCTCCTGCGCCGTCAGCGCCACCCAGTCGTCGATCGTGGCCTCAACCGGACTGATGCGCACAACCGGCGGGAAGGAATCCAGCGGCTGCCCCAGAAATGCGCCCGCGAGCGGCGACGCAGTGGTGGCCGCGAGGTACCAGTCCCCGTCGATCGGGGTCTCGCCGCCCTCGCCGCTGGGCCAGAGCCAGAGTCCCCGCGCCGCACTGCCCGCCGCAAACGCCGACGTGCCGCCCTTGAGCACCAGCAGATCGGCCTGGCGCGCCGCCCGGCGCACCTCCTCGGTGCCGACCACCTCAAGGTCGTGCATGGAGCGCCACCGGTCCGCCTCGATGCGCACGTACCCCCGCACCGGCAGCTGGGCCACGTCCCGGATCGTGCGGAACAGGAATCGGCTGTCCCAGTCGCCCGGCGCCGCGAGGATCACGACGCCCGGCGTCGCCGTGACGGTGACCAGATGGGCGCGGACGTCGGTCAGCGGCTCCGCGTCGCGGGCCCCGACGAGCGCGACGTGAAGCAGCTGATCACCGGCCGCAAGCGCCGTGGTCGGCACCGCCAGCGTCAGCCGGGTGCCCCCGCCGACGGCCACCGCCCGGTGGACCAGTCGTCGATCGCCGGCGGTCACCTCGAGCGTCGCGCTGTCGCCGGCGGCGCCATTCAGGTCGGCGATCTCCACGTCGAGCCACAGCGTGTCGCCCCGCGTGACATGCGACGGCCCGTCGAGCGCCGTCACCGCCAGATCGTGCCCCGGCGCGCGCGGCAGCACCCGGATCGTCGCGCGCGCCAGCAGGTCGGGGGCGATGTCGCGGGCGTCGTCGATCTCGCCGTCGGTGATCACGATGACCGGCCGGTCGCCGGCGGACGCCGCGGCCAGGGCCGGGCCCAGCAGCGATCGCCCGCGGTCGGGCAACGTGTCGACGACACTGCGGTCATCGCCAAAGCGCCGTACGTCCCCCAGGCGTCGCGCGAGCGCCAGGGCGTCCGCCCAGTGCCCCCCGGACGCCGCCATGCTCAGCGAGGCGTCCAGCAGCACGAGCGGGCGTCGCGCCGCGGGGGAACGGGGACAGCCCACGTTCACCAGCAGCAGCCCGAGGGCAAACCACGCGGTGGCGCGGAGCAGGAGCGGAACCAGTGCGCGGCGCCCCAGCCGCTCAAACCGGAGATATGTGACGGCCGCGAGCGCCAGCGCCGTCGCAAGAAGCAGGAGCAGGAGCAGAGTCAGCATGCCGCGCCGTCGGCCAGCCGGAGCGCGTCGTCGAGGTGGAAGCTGTGCTCGTAGAGCGCGCGGCCGACAATGGCGCCCGCGAGCCCGGCCGCGGCCACCTGGCGGAGGTCATCGAGCGAGGCCACGCCGCCGCTGGCGATGACGGCCATCCCCTGTGCCTGGAGCGCGGTTGCGCCGGCCACGTCGGGACCGGTGAGCATCCCGTCCCGCGCGATGTCGGTGTAGATCACCGTCCGCACACCGGCGTCCCGCACCTGCGCGCCCAGCGCGGCGACGGTGACCCCGGTCGTCTCCTGCCACCCGCGGACCGCGACGAAGCCGTCCCGCGCGTCGATGCCCACGGCGAGCCGGCCCGGGCCCGCGAGCGTGAGCGCCGCCGTCAGCATCGCGGGATCGGTGACGGCGGCGGTTCCCAGCACCACGCGCGCCACGGGCAGCGCCAGCAGCGCCCGGACCCGCGGGAGATCGCGGATCCCGCCACCCACCTGGATTGCCGCACGGTCACCCACGCGGGCCGCGATGGCGCCGATGAGGGCGATTTGATCCCCGTCGCCGAAGGCCCGGTCCAGGTCAACCAGATGGATCCAGCGCGCGCCGGCGGCCACGAACGCCTCGGCGGTCGCGGCTGGATCATCGCCGTAACGGGTTTGCCGCGTCGCCTCGCCCTGGCTCAGGCGGACGACGCGGCCGTGTCGGAGATCGATGGCAGGATAGATGTCCACTACGGGCTGGTATGGCGGTCCTGCGGACCCTGTTTCAGCTCGACTGCTGGGCCACCAGCGTCGGCACGGAATGCTCGTAGAGCTGCGCGGCGAGGCGATCGCGCTCCGCCGTGAACTCGTTGAGCTCGCGGCCGGAGAGCGGCGGACCGTTCTGCTGGGCCATGCGCCGCGAGTCCTGGGCGACGCCATTGACCCGGAACTCATAGTGCAGATGCGGGCCGGTGGCCAGACCGGTCATGCCGACGAGCCCGATCCTCTCCCCCTGCGACACCCGCTCGCCCGAGTGGACCAGGATCCGGCTCAGATGGCCGTAGCGGGTGGTGACCCCGTTGCGGTGGCGCAGCTCGATGAGGTTGCCGTATCCCCCGCTCTTACCGGCGCGGACCACCGTGCCCTCACCCGCCGCGCGGACCGGCGTGCCGATGTCGGCCGCGTAGTCGGTGCCCTCGTGCTTGCGGGTGATGCCGAGGATCGGGTGGAACCGGGCCCGGGCAAAGGTGGACGAGATGCGGCGGAACTCCAGCGGCGCGCGAAGGAACGCCAGGCGGAGCGAGGCGCCGTCGTGGTCGTAAAAGTGACTGTCGCCGCCAAAGCGGAACGCACTCAGGCTGTGGCCGGCGATCGACAGGTCGCTGGCCAGAATCCGGCCGAAGCGGACGTCGCCTTCCTCCGAGACCAGCCGCTCGATCAGGACCTGGAAGTGATCGCCCGGCTGGATGTCCCGCGTGAAGTCCACTTTCCAGTCGTAGACGTCGGCCAGGGCCCACGCGAGGCCGGTACGCGCGTCGCTGGGCAGCGTCGAATCGGAGACCTGGTCGTCCAGCGCCTCATAGAGGGAATTCTGGATATCACCCTCAAGGCGGATGACTTCGGGCCGCCATTCGATGGTTTCCGCGGTGGCGTCCCATCCATCGGCCGCGCGATGGAACAGCACGCGCTGTTCGGGGCCGGTGCGGACGGTGATCGCCTCGGGACTCGAGTCGGACGCCGCGTGACGGAAGTTGAACACCAGGCCGGCGCGCAGCCGCCGGGGATCGAGCGAGAGCTTCCGGGTCAGCGCCGAGAGGTCCACACCCAGCACCCCGTTCCGCGCGAACACCGCGGACACCGTCTCGCCGCGGTGGAGCGTGTCCACCGTCTCCACCGGAGCCGGGGCCGCCGGTGCGACGGCGATCGGCGCGGCGGGGGGCGCGAGTCGCTGCCAGGGCCACTGGCCGCTGGCGGCAAAGAACGCAGCGGCGCTGAAAACCAGCAGCGCGGCCGGAAGCTTGAAGCGTGACATCAATCCATTTGCCTGCGAATGAACGTGGGAATCTCCATGTCCGGCGTCTCCAGCGTGCCGGGCATCGACGGCGTCTGTGCTGCGGTGCGGGGTGCGGCCGCCGGCCGCGGCTGGGCCGGGGTCCCGGTGGGCGTGGCGCCGGCGCTCTGCATCCGCTTCTGCGGGAAGGTGAGGACGCTCGCGCTCCGGGCGCCGTGCGTGGGCTCGACACCGGTAACCGCGCGATCGAAGCCGGTGGCGATCACCGTGACGCGCACCTCGCCGTGCATGGCGGGATCGTTGCCGGCCCCGAAGATGATCTCGGCGTCGTCACCCACGGCGTCGTGGATGATGTCGTTGATCTGCGTGGTCTCGCCCAGCGTGAGGTCGTCGCCGCCGATGATGTTGATCAGCACGCCGGTGGCGCCCGCGATCGAGACGTTGTCGAGCAGCGGGCTCGAGATCGCCTGCTGCGCCGCTTCGAGCGCGCGGTTCTCGCCCCGGCCGATGCCGGTCCCCATCAGCGCCGCGCCGCCGTTCTGCATGACGGTGCGCACATCGGCGAAGTCCACATTGATGATACCGGTGGACGTGATGAGACTCGCGATGCCCTGGGTCGCATGCAGCAGCACCTCGTCGGCCTTCTTGAGCGCGTCCTGGAACGGGATCCCCTTGCCGACCACCGCGAGCAGCCGCTCGTTGGGCACGACGATCATCGTGTCCACGGCCTTGCGCATCTCGCCGATGCCGGTCTCCGCCTGCCGCATCCGTCGGCGGCCTTCGAACAGGAAGGGCTTGGTGACGATGCCCACAGTCAGGGCCCCCGCCTCGCGGGCCATCTGCGCCACCACGGGCGCCGCACCGGTGCCGGTGCCGCCGCCCATGCCGCAGGTCACGAAGACCATGTCGGCCCCGGCCAGGAGCGGCATCAGCTCATCGCGGTTCTCCTCGATCGCCTGGCGCCCGATCTCCGGACGGGCGCCGGCGCCGAGGCCGCGCGTCAGCTTCTTGCCGATCTGGACTTTGATGTCTGACCGAGACATCGAGAGGGCCTGGGAGTCGGTGTTGACCGAGATGAACTCGACGCCCTGGAGCCCCTCCTCGATCATCCGATTGACCGCGTTGCCGCCGCCGCCGCCGATTCCGACGACCTTCATCCGCGCGCTTTGACCGGCGCTCTCTTCCAGCTCAAAAATCATGGCGTGTCCTCTCGGGCCCGACTCAGAAGAAATCCTGGAGCCAGCGTTTCACCGGATTGATCAATTTCCCGACGGCCTGCGATGACCGCCGGCCGCCCGCCCCCGTCCCACTTCCTGCCGCCACCTGTCGCGCGCCGTACAGGGCCAGCCCCACCGGCACCGCCATGACCGGCGATTCCACGCTGTCCGCCAGGCCCCGCAACCGCTGCCCGGGGATCCCGATCCGGGCCGGTGCCGCAAAGACCTCGCGGGCCAGCTCGACGATTCCGGGGGCCTGCGCGCCACCTCCGGTCAGGATCACGCCGGCCGGCAGCCGTTGATGATACCCTGCACGCGTCACCTCATCGAGGGCGTATTCCAGGATTTCCTGGAGACGCATGTGCATGATATGCGCCAGCACCCGCCGCTGAGCCGTCCGGGCACCCTGTGCCGGCGTGCTGGGCAGGTCAAATACGTCCGACTCGGGCACGAGCGGCTCAAAGGCCGCTCCGAACCGCTCCTTGAGGCGTTCCGCGTCGTGCTGCGTCACCTGCAGGCCGTGCACGATGTCGCCGGTCACGTGGCCGCCGGCACACAGCAGCGAGCCGGTGTGCCGGATTTTGCCATTGTGAAACACGGATACGTTGGTCGAACCGCCGCCCAGCTCGACGATGGCGCACCCCAGCTCGCGCTCGTCCGCGGTCAGCACCGCCAGCGACGCCGCCAGCGACTCCAGCACGAATTCTCCCACATGGTACCCGGCCCGCTCCACGCACTTCCGGAGATTCTGCATGGCGCTGCTCAGGACGGTGACCAGATAGACCTCCGCCTCGAGGCGGGAGCCGGTCATGCCGATCGGCTCACTGATGCCGGCCTGCTGGTCGATCAGGTAGTCCTGCGGGATCGCGTGCAACAGCTCGTGGTCGCGGCCGAACGAGACGTTGCTCGCCATGTCGTTGACCCGGGCCACGTCGCCGGTCCGGATCTCGTCGCCGGTGACGCTGACCATGCCGTGCGAGCTGCGACCGGCGACGTGCTCGCCCGCGATGCCGCAATAGACGGTGCCGACCTCCACGCCCGCCATCCGCTGCGCGTCGTTCATCGCCTTGGCGATGGCCCGGGTGGTCTCCTCGATGTCCCGAACCACGCCCCGGCGCACGCCGTTGCTCCGCTCGACACCGAGGCCCAGCACCTTGAGCGAGGGATCGCGGGCATCGCCCGTCACCTCGCCAATCACCGCCGTCACTTTCGTCGAGCCCAAGTCCAGTGCCGCGACCAGCTGGTGCGGCTGGGCGCTCACGCGCCCCCCCGGAGGATCACCTGGCCGGCGAACCGTCCGTCGAGTTCCCGATAGCGGCGCCCCTTGCGGGCGAGCTCATCCACGACTGCCTTCACCGCTCGCATCTCCTCCGGCGACGCGTCCGGCCTCAACCGCAGGCCCGGACCGCCGACATTCAGTACGACGTCGTCCTGCTCCCGATGCGCCGCCACCACGATGGCGAACAATGTCGGATTGAAATCCTGCATCCGGCCCAGCAGGCGCGCCACCAGCGAATCGGCGGTCTGCGCCACCGGCAGGTCCGGCGCCGAATGCAGCGGGTCAAACGGCAGCACCCGCCCCCGCGCGTCGATCAAGGTGAGCGAGTCGCCTCGCGGCGCCAACGCCACTGGCACCGCCTCCTCCAGCTCGACCCGCAGCGTCGCCGGCAGCCGGCGGCTCACTTCGGCGTGCCGCACGCCGGGCAGTGCCGCCGCACGCCGGGCGATCGGCCGGAGATCATCGAAGGCGCTGAACCGGCTCGGCAAGCGGAGCCCCGCCAGTGTCGCCGCGACCGTGCCGTAGCGCAGACCCACCAATTCTACCCGCCTGACCCGGAAGAAGCTCATCCGGCGTCCCAGCGCGGGCCCCCCGGACCAGGCGAGCAGCGCGAGCCCGATGGCCGCCAGGACGTACCAGCCCGGCTTCAGGCGGCCGAAAGCCATCCCGCCAGCTCCGGTCCCAGCCGGGTAATGTCGCCGGCCCCGAGCGTGAGCACCACGTCGCCCGGCCGCAGCACTTCCAGCACCCGCCGCCCGAGTGCCGCGCGGTCCGGCTCGAAGAGTACCTCAACACCGGCCTGCCCGGCGGCCTGAGCCACCTGTCGGCCGCTCACCCCCGGCATCGGGTCTTCCCGCGCGGCGTAGATCTCAGTGACGATCGCGAGGTCCGCCGCCGCCAGCGCGATCCCCATCGCCGCAGCATGTTGCGCGGTGCGCGAATAGAGATGCGGCTGAAACACCGCGACCAGGCGTCGTCCGGGATAGGCCTGGCGCGCCGCCGCCAGGGCCGCGACCAACTCCGAAGGGTGATGCGCGTAGTCGTCCACCAGCTCGACCCCGCCCGCCTCACCCAGCCGCTCGAAGCGGCGGCCCACCCCGCGATATTCGGCGAGCGCCTCCAGTGCCGGCTCGAGCGGCGCGTCCAGCGCGAGGACCGCGCCGAGGGCGCCGACGGCGTTGCGGAGGTTGTGCATCCCCGGCACCTGAAGCCGCAGCGTCACCGCGCGGCCGCCCGGCAGCGCAATCCTGGCGCGCGTCTCGGCGGCGGTCTGCGCCACGTCGGTGATCCGGAGCGCGGCATCCTCGGCGGTGCCGAAACGCCAGACCCGCGTGCGGAGACGGTCGGCGACCCGCCGGGCCCCGGCGTCATCCGCGCCCACGAGCGCCGTCTCCGCTCGCCCGGCAAAGTCGACGAACGCCGTCTCCAGCGCCTCCACCGACCCGTAGCACTCCAGATGGTCGGCCTCGACGTTGTTTACGATCGCGATAGTCGGATGAAGCGTCAGAAAGGCCTGATCGTACTCGTCGGCCTCGACGACGAACAATGTGTCTCCCGCCAGTCGGGCGTTGCCGCCCCATGCACGGACCCGCCCGCCTGCCAGCCCCGTCGGCATCAGCCCCGCGGCGGTGAGCGCCTCGGTCGTCATGACGGTCGTAGTCGTCTTGCCGTGGGTGCCCGCGGCGGCCACAGTCCGGGCCCCCGCGATGAGCCCCGCGAGCGCTTCCTTCCGCGGAATCACCGGGATGCCCAGTTCCCGCGCCCGCGCCAGCTCCGGATGATCCGGGCGCACGGCGGCCGTCACCACCACCGCCCGCGCTCCGACGACATGCGCCGGATCGTGCCCCTGAAGGACCGTGGCCCCCAGCGCCGTCAGATCCGCGGCACCGGCGGGGTCGTTGTCGCACCCGCTCACCGGGACGCCGCGGCGGCAGGCGATCAGCGCCAGCGCGCGCATTCCGGCCCCCCCGATCCCCATGAAATGGACCGGCCGCCGGTCATCCGCGTTGAACAATTCCATCGTGGCCCCGGCTAAGGTAAAATATTGCCCGCATTCGCGAAAGGCCGCGACTCGCCGGCGACTGTCAAAAGAAGCGACACAATGGTACGCGCCGCATCCGGCCGGCCCCTGGCCCGCGCCCGCGCGCCCATTTCAGCCCGCCGTTCCGTGTCCGCCAGCAGTCCTCCCACCGGCCCCGCCAGCCCCTCCGCAATCATCCGGTCCTGGAGCAACATGACGGCCGCACCGGCACCGGCCATCGCCTGGGCGTTGTAGGTCTGGTGGTCGGCCGCCGCCGTCGGCAGCGGCACCAGCACGCTCGGCACCCCCCAGGCGCAGAGCTCGGCCACGGTGATCATCCCAGCCCGCGCGAGCGCCAGGTCGGCCACCGCATAGGCATCGGCCATCGGGTCCAGAAAGTCGATCACGGTGACATCGGGCGGCCGATGGTGCCCGGCAAAACGGGCGTGCGTACCGCGGCCCGTGACCCAGATGACGGCGATACCCGCGCCGCCACCGTTCTCGAGCCAGCGGGCCACCGCCTGGTTGATCGCGAGGGCGCCCTGACTGCCTCCGGTGACCAGCAGGACCGGCCGGTCTCCGCTGAGACCGAATCGCGCCAACGCTGCGTGTCGCCGCTCGGGCGTCGGCGGCACGATGGGATTGCCGGTGTCGAACACCGTGGTGCGTGGTCCCGGTTTCAGCCGGGTCCGTGCTTCCGGAAGGCCCAGGTAGACGTGGTCCACGATCCGGGCCAGCCGCCGCGTTGCGAGCCCGGGATACGCGTTCTGTTCCTGGATCGCGGTCGGGATGCCGCGGCGCGCCGCCCACCACACCACCGGCGCCGATGCGTACCCACCGGTCCCGATGACCGCCACCGGCCGCTCGGCCCGGAACAGGCGGATAAGCCGGCCCACCAGCCGCCACGCGATCAGCGGCCACCGGACGTTGCGCCACCAGGTTCGCCGATAGAGCGGCTCGGCCGGCAAGAGATGGAACCGGAAGTCGCGGGTGAGCAGCAGTCGCGCCTCGACGCCGCGCGCGGCGCCCACCAGCACCGGCTCGACCTCGGGCGCCGCGTCGCGAAGCGTGCCGGCGATGGCCAGCGCGGGCATGAGATGGCCGCCGGTGCCGCCCCCCGCGATCAGGATCCGCCGAGCGGGCCCGACCGGCCCGGCAGTCGCGGCCGTTTCAGGCGGCATCGCGCGACCTCACCCGTCCGCCTTCCGGCGTGCGCCGCCCACGCTGCCGGCCGATGTTGAGCAGGATGCCGGTCCCCAACATCGAGACCACGAGACTCGAGCGCCCATACGACATGAATGGCAGGGTGAGCCCGGTCGTGGGCATCAGGCCGAGCGAGACCGCCATGTGCATGAACGCGGTTACGCCGACGGTCGCCGTGAGCCCCACCGCCAGGTACTGGCCGAACGGATCCGAGGCGGTCTTCGCGATGCGAAAGCCCAGCCAGCAGAAGGCCGCGTACAGCGCCACGATGACGAGCAGGCCGAGAAAGCCCCACTCCTCGCCGATGGCGCTGAAGAGGAAATCGGATGTGGCGTAGGGGAGGTAGCCGAGTTTCTGCTGCCCGTGTCCAAAGCCGACCCCAAAGAGGCCGCCGGACCCGATGCCGACCAGCGAATTGTGAATCTGATACGACGCATCGGATGTCGCCGATCCGGCGTTGGCGAAAGTGCTCATGCGGGCAAGCCGGTACTGCACATGGGTGATGCGGTTGTAGGCGATCATCCCCGCAATGGCCGTCAGCAACACGAAGTGGCCGATTCGGGCGCCCGCGCTGAACAGCACAATGCCGCCCAGCAGCGCCACGAGCGTGGCCATCGACAGGTTGGGCTCCAGCAGGATGAGAAGCGACACACTCCCCAGCACCACAATGAAGGGCAGCATGCCGCGCTTGAAGTCCCGGACCTGGGTGCCCTTCT
This sequence comes from Gemmatimonadales bacterium, assembly GCA_038250675.1. Taxonomy (GTDB): domain Bacteria; phylum Gemmatimonadota; class Gemmatimonadetes; order Gemmatimonadales; family GWC2-71-9; genus JAICUF01. The sequence continues at coordinate 22,371 of JBBSCB010000023.1, forward strand.
TGGTCGCCAGCATCGCGCACCACACGACGACGGCGAGCCGCGCCAGCTCCGACGGCTGAAAGCTCATGCCGCCCTTCACCTCGATCCATCGGCGGGCGCCGTTGTGCGCCGGCGCGATCCCCCGGGTGCCCGGCACCACCGGGATGAGCAGCAGCAGGATCGTCAGGATCAGCAGCGGCCAGGCGAACTGGCGCCACCGGTAATAGTCCAGTCTCGATGCGAGCAGCAGGAGCCCGCCGCCCAGCGCCGCACCCAGCAGTTGCCGCAGGGCATACCCCATTCCCATCCCCGCCCCCTGGTCCTGCATCACGCTGGTGGCGCTGTAGGTCGACACGACGCCGATGACGAGCAGCGTGAGGGTCACGACGCCCAGCAGCCGGGTTTCCCAGCGGAGTTCTCCGGGATGGCGCACCGGTCGCATGGCTACATCGCCTCCACGGCGGCCCGGAAATACGCGCCCCGCGCTTCGTAATTCTGGAACATGTCGTAGCTGGAGCATGCCGGTGACAGGAGGACCGCGTCGCCTTCGTGCGCCAGCGCGCGCGCCTCTCGCAGCACGTCGTCAAAGTCGTCCGCGGCGACCAGCGGCACCACGCCGGCGAGGTCGCGCAGGATGGTGTCGCGCGCCTCGCCATAGGCCACCACCGCCCGGCACGAGGCCAGCAGCGGCCCGAGGCGGGTATACGGCTCACCCTTGTGGCGTCCGCCCAGCAGCAGCACGAACGACCGGTCGAGCGCCGCGATCGCCACCTCGGTGGAGGTGACGTTGGTGGACTTGGAGTCGTTGATCCAGAGCACGCCGTCCACTTCACGGATCGGCTCCACCCGGTGCGGGATCGATCGAAACGTCCGGAGTCCCGCCGCCATCCGCTCGGCGGTGCCGCCGAGGTGGGCGGCCACCAGCATCGCGGCGAGCGCATTGGCCACGTTGTGGTCGCCCAGGAGCGGCAACTCGCGGCGCGAAAGGACCGCCACGTCGTCCAGCATGAGCGCGTCCGCCGCGCGGTCGTACCAGCCATCCGCCCGGCCGCGAATGGAAAACGCGAGCCGCCGGCCATGCACGGACGCCGTCATCGTCGCGACCGCCGCATCATCGGCGTTCGTCACGGACACCGAACGGTCGTCCGTGTGCGCAAAGAGCAGCGCCTTGTCGGCGTAGTACTCGTCGAGCGAGTGGTATCGGTCGAGATGGTTGGGGGCGAGATTGGTCAGCACGGCGATGTCGGGCCGGACGTTGGGCGCGTCATGGAGCTGGAACGAGGACAGCTCGAGGGCCAGCCAGCCGGGTGGATCCGCCATGCGCGCCACGTCACAGAGTGGGCGGCCGATATTGCCCGCCGTGGCGGCCCTCAGTCCGATTGCGGTCATGAGCTGTGCGATCAGCGACGTCGTCGTGGTCTTGCCATTGGTGCCGGTGATGGCGACACACCGGGTCCGCGTGAGCGCGACGAAACCCAGGTCCACCTCCGCGTGGATCGGCACGCCTGCCGCACGCGCCGCGGCCAGGGGCGGCACATCGGGCGGCACCCCCGGTGCCACCACCACAGCGACCGCTGCCGCAATCCGATCAAGCGCATGCGAGCCGAGATCCACGGCTGCACCGGCGGCCCTGAGCGCTGCTGCCCACTCGTCGAAGCGGTGCCCGGTGCCGGTGTCCGAGGCATAGACCGGGATCACATGATCGCGCAGGAGGAGCGTCGCCGCCACGCCGCTCCGCCCGAGTCCGACCACCGCGACCTCGCGCCCGCTGGCCCGCCATGCCGCCAGCATCAGCGCACCTTCAGCGTCGACAGCGCCACCAGCGCGCACAGGAGTCCGATGATGTAGAAGCGCGTCACCACCGTCGTCTCCGCCCAACCGAGTTTCTCGAAGTGATGGTGCAGCGGAGCCATCCGGAAGACCCGGTGGGCATCGGCGTATTCCTTGCCGCGCGTACGCTTGAACCACTTGTACACCGACGTCTGCAGTAGGACCGACACCGTCTCCGCCGCGAACACGCCGCCGACGAGCAGCAGGAGGAATTCCGCCTTCAGCAGGATGGCCACGGTGCCCAGCGCGCCGCCAATCGCCAGACTGCCGGTATCGCCCATGAACACCTCGGCGGGATGGGCGTTGAACCAGAGGAACCCGATGCACCCGCCCATGAGCGCGGCGCAGAAGATGGCGAGCTCGCCGGCGCCCGAGAGATAGAAGAGATTCAGATAGCCGGTCAGGTCGGTGCGACCGAACAGATAGGCGAAGATCGCGAACGCAAACGCCGCGATACCGCCGAGCCCGGCCGCGAGGCCGTCGAGCCCGTCGGTCAGATTGACGGCGTTGCTGCTGCCGATGGTCACGGTGGTCACGAAGGCCACGAACAGCCACGGCGCGAAGTGAACCACGAGGTACTTGAAGAACGGCAGCGTCGTCGCGGTCGCCGGAATCAGGTCCACCGCCACCACAGGCTTGAGCACGAGGAAAAGCCCCAGCAGCAGCCCGAACGAGCACTGGCCCACCAGCTTCCACTTGGCCACCAGGCCACGCGACTTCCCCTGCACCACCTTGAGGTAGTCGTCGAGAAACCCGATGCACCCCATCCACAGCATCGAAAGCATCGCGACCACGACGAACCGGTTCTCGAGCTGGGCCCACAACACGGTCGGTACGATGGTCGCGAGCAGGATGATAAGCCCGCCCATGGTCGGCGTGCCCCGCTTCACCTGGTGACTGGCCGGGCCCTCGGCCCGGATCACTTGACCGACCTTGTGCCGCCGGAGCCGACGAATGATCGCGGGACCCACCACAAATGCCAGCAGCAGCGCCGTGACAATGGCACCTGCAGCCCGGAAGCTGATGTAGTTGAAGAGATTGAAGATGATGTACTTCTTGCCCAGCGGAGCAAGCAGGTAATAGAACATCAGGCCTCGGGCGATGATGGCGGGGCGGGCGCGAGCAGCGGAAGTATACGTTCGAGCGCCACGCCGCGGGATGCCTTCACCACGAGCAACTCATCGCCGCGAAGCCGGGGCCGGAGCAGCGGCGCCAGGGCGGCCGGATCGTCCGCCGTGACCAGCTGGTCGCCCAGTGCGGTGGCGTAGGGCGCGAGCGCCGGCACAAATTCCCCCACCGCGCCCAGCAGATCGGGCTGCAGTTCGGTCAGCTGGCGCGCGACGTCGGCATGCAGCCGGGCCGAGTCGGCTCCCAGCTCCCGCATGGTCCCGGCGATGAACACCAGTCGGCGGCCCCCGCGCATCGCCTGCGCCGTGGCGATGACCGATGCGAACGACTGCGGATTGGCATTGTAGCAATCGTTGAGCACCGTGAAGCCGCCCAGCGACTCGAGCTGGCTCCGGCCGGCCGGCAAGCGGAGCGCGGCGAGCGCGGCCGCCGCCGCCGCCGGCTCCACACCGAGCTCCCGTGCAACCGCCCATGCCAGCATCGCGTTGGCGGCCAGATGCCGGCCGGGGAGCGGGAGCCTGACGGGGTGGCCGTCGAGCGCGAACGTCGCCCGCCCCGCCCCGTCCAGCACCAGAGCCCCGGGGGTCACGTCGGCGTCGGCAAGCCCGGCGGTCACGACCCGCGCCGCGAGCTCGCGAGCCCGCGCGGCGAGCGTCGGCGGGTCAGTGCCCACGACGGCAAGCGGCACGCCACGGGTGAGCGCCAGCTTTTCCTGCATCACTCCGTCGATCGACCCGAATCCCTCGAGATGCCCCGCCCCGACGTTCGTCACCACGGCGACGGTCGGTTCGATGATCGCATGATACCGCGGTATCTCGCCCGGCAGATTGGCTCCGGCCTCGACCACCAGGGCATCCGCATCGGCGGGCGCTTCCAGAATCGTGAGCGGCACGCCCACCAGATTGTTGAGATTCGCCCGCGTGGCATGCACCCGAAATCGGGTCGCGAGCATCGCGGCCAGCATTTCCTTGGTGGTCGTCTTCCCGTTGGTACCGGTCACGGCGATCACCGGGCCCGCAAACGCCTGCCGTCGCGCTCGCGCCAGCGCGCCGTAGGCCGCCAGCGTATCGGGCACTTCGAGGAGCGGCAGACCGGCGACGGCCGGCGTCCCGGTGCGCACGACGGCGGCCGCCGCACCCCGATCGCGCGCCGCGTCGAGGTGCTCGTGCGCATCGAAATGCTCGCCGGCCAGCGCAACGAACAGCGCGCCGGGGAGGAGTGTGCGCGTATCGGTGGAGATCTGGCTGAAGTCCGCCGGGACCGGCGCCGCGAGCTCGAGCGCACGTCGGACGAAGTCGCCGGACCAGCGCATTACCGGCCCCCGACGAGCTCGGCGACGATCGCCCGCTCGTCGAACGGCTGCTTCTCGGTGCCGACGACCTGATACGTCTCGTGCCCCTTCCCGGCGAGGAGGAGCGTGTCGCCAGGTTGCACCGACGCGAGGGCGGCCGCAATGGCGGCGCGCCGGTCGGCGATGCGCTCATGGGGCAGCGCGCCCATGCCGGCGACGATGTCGTCGATGATGGCGTCCGGGTCTTCCGTCCGCGGGTTGTCCGAACTCACGATGGCCAGGTCGGCTCCCTCGCCCGCCACCCGTCCCATGATCGGCCGCTTGCCGCGGTCGCGGTCCCCGCCGCAGCCGAACACCACCACGAGCCGGCCCGTCGTGAGGGGTCTCAGCGTGGCCAGCGCCCGTTCCAGCGCGTCGGGGGTGTGCGCGTAGTCGCGTAGCACAGTGCACGGCTCTGTCGCGATCCGCTCCATGCGGCCCGGCACCTGTGGCGCGACGCTGAGCCGGCACGCCACGTCGTCGATCGCTTCGCCGAGCCCGAGCGCCGTCGCCGCCGCCGCCAGCGCGTTGGCGACATTGAAATCGCCGAGCAGCGGCAGCGCCACGTCGGTATCTCCCCACGGCGTGACGAGCCGGAGCTGGGTACCCGCCGCATCACCGCGCACGGTCGTCGCACGGACGTCCGCCGCCGGGTCCAGCCCAAAGGTCACCCTGCCCTCCCGCGCCGGCAGCGCGGACCACGCGGGATCGTCCAGGTTGACGATCTCCAGGCCGTCGAGCGCCAGATAACGCGCCAGCTTGAGTTTGGCGGCCAGATATTCCTCCATCGAGCCGTGATAGTCCAGATGATCGCGCGTGAGGTTGGTGAAGACACCGGCCTGGAACGTCAGTCCGTCCAGCCGCCCCTGATCCAGGCTGTGAGACGACGTTTCCATCACCACGTAGCGCGTGCCGGCGTCGCGCAGCGCGGCCAGCGTCGCCTGGAGATCGACCGTCCCCGGCGTTGTCAGTGAGCCCGCGGTCGAAGCGATGGCGGTCCCCGCCCCGTCGAACGCGCCGAGCGTCCCGATGCTCGCCGCGGCGCCGGCACCGTTCAGCAGATGGCGGATCAGCGCCGTGGTGGTCGTCTTGCCGTTGGTGCCGGTCACGCCGATGAGCGTCATGCTGCGACCGGGATCGCCGTACCACGCACGAGCCAGCGCGAGCGCGGCCAGCCGGCCGTCCCGCACCACCACCTCGGGCACGGCGTCCGTGGTCGGGGTCTCGACCACAGCGGCAGCCGCTCCGCGCCCGATGGCATCGGCGACGAACCGGTGACCGTCGGTCCGGGATCCACGTACGGCGACATAGACGTCGCCGCGCCGCACCGCGCGGCTGTCCGCCGTGATGCCGGTGACCGGGGGCAGCGTCGTCGGCGTCGCGATCACCAGGTCCTCGCGACGCAGCGCGGCCACGAGTTCCGCCAGTGACGGCGTCATCGGCGCGCGCATCTCAGCGATCGGTCCACACCGCCACCGTGGTTCCCGGGCGCACCGTCTCACCCGCGGCCGGAACGGTGCGCGTCACCTGCCCAAACCCATGGAGCGACACGCGGTACCCCCGGCGCTGCAGCGTGGCGGCGGCCGCGCGCACCGATGTCCCGCTGACGTCCGGCACGGGACCGGCGGCGACCGTCGTATCCACGCTGTGATACGGCCACGAGACGGCCACAACCGGCACGCTCGCGGCGGGACGCACCGGTTCAAGACGCTCGGCCGACCGCTCGTCGCCCGCCGGGGCCGCCCGCAGATCGCGACTCACCACGCTCTGCGGCGAGGCCAGCGCCTCGAGCAGCATTTCCTTGAGGAGCGGCGCCGCCGTCTGGGCGCCGTAGTAGCTCACACCCGTGGGCGCGTCGATCTTGACGATCGCCACGAACTGCGGGTCGGCTGCCGGAAAGATTGCCGCGAACGACCCGGTGTAGCGGTCCACGTAGCGGCCGTTCTCGGTCTCGTGGGACGTGCCCGTCTTGCCGACGAGCTTGTAACTCTGGAGCTGGGCCTGCTCGCCGGTCCCGCCTTCCCCGACCGCGGCACGCAGGTAGTCGCGCAGTCTGGCCGCGACTGCCGGCGTGATGACGCGCCGCACCGGCTCGGGCCGGTGGCGATAGATGACCCGACCGTCCGGCGCCCGGACCTCGCGAACGAGGGTGGGCGCGAAGAGCACGCCGCCATTGGCGATGGCCGCGTACGCCGCCGCGAGCTGGATCGGCGTGACCGAGATCTCGTATCCCATGGCGCGGCTGGAGCGGATGTCCTCGTTGCGCAGCCCGGTGGGCAGGTCGAGCCGCCCGCGCGATTCGTTGAACACCTCCACGCCGGTGCGCGAGCCAAAGCCGAAGTCGCGCAGCATGTCGAACTGCTCGGTGAGCGAGAGGCGGCCGGCGAACTTGATGATGCCGATGTTGCTGGAGACCTCGATCGTCTTGGCGAGCGTGAGCGGCGTGTGCTCGACGTGCGCGTCCCGGATCTCCCGCGTCGTCACGCGCTTGCCCGGCAGCGTCATGGTCCACCGCCCGCCCGCCGGATCCACCGTGTCGGTGCTGTCGACCCGGTCGTGCATGAGGAGCGCGGCCGCCGTGAACAGCTTGGCGGTGGATCCCGGCTCGAACGGCGTGAGGAGCGCCGACGTGCCGGGAAGCGCATTGGCCAGCCGCGAGGCGACGGCCAGGACCTCCCCGTTGCGCACGTCCAGAAAGACCACGTCGCCGCTGCGCGCGTGCATCTGCTCCAGCGCATGGTCCAGCGCGCGCTCGGCGATCTCCTGAAGGGTGCCGTCGATGGTGAGGTAGACGTCGTTGCCGGGGACGGGATTCCGGATCAGCCGGTCGGGCGACTCGAGCTGCCGACCCCGCGGGTCCCGCAGGTAGACCGTCTCGCCGGCCACACCCGCCAGCAGCGAGTCGAGATCCTGCTCCAGCCCCGAGACGCCGTGGTCCCCCACCATGTCACCGATCGCGCCACGCGCGAGCGCGGGTGCCGGGTAGGTCCGCTCGTGGATCGGCGTCAGGTACACGCCCTTGAGCCCGCGCAACGGCGCGACTTCGGTGGCGGTGAACGGCCCGCTTTGCGAGAAGTAGCGATCCTGACGCAGCCGCTGCTCGAGCGACGTCGCCGTGTAGTTGAGCCCGTCGAGCGAGCGGTTGACCACCCGCGCCATTGCGCGGGGATCGTCCACTTCATTCGGGGCGATACCTACCTGGTAGAACTCGCGCGTCTCGGCCAGGGGGAGCCCGGCGCGATCCGAGATCATCCCGCGCCGGGCCGGAAGCGCGCGATGGCGGGTCCGCACCTTCACCGCCTCCGCGCGCCACTGCTCGCCTTGAACGATCTGCAGTTGCGCGCTCCGCGCGACGACGTCGATGATCGCGCCGGCCAGCACCAGCTGGATGAAGCCGATTCGCGCGCTCGGCTTGGCCACTCAGCGGCTCTGATCGGCGGTGCGCCGCACGGTAATGGTGGTCTCCTCGACGTCGGACGGAATATGCAGCCCCAGCGATGCCGCCTTGGGCAGCAGCACCCGCCGGCTGGAGGCATCGCTGATCTGGCGCTCCAGCTCGGCGACGGTGGCTTGGGCGGTGCGTCGCTGATCGCCCAGCCGATACAGCTCGCGCGCCAGCGCAATCGCTCGACTCTGGCGCGTGGCCACGACGCCGGCCACCGCCAGAAACAGCGCCAGCCAGAACAGCATCCAGTGCCGGCCCCTAAGCTGCATCATCCACCCTGAAGAGTCGCAGTTTGGCGCTCCGCGCGCGGGGATTGGCGGCGAGTTCGGCGGCGTCGGGCACGATCGCCCGGCGTGGAATCGCCCGACCCCAGCGATGGGGATCGCAGGTGCAGATCGGTTGGCGCGGAGGGCACACGCAGGCCCCCTCCCACGCGCGAAACGCGTGCTTGACGAGTCGGTCCTCGCCCGAATGATAGCTGATCACCGCCAGCGTCCCACCGCCCGGCAGCGCGTCGCGAAATGCCGGCAGCGCAACGGCCAGCCCGCCCAGCTCGTCGTTGACCGCGATGCGGATCGCCTGGAACAGCCGGGCAAAGTCGCCCGGACCGGTCGCCGGCCCCAGCGCCCCCCGAATCGCGTTGACGAGATCGTCGCTGGTCTGAAACGGCTGGGTGGCCCGGCGACGCACGATCTCGCGGGCGAGACGCCGCGCCCGGCGCTCGTCGCCATACTCTTCGAACACCGTGGCGAGCGTGTCTTCCGGGGCATCGGTCAGGAGCGTCGCGGCGGACGGCCCGCTGGCGCCCATCCGCATGTCCAGCGGCGCGCCGGGCCGGAAGGTGAACCCCCGTCCTTCCTGATCCAGCTGGGCGGAGGACACGCCCAGGTCCAGCAGAATGAAGTCCGGTGCAAAGCGCGCCACGGCGTCGAGCGCTTCGGCGGCCGCGTACGGCGACTGAAGATAATGCACGCCCACCTCGCCGAGTCGCGCGCGCGCACGGGCCAGAGCCGACGGATCGCGATCGATGCCGAGGACCTCGATCCCTGCCGCTCGCAGCGCCGCTGCGTGGCCGCCATCGCCGAGGGTGGCGTCGACAGCGCGTCGGACACCCGCCGCCGCCGCCGAAACGGCGCCGAGCAGCACGGGAACGTGAAACGACGCGGCGAGATCAGCCATTCTTGACTCGGAGGGGTCGGAAACGCAACACCCCGTCCGGAGGGACGGGGTGCGGCGGAGAAATGAATCGCACGGGGCTGACGGGGCTCGAACCCGCGACCTCCGCAGTGACAGTGCGGCACTCTAACCAAGCTGAGCTACAGCCCCTCGTACGGCGGCGGGCTCAATATAGACAGGCCGTAGGCAGCGTGGAAGTGCCTACTTGCAGTATGCCTTCAGCATCGACGCGACGCGCGGCTTGAACTGCTCAATATAGCCCAGGAACTTGGCGGAATCCTCCGGCTTGGCCGTCTTGCCGATGTTCAGCGCCGTCTCGGACTCCTTCAGCAGCGAGCCCATCTGGCGCGCGATGTCGCAGGACTTGCCCTTTTCCGCCAGCGGGTCGAGCGGCGGAACCTGGAAGAACGTCGCCAGCCCAAACAGATAGTTGGCGGTCGGCGCGAAGGTGGCGTTAGGCGCAATCTTGATCGCCTGGCGCAGCATGTCCGCGGCGGCCTTGTAGTCTGGCGTCGGCGGCTGCAGCAGCGGTACGGCCGAGGTCACCAGCAGCCCCGAGGCCTTGGTCTTGGCGTCGGGATCGCCCCGGCGCACCACGAAGTCGATGTATGGCTGCGCCTCAGCGTACCGCTTGGCCGAGAGAAGCGCCTGTTCGGCGGCGAGCGCCGGGACGACGTTGGTGCTGTCCAGCGCCATGAGCTGCCGGGTCACGGCCAGGCTGCTGTCCACCTGCCCCGACATCGCAAACGCGCGGTTCTTGCCCTGCAGCAGCGTGATGTTTGTGGGGAACCGGCGCGAGCCGCGAATCGCCCACTGCACATACGTCGCAGTGTCGACGGCCATGGCACGGGGGAGCGTGTCACTCAGGCGCTGCTCGGCCGCCGCCACCACCTTGGCGAAGAACAGCGTGTCCGCGCGCGTCGAATCCGTCTGGTACGCCTGGCCCAGCGCGTCCACCGCGCACGCGTACTTGGCGGCGAACAGGCAGGCATTGCTCTTCAGGTCGTAGAGATCCCAGTTCGACGGGTCGAGCCGGAGGCCCTCATCAGCCACCTGGATTGCCGCATCGGTGTTGCCGGAACTCAGGAAATAGCGGAACGCGCTCTGCCGGAGTTCCTGATCGGTCGGCGCCGCGCGGAGGATCTGCTGCAGCGTCGCGACGGCACGGGCGGTATCACCCTTGGTCTCGTACACCTGCGCCAGCTGACGGAGCGCGATGACGCTCAGCGAATCGCCGGCAACGGCCGCTTCGAGCTCGCGCACCATGTCCGCCTGGGCGTGGTTCGAATCGGCGATGAGCGCGAGACAGTAGTGGGCCAGCCCGTTGGTCGGGAGGGCCTTGAGCGCCTTCCCGGCGGCATCGGTGGCCTTGTCCTTGTTCTGGATCCGCTGGTCCATGCAGGTGCGCGCATCAGTCAGCGACTTGAGGGCGGACTGCATTGCATCCGCGGCCTTGGCGCCAAGGTCCTCGATCGGCTGACCGGGCGCCTGGGTGACCTTCACCACGTTCCCGACATCGTCGTTGGTGCCGGTCAGGCGTGCCACGATCGAGCGGTTGCCATCCGGTGCCTTGGACATGGTGGACGTGACGACGACCCGGGTGCCCGGCAGATTCTTGGCGAGTGTCCGGGCCAGGCTGGGCGTCAGAATGGCGTCGCGCCAGTAGCCGAACTGCAGCAGCGCCGCGTTCATGATGGAATCGGAGACGACGCTGAAGTCGGACCCCGCGACCTTGTCCATTCGCTTCCGCATGCCGTCGCCCGCGTGCACCGCCGGCGCCGAATCGGCTTGCCCGAAGACGTAGGGATTGGCGACCAGCAAGCGCCAGCGCGCGGCGCCGGAACTCGAGCCAAGATGCGCGCCGCGAGGGATGCCCTGCGCCGCGAGCGGCGCGGCAAGCGCCGCAGCACCGAGGGCGGCGAGGGCGGCGAGGGCAACGAGGCGTGAAGCTGACATTCCAGGACCTCCGCAACAGGATCGGCCAACCGGGATTCGGAACGCGCGCGACTGGGTGCTGCTGAGTGGGCGAAGAGGGATTCGAACCCCCGACATCCTGCTTGTAAGGCAGGCGCTCTGAACCAGCTGAGCTATTCGCCCGAAACCGGCCGGGCGTCCAAAGCAGGAATCTGGGGAAAATGCATGGAGCGTGCCGTGCCCCGGATCACCAACGCTAGAGCGCTATTCCCAGAGGGAAGATGATGCAATAGCCGACGACCAGCAGCGCAGCGGCGAGCGTCGCGTGCCCTGCGGCGAGGACACCGTAGGCCACCGCAAGCGTCAGCAGCCCCCCGCCGAGGAGGAGCAGATTGCGCCGGCCCAGGAGCGGGCGGCGGGGCGAACCCGTTACACGACTGTCAGGCATGGGGATAGAGCCTACAATGGTCGCGAAGCAGGGTCAAGTTCCGGCGGTGCCTCATCTTCGGGCGGAACCACCCAGTCCTGGTCGAGCGCCGCCCTGCGCGGCCGATCGGCCCGTCGGCGGACCCCGGCGAGCGCGATGACGAGCGTCGCCATGAAGGCCCAGAAGCCGCCGGCGACCATCCAGGTGACAAAGCCGTATCTGCGCCGCACCGTTCCCTGCCAGTCCCGTTCGAACTGTCCCGGATTGAGGCCAGTGGTCTCCCGCAGGGCGACCACGAACTCCTCGCCCTGCTCCAGCCGCTCGAGGAGCGGACCCAGCGTCCGCGTGGGATTCCGCTCGGCCAGCCGTACCACGGCGGACATGGCCAGTGCGTAGCCCGGCCCGGCCGCGGCGCTGGTGCCTCGAAGATCGGCGTCGAGCTGGCCCAGATCGGGGACCGTGCCGCGCGCCACCGTCAGGTTGAGCCCGAGCGCCGCCATCCGATCCCATTCACCGGCCGCCCAGGAGGCATATCCCTCATCGAACCATCGGGGCACCCGGACGCGCACCGCGTCGTGCAGCACGAGGTGCGCGAGTTCATGCCGCAGCGTCTGCTCGAGGTCGCCGACGTCCGCGCGAAGCAGGATCGTATGCGCGCCCGGCAGGGCCACACCCGCACCCCAGACGGGCGCGCGTCCCCGGGTAAACGCCACATAGCGGCGGAGATCAGGAACCAGGATGAGGCGGATGACACCGGCCGACCGCCGGCCCAGTCCCGGCCAGTCGCTCGACCGGTCGGCCATCTCGGCCAGGGCGGCAGCCATGCCGACCTGTGGCGGCCAGGCCACCGCCGTGACGCGGCCAACCCGGACCACGCGGGGCGCGGGCGGAATCGGCGCCGCCCCGGGCGCCGGCAGCAGCAGGGCAATAGCTACGAAAAGCGACTGCGCGGGATGTCTCCTCCGGATGCGGCCAGATCGACCAATTCCTTGCAGCGCCTGGCCCACGGATTGAACTTGTTGGCCTGGTGTCCATCGGTCCAGGTCTGTACTGCCGCCTGCCGGTCCGAGGCCAGCCACTGCGCGCGGCCGAGCTGAAAGTACGCCTCAATGAGATTTGGCCCCAGCCGCAGCGTCTTCCGCAGAAAGGTCTGGGCGTCCTCGTACATGTCGCGCTCGACGTAGACCAGTCCGAGATAGTAGTGGGCATAGAGCGTGGCCTTGCGGTCGTTGTCGAGGCGGATCGCCTTGGACAGGTGCTCGATTGCCTCGCCGAAGATCCGCTTCTTCAGGCAGATGTAGCCCACGTTGATCCGGGCGAGCGCGTTTGCCGGCTCGCTCATGAGCACTTTCGAGAAGGTGGCCAGCGCATCGTCGTAATCCTCGTGGAGCATCTGCGCCCAGCCGAGCAGCGACTGCGCCTCAATGGCGCCGGGTGAGAGCTCCAGCGCCCGGGTGAGTGCCTGAATCGCCCCCGCATGGTCGCCGAGCGAAATCAGGCTCCAGCCCTTTTCGATGAACGTGGACGCGCCGAGATGATCTGCGTGCACCGCCGGCGGCGCACTGAGGAATTCCGGCCCCGCGGCGGTGACGTCGGCCGCGCCCTGCTTGTAGCGCTCGACCAGGACCCGGATCTCTTCCTTGACCTGCGCCAGCTCCGTGAGCGCCAGATCCACGTTCTTGAAGAACGCGATGATCTCCCGCTTGACCTCCTCGCGCGCCGCCGGATCGGCCGCTGCCGCCAGCCGCGCCTCGATGCGGGCGTACTCGGCACGCCAGGCCGTCATCGCCAACTCATTGGGCGACATCAGCCGGCCGCCTGGAGCGCCTGTCGCTCGGTGGAGCTGAGCAACCGGTGCGCATTGAGCATGACCACCGCGCGCTCGCCCCGCGTCAGGATCCCGGAGATGTAGGCGGCGGCGAGCCCGCGGACCATTGGCGGCGGTGCCGCGATTGTCGTGCTGTCCACCCGCGTCACCTCGCGCACCTGATCCACCAGCATCCCGATCCGCTGGCCGTCGAGGTTGAGGACCATGAGCCGCGTCTCGTCGCCGATCGTGGCGTCGACCTCGAGGCGCTTGCGCAGGTCCACGACCGGAATCGCCCCGCCGTCGTAGCGGACGACGCCCTCGAGAAAGTCAGGCGCGTTCGGCAGCGGCGAGGGTCGCTCGTAGCGCAGGATGCGCTCCACCTGGGAGATGTCCAGGGCGAACTCCTGCGGCCCGACCCGAAAGGTCACGACCTGCATGTCATCGCTGGTGTTCATGCATCAACTCCGATCTCGCTCAGGCGCGCCGCCAGCGCGCCAAGGTCCAGAAGGGGGATTAGCCCGCCGGCGCGGCGGACGACACCGCGTGCCCACGGCATCGCCGCGTCCGAGGGGAGCGGAAGCAGTTCCTCGTGGACGACGACGTCCGCGTCGTCCACCTCGAGGCAGATGGCGCCGGTGGGCACCCGGACAATGACGCCGGTGCCGGCGACCGTCGCCGGGCATGCGCCACCCGCCAGCAGCGCACCGAGGTGAACCACGGCCATCGTCTCGCCCCGGAGGTGGGCCACGCCGCGCAGTGCGCGCTCCGGCGACGGCACCGAATGGACCGTGATCAGCTCCGTCACCGCCACGAGGTACTCGACCGGCAGTCCGACCTGGCGGGCGCCCGTGGTGACGACCAGAAATCCGGCGAGGCTCATCGCGCCCGGGCCCGCGCCAGGGCGGTCTCGATCCGTTCCGCCATGCGGGTGATCGCCACCACGTCGTCGGCGCCGCCCGCCTGCAGTGCCGCGTTCGGCATGCCGTAGATGGTGGACGTCTCACGATCCTGCGCCAGGCCGACACCTCCCGCGTCGTGGATGGCCCGCAGGCCGCCCGCGCCGTCCCGGCCGATGCCGGTGAGCACGACGCCGATGCCGCGCGCTCCGAACAGCTCCGCCACCGAATGGAACAGCGGATCGGCGGCAGGGCGCACGCCCCACAGCGTGGCGGATTGATCGAGCACCAGCGCAGGTCCGTCAGGCGTTGCGGCGACTCGCATGTGCCAGTCGCCGGGGGCGACGTACGCCGTGTCCGCGAGGAGCGGCGCCGCATGCTCCGCCTCGACGACGGACAGGTGACTCTGCGCCGACAGGCGCTCGGCCAGGCTGCGGGTGAACCGCGGGGGCATGTGCTGCACGATCACAATGGCGGCCTCGCGTCCGCGCTCCAGCCGCGGAATCACCTCCGCGAGGGCGCGCGGTCCGCCGGTCGACGCCGCGACGGCGACGCAGAAGCGGGCGCGCCCTGGCAACGTGAACAGATTCCCGTCGCGCGCAGCGGGCCGCGCCGGTCGGGCGAGCACCGGGAGCCGATGAATATCCGCCTGGCGGGCCGCGCGGAGCGCGGTCAGGACGCGCTCGCCCAGGCGCCGGGCCGCCGGCTCGCCGCGATCCTCGTCCTTGGCGACGAGGTCCACGGCGCCCAGCTCCAGCGCGCGGATGGCCCCGGCGGTGCCCGGGCCGGCGTAGGCGCTCACTACGACGATGGGGCGCGGCGCCTCGGACATGATGTAGCCGATCGCACTGAGCCCGTCCACCTCCGGCATCTCGAGGTCCATCAGCACCAGATCGGGGCGGAGCTGGTGCACCTTCTGCAGCGCGTCGGTGCCGTTGCGCGCCGTGGCGCAGACCGTGAAGTCATCGGCCGCGGCGACGGTCTCGCTGAGCAGGCGACGGAAGAAGGGACTGTCGTCGACGATGAGGACCGACGCCGCCTCAGAGGATCTGGGTGCCATGCGCCACCGACGACACTTCGACCCGTCCGTCGGCCATGTATTGCCGGACCGTCCGGCCGAAGTCCCCGCCCACCGCCTCCGCCACCAGCGGCAGCCCGTGCACGTTGAGCACCTGGCGGGTCGCGACGACGTTGCGCTCGCCCATCTGGATGGTGCCCATGGCGGCGAGGTTGGCAAACATGCTCGCGCCGCCGGCGATCCGCGCGACCAGTCGCCGCGGGTTGGCCCCGAGCCCGGCCATCAGCTCCACCAGCCGGGGCACCGCCGTTTGCGGGACGCGCGCGGGGTTGTCGCTGTTGCGCGAGAGCGCGGGGGACGGAAGCAGCACATGGGCCATGCCGCCGACCAGCGCCACCGGGTCGTAGAGCATGATCGCGACGCAGCTGCCCAGCCCGACGGTGGTGAGCACGTTGTCGCCGTGCGCAACGTTCAGGTCCGCGACCCGTACGATGATTTCAGTCATGGCACCCGTCGGTAGATGCGCTCACGCACATCCACCAGCTGGAGATGGTCGCGGGCGGGACCCAGCAGGGTCTCGACCTTGCCCAGAATGAGCAGGCCGCCCGGTGCGAGGCGCGACGCGAACGAGACAAAGAGTCGCTCCTGCATCGGACGGTCGAAATAGATCACCACGTTGCGGCACAGGATCGCGTCGTACTCGGTGCGCCGTGGGGCATCCGCGCCAAGCTCCAGGCGACGGACGTCAACCCGGTCCCGGATCACCGGCGCGACGCGGAACTCGGCGCCGTCCGGAACCAGATAGCGGTCGCGCAGCGACGCGGGGAGCTCGACCAGCGCATCGGCGCGATAGCGCGCGGCCGCCGCGCGCTCCAGGCTGAGCCGATCGATATCCGTCGCGTCGACCTGCAGCCGGTCGAGCCACGCGGGGCGGCCCGCCTCCCGCGCGATCTCGGCGACGAGCATGGCGATCGTGTACGGCTCCTCGCCGGAAGCGCAGCCGGCGCTCCACACCGCCAGCCGCCCTTCGCGCGCGGTCCAGAGCGCCGGAAGCACCCGGGTGCGGAGCGCCTCCCAGGTTTCCCGATTGCGATAGAAGCGCGTCACGTTGATGGTGAGCGCGTCGCGAAGCCGCTCCGTCTCCGCCGGCGTCCGGTCCAGCAGGTCGAGGTATTCCTCGTACGTGTGCACGCCGCAGGCGCGCATGCGGACCGCAATCCGGCGGCGGAGACACTTGTCCTTGTAGACGTCCGCGGGCAGCCCCGCGGCGCGCATGACGCGTCGTGCGAGCTCGAGCTCCAGCTCCTCGTTGGCGGCCGTCACGACGCGGCGTTCAGCATGTCGAGGTTGGCGCGGGCCAGCTGGTGCCCCGGGTTGAGCTCGGTCGCGCGGGTCCAGCCGGCTCGGGCCCGCTCGCGATCGCGCCGCTTGAACGCGAGGTTGCCAAGCTTGAAGTAGAGGTCGTCGCCCAGGTCGGGGGCGAGCTTGGCCGCCCTCTCGTACGCGGCGGCCGCCTCGTCGTAGCGGCCGGCCCGGTAGAGGAGGTCGGCCAGGTTCTTCGACAGCTGCGGAACGCTGGGATCCTCGGCGAGCGCGGATCGGAGCAGCGCGTCGGCGCCCGCGAGATCGCCGCTCGCCTCCAGCAGCACCGCCAGATTGTTCCGCAGCACGGGATGGGCCGGATGAGCGGCGACGCCGGCGCGGGCCACCCGCTGCGCGGCATCCGCGTCTTCCGCGCCGGCGGCGGCGAGCGCCGCCGCCCAGTACCACACAGCCGGAAGCGGCGCATCGCCGCCGAGCTCGCGGGCGCGATCGAGACGCGTTTGCGCGGCCGCAAAGTCGCCCCGCTTGAGGGCGGTGACGCTCCAGCCGATGAGGACGCGGCCGTCGTCCCGCGCGCGTCCCGCCGCCTCGCCGTAGGCGGCCTCCGCCTCATCGAGGCGGCCGAGCTGCTCGAGCGCAAAGGCAAGATTGTGCAGGGCGGCGGGCCGCGGGCCGCCCCGCTCCACGGCGAGCCGGAACGCGGCCACGGCGTCGTCCCAGCGGGACTGCCGCAGCGCAATCAGACCCAGGAAGAACGGTGCGGTGCCTTCGGCGGGGCGCAGATCGGCCACCCGGCGGAATTCGCGAAGCGCCTCGTCCAGCATCCCCGTCTTGTAGAAGGCGACGCCGAGATTGCGGTGCTCCTCGACCCGTCCGTCGTTCACCTTGGGCGTGGTGGCTGCGGCCGATGAGCCGGCCCGGTGCGCAAATCCCGCGGTGATGAATCCGTAGAGCGCCTTCCCCACCTCGAACTCGACCAGCCCCGAGTCCTCGATCACCTGCTGCACGTCGCGCGTGCCGTCGAGCAGAGGCAGGATGCGATGCTGGGCCGCGGAGACGGTCACGCCGGCGGACTCGAAGTGCGCGCGGTCCAGCGTGAAGATGAGATCGAACGACGGGATCTTCTTGGCGATCAGACTCCACTCGTCCACCCGGCGGGCGCCCTCCAGCAGCAGCGATTCCGGATTGATCCGGACCAGAAAGTCCTCCCGCTCGGGGCGAACTCCCGCCTCGAAGTTGAACGTTCCGCTGCCCCATGTGAACAGGTAGTAGACGGCCTCCTCGATCTGGAGGCGCATGTAGTCCTCCAGCTCACTGCGGGGCAGCGCGCCAGTGTCCACCAGGATCTGCCCGAGCTTGAGGCCCCGGTCCGCCGCCTGTCGGTCCACCGCCTCCTGCAGCTGCTCCGGGGTGATCCGGCCGTTCTTGACCAGGATGTCCCCGAGGCGATCGCGGCGATTCACGATCGAGGCGTAGGTGATGCGCCCCTCGTCAAAGTAGATGTACCCAAAGTTCTGCCGGTCCGCGACGGCAAGGCATCCGGTGCGCCGCCCGAGCGTGAGCAGCTGAATCACGTCCGGAAGACTGGCCTCCTTAAGGCTGCCCTTGATGGCCATCAGCGCCACTCCTCGATGAGACGAGCGACGTGATCGGGCCAGTCCCAGACCATCTTCTCGCGGCTGCGAATCCCGCCGGCCGTCGACGCCAGCACCCCGCTGACCCGGGACGCTCCCGAGCGCCGGGGCGGTCGCGCCACCGCGCCCTCGAGCACCCCGCGCGCGAGGGCGGCGGTGGGATGGACCTGCTGCACCTCGGCCGCATTGAGGACCCGCTGCACCAGCCCGAGCGCTGCGCGCATCGAGTCGGCGGGCCGGGCGGCGATGTACGCCGCGAGCTCGGGATCCACGCCGTCGAGGCGCGCGGCGAGCAGCCGCTCCACGGCGCGCTGGCG
The DNA here is from genome assembly GCA_038250675.1 of Gemmatimonadales bacterium. GTDB lineage: Bacteria > Gemmatimonadota > Gemmatimonadetes > Gemmatimonadales > GWC2-71-9 > JAICUF01. Next base: position 40,598 of record JBBSCB010000023.1, read on the forward strand.
CAGCTCACGGTCGGGAGCCGGCAGCTCGACCACAAGGCCGCCTTCCAGCCGCGTGAGCAGCCGGGCCTCGACCCCGGCGAGCTCGGCCAGCGGCACGGCCGATGTGAACACCATCTGGCGACCCGCATCGAGCAGCTGATTGAAGAGGAGGAAGAGTTCCTCCTGCGTCCGTTCCTTGCCGGCCAGCAGGTGCACGTCGTCGAGGAGGAATGCGGTGGCCGACCGGTACCGCGCGCGCCACAGGCCCACGGCGTCGCGGTCAATCGCGGCAATCAGCTCCTCGGTAAAGTCGTGCGCGCCCAGACACGCTACCCCGGCCTCGCCGCCCGCAATGGCATTGCCCAGGCCGTGCATCAGATGGGTCTTGCCGGTGCCGCTGGCGCCGACGACGACCAGCGGGTTGTACCTGCTGCCGGGCCCGTCGGCGACGGTGGCCGCCGCCCGCACGGCCACCCGGTTGGACGCACCCTCGAGAAAATTCTCGAGTTTCCAGTGCGGTGATGGAGCGGGCGGCGGATTGGCGCCTCGCCGCGCGGTCGCCAGCAGCTCCGTGGCGGCGCTCAGGTCGTCGGGATCCCGCAGCGCCGGCGCGCCGGTGAGCTCGGGGGCCAGCGATTCCACTTCCGCCGCGATGCCCCGCAGGCGCTCGATATCGGTCTCGAACGCACGCAGCGCCGCTTCCGGATCACCCGTAGCATCGTCCTCCAGCAGGGCGGCGAGACGTGCGGTACGGTAGCCGTCGCCCTCCCAGCGCAGCATGGCTTCCGCCACCCGCGCGCGCCATGACTCCACCTGCAGGCTAACCGTGGCCGATACCTCAAGCAGAAATTCCGCGAACTCGTCACGGTCGGCGGGGGCCGGCTCCGGACTGCGCGGAGCTGTGGCCGTGACCGACTCCCGGGCCGATGCGGCGGCGTCCGGCGGCGGGACGACGTCGGCGGCGTCGCGGCCGCCGATCAGCAGCCGAGCCTGCATGGCGTCGATGGGCGCGTCGCTGATGGCCTGCAACGCGATCAGCCGGTGGAGTGCGCCGATCAGCTCCCGCACGTTGTCGATGTCCGCCGCCGCGACGGCGTCGAGCACCTCAGCCGCAAAGACGGCGCCGCGCTCATCGGCCCGCCGGCGCAGGATCGCCACCCGCGTCTCGTAGTCGGGCGCCGCGATGTCCACCACGAGGCCGCCGGCAAAGCGGCGAATCAGCCGGTCATCCAGTGCCTCGATCTCGGCGGGCGGACGATCGCTGGTCAACACGATCTGGCCACCGGCCGTCTGCAGCCCATCGATGAGCCGCAGCAGCTCGGCCTGGGTCTCGCGGCGGCCGGCCAGAAACTGCACGTCATCCAGCAGCAGCAGCCCGGTCTCCAGAAAGCCGTGGCGGTACGCATCGCCCTGGCCCGACGCGACCGCCGCGCCGAACGCGTCCACCAGCTCATCGAGCGTGAGGTACTCGACGGCGAGGGTCGGATCGATGGTGCGGGCCGCATGGCCAATGGCCATGAGCAGGTGGGTCTTGCCGAGGCCGGGGCGGCCGTACACGAACAGCGGGTTGTAGACGGTGCCCGGCGCCTCGGCCACGGCGCGCGCGGCCGCGGCCGCGAGCCGGTTGGCGGCACCGACCACCAGCGTGTCGAAGCGGAGCTGCGGACTCAGCGTGCCCGTCATGCCGCGCCGCTCCCCGCGGCAAGCCGCCGCAGCACCAGTTCCGAGACCCCCTTCAGCGTCTCAAAGACGCCGCTGCCGTGCAGCGCGTCCGCCCCGAAGCTCTGCACCGCGCGAAAATTGAGCACATCGTCCATTTCCGCCGGCGTCAGCACGAGATCGGCCGGCAGGTCCTGCTTGTTGTACTGCAGTACGACCGGCAGCTGCCGGATGTCCACGCCCTGATCGAGCAGATTCTCCTGGAGGTTCTGCATGCTCTCGAGGTTGTCGTCAAACCGGCGCGCCTGGCTGTCGGCGACGAACACGACACCGTCGGCGCCCTGCAGCACCAGCTTCCGCGTGGCGTTGTAGTAGCTTTGGCCGGGTACGGTGTAGAGCTGAAAGCGCGTGGTAAAGCCGGAAATGCTGCCGAGTTCGATCGGAAGAAAATCAAAGAAGAGGGTGCGGTCGCCGTGCGTCGCAAGCGACACCATGCGCCCGCGCCGCGACTCCGGCACCCGCCCGAAGACGTACTGCAGGTTGGTCGTCTTGCCGGAACGACCGGGGCCGTAGTAGACGATCTTGCAGGTGATTTCCCGCGCCGTGAAGTTGACCAGGGACATGACTACCGCCCAAAGAGCGCGCGCAGACTTGCGTTCAGCTCGTGCTCGAAGTTTTCAGCCAGGACCGCGCCGGATGGCTCGGGGGGCGGTGCGGCGGCCCCGATCTCGTCGACGAACTGCTGGAAGAACAGCTGCACCAGGCCGACCGACGTTTCGCCGCCAAAGACGACCAGTCCGATCCAGCGGCCGCGGGGCGTGTCGAACCCGCCCAGGTACATCCCCTGCTCCGTCCCCTGATGAATGAGCGCGCCGAAGCGGGGCGCGCCCATGAGGCGCGCGATCTCGCTGGTGGACGCGATGATACCCGCCCCGAGCGCGGCGGCCGACATCACGTCGAGCGAGCGGGTGAAGCCGTGCTGCGCGACGACCTGCCCCGAACCGGTCATGAGCAGGACGAGGCGCGCGGCCGATTCGTCCAGGAAACGCTCCAGCGGCCCGGCGACCCACGGTTCGAGGGCCCGCATCAGACCATCCCCCGCGCCGCCTCGAGGAGTTCCAGCCGCGCGAGCCCCAGATTGGCGCCGAGGTCGCCAACCGCAACCACGAGCAACTCAGCGCCGACCGGCACGGCCAGCAGCGCGCCGGATTCGCCGCGCAGGTGAATCACCGTCGGATCACCGAGGCCCGCGCCGACGGTGGCCCGCCGGAGCCGGCCCGCAAGGCTCGCGGCCAGCGCGGCGACTGCACGGCCGTCCAGCCCCTCCATGAGCGCCTCCGCCACCACCAGCCCGTCCGGTGCGGAGACGAGCATGGCGCCGCGGATCCCGCGCACCGCGCTGATCCGGCGGAGCGCGCGCTCCTGGCTGGTCACGCCAGTGCCTCCAGCCACCGTCGGGCCGCCTGCGCCGCGCGCTCCGTCACCAGTGCGAGACGGCCCGACGGGATGCTGCTGTCGCGCACGGTCAGCAGCACCGTGTCGCCCGTGGGGGGCACCAGGTGGACATTCCCCTCGACACATTCGACGGCCACGCTCTGCCACGTCCCCAGGCCCAGCAGGCGCGCGGCGCGCGCCGCTTCGCGCGACACACCCGCCAGGTGGGCGGCAACCGCATCCGAGACGTCCGCGCCGTCACCGTTGCGGAGCCCGCCACCAAGCCGCATGCCGTTGGCGTCGAGCAGGAGCAGCCCGTTGCGGGCGCCCTCCAGCCCGGCGAACAGCGCATCCTCGGTCACGGCATCCCGCGGATCGTCGGCATCCATGAAGAACGGCAGCGGCGGGCCGTCCGGGGTGCCGGGGTCGGCCGCGGCAGATGGCCCGACCGGCGCGGGTGCCGGAGGCGCCTCAGCAACATCGGCCCGCACGCGCGCGATGGCCGAGACAAGCCCGGCATCCGCCGGCAACCGCTCGGCCGCGGCCTCCAGATGGCGCAGCGCCCGGCGCGCGTCACCGGCCCGATAGTAGAGAAAGCCGAGCCCCTTGTGCGCGCCGAGATGCGAGGGGTCGAGCTGCAGTGCGTTCATCCAGCCGTCGAATGCGCTCTCGCCGTCGCCGAGATCGGCCTGCACGCGTGCATGGAGCGCGTGCGCATCGGCCAGGTCGGGATACCGGGTCAGGCCGTTGGCGGCGACGGTTAGCGCCGGCTGGAGCTGGCCGCGGCGACGCAGCGCCTCGGCCAGGTCGAGGAAGGCGAGACTCGCGGAATCGGCCGCAAGCTGCGCAGTGAGTGCGCGTACGTCGTCACTCATGGGCATCCCGAATTCCGTCCGCGAGCGTCACGGCCGCGGCCCGGAGGCGCGCAACGGTGCCGCCGAGCGCATCCTCCGCCGGCGAGCGGACCGCCAGCCGGCTCCATGCATCCCAGCTCTCGATCGCATCCTCGAACTCCCCTGCGGCGACCTGCGTGGCCGCCAGCATGCGGCGCGCCGGCGCGAGCAGCGGGTCGATTCGGAGGGCCGCGCTCAGTGCCACCCCCGCCTCGGCGTAGCGACGGACGGCGAGCAGCGCACGTCCCAGCAGCAGATGTGTATCGGCGAAATCGGGACGCGCGGCAACCGCATCGAGCGCTGAAAGCCGGGCCGACTCCGGATCGCCCTGCGCCAGTGCCGAGCTGGCCCGCGCCAGCAACTCACTGAGCTCGCCGCCAATCGCGGGCTGGTCCCCCAGGAGCGGATCATCGAGCAGGATTACGCCGGCTGCGGCCAGCCCGAAGAGCGTACGCGCGGCGTCGAACTCCGAGCGCGCCGCGGCAATCGCCACACCGCGCACATCCCGCGCACCGTCCACCGCGGCGAGCACCTGCCACTCGGCCGGAAGCAGGTCCAGCCGCGTCGTGCCGCCGGCGTCCGGCGGCATCAGCACGGGAACCACGCCCAGATGGGGAATGCGATTCTCGATGCGGGTCCACTCGTCGATCCGGCGCGCCGCCTCCATGAGCAGCGCCTCGGTCGGAATCCGCACCTGCGCGGGCGCCGCGTCGTCCGCCGCCCCGTCAGTGAACGAGAAGTACCCCTCCGACCAGCTCATGAGCTCGAAGATCACCTCCTCGACCTGGATCCGAACGTGCCGCTCCAGCTCCCGGCGGCCGATCGCGCCGATGTCGAGTAGAATGTCACCGAGACGCCGGCGATCTCCGCCCTCCTGCATGGCGCGCGCGCGCGCAAAGTCCGCTTCGCCCAGCTTGCCGGCGCGCAACAGCAGCGTCCCCAGCGGATGCGGATTGCTCCGGATCTCGGCGGCGACCACGGCGCCCTGCTCGAAGTGAACGGTCCCGGCATTCTGGCGCAGTTCCGACGTGATACGCAGCGCGCCGGTCTTCCGCGCCAGGTCCAGGAGCTGGAAAACATCGTGGATCGAGAGTTCCTTGAGCGGGCCTTCGATCGGCATCGTCAGCCCGTCGACGCGAAGATATGCTGCAGGTCGCGGGCGGATCGGGCCCGCGCGCGCGCCTGACTGGCGAGCTCGCCGGCCGGCTGCAACTGGACGACCCGATCCCACGCAGACACGGCGAGCCGGAAGTTGCGCGCGCGGGCGAGCGCTGCGCCACGGTGAAAGAGCGCCACCGCGTGATCCGGGTCGAAACGGAGGACGCGATCGAACGCTTCGAGCGCCTGGGCGGGCCGATCGTCATCGAGCAGCGTGCGGCCCAGCAGCGTAAGCGCTTCCAGCTCGTACGGGTCCGCGGACAGGAGGCCGATGAGCACGTCGATCGCGGCAGCGGGCGATTCCACCCGTCGAGCCAGATCGGCAAGCGCCAGACCGGCGTCCACGAAGGTGGGCAGCAGATGCAGCGCCCGCTCGTACGCCGCACGGGCACCGGTCCAGTTCTCCCGTGTTTCCTCGAGCCGTCCCAGCTCGCGCCACACCTGCACCAGCGAGCCATCGAGCTGCAGCGCCACCTGACACGCCTCGAGCGCCGCCGCCGTGTCGCCCAGCTGGCCCGCAATCATCGCCTGAAGCTGGTACAGGTCCGGACGTCCCGGCACCTGCGCCTGGGCCGCCCGGACCGCGGCCATGGCCCCCGCGGCATCGCCGGCCGCAAGGAGCACCCGCGCCTGCGCGGTCGCGATCTCGGCGTCGGCCGGCGACTCGCGGGCCAGGCGCTCGGCAATCGGCGCCGCCTCGGCGAAGCGGCCGAGCGCCAGCAGCGCCCGGACCTCGCCCAGCCAGGCCTCCACGTCATCCGGCGCTTCACCGCGAGCATCGCGGTAGCGTTCGAGCGCCTCGCCGTGCAACCCCCGCCGCGCAAAGATGTCGCCCCACAGCACGGCAGCGCGGGTCGGGCTGACGCCGCGGCCGCGAGCACGCTCCAGCTCCGCCGTCGCGAGCTCGAGCAATCCCTTGGCAACGTAGTCGCGGGCGAGCACCAGGGGGTCCTCCGCGGCCGCCACGGCCGGCGGCGCGGGCGGCGCCAGTTGCTCGAAGAGACTGTCGAGGGTGGAGGAATCGAAGGCGAATTCGCCCGCCAGCTCGTCGCCGGCCACCTCGCCCCGCATCGTCGGCGCCACCGCGAGGGCCGGGCCTTCGTACTGCAGATCCATCGCGAGCACGTACTTCTGCGGCACGTAATACGGCTCGAGCTCCAGCGCCCGCTTGGTGGCGCGCAACGCCCCGTCGAAGTCACCGAGCTGGCTCAGGGCAAAGCTCAGGTTGTAGTGCGCTGCGGCCAGACGCCCGTCGGACTCGACCGCGCGGGCAAAAGCGTTCCGGGCGTCGGCAAAGCGCTTGAGCTCGATCAGCACGAGCCCAACGCCGTTCCACGCGGTGGCGCTGGTCGGCTGCTCGGCGAGCACCTGCCGGTAACCGTCGAGGGCGGCCTGGATCTGGTGACGCTGAAAATGCAGGAGCGCGAGGTTGAGACGCGCGGTCACCGGCGCGCGGGCGCCCTGCACCGCGCGCCGGAACGCGTCCAGCGCGGCTGGATCGTTGGCGTCCTGCGCACGGAGCACGCCGAGGTTGTTCCACGCGAGCGCGTAGCCGGGATCGAGATCAACGGCCCGCTCGTAGGAGGCCGCCGCCTGCACCAGCCGCCCGCTCTGGTGGAGGCAGACGCCCCGCTCATTCCAGAGCTTCGGTGAGTCAGCGAACTGGTTGACGAGCAATTCATACAGCTCGAGCGCTGCCGGCAGGTCGCGCCGCAGGAGTTGGACTTCGGCCATGGCCTGCATGGCGTGGCGGCGATCGTCGCCCGCCTCGAGCGCCAGCCGGTACTCGCGCAACGCCTCGGCGTAGTAGCCCTTCTGCCGGAAGGCGAGGCCCAGCGTGAAGTGCGCCAGCGCGCCCTGACCCACGATGCCCGGCTGCGGTGGCGCCGGCGCGTCGCCGGCCTCAGCCGGACGTCCCAGGACCAGGTTGGCCTGGGCGCGGGCAAACAGCGGGTTGATCGCGATGGCCCGCTTGGCGGCCGCGCGAGCGGCGTCATGATCGCCCATGTCGCCATGGACGAAGGCGAGGAGGTAGTGCGCGTCCGCGTATTCGGGGTTGCGGGCGACGGCGGCACCGAGCGCGGTAAGCGCCGCCTCGTTGCGCCCCCGGTTGTAGAGCGCCTCGCCGTAGGCGAACAGCGCCACCGGGCTATTCGGGTCGCGCTCGCAGGCCTCGCGGAACCACTCCGCCGCGGCCTCGATGTTGCCCCGCGCCTTCTCCGCGAGCCCGAGCTGCACCAGCGCCGCGACGTCGCCGGGATCGGCGGCCAGCAGCGCCTCGAACTCGTGCGCGGCCTCGGCGTGATTGCCCAGCGCCGCGTAGGCGCGGCCGAGCTCCCAGCGTGCGTCGCGATCGCGGGGCGCGGCCCGCAGCCGCTCGCGCAGCTCGGCGACCCGCCGGTCGTAGTGACCGTTCTCGCGGTAGGCCAGCTCCAGGTTGGTCTGCGCGACCTGCATCTTGGGATCGAGCTCGAGCGCGCGCGCGAACGCGGCGACCGCCTCCGCCACCAGGCCCTTCTGATAGTAGAGGACACCGAGATTGTTGTGGGCGCCGGCGTCGGATGGATCGATGCGGCCGGCGAACGACCGGAGCGCGGCAAGATCGCGCTCGGACAGCGCGGGGGCCGACATGGCCTACGGCAGGCGGATGGCGTCGAAGATGGCGCGCAGCGACGGCATGTCCGGCAGGAGCAGGAAGTGGCCCTGGAGCCGTTCGTTGGCGCCGCCGACATGGAACGACGTCTCGACGCAGAAGACGAAGTCCCGCTCATGACCGAAGTTCAGGTAGGTGGTCGTGAGAATGGCGGCGGAGAGGTCGATGACCAGACTGGGTACCGACGGGACCAGCATCATGCCCATGAAATCGCTGAGCGCGTTCATGTACGCGCTCACGAGGATGTTGCCTACCTCCTTGAGGCCGGACTGCTCCATGGCGCCGAAGGCGGTGGTGGCGCCCGGTTCGCGGCGCAGCAGGATGTCGCACAGGCGACGCGCTGATTCCTCGGGGAAGAGCACCAGGGTGCGGCCCGTGAGATCACCCATCATCTGCATCAGCACCGCCGCGATCACCGCATCGGGACTGCCGAGAAGGTCGGTGACCTCCTCGAGCGGACGCACGTTGACCTCGGGCACGCTGATCATGATCGTGCGGTTGGTCATCTGGGACAGCGCCGTGGCCGCGTGGCCGGCCCCGATGTTGGCGACCTCACGCAACGCATCGAGCTGCAGTTCCTTCAACCCGCGGGCGTCTTCCATGCGCTCCTCGTGCTACAGCAGTGCGGTCGCGTCCAGGATCAGCGCCGGGGCGCCGTCAGCGAGTATAGTCGCCCCACCGAAGAAGGCCGGCATGCCGCGCGGGGCCAGGAACGGCTCGACCACGATGTCCTGCTGGCCAAGCAGCGCGTCCACCACGAGGGCGGCGCGACGGTCACCGATTTCGAGTATCACGGTCGGACGGCGCGCCGGCGCCGCCGGTCCGTCCAGCGTGACGATATCGCGGAGATGGACGGTGGGAATGGCGTGCTCCCGGACCACCAGGGCCTCGCGTTCCAGCACCGCCGTCACCGCCTTCGCATCGAACTCGACCGTCTCCGCCACGTACGCCAGCGGCACCGCGTAGCGCTCGGTCCCGACCGAGGTCAGCAGCGCACGCACGATGGCGAGCGTCAGCGGAACGTGCACCACGAACGTCGTGCCCGCGCCCACCCGCGTCTCGATGGACAGCGTCCCGCCCATGGCGCGCACCCGCGTCGCCACGACGTCCACGCCGACCCCCCGCCCCGAGACGCCACTCACCGCCTGCGCCGTGCTGAATCCCGGCCGCGCCAGCACCCGCAGCAGCAGGTCGTCAGTGAGCGTCTCGGTGCCCGGCTCCACAACGCCCTCCCGCCGGGCCTTATCGAGAATCGCCGCCCGGTCGATGCCGCGTCCATCGTCCGAGACCCGGATCGCAACACTGTTCCGCTCACGGGCCGCCGTCATGACAACGCGTCCCTCGGCGGGCTTGCCCGCCGCCAAGCGCGCCTCGGGACTCTCGAGCCCGTGATCCATCGCATTGCGGATCAGGTGCATCAGCGGATCGCCGATCTCGTCGAGCACCGACCGATCGAGCTCGATCTCATCGCCCTCGGTGACGAAGCGGACCTGCTTGCCAAGGTCCCGCGCCAGGTCCCGCACCAGCCGCGGGAACCGCTCGAACACCTCGCCCACCGGCGTCATCCGGGACTGAATCACTTCCGACTGCAGGTCGGTGACGAGCCGGCCCACCCGCTCAGCCACCGCCGCCAGCGCGGGATCGTCCCGCTGTCCCGCGAGGTCCACCAGCCGATTGCGCGCGACGACCAGTTCGCCCACCTGCTTCATCATGGCGTCGAGCCGGCGGAGCGGGACGCGGATCTGGCGGCCGGGAACCGCCGGACCGTCGACCGGCAGGGTCGGATCGTCGAACGCCACCGCCGCGACCTCACCCGCCGTGCGCACCGCGTCCAGCAGCACTTCGTCGCCGGTGCCGGACGCGATGCGAAAGCTGAAACGGCCGTCGAACTCCTCGCGGTCGAAGGCCGCGATTGCCGGCCGCACCCCCGTCACGGTGCCGAGCGACTCCATGCGCCGCAGGACGAGCATCGCCCGTCCGCCACGCATCAGGGCACCGGGCCGGATGGCCACCGAGAGCGCGCGGGTCGTGCGTTGGCTGATCGCCGCCAGCTCGCCGGTGCGCGCGCCACCGCCAGCGACGGCCGCGTGGTCGAGCGATACCACCAGCTCAGCGGCGGTCCGAGCGACCGCGTCCGACGTCTGTCCGCCCGCCTCCTCCACCCCCGCCGCAATCGCGTCCACCGCGGCGAAGAGCAGCTGCAGCACCTCCGGCGAGGCCACGACCCGACCGGTGCGGAGCGCATCCAGCAGGTTCTCGGCGCTGTGTGCCAGCGAGGCGACCGCCTCGTAGCCCATCGTCGCCGCCATCCCCTTTATGGTATGGATGGCGCGGAAGAGCCCGGCCACCGGCTCGGCGGCCGCCGGATCGCGCTCCCACTCCAGCAGCTGCTGATTGCACGCAGCAAGGTGTTCGCGACTCTCCGCGAGGAACAGCGCTGCGTACCTGGAGACGTCCATCGAATCAGCCGAGGACGCGCTGAACGGCCTCGAGCACGCGGGAAGGCTGAAACGGCTTGACGACGAAATCCTTGGCGCCGGCCTGAATCGCTTCGACCACCAGGGCCTGCTGCCCCATGGCGCTGCACATCAGGACCTTGGCGTCGGGATCGCCCTTGCAGATCTCACGCACGGCATCGATCCCGCCCATGTCCGGCATGACGATGTCCATCGTGACGAGATCAGGCTTGAGCTGACGGTATTTCTCGACGGCCTGGACGCCGGATTCTGCTTCGCCGACGATCTCGAACCCCGCCTGGGTCAGGATGTCGCTGATCATCGTGCGCATGAAGATGGCGTCGTCGCAGACGAGTACCGTGTGACTCACTCCCCACCTCCAGGCGGTTCCGTAGGCGCGGGCCGGGCGGCACCGCGAGTCTCAGCTACCCAGTACCGGCGCGAAGAGCGCCTCGATATCCAGAATGACGAAATGGTCGTCGCCGCGCCGGGCCACCGCGCGCACGATCCTGGGGTCCACACCAGGCAGACGCTCCCGCTCAGCCACGGCGGCCGAGGGCAGCTCGACGAAGTCCTTCACCTCGCCCACCAGCAGGCCGCAGGTCCGGCCCGCGACGTCCAGCATGACGATCGCACCTTCGTCAGTGGCGCGCCGCTCACGACCGAGCAACCGGTGCCCATCCACCACCGTCAGCAGCGCCCCGCGCACATTGACGAGGCCCTCGACGGCCACGTCGGCTCCGGGTATACGCGTAGCCGGGAGCGGCGGCAGGATCTCCCGCACAATCCCTGCCGGAGCCGCGCAAACCAGGTCGCCGACGCGAAATACGACGGCATGGAAGGTAGGGGAGTTAGCCATCTCTATTAAAGAACCGAAGATACCGAAGCGGCTCCGATTGGGCAACAATTCCCTGGTCGGTCAACAGCTCGAGTGCAGGAATTAGATCTGACGGCCATTCGCTGACGAATGTAAGGCGTTCTCCCGTAATAGGATGGCGAAATGCGAGGCCCGCCGCATGCAGGGCCTGTCGTGGAACGAGCCGTTCGAGCGCCACCGCCGCCGATCGGCCGGGGCCGGAGACCCGCCGGCTGCCGCCGCCGGCGTAGACCGGATCGCCGATGACGGGGTGCCCGATGTGCTCGAGATGCACTCTGATCTGGTGGGTGCGACCAGTCTGCAGTTCGAGCCGCAGCAGGTCGGCCACCCCGAACCGCGCCACCACGGTGGCGTCGGTGCGCGCACTACGGCCCTCCGCCTGGACGCTCATGCGTTTGCGGTCCCGGGGGTGGCGCGCCATCGGAGCGTCGATCGCGCGGGGGCTCGCGTCGAGGTGGCCCCAGGCCAGCGCGGCGTAGGTGCGATGGACCCGGCGCGCGGCGAGGGCCGCGCCGAGCCGCCGATGCGTCAGATCGTCCTTGGCGACGACCATGAGCCCCGAGGTATCGCGGTCGAGCCGGTGCACAATGCCCGGCCGGCCGGCGGCACCGCCCGACAGCGTCGTCCCCCGCGCGATCAGCGCGTTCACCAGCGTGTCGTTCCAGTGGCCGGGCGCGGGGTGCACCACCAGCCCGGCTGGCTTGTCGATGATGGCGAGGTGCTCGTCTTCGTGGACGACGGTCAGCGGAATGGACGCCGGCATGAGCGTCCGCGGCGGTTCGTCGTCCGGGATGCGGACGACGACGTCGTCGGCGCGGGCCAGCAGGCGGGACGCGCGGGCGACGTCGCCGTTGACGGTGACGGTCCTGGCCGCCACGAGGCGGGCGGCCTGGGTCCGGGAGAGCTGAAGCTGGTCGGCGAGAAAGCGATCGAGGCGCTCGGTGGCGGGAACCGCGACCGTGAAGCGCAGCTCGGGCATGATCAGCTGGGGGCGGCCGGCTCCGGCTCCGCGCGCCGGGCATCCTCGCGCCAGAGCGAGAGCGCGAGCGCGATGGCGCCACAGCTCACCGCGATATCGGCCACGTTGAAGGTCGGCCAGCGCAGCGCGCCGATGCCGACGTCAAGAAAATCGACGACGCCGTGGGCGCTGCGGATGCGGTCGATCAGGTTGCCGGCGGCGCCGCCGGTGACGAGCCCCAGCGCGAGCTGCCGGAACCGGTCGCCGGCCGGCGCGGACGCCGAGAGGCGGACGAGGACCCCGATGGCAACGACCGCGATCGCCAGGAAGACCCAGCGGGAAAACGGCCCCACGTGGAGTCCGAACGCCGCGCCGCGGTTGTAGACCAGGCGCAGTTGAAACCAGTCGCCGAACACCGACACGGCGCTCGTGTGCAGCAACGCCGACTCCGCCACCATCTTGGTGACGAAGTCGATCGCGACCACGAGCGCCGCGGCGGTCCAGAACATCCGGCGGTCAGCGCCGCTTGGCATCCTCTTCCTTTTCCTTGCACGAGATGCAAAGGCGCGCATGGGGCAGCGCGTCCAGCCGCTCGAAATTGATCTCCGCACCGCACTGATGACAATGGCCGAACTTGCCCGGGGTGCCGTAGAGCCGGCGCAGCGCCTCGTTGACATGCCAGAGGTAGCGGCCCTCCTGCGACGCGAACAGGAACTGCTTTTCCCGCTCCATTGCGTCGGTGCCCTGATCCGCCATGTGGAACGAATACGACGAGAGGTCTCCGTCGGCCGCCTGCTCCGAGGCCTTGAAGGACTCGTCGTAGTAGCCCAGCTCCTTCATCACGCGGGCGCGTTCCTCCAGGAGTCGCTTCTCGAGATGCGCCAACTGTTTCTTGTTCATGCCTGTCTCTGTGTTAAGGTGCGGCCGAGGAGAGGCCGTCATCACTGCGCTGTACCGCAACCACGCCCTGCATTCCGTCAATCTCGATCGCCTGCTCCAGATCCGACGCCGGCGCACGCTGGCCGACATGGAGCCCGCGCGCGAGCGTGTCCTCGCGGAGCAGCCCGTCGTGCGCCCGGGCGGCCTCGAGCAGCTCGGCCGGGCCGTCGAGCCATACGACGATCCGGGTGGTGAAATCGTACCCCGCTTCGCGCCGGATACGCTGCACGCGGTTGACCAGCTCCCGGACGAGGCCTTCGCGGCGAAGCGCAGCATCCACCGCGGGATCCAGCGCCACGACGAACGGCCCGGCGCTTTGGACCACCCAGTCGCTGGTCACCTCGCGCTCGACCACTACGTCCTCGGGCTCGATGGCCACCTCGGCGCCGTCCAGCACGAGCGTCACGCCCCGGCCGGCCTCGAGCTCTCGCAGCCGGTCGGCGGGCAGCGCGGCGGCGAGGGCGACCACAGCCGGCGTCCGCTTGCCGAACCGCC
>JBBSCB010000024.1:0-51995 GCA_038250675.1 Gemmatimonadales bacterium
AACGCCGCGCTCCGGCGGCGAGGGACGGGCGGTCACTGGGCGGTTCGCAGCGCGCGTACGTCGAACCAGATGCGCCGCTGGGCGTCGTGCCCGCGCGCATCGGTCACAATCAGGTCGAGCCAGTAGGAGCCGGGCTTGAATTGCCGCAGGTCGAGCGTCCGCTGGCCGCTGGTCATTGGTGCCGTCGCCGTGCCGGTGAAGCGCACGCGTATCGCCGGCGGCGGCACCCGCCGGGAGCCCGGCTTCCGCACCGAGAGGCGCAGCTCGGTCTCATAGCTCGTGCCGGGTTCCATGCCAGATACCTCATAGTACAGCTCCAGTATCCAGCAGCGGGACCCGCAGCCGCGTGGTGGGCTCGCCATGCCGGATGTAGATCACGCCGCGATCGTCGCATTCCATGCTGCCCGATCGGTACAGACAGCCGAGCGGCTGCCGCCAGCCACGCGGTGGCGATCCCGCGCCGGATGGCCGCCCGTCCGGGACGGTGTATGTTTGCGGGTCCGCTCCCCGAGGCACGGGCATGACCGAGAGCACGCGATTTCACGAAACCAACCTCTGGTCCACCCCCATCCGGGACCTGGGGCTCCAGATCGCGGGCACCCGCCTCGAGCCGATCGTGGCCGAATTCCACGCGGAGCTGGCGGCCGTCGGCATCCATCGGCTCCGTCCGCGCCTGTATCTGTCCACCGAGTGGGGTGTCCCGTTCGAGACCACCGCCATCGCGGTCCCGTTCTACCTCGCGCGCGCCGACCTCACCGCGATCCAGGCCGAGCGTATCGGCCACGTCGAGGGGTTCAATCGGGCCGACATCCTGCGCTATCTGCGTCACGAGATGGGGCATGTGGTCAACTATGCGTATCGGCTGTACGATCGCGAGGAATGGGTCCGGCTGTTCGGGTCGATCACCCAGCCCTACGAGGAGGAATATCATCCGGAGCCGTTCAGCCGCCGGTACGTGCGGCACCTGCCCGGCTGGTACGCGCAGAAGCATCCCGATGAGGACTGGGCGGAGACGTTCGCGGTCTGGATGACGCCGGGACTCGACTGGCGCGGCGAGTACGGCGGCTGGCCCATCGCCTGCGCCAAGCTGGAGTACTGCACCCGCGTGATGGCCGAGCTGGCGGAGCAGGATCCCGAGGTCACCGACGACGAGCTCGACGAGCCGGTCGGTGAGCTGGAGTATTCGGTCGAGCAGTTCTACCACTCGGCCGCCGCGGAGCGCGTCGATCTGCCACCCGGCCTCGATGGCGCGCTCGGTGCCATCTTCGAATATCTCGACGATCCGGAGGCCGATATCGCGGCACTCCGGCCCGCCACTGATCTCATCCGGCGGATCGAGACCGAGCTGATGGCCAACGTGTACCGCTGGACCGGGCACTTCCCCGAGCGCACCCGGCCGCTGCTGCGCCACCTGGCCGAGCGCGCCGCGCAACTCCGGCTGGGCTATCCCGAGACCCGCGAGCACTCGGCCGTCATCGCGCTCACCACTCTGGTGACGGCGCTGGCGATGAACCACGTACACCGCGGCCGCTATCTGCCCTGACGACGCTCAGCGCCGGTAGCGTGCCACCGCCGACCCGACGATCCGTCCGATCAGGTCCACGTATTCGATGCCGGCGGCGTGCGCGGCCATGGCGAATTCACTGGTCTTTTCCAGATAGCAGCTGGCGTTGATCTCCAGCACGTAGATCTCGCCGGTATTGGTGAGCCGGAGGTCCACCCGCCCGTAGTCCCGCACCCGCAGCGCACGATACGCCGCGACCGAGACCTTCTGCAGCTTGGCCTTCAGCTCGTCCGGAATGTCCGCCAGCACCGACTTGGTCCCCTTGTACTCCGCGCTCCGCTTAACCCACTTGGCGCGGCTGCCCAGGACCTTGGGCACGTCCTCCGGAAATCCGGTGAAATCCACTTCGATCGGCGGCAGGGCCAGCGGCATGCCGTTGCCCAGGACGCCGACGTAGAACTCGCGCCCTTCGATGTACTCCTCGGCCAGCGCGGCGTCGTCCAGGTCGCGGTGGATCGCGGCGACGCGCTTCATGAGCATGCCGGCATCCTGGACCAGCGACTCGCCGCCGATCCCGATGGAGGAATCGGCGCGCAGCGGCTTGACGAACAGCGGCATCCGCAGGTTGCCGCCCGTCTCGAAGTCCGACGCCGTCTTGGAGAAGACGGCAAACCGCGGATACAGGATCCCATCATAGCCCAGCAGCTTCTTGCTGAGGCCCTTGTCCTGGCTCAGGTAGAGCTCGCCCGGGCCGCTGCCGGTGTAGCGCAGGTTCTGCGTCTCGAGGAGCGCGGCCACCAGCATGTCGCCCGACACGTTGTCGCCGAACATCTCCGCGAGGTTGAAGACCAGGTCGGGCTTCCGGCGCGAGAGCCCGGCGAACAGGCGCCGCACGTCGGTATGCACGCCCATGACGGAGACGCGGTGCCCCAGGCGCCGCAGCGCGCGCGCGACCTGGGGCACGACCTCGTCGAAGTCCCGGATCGAGGCCTTGTCGCTCTCGGCGTGCGTGAGGACGGTAATCCGCATGCGTCACCGCTATGGGTTGGAGGAGGTCCGCCGCTCACTGCGGCTGTCGTTGGAACCTAAGGATTCGGCGGGCCGCGGGGTAGCGCGTCGTCAGAGCCCCATCCCCCACCGCGCGAGCGAGACGGGCAATCCGCCGTAACTCAGCAGGTCGGTGTGAAATGCCTCGGGCCGGTAGGCGGCCCCCGCACGGGCGCGGTAGTCATCGCGCAGCCGGAGAATTTCGCGGCGACCCACGGCGTAGCAGAGATTGTAGGTCGGCATCGCGCAGTAGCGCCGCACCTCGGCCTCGGCGTTGCGCCGCTCCATCGGCAAGCGCGATGCCAGCTGGTCCACCGCCTCGAGCGGCGACATGCCGCGGGTATGCAGGCCCACGTCGAGTGTGATCCGCACGGCCCGCCAGAGCAGGTTCATCAGATGGAAGAGGCGCGCCTCGGGGCCGGCAAAGAAGCCGCGCTGCGCCATCAGCGTCTCGGCATAGAGCGCCCAGCCCTCGACGGTGAGCGGCGTCCAGAGGTGCTGGCGCACCTCCGACGGCAGCGCGTGCGCCGTCAGCAGCTGCAGATGGTGTCCCGGATAGGCCTCGTGCACCACAGTGGAAGGGATCTCGTAGGTGCAGTGTCCCCGGAGCATCCGCATCCGCACGTCGTCCGGCAGCGACCCGGACGGCACGGTGACGTAGAACCGCCCGGTGCGGTCCGCCATTTCGACCGGCGGCGGATCGTAGGCGGCAAACGGCACGAGGGCGGCCAGAAACGGCGGCGTGGCCACTACGCTGACCGGCCCTTCGGGCACCGGCACGAGGCCGTCTTCGCGAATGAAGCGTTCCGCCGCCTGGACCTCGCTGCGGTAGACGCCCAGCAGGTCCGCCTCGGGAATGCGGCCCTCCTCCCGCAGTCGTTCGGCCACGTCGCGCCAGGGACGGCCCGGCTCGATCCGGGCCGCCAGCGCCACCAGCTCCGCCTCGACCTCGTCCTGCAGGTGCAGCCCGTAGCGCCAGATCTCCGGCGCGCCGCCCGAGAGCGCGTGCTCGTGATGGAGCCGCCGCTCGAACTGCTCCTCGCCGACCGCAAAGGCGTGGGGATCGTCGCTCGGGCGGATGTCGGCGCCCAGCGCTGCGCCAAACGCCTTGAGGGCGACGAGTACCTCGCCCGCGGCGCGGTTGAACTCATCGGCCAGCGCAGGCGCCGCGGTCCCGAATGTCGCCGCCACCTGCACCACCAGCTCACCGCCGCCCCCCAGCGAGCCCAGCGCGGTATCCACGAAGACCGACGGTGGCTGGCGGAGCGTGGCACGGGCCGCATCGAGAAATGCGGGCGCGGCCTTCAGCCGCTCCAGCGCGGCGGGCGCCCGCTCGGCGTGATGCCCGCCGGGCCGGGCCAGGAGGGTATACAGCGACTGGAAGAGGTGGGAAAGCCAGAACTCCGGGTTCCGTTCGTGCGGCCGCTCATGCTCCAGCCGGAACACGGTGACCCGGATGTCGTCGAGCAGCGCGGTGCGGTCGATCTCGTCCTGCATCCCCGAGACCTCGAGGTCCTCGGCGGCGCCGGCGAGCGCCCGGAAGGCGGCGAGGTGTGCCCGCATCGCCTCGAGATCGAAGGAGCCCAGTGAGGCGTCGTAGCTGGTGGCGCCGGCACCGCTGGCCTCCGCCGGATCGAAGTGACGGCGGACGTCGAGGTACGACCGGCACAGCGCGTTGACGCCGCTCACTCGGCGGCGATCACGTCGGCGTCGTGCCCCAGTGTCGCGCGGCCACGCACCCCGTCGATCGTCACGCGGTCACCGAGCATGCTGCCCTCCAGCACCGAACGGGTGATCTTCGCATCGCGGCCCACGATCGTGTTGCGCAGCGTGCTGCTGGTCACCCGGCTGCCGGCCTCGACGGTGACGTTGGGGCCGATGGTGCTGGTCTCGATAATGACACCGTCCTCGATCAGCACCGGCTCCCGGATCGTCACGCCGGGATAGGTGCCGTGACGCGCGGCGCCCTGCCGCAGCAGAACTTCGTTTGTCTCCAGCAGGGAGTCGAGCTTGCCGCAGTCGTACCATCCGCCGACTTCGGCGGTGAGAATGCGCTTCCCATGCTCGATCATCCACTGAAAGGCGTCGGTCAGAAAGTACTCGCCGCGGTTGGCCGGCGCCGCCAGCGCGGCGTCGATCCCGGCCCACAAGCTCGCCACGTCGCGGATGTAGTACAGCCCGATGTTGGCCAGGCGCGAGATGGGGGTGGACGGCTTCTCGACGATCCGCGTCATGTAGCCGTCCGCGTCCGTCACCACCACGCCGAACCGCTGATAGTCCTCGACCTCCTTGGCCCAGATGATCCCGTCGGCATCGGCCCGGTTGATCAGCGTGAGGTCGGCCTCGAAGACGGTGTCCACGAAGATGATCAGGACGGGGCCGTGCACATGCGGCCGGGCGAGATTGACCGCGCCGGCGGTCCCGTCCTGCACCCGCTGCTCGATGAACCGCGACGGGATGGGATAGCGGCTCCGGGCGTAGCTCTCGACCTGCTCCTTGAGGTGCCCGGTGATGAAGATGAGCTCCTCGACGTCGAGTCCCTGGAGCCGGTCCATGACCCAGTCCATGACCGGGCGGCCGGCCACCTTCAGCAGCGGCTTGGGCACCAGGTGCGTGTGCGGGCGCAGGCGCGTGCCCTTGCCGGCGAGCGGAATGATGACTTGCATGCTACCCTCTTCCGTAGCGGTCTTCGAGGCGCACGAGGTCGTCCAGGTGATTGGTCGAGGCCTCGAGCACGTCGCTGTCGACGACGGCCTCGATCTGGTGCACGAGCGTCGGGGGAATGTGCACGCTCTCGCCGGCGCGGAACGCGCGCGCCACGAGCGCCTCGCCCTGACGGGTGCGCAGGATCAGCTCGCCGGAGAGCACGTGCATGGTCTCGTCCTTCAGGTTGTGGTACTGCAGACTGAGCACGTGCCCCGCCTTCACATGCAGCACCTTGCCCACGTACTGCTCGGTGCGGGCCCAGACCAGCTCGTGGCCCCAGGGCTTGTCCACCCGGTAGGGTACATCGGGCATCGGCAGCTACTCCGCGTGAGTGAGAATGAACGACGACGGCGACGTGACACAGGCCCGCACACAGATGCCGCAGCCCACGCAGCCCTCGACGCGGACCACCGGATGGCCCGTCGCGTCGATATCCAGCGCTGCCGGCCCCACTGGGCACGCATCGGCGCACGCGCGGCACGGCGTTCCCTGGAATGTGATGCACCGCTCCGCCACCAGCTCCAGCCGGCCGATGCGGTAACCCTGCCAGAGGTCTGCCGGCACCGTGAGCGCATCGGTGGGGCAGACGACGGCGCACGGCATATCGGGGCACACCGTGCACGGCTGCACCGCCGGGTCGAGGTACGGCGTGCCGGCCGCGAGCCCGCCATCGGGACGCACCGGCATGATCGCGCTCGACGGACAGACCTCGGTGCAGGCACCGCATCGGGTGCAGGCCGCCAGGAACCCGATCTCCGGCAGCGCCCCCGGCGGACGAAAATAGCGCCGGGGCGCAAACCGCTGTTCAGTGCGGGACACCACGCCGCCCAGCCAGCGGTCAACCGCCGACCGCAGCAGCTGCCGCCGCTCCCGGCCCGCGCCGATGGGGCCGTCAACCATCGCAGCCGCCGATCAGAACGGCGGCAGGAAGCTGAACGTCCATCGCCAGTGGAACCTCTTGCCCGGCGCCAGATCGTGCGCCAGGTAGTCGATGCTCACGTACAGCGGCATGTCGACGCGGGTCACGAACGTCGTCTGCCCGATGCGGTGCTGCGCCCGGATCCCCACGCCCGCATCTCCGCCCAGCCGATGCGACGTGCCGCCCGGGAGCGCGGAGAAGTCACCGTCCGCCAGCGCCACGTCGCCAAAGGCGGCCAGGCCCACCTGGCGGAACAGTCCGGCCCGCGGCCGCGAGAGCACCGTGCGCTCGATGTCCACGTTGAGCGCCAGCGCGCTGAGGGCCGAGACGCTGGGGCCGAACCCGCGGAGATCGGCACCGCCCGGCACCTGGTATTGAATGTTGTCCCGGCGGAACAGCGAGCCGGTTGACCGGGTGAACGGATTGTGCAGCTGCTCATACGGGTCGGCGCCGCCCAGAAAGATCCGCCGCTGGCGCACGACCGAATCCCTGGCCAGTGCTGCGCCACCGTAGAACCGGAGCCCCAGATTGAGCTTGCGCCCGATCGTCCGCCGGGCCACCGCCTCCAGCGTGCCGCGGAAGTAACCCTGCACATCATAGCGCTGCCGCGTCAGCACCCCGGTGCCCGGGTTGGCGTAGGACAGCCCGCCGCCCACCGATGACCGGGCCGACAGCATCCACCCACCCCGCCGTCCGCTGATGCCGTGGTGGATCTCGGCTTCGATCACCCCGGCGTTTTCCCACGCCCCGGGATCGAGATAGGCGAGGTGCTGGGTGCTGACCCACGAGATCGAGGCGCCACCGGTATGCGTCGCACCGAACGTCAGGTGGTCGCGGTGGACCTTGTCCACCGCCACGCGCGCACCGGTCCGTCCCTCGACCTTGAACAGGTCGAGCGTCTGGCTCACCCCCTGGGCCCGCAGCTTGACCGGGTTCTGCAACCGAACGTCGAAGTCGAAGTCATGCCGGTTGGGCAGCGCCGCGGGGGTGGCCGCGCCGGTGCCCTGGGAGAGCTGCAGCCGGTTGAGCTCGTAGCGTCCCAGATAATTTTCCCGCGATCGGAGCCCAAAGGTGAGGCCGCCCACATCGTTGTACCAGAGCGTGGGCGCCACGCCGATCGTCTTCCGGTCCCGGCGCGCCCGCTGCGAAAAGTAGGTATCGAGATAGATCTCGGGCGCGCGCTGGCCGCCGCCGAGCAGTGCCAGCGGACCGAAGCCCAGCGGGTGCGTGTTGTTGAGCATGTTCCAGTCGTGGGTGCGCACCCGGGGATCGATCACCACCTGGGTCGGCTTGGCCGCGGTCACCAGTTCCACCCACTCGCGGTCCGCCAGTCCCTGCGCCCGCACCACGGCGGTGTCCTTCCCCGCGATGGCCGCGACCTCGACCGGAATCCGCCCCGGTGCCTTCCGGACCACCTCCACGCGCGTGTGCCACTGGCCGTCGGCGGCATGGGTGCGCTGGACCCGGCCCAGGGCGTAATCGTACAGCACGACGTCGTGCAGCCACTGGGCAAAGAAGGTCGACAGATCGCGGCCCGACACCTCCTCGGCCACCGCCTGGAACGCGTCCTCGTCGACGTGCTTCAGCTTCCACCGGTCGTAGTACGTGCGCAGGATCCGCCGCATCACGTCGTCGCCCACGATGTAGCGCAGCTGCTGGTAGAAGAGCTCGCCCCGCGAGTAGATCATGATGTTGTAGGTGACGAAGTCGCGATACGATTCGCTGACCAGACTGACGGGCTCGGAAATGCCCTGGAGATCGAAATTGAGGATCTGCGCCTCCAGCCCCTGATAGCCGCCGCTCCGGCCGGCGGCCTCCCCGAACCAGCTCGTCTGGAAGCTGGTGAACCCCTCATCCAGAAAACCCTCGCGCCATTCGTTGTTGGCCAGGATCCCCATCGTATAGTTGTGGCCCAGCTCGTGCACAATGAGTCCCTGATCGGCCGAGCCGTCGTGGATCATCATCGGGAACTCAGTGCCGCCGCCCTCGATCCGGTGGACGTTGGTGATCTGGGGCCAGGCGAACTTCCCGTACAGATTGTCGAGCCAGGCCAGCGCGGTTTCGGTCCGCTTCACTGCGATACCACCGCCCCATGTCTTCTCATCGCCGGGCTGGTACAGCACGTGGACCGCGACGTCATCGTAGCGGCCGCCCTCGTAGCGATAGTCGGGGTTGAGCGACATCGCGAAGTGATGCACGTCGCGCGCGTACCAGACGATCGTCTTGCGGCCCGGTCCCCGGCTGGCGCAGTCCACGCCGAGGGCGCGGGCCGTCACGCCGTAGTAGTCGCGCTGATAGTCGACCGGACGCGCCGGGTCGTGATTGGCCTTGTCCCAGCCGGGATCGCCGCAGAGCGCCACCCCGGTGGCGCCCACCACCTGGTCGTCCGGCACGTCGAGCGCGACGAGGAACGAGCCGAACTCGCCGTAGAACTCGCCGGCGGGGTAGAGCGCGTGCTCCTCCCAACCGTACTTGTCATAGACCACGACCTTGGGGTACCACTGCGCAAAATCGAACCGCCGCCCGCGCCGCCCCTGGCGGCGCGGCGTGGTCGAGGGTCTCGCGTCCCAGTTCATGCCCACGCTCATCGAATCGCCGGGCGCCAGCGGCCGCGGAAGCGCGAAGCGCACGATCGTGCTGTCCGGCGCCAGCGGGTAGATCGCGCTGACCGGGCTCCCCATGATCCGGACATCACGCACGTGGTTGAACGCGAAATCGGGATCCTTCAGGTCGTTGAACCGGCGGTCCCCTTCGACCGAATCGGCGGCGGCCCAGCGGGAGCCGGGCCGGAACGCGTTCAGATAGAGATGTAGCGAAAAGGTGGTGAGCGTGTCGGGCGAATGATTGATGTAGACGATCGTCTCGCGGCCGCTGAGCACGCCGGCCGCCTCATCCAGACTCGCCGCAATGCCATACGCCACCTGCTGCTGCCAATAGGGGGCGTGGGGGTCAGCCTGCGGGTCGGGATGCTGCAGGGCGAGCGTCAGGAGCGCGAGAGGCAGAAGCATGGGCTCGGAGGTCAGGGGTGGCCGGCGGCCGACACGCGAGTCGCCGGGAAACATACCGGATGCCGCCGGGATTCGGCACCGCCCAACGAAACGCCCCACCCGGCCGGGTGAGGCGTGATCGTCGCCGGACCGGCCGGCGCTAGCGGAGCAGCTGCCGGCGGAGCGTGGTCATCCGCCGGCGCACCGAGCCGTCGTACACCCGCTCGCCCACCCGCACGACGGTCCCGCCCAGAATCGCCGGCTCCGCGGCAAAGGTGGCGATGACTTCCTTGCCGAGCACGCGACTCAGCTCGTCGCGGATCGCCTGTTGGCGCGCGGGGTCCACCGCGCGCGCGAGCGTCACGCCGGCCCGGATGCGGTTGTGCTTGATGTCCACCAGTGCCCCGTGCTCGGCCGCGATCTCGCCGAGCAAAATCTGCCGCCCCCGCTTGACCACCGCCTGGATGAACAGCACAAACTCGCGCGGCGCCGACCGCAGCGCCTCGCTGAGCAGGCGCGCCTTGGCCGCCTTGGGCACCCGCGGCGACATCAGCACCGCCTGCACCTCGGGCGAGTTGGCCACCGCTGCGCCCACCGCGTCGATCAGATCGGCGTACTCCGCCGTCCGGCCGCTCCGCTCACCCAGGTCGAACAGCGCCTCGGCGTAGTTGCGGGCGATCGCGGCCGCGCTCAATGCTGCGGCTCCAGCGTGCTCAGGTAGGTGGAGACCAGCTTGCGATCGGTCTCGCTGTCCAGCCGCGCTCCGATCAGCCTGGACGCCGCCGCGAGCGAGAGGTCCACCGCCTCGCGGCGGAGCTCCTGCACCGCACGGTCCCGCTCCGCCACAATCTCGCGGCGGGCCCGCGCCAGCAACTCCTCCTGCTCCTGCTTGGTCTTCTCCAGCGCCACTGCCCGCTCCTTGTCGGCCATGCCCTTGGCGTCGGCCACCATGCCGTGGGCCGCGGTCCGCGCCTCCGCCAGGAGCCGCTTCTGCTCTTCCAGCAGCCGGGCCGCCTCCTCGCGGTTGCGCGCCGCATCCGCCAGCTGCGCCTCGAGCGACTTCTCGCGCTCGATCACCGCTCCGAGCACGACCGGCCAGGCAAACTTGCGGAGCAACAGCAGGAGCAGCCCGAACACGACGAGGGTCCAGATCACCAGCCCGCCGTTGACGACGAGCGGCCCGCTGGGTTCGCCGCCCTCCTGGGCCAGCACCGGGGCGGCGGCGAGCAGCGATGTCGTCAGCACGACGCTCAGCACTTTCTTCATTCGAACCTCTGCACGCAGGTAAGGTGGCCGGGCGCCGCGACGTGCGGCGCACCGGCGAGGCACCACTGCCCTAGAACTTGATCTTGCCCTGCATCAGCAGCGCGATGACCGCGACGAACAGCGCGACACCCTCGATCAGGGCGGCCGAGATGATCATCGCCGTCTGGATCCGCGCGCTGTTCTCGGGCTGGCGCGCCATTCCTTCGGCTGCACTGCCGCCGATCCGGCCGATGCCGATACCGGCACCGAGCACGGCCAGGCCGCCGGCGAGGCCGGCGCCGATGAGGCCGTACCCGCGGCCGGCCGACTCCGCCACCGTCTGCAGAAGCGCAAGCATGTGCAACATGGAAAACTCCAGGTCTCGAGGGAGATGCATGGTCGCTGCGTCAGTCGCGCGGACACCGATTCTCCCGGACCGGTGCCGCCACGGTACCCGCCATCGGCCGGTGCTCCGGCCAGCGGGCGTCGTCCCCCGTTCGGGAGACTACCTGCGGGCGGAGGCGCGATCGCCCGACTCCGCCCTGCCTGCTCCTGCAACTTCCCGCCGGCGCTAGTGCTCCGCCCGCATGAGGCCGATGAACACCGCCGTCAGCAGCGTGAACACGAAGGCCTGCAGAAAGGCCACGAACACTTCCAGCACCATGATGCCGGTGGCCATCACCGACGCGCCCGCGCCAACTAAAATGCTGTGAAACGTGAACGTCAGCCCGATCAGCGCGAGCACCAGCGCGTGGCCGGCCGTCATGTTGGCAAACAGCCGGACCGCCAGCGCGAACGGCTTGGCCAGCTTTCCGATAATCTCGATCGGGGTCATGATGATCAGAATGACCGGCTTCAGGATCGTCGGCAGTCCGGGCGGCAGGAAGAAGATCGTGCCCAGATAGCCCTTGAAACCGAGTGCCCGCATGCCCGACACCTCGATCACCACGAACGCCAGCACCGCCAGCGCACCGGTGACCGCGATATTGCCGGTGGCCGTGGCGCCCCACGGGACCAGGCCCAGCAGGTTGCACGCGAGAATGAAGAAAAACACCGTCAGGAGATAGGGCACGTAGCCCTCGCCGTGATGGCCCACGTTGGGCAGGATCACTTCCTGACGGATGTAGAGCGAAGTGGCCTCCATCGCGCCGGCGAACCCCTTGGGCGGCCGGCCCTGCGCGTGCGCCCGGGCGATCGACCGCGCGGTGTACAGGAACACCAGCGCGACCAGGGTGGCGGCAAAAACGAGGTAGACCGCGTGCTTGGTGGGCGAAAGGTCGAGCTCGAGGCCGGCGATCCGGATCGGTGCCCACTGCGGCAGCTCGAACTCGCACTCCCACTTGGGGCTGACGCAGGGATAGGTGACATACCGCGAATTGGCGAGGTGGCCCATGATGTCCACTTCGCGCTCGCTTTGCACGTGCTCGCCCTGGGCGGAGCGGAAGGCCTGCTGGTCGGTGTGGGACTGCTGCGCCGCCGCGCCCGTCGCGAGCGTCAGCAGCAGCAACCCGGCACCCAGCCGTCTCGCCAGACGATTCATCGGATTCCCATCCGCGACTGTTGCACCATGAGTACGCCCCCCTCCAGCAGAACGAACGCGAGGAGCAGCGCGACCAGCGGAATCAGCACCCCTGCCGGCGAATAGCCGGCCAGCGGCACGATCACGAGGCCGGTCACTCCCACCAGGGCCAGTCGGGCCAGCATTCCCCCGACCCAGACTGCATGCAGCCGGGAGCTTCCCACGGCGTCCACCAGCCACCAGCCGAGTGGCCCCTGCACCAGCAGCGCCAGCCCGAGCGCGAGCCACGGACCGGACCGGCTGGCCGCCGGCACCGCCAGGTTGATCGCGAGCGCACTCAAACCGGCGATGCCGCCCATGCCCGCCGCGTAGCGCCGGCCCGGACTCATCAATCGCCCTGCCTGAGCGAGCGCAGCAGCGCCCACATGGTGCCGCCGAACCCCAGAAATGCACCCAGAATCGTGAAGAGCCCCTCGGTGCCGGCCCGCCGGTCCAGCCACTGGCCCAGGAACACGAAGACCAGGATGCTGGCGGCCAGCTGCACCCCCAGCCCCGCAAACCGCATCGGCGATGGGTCCTTGCCCGGCTCTGACACGGGCAAAAAGTACCGGCTTGTGAAAAATTTCGCAAGCGAAGAACGGGAGCCGCAACCCGGCGGCCGCGATTAGCTTTGGTGCAACTTCGCCGACTCCTTCCGCGTCCGCGTCGGAAGTCTCAATCTCCCGGGTGATCATGACCGCAGCGCACAGTTCCCCTCCGCCGGATGACGTCCAGCAGCTGGCCCGACTCGTCGACGCCGTCGATCGGCTGAAGGCCCAGGTCGCCCGCCGCATCGTGGGTCAGGAGCGGGTGGTGGACGGCATCCTGACCGCACTCCTGGCCGGCGGCCACGCGCTGCTGATCGGGGTGCCGGGGCTGGCCAAGACGCTGATGGTCCAGACGGTGGCCGAGGCGCTGCACCTGTCGTTCAACCGGGTGCAGTTCACGCCGGACCTGATGCCGAGCGACATCACGGGCACCGACATCATCGAGGAGGACCTGAGCACCGGCCACCGCTCGTTCCGCTTTGTGCACGGGCCGCTCTTTGCCAACGTCGTCCTGGCCGACGAGATCAACCGCACCCCGCCCAAGACCCAGGCCGCACTGCTGCAGGCCATGCAGGAGCACCAGGTCACGGCCGGCGGCACGACCTACCCGCTGCCCGACCCGTTCTTCGTCCTCGCGACGCAGAATCCCATCGAACAGGAAGGGACCTACCCGCTGCCGGAGGCGCAGCTGGATCGGTTCATGCTCGAGCTTCGCGTAGCGTATCCCAGTCGCACGGAGGAGGAGGCGATCGTCGAGCAGACCACCGGCAGCGTCCGGACGGTAATGGAGCCGGTACTGGACGCGGCGACGCTGCTGGCCATGCAGGCACTGGTCCGGCGGGTGCCGGTCTCGAAGGGGCTGATCCGCGCCGCGGTGACGCTGGCCCGGATGACCCGCCCCGCCGAGAGCGAAGCGCCCGCCCTGGTGCGCGAGTACGTCGACTGGGGCGCCGGCCCGCGGGCCTCCCAATATCTCGTACTCGGCGCCAAGGCGCGGGCGGCGCTCGCCGGCCGCCCCATGGCCGATCTCGACGACGTGCGCAGCGTGGCCCCGTCGGTGCTCCGCCATCGCATCGTCACGAACTTTGCCGCGGAAGCCGCCGACCGGACCAGTGCCGACATCGTCCGGGAGCTGGTGGACGGACCGGGCTGGCTCGCGGGAGCGTAGCAGCCGATCCGGCGGTATATTCCGTGGCATGCCGGCCTCGCGGCCGGCCATCCCCACGGGTCAAGAGGCAGGAGCAATGATCGCGATCCTCGTGGAGGGCGTGCTGTTCGTCGCGATGATCGCGGCGATCGCAGCTCTCCTTTTTGTTGCCGCGCTCCGGCTGACGCCACTCGGCGCCCGCCTGCGGGAGACCGCCAACCGGCGGCGCCTGGAGCACGAGCTCGACCTCACCTGCCCCATCCACGGGCTGCAGCGTGAGGAAACGATGGTGCGCCTGCCGTCGGGCGAGCGTATCTGTGCCACCTGCTACCGGGAGGCGATCCATGGTTAACGCGATGGGCCAGCGGCTGGGCACGCTCGGGCTCGGCCGCAGCGGCGGATTCAAGCGGCTGGCGCTGATCGCGCTCGGCCTGCTGGCCGTGCTCGTGCTGCTGCCCACCAGCGTGACATACATCAATCCCGGCTACGTCGGGATTGTGATCCACCGTGCGGGCGGCGGGGTGGACCCGCAGCCGCTGGGCCCGGGCCTCCACGGCAAGAACCCGCTCACCACGGGGATCGAGGAGTACCCGGTCTTCATGCAGACGCTGGTGCTCGCGCGGGCCACGAGCGAGGGCTCGACGCGCAATGACGAGATCAACGTCAATTCGGTCGAGGGCCAGCCGCTCTCGCTCGACGTGTCGATGTCGTTCGAGCTGGACCCCGCCAAGGTGCCCCAGCTCTACCAGACGTTCCGGACGGACATCAGCACGATCCAGCACAACTACGTCAAGCAGGCCATCCGCCAGGCGCTGCAGGAGGTCGTCGGCAACGAGGCGATCGCCGACGTCATCGGCCCCAAGAAGGCGGAGGCGGTGGCCCGCACGCAGAAGCTGGTGGAGCAGCGGCTCGCACCCTACGGGATCGAGGTCAAGCAGTTCACCCTCAACGAGCTGCGCGCCCCTGACGCCGTGATGCAGGCGATCAACCAGAAGAACGTCATGCAGCAGCAGGCGCTCACGTCGCAGAACGAGCTGCAGAAGAACCAGTTCCAGGCCCAGGGCGATTCAATCAAGGCGGCTGGGCGGGCCAAGGCCATCACCGCCGAGGCGGAGGCGCAGGCCAAGGCCAACCGGCTGCTGGCCGAGAGCATCACGCCCAATCTGGTGCAGTACGAGCTGGCCAAGCGCTGGAACGGCCAGATGCCCCAGGTGACCGGCGGGGTCACCCCGCTGCTGCAGCTCCCCAAGTAGCGGGCGCCACCAGGGACGAACGCAGTTGAGCATGGCCGCAAAATGGGTCCGGCCCCTCGCGTGAGGAGCCGGACCCGTTCCGCTGGTGCCGTGCGTTGCTACTGCTTCTGCGCTACTGCTTCTGCCACACCATGACGAGATCGGCATTCTCTTCCGGCGTGCCGGAGTTGTTGTCGAAGTCGTAGGTGACGTCCTCGTCAGTGTACGTGAGCGTGTTGCCGGAGCGGGTGACGGCGACGTTCTTGGCCGCGAGTCCCGTCCGGGTGTCCACGACCGTGTTGTTCTGTACCGTGAAGCTGCCGGTGATCGTCTGCGTGATGGGCGCGACGGTCTCGGTGATCGTATAGGTGCCGTTGGCGTTCACCATGGCGGTGGCGGTGAGGCCCTTGTCGGCGATGAGGTCGACGTGGGTGTTGGGCGCGCCATCCTTGGTGTACTCGAACCTGGTGATGTTCCAGGTCCCGACCAGGTCGGCCACCGTGATGTCGCTCGGTCCGATCGTCGTGCTGCCACAGCCCGCGGCGAGCATGGCCGCGAGCGGAAGAACGAAGAGGCTGTGCTTCAACCGCATTACTGACTCCTTGTGATGAATGCGGGGCGAGCGCCGGTCCTCACACGGGACGGTGCACTCGCCCCAGGATCGGGGACGACGCCGGAAGGTAGCCGGTTGGCCGCGCGTTGCATAGGCACCTCAAATCACTATGGCCCAACGCGTTGACGCTGTGTTGTAGATCACATTCCAGATTGGGGGCAGCCACCTTCCCCAAGGGGTTTCATGGAGCCGCGCCTCTCGTTGCGCTGTCTGGGCGAGCCCATCCTGGCGGGCCCTGACGGCGAGCCGGTTCGCTTCAAGGTCCGCAAGCACCTGGCGCTCCTGGTCTACCTGGCCGTGGAGTCACGGGGGCGGCATCATCGCGACCACCTCGCCGACCTCCTCTGGGCCAATCTCCCCGAAAACGACGGCCGCCATTCGCTGGCCACCGCGCTCTCGATGATCCGCGCCAAGGTCGGTCCCGATGCGCTGGAGACCGACCGGGACCACGTGCGCTTCGCCTGCTCCCGCGTCGAGATGGATCTGACGCGACTCGAGTCGGGCGACGTGCTGGCGAGCGAGTTCCAGCCGGCGCTCGCCATCGCCGGGTTTCTCGACGGGTTCGAGGTGCCGGGCTCGGCGGAATTCATGCTGTGGCGTGAGCGGCAGCGTTCACGCTGGCTGCCGCTGGTGCGCGAAGCGCTGATCAAACGGATCGACAAGTGCCGCCGCACCGGTGACTTCAAGCAGATCGAGCATCTGGCGGATCGAATGCTCGACCTCGATGAGCTCAGCGAGGAGGCGGTGCGTGCCAAGATGGAGGCCCGCGCGTTCGCGGGCGACCGCCTGACGGCGCTCAAGGTCTTCGAGGCCTGGAAGGAACGGCTGGAGGAGGATCTCGGCGCGGCGCCGTCGGCGCTGGTGGACGGCATGGCCCTCCGGCTCCGCCGGCGCGGCTGGGAGCGGCCCAGCAGCCCGATCGCGGCGGTCCACACCGATCACTGGAAGAACCGCGCGTTCGTCGGCCGCGCCGTCGAGTACCAGGCGCTGTACGAAGCGTGGGAGCGTACCCGGGCGGGTCAGGCCGGCCACATGCTCATCCTGGGTGATTCCGGAATTGGGAAGACCACGCTGGCTGATCGCCTGGCCACTGCGGCCGGCCTGGAGGGCGCGGTCGCGAGCCGGGTGCAGTGTTATGACATCGAGCGCGAGATCCCGTATGCGGCCGTGTCCGGACTGGTGCATGGGCTGCTGGATCGGCCGGGCGCGTCCGCCACGCCGCCCGAGGCACTGGCCGAGCTCGCGCGGACCATGCCGGAGGTGCGGGTCAGATTTCCCGCCATCCCCCAGGCCGCCGACAGCCAGGGTGAGACGGCGCGCATCCTCCTCACCGAGGCCTTTCATCAGTTCCTGTCCGCCCTCGCGGACGAGCAGCCGGTGATCCTCGTGGTGGACGACCTCCACCTGGCGGATGACGCGAGTCTCGCGGTGCTGCATCTCATGATGCGGCGGGCGGTGGGCCAGCCGATCATGGTGGTCTTTGCCAGCCGGGGCGAGGGCTTTGACCAGTCGCCCCAGGCCGCGCGGCTCCGTGAAAGCACGGTGCGGCTCGGCATCCGGACGGTCGAGCTGGCGCGGATGACCGACGCCGAAAGCGCCGAGCTGCTGACCTCGCTCATTCCCGAGGGAGAGGAACAGCCCGGCATCGCCGCTCGCCGCGCGCTGCTGCGGGCCGCCGCAGGCTACCCGATGGTCCTCGAGCTGCTGGTGCAGGACTGGCAGTCCAACGGGGAGCGGTCGCTGGCGCTGTCGGTGGAGGCGATGACGGCGGATCCGGCGGCCGGCGGGGGCCCGGTCGAATCGTACCGGCTGCTGCTGGACCGGATCACGCACGGCCTGGATCCGGCCACACGCAACGTGCTCAATCTCGCGGCCATCCTGGGGAGCCGGCTGAACGACATCGAGGCGTATGCGCTGGCGGACCTGAGTCTGGGCCAGGCGATGTCGGGGATGGGTGTGCTCCTCAAGGTGAGGATCTTCCGGGAGACCGGCAACGGGCTGGAGTTCGTCAACGAGCTGATGCGGGCGCAGGTGTACGTCGCGATCCCGTCACCACTCCGGCATGCGCTGCACCGCGAGATCGCCGGCCGGCTGCTGGAGGACGAGCGGGCGGGGCATGCGCGCTCCGGGCTGGAGATCGCCTGGCACTGCTTCCGCGGCGGCTACAAGCCGGAAGGTGTGACGCATCTCCTGACCGGCGCGCGCCAGGCACTGGGATCCGGCGCGCCGCACGAGGTGGAGCTGGCCCTCAAGTCGGCGATGACGTCGCTCGAGCCGACCGATGCGGTGGCGGCGCAGGTGCTGCTGGCAGAGTCAATGCAGGAGCAGGGACGGTGGGTGGATTCGCTGGAGGTGATGAGCGGCATCGGGGCTGCTCGCACCAGCCAGCAGGCAGGAATGCTGCAGATCATGGCCATCACCGCTCATCAACAGCTATTGGATATCGACAGCGACAACGTATCGGAAATATTGGACACGCTCGAAGCGTTCATTCAACACGCACCGAACTCTGACCTAAAGGTACGTGCGCTCGAGTCTGCCTCGTTGATTCTGAACTCATTGCAAAGAGCCGAGTCCGTGCAGCGATTTACCGATCTCGCTGGGACGCTTGTCGAGGAGAATCTGCGCGAAGAGGATCGGCCACGGCTGTTCCTCGCTCGGCTCATGCTGCTGGCTCAATCTCGACAGAGTGAGGCCGCGTTCGATACCACCATTGAAATCGTCAACCGGCTGCCCGCAAGCGAGAGCGGGAACGCACTTAGCGTCCAACTTCAACTGTGTTGCTCGGCCGTTCACTGCTTTAAGGGACAGTATCGCGATGCGATTCCGTACGCGCTAGCAGCGCATCGTGGGGCCGCGCGACTGGGCAATGACCAGTTGGCAGCAAGCGCAGCCGGCAACGTGGCGCTGTGCCACTGTCGGCTTGGTAACTACGACGAACAGCTAAAATGGTCGCAGCTTGGTCTCTCAGCACTGGGGCAGGCGTTCACGGGTATCCGCGACGTCCAGCTCGGATATGGATGCGCCTTTGCGCATGCCATGCTTCATGACTCCACCGCCGCACTTGAGCAACTTTCCCGCACCGGCGCGCGTCTACCAATGCATACGCCAGAGTGGATAGTCCAAGCTTGGCGGCTCCACCAGGCTGACGTTTTCCAGCTCGTCGGTCGCACCAAGGACGCGCGCGATAGAGCCAAGCAAGCGATCGCAAGCGGCCGTCCACATTCAGCGGCCTATGCTGGGCCATTCGCGCGATGGCTCGCGCTCGAAGGCAGTCCAGCGGAAAGTGTAGCGGCCCAACTGAAGTCGCTTGCACGGGACATGAGCCGCTATGACAAGATGGATCAGGCGGAAATCTTGGCTGCAGACGCCTGGTTGAGACGAAGGATTGGGGCACCGGATCGCATGCGAGGCGTGATTGAGCGGCGGTTGGCCGAACAGCTGGCCGCGCTGCCAGAAGCGGTAGCAACGCAGTTGAATCGCCTGGGAGTGCTGGCGACTACTGAGCTCGCCTAGTTTTCCAAAGTGCAGACGCGGGCCACGAGACGCGCTTTGACCTGCCCGGAATATTAGAACTCGGGTCATCGCCGACGTTTGAGTCTGAAATCAATCGCCGCACCGCGACGGAGGACACCACGACCTCGACGAGGGAGGGATCAAATTGAGTCCCCTTGCACTTCTGGAGCTCTGCGATCACAACATCAAGCGGCAGGCGCTTCCTGTACGGTCGATCTGTCGTCATCGCATCGACAGTATCCGAAATTAGAATAATTCGGGATCCAAGGGGAATATCGGCGCCTGCGATCCCAGCGGGATAGCCCTGGCCGTCCCAGCGTTCGTGATGGTGGCGAACCGAATCCTGGATGAATCCCTTGAACTTGGAAATTATTCCCACAAGCTCCGCACTCTTCGTCGAGTGCGTCTGCATGAGCGCAGTCTCCTCGTCGGTTAGCCGACTTTCCTTTCGAAGAAGCGGCGCAAACTCTTCGTGGATCTTTCCGACGTCATGAAGCAACGCTGCGGTCTCTATCTGCTCAACGTCGCGGGCGGGGAGCCCGACTTCGACCGCGATCATCCGAGACATCGCGCTCACACGCACCGAATGGCCAGATGTGTACGGGTCTCGAGCTTCAATC
The DNA here is from genome assembly GCA_038250675.1 of Gemmatimonadales bacterium. GTDB lineage: Bacteria > Gemmatimonadota > Gemmatimonadetes > Gemmatimonadales > GWC2-71-9 > JAICUF01. Next base: position 19,643 of record JBBSCB010000024.1, read on the forward strand.
GCCTTGACCATCACTTGCAGCAGTTCCTGGCCGCTGTCTTGAAGCTGGTGGTACAGTCCATACACGTGACGGACCGCGACTATCGGGAAAAAGACAATCAACAGCCCCGCCGAGCCAAAGCCGACCATTTGATCCGACTTTGCATACAGCCACGCTACGAGCAGAGCGATTAAGCTTGCGCCGAGATCGTAGCCAATGATTCCACGCGTGTTGAGGTGCCATACTTCTCGGAACGGCCTATCAGAACTCAGCGCCACAACCATGCTTACCGTCGCCGAGTTGACGACAAAATAGGTCACGGCAAACAGGGCAAATAGCCCTAGGTCGCGTTGAACGACCTGGGATGACAGTGCACGGCCGAACGCAAGATAAGTTGGAGGCAGCTCACCACCGAGCGCCTGATACACGAATGCGGCCAACCCAACGGAAAGCACACGCTGGGACACATTGAATACGATTTTAACCGGTTGGGACGTACGGGCCAACTCGCCGAGGAGGGTCGACACCGCGGCAATCGCGGCGCCCCAGAATCCCCCGAACAACATTCCAGCCGCCAAGTGCATGATGAACGAAGTCGACCCACGCGCCGACACACGCAGTTGCGTATGCAGCCCTTCGAGCACCGTCGCGACGAAGATAAGCGTCGCCACCGGCCACCAGCCCGGGAACGGGAGGCGCACGCTCCATGCAATCGCACTTATTGCGATTGCGCAGGCGGTGACTCCCGCCACGAAAAAATTCGTCCGGACTTTGGAACGCATCATCGACAAGATGAAGGCAGGATGACCCCGGTCTGCCTCAGACGCTTAGCCCCACGTCTGTCCTTCAGCCATGAACAAGTTGGCAATGAAATTGACCATTGCCGCGAGCCAGTCGATCTGCAACATGAGCGTCACCCCCCTTCGGGTATTAATCCGAGTACTGCCGGGAAGTGGTAAGCCTCGCTATGGCCCACCAGACGCTCCGCTCATCACTTGTTCCGCTAGTCTCCGCTCGTACTACGAAGACCGGGGTCCCCTCCCTCGTTTCCTTTCCTGTTGGGTAACCGGCACCTGCCCCGGCCACGGTTTGGCGTACCCTTCAGATCCGCCCCACCCTCAGAACATCCGCACTCGCCTCAGTTCGGTCGCCGCGCCTCGGTCCAGCGGTTGGTCGCATCCAGCACCGCGAACACCGCCGCCCGCTCCGCGCTCTCCTTCAGCTCCGCCGTGCCAGTCAGAAGCAGCGAATCCCGCCCGCCCAGCCCCTGCACCCCCACGAACGCAAACTGACGATCGAACACCTCCACGATCTTGGCGCCCTCGAGCGCCACCGATGCCGCCTGATCCGCCAGGAGCCGATCGAGTACCGTCACCGCCGCCTTGGCCGCCGCTTCCACCCGGCTCCGCGGCGTGTCACTGCTCTCCTCCTCCGCCGTTTCCGTCTGGTCCCGGTAGGACAGCGTCACCGCGATCGCGATCCGGTGCGGCCGCCGTCCCGGCGCCACCGTCAGGTTCTCGAAGAGCACCGAGCGCCGCAGCGCCTGCTCCCGCACCGCCTCCCGTTCCAGCGCCTCGATCGGCTTGACGTCCGCCGTCTGCGCGACGCTGATCTTGCGGTGATCCACCTTGAGCCCGAGCTGCGCCAGCAGCGCCGACTCGATGTTGCGCACCAGCTGCTTGGCCTGCAGCCCCGCCTGCGCCAGCACGTGGATCTCGCTCACTTCACCCAGCGGCGTCGTCACCACCCGCGCTGACAGGATCCCCTCGAGACTGGTCAGGAGGTTCTCGGCACGCCGGACACCCCACGGGTCCGGCACCCCATCGGGGACCGGAGCCGAGCGACCCAGTTGGTTTACGGGCCCCGACGTGCGAGGCGAAAACGATCCGCTCACGTTGATGCGTCCTTCGGTCGCGTTACGATGAAAACCGCTCAGGCCACCAGGTTCCGGCCCGACGCCTTGGCCCGGTACAGCGCGCGATCGGCCGCGACGAGAAGATCCTCCTCCAGCGGCTGCTTCGGGTCGAACTCCGCGAGCCCGATGCTGACGGTGATGACGCCGGGCGGATAGCCCAGCCGCCGCCCGACGCCTTCGATCCCGGCCCGCAGCGCTTCCGCCACCCGCGTCGCACCCGCGAGGTCGGTCCGCGTCAGGATCACCACGAACTCGTCCCCGCCGTATCGCGCGGCCACGTCCGACGCGCGCACCGCGCTGCGGACCTCGGCGGCCACGCCGCGGAGAATATCATTGCCGGCCTCGTGGCCGTATGTGTCGTTGACCTGCTTGAAGCGGTCCAGATCCAGAAACAGGACCGCGAAATGTTCGTCGCTCCGCTTGCTGCGCTCGACCTCGTACGCCATCCGGTCCCGCAGCACCCGATAGGTCGAGAGGCCGGTGAGAATATCCACCGCCGCCGCCGACTGCGCCTCCTCGGCCCGCCGCTCCTGGTAGGGCGTGCACTGGCGCAGCGTCGCCCGCCCCAGTGCCGCCACCTCGGCAAACCGCTGGCAGGTGGCAAACCCGCACGCCCCGCAGTCCCACGGCCGTCCGTTGGGGCCGAGCCCGATCGCGTCGAGGATCGTCCCCACCATGTCAGCATCAGGCTCCAGCGCGCGCGGCTTGATGGCAAACACCGCCCCCACGCTCGCCACGACCGCGCTGTCCACCACCGGGAATCGGCTGCGTGGCGGCTCGGTGCTGGCCAGCAGCGCCCGGCGCCAGTACAGCTCCTCCTTGGGACCGGAGAGCGGGTGGTCCAGCGCGCCCTCATACGAGAGCACATCCACGAACCCCAGTTCCAGCCGATCCACCGTCACCGCCCGGGCCAGCCCGGCCAGCCCGGCCAGCCCGCGAACGATGCGGAACCGCCCGTGAGTGTGGCGAAATTCCTCCAACAGGGCGAGGGGCATGCCACCCGCGGCGCTCAGATGCCGCCGCCGCTCCTCCGGTACCCGGTGGAAGTAGATCGGCTGCGTCAGGACGCTCACGCCGCGCGCCTGGAGGATCTCCTCGAGATCGGCGAACGTGATGGCGGCGTCGAGGTCGCTGCCCCGCGCCGGCGCGCTGGTGCCGGCGTAGACCACCTTCAGGCCGTTCCCCTGGCGGGCTCGCAGGTAGCGGGCTTCTGCCGCAGCCGGCACCGCGATCGGCGCCAGGTACGGGAGAAGCTCCGGATACCGGGCCCGGATCGTCTCCACGACCACCGGGTCGGTGGAGCGGATCATCGTCCCCCAGGCCTCCTCGTCCCACAGGCGCAGATATTCGGCGGCCACGAGCTCGTCACCGATCACGCCGCGGCTTACTGTACGGAAACCTGCTTCGTAGCATGCATTTACGACCTGCTCCGGCGTCGCGGGATAGAAGTGCGCCGCCGCCTCGGGGCTCAGGATCAGTAGCCCGTCCCCCTGCGATGCCACCGCCAACGCCCGCCCCACCTCACCACTGACCAGGACCGCAGCGTGGGGGCAGGCGGCGTAACACTGGCCGCAGCGTATGCAGAGCTCGTCCATCACCTGCAAAAGCGGCGCCTCACCCGCGACCGCGATCGCGTCAGTGGGGCACGTACGGACGCATGCCAGGCACGCGACACACGCTTCCGCGTTGATGGCGAAATTCAAAGGGGTAACACCCCGGTTGGAGACCGTGGAGACGCTGCAATATTGACGGCCAGCGCGGGAACTGTCAATAGCGTAACCATATGCAAATATTTGACAGAAAGGAACTTAGCCGATTTTCCGGTCGCCTGCCCTGGTGACGTAAATCATTCCAGGTGATAGGCTTTGATTTTTCGATACAGGGTCCGCTCCCCGATTCCCAGCACCTCCGCGGCCCGTCGGCGGTTGCCGCTCAATTCGCGAAGTGCAGCCCCGATCGTGGCTTTTTCCACATCCTCCATGGTCATCCCGGGCCGGTAGAGCACCTCCTCGGGCTGGGCACCCTCGACGTCCCCGCCGAGATCCCCGACGATCGTGCCATCCGAGAGGTCGATGACCTGGACCCGTTGGGGGGCCTGGTCCAGGCGCCGCCTCAGTTCCTCCACCTGTAGCTTGAGATCCACCAGGCTACGCAAGATGAATTCCAGTTCCTGGGACCCCGCCAAATCGCGGCCCTGGCCCCCCACCCGGACCGGCAGCATGGTCCCGGGGCCGTCAAACACGTCGGCCGGGATGTCCGAGGCCCGGATTTCGGTCCCCGGGGCCAGGACCACCATCGACTCGATCAGGTTCCGGAGCTGGCGGACGTTGCCCGGCCACGGCGCTCCCACCAGCCGCTGCATCGCCTCCGGCGCGATGCCCCGGAAGGTCCGGTCATGGAGCCGCGCAAACTCGCGGATGAACCGGAGGACCAGCAGGGGAATGTCTTCCCGCCGCTCGCGGAGCGGCGGGAGATAGATGTTGAGGACGTTGAGCCGGTAGTACAGATCGTCCCGGAACTCGCGCAGCCGCACCGCCTCCCGGAGGTGACGGTTGGTGGCGGCGAGCACGCGGACGTCCACCTTGATCGGCTGGGTGCCGCCCACACGGAAGAAGGTCCGGCTCTCGAGCACCCGCAGCAGCTTCACCTGGACGCTGAACGGAATCTCGCCGATCTCGTCCAGGAAGATGGTGCCGCCGTCCGCCAGCTCGAAGCGGCCGAGCCGCCGCTCGGCGGCCCCGGTGAACGCGCCCTTTTCGTGGCCGAACAGTTCGCTCTCGAGCAGCGCCTCGGGCAGCGCCGCGCAGTTGACCGCGATGAACGCCTTGCCCCGTCTGGGCGAGAGGTCGTGCACGCCCTTGGCGACCAGCTCCTTGCCGGTGCCGCTCTCGCCCTGGATGAGCACCGTGCTGGACACCGGGGCCATCTGCTCGATCTTGACCAGGACTTCCTGGATCGCCTGGCTCCCCCCGATGATGCCGGTCCGCTGCTGCAGACCGCGGCGCTCCAGCAGCCGCCGCACCGTGGCGACAATGTCATCGGGCTCGAGCGGCTTGGTCACGACCTCGGTGACGCCCAGCCGTCCCACCCGCTCGCCGCGCTCGGAATCGGTGGGCTCGAGCAGCGCCAGGGTGGAAATCTCATGCTCGCGGGCGTACGCCGCGAGCTGGAGGGCCGGCGGCTCGTGCACCGCGCCCGTGAGGATCACGAGTTCGGGGTGCTCGCGCCGGACCGCACCGCGGGCATCGTCGAGCGATGAGATCATGCCGGTGGTGAATCCGGCCGCCTCCGCCGCGGCATTCAGCCGGACGGCGGCTTCCAGATCGTCCATGGTGATCAGGAGTTGCGCGGGCATGTCAGTCGTGTCCGGTGCGGACGCCGCGGACGAGCTCCACCGCATGCTGGATGAACCCGTCGAGCACGGCCAGGCCGTCGCGAACGCCGCCGGGGCTGCCGGGAAGATTGACGATGATCGCGCGCGCGCGCACGCCAGCAGTGCCGCGCGAGAGCGCGGCGCGGGGAAAGCCGGGATAGGCAGTCATGCGGAGTGCTTCGGCGATGCCGGGGGCCTCCTTCTCGAGCACGGCGCGGGTGGCCTCGGGGGTGTGATCGCGGGCGGTGAGCCCGGTGCCGCCGGTGGTCAGCAGCAGATCGGCCAGATCGTCATCGGCCCAGGTGCGGAGCCGATCGCCGATCGTCGCCGGCTCGTCGGGCACGAGTGCCCGGGCCACCACCGGATAGCCGCGCTCGGCGGCCCACGCCGCGATGGTGTCGCCTGAGAGATCGGCGCGCTCGCCGCGGCTGCCCGCGTCCGAAACCGTCAGGATGGCGAGACGCATGGCGTGGTCAACGCTTCTTGGCGCTACCCTGCTTCCAGAACGGCCGGGCCACGACTTCGGCCGGCACGCGCTCGCCCCGGATGCCGATCTCGAATCGCGTGCCCACCTTCGCCGCCGCGACGGGCAGGTAGGTCGTGCCGATCCCCACACCCAGTGACGGGCTCACGGTGCCGCTCCGCACCTGGTCCACCTCGCGGCCCTCGTAATAGACCGGGTAGCCGTGCCGGGGGAACACGCGCCCCTCGGTCTGGAAGCCCACCAGCTTGCGGGTGACGCCGTGCCGCTTCTGTCCCCGCAGCGCATCCGCCCCGACGAACGGCGCGCCCTTGTCCAGCTTGACGATCCAGCCGAGCCCCGCCTCGAGGGGCGTGAGGTGCTCGTCGATGTCGTTGCCGTAGAGCGCGTAGCCCATCTCGAGCCGCAGAGAGTCGCGGGCGCCGAGGCCGATCGGCTGGGCGCCCGCGGCGACCAGCGCGTCCCACAGCTGGCGCGTGCCGGCCGCGCGGCAGTACAGCTCGAAGCCGTCCTCGCCGGTGTAGCCGGTGCGCGAGATGAAGCAGTCCACGCCGGCCACCTTGCCGACGGCAAAGCGATAGTAGCCGATGTCGCTCAGCGTCAGGTCGGCCAGCGGCTGCATCAGCGCCTCGGCCTTTGGCCCCTGCAGCGCGAGCAGGCCGATATCGTCCGAGATGTCACGCAGCCGGACGTTGACGCCGCCCTTCTGATCGACGATGTGCTCCCAGGCCTTGGCGCGGTTGGCCGCGTTCACCACGATCATCAGCTTGTCGTCGAACCGGTACACCGTGCAATCGTCCAGGAACGTGCCGTCGGGGGCAAGGATCGCGGAGTACTGCACACCGCCCGCCTCGAGCACCGACACATCGTTGCAGGTGATTCGGTTGACGAAGGCGTTGCGGTCGGGCCCGGTGACCTCGAACTCACCCATGTGTGACACGTCAAAGATTCCTACGCCGTTGCGCACCGCCTGATGCTCGGCGACGATGCCGGCGGGATACTGCACCGGCATCTCGTAGCCGGCGAACGGCACCATCTTGGCGCCGAGCGCGACGTGCGCGTCGTGTACGGGGGTCTGCTTCAGCGCAGCACTCATCGTTAGGTCCCGGGGTGAATGGAATCGGTCATCAGCGTCGCCATGAGCGCCTTCTGGGCGTGCAGGCGATTCTCCGCCTGGTCGAACACCCGCGAACGGGGTCCCTCGAACACCGACTCGGCGACTTCCTCACCGCGGTGCGCCGGGAGGCAGTGGAGGAAGATCGCATCGGCGGCGGCCCCGGCCATCAGCGCCTCGTCCACCATGAACCCGCGAAAGGCGCGGACCCGCTCCGCCTGCTCGTCCTCCTGGCCCATCGACGCCCACACGTCGGTATTGACGACGTCGGCGCCGGCCGCGGCCTCGCGCGGATCCTGCACGACGGTGATGCGGGCACGTCCCTGGTTGCGCGCCAGGATCGCGGGATCGGGCTCGTAGCCCGCCGGACAGGCAAGGCGCAGTTCGAATCCCAGGGTGCCCGCGGCATTGATCCAGCTGTTGGCCATGTTGTTTCCGTCGCCGATCCAGGCGATGATCCTGCCCTCCCAGCCGCCCAGCGTCTCGCGTACCGTGAGCAAGTCGGCCAGGATCTGGCATGGGTGCAGCAGATCGGTCAGCCCGTTGATGACCGGAATGGAGGCAAAGCGCGCCAGCTCCTCGACGTCCGCGTGATCGAAGGTGCGGATCATGATTGCGTCGAGGTAGCGGGACAGGACCCGCGCCGTGTCGCGGATCGGCTCGCCGCGGCCGAGCTGGATATCACGCGCCGAGAGGAACAGCGCGTGCCCACCGAGCTGATAGGCGCCGACCTCGAACGACACCCGAGTGCGGGTGGAGCTCTTGGCGAAGATCATCCCGAGCGTGCGCCCGGCGAGCGGCCGCTCGCGCCAGGCCCCGCTCTTCATGCGGGCGGCGAGGTCAAAGAGGGCCAGGAGCTCGTCGCGGGTGAAATCAGGAATGGCGAGGAAATCGCGCTTGGGCATAACCATCGGGTAGGGGCCTGAAACACGGCGTCGGCGACGGATAGTAGTCGGCCCTGCGGGGGTGGGCAAGCGGAGCCGCATCGAGCGTGCAGACACGGCGCGTTCAGGCGCGGAGCAGCGCCTCCCGCATGGACGCCGCATCGGGCCAGCGCGCCGCGGGCGTCTTCTCGAGTGCGCGCGCGATCACCGCGGCCAGCGCGGGTGGGGCGCCGGGACAGGCCGGCGCGGGCTGGGTGAGATGCATCTGGAGCACGACGTTGGGGTTGGGGCTGGCAAACGGCGCCTGACCCGAGATGGCCTCGTACAGCACGCACCCGACCGCGTACACGTCGCTGCGGTGATCGATGAACTCCGCGCTGATCTGCTCCGGACTCATGTAGGCGCAGGTGCCGACCGCCATCCCCGACTGGGTCAGCGGATCGGTGCCGGCGGCCGCGATGGCGCGGGCGATGCCGAAGTCCAGCAGGATGGCCCCGGACGTCGACATCACGATGTTCTCCGGCTTGACATCCCGGTGGACGATGCCGTGGGCGTGCGCATGCTCGAGCGCGTCGAGCAGCTCCGCCCCGAGCTGCCGCGCCGCCGCCGGGTTGAGGCGGCCGGACCGCGCCAGCAGGCCGGCGAGCGTCGGCCCGTCGAAAAATGGCATGACGTAATAGAGGAGCCACTCGCGCCGTCCCCAGGCGATCACCCGCGCGATGCGCGGGTGATCGAGTGTCGACACGAGGTGGATCTCGCGGAGGAAGCGGTCTGCCATGATGCTGACCGCCAGCTCGGGCCGCAGAACCTTCACCGCGACGTCCACCCCTTCCGGATCGCGCGCCAGGAACACGCGGGCGACGCCGCCCCGTCCCACCTCCCGCTCCACCGAGTACCGGTCCGCCAGCATGTCGCGAACGAGCGGGAGGAGGTCCGGGCGGGGCACTACGGCCGCGCCCCCGGCGCCGGACGTCCCGGCGTCCCGGTCACCGAGTCCCGCATCAGCTGCAGCGTGATGATGCAGGGGACGACTTGGCCGGCCGCGTCGTAGCAGACCGGAATCAGCGCGGAAAGCGGGACGAGCGCGCCGTGCTGGTCGCGTACCACCACCATCGCGAGCCGGCCGGTGGTCCCGCTCACCGAGTCGGTCGAGCGCATCATGAGCATGCGACAGGGCACCGGCGTTCCCGACACGGAGTCGGTGCACCACCCGCTCATTGCCGCCATCGCCGGCGACGGGCCCGGCGGCGCGGTTGACTGGCACGCGGCTGCCATGCCGAGCGGCGCCGCCAGCAGGAGCATGCCACGCCATTTGCGCTTCATCCTGACCTCCTGTTCGTTGAAGAAAAACACGTTCAGCAGCGAATACTCTCCGGCGGCAGCCCGGCATGCTGCCGCCACACGGTCACCCTGGGGGACGCGATGGCACATGCGGCGCCCCGAAGGCCGAGCGACCCGGGCGGCATCCGGAGCGAGCGGAACGCGAGCGCTCCGATCACTGCGGCTGAGTCGGAGCGGCCGGCCGCCGCATACGCATCCGCCGCCAGAAGACGCAGCGCCGAGGTCCCCACCCGGTCCGGATTGGTCGCGTCGTTCTCGCCCTCGGCCGCGAGCGGCGCCACCAGGCGGATCGCCTCGGCCGGGTGGCCGGACCGGAGCGCGGCCAGGGCGTCAAGCACCACCGGCCCGGTACCCAGGCGACGTCGTTCGGCAGCGCTGCGCGCGGCGAGCGAGTCACGAAAGACGCCGACGCTGTTTCCCCGTGCGGCCGCCCACAGCCCCCGGAGGAGAATCGCACCGGGCACGGTGTCCGCGGCGACCCGGGTGGAGAGCGGGGGCGGCGCGCCGCCCGCCGCGAGCGCGAGCAGCAGCCGGGCGTGTTCGTACCAGCGCGCCTCCGAGCCGGCGTGCGCCTCAGCGGCCGTGCGCAGCACGACGTCCGCGGCGGCCCGGTCGCCCGCGACGGCGCGGGCGGACGCGGTGACGCTCACCGCCTGCATCCGGAGCCAGGGCGGCGCCGCCGGATCCGCCACCGAGCCCGCGGCCAGGCTATCCGCCCGGGCCCACCGGCCACTGACGGCGTCGAACAGCAGCGCCACGTACGTCGCGGCGGGGCCGGTCAGCCGGCTCGCCGCCGCTTCGGCCTCGGGAATCCGGTTCAGGACCACGAGCGTCGCCGCCATGTTCAGCAGCGGAATTTGCGACAGCTCGCCGCCGAACTGATCGTCGCGCACGGAGGCCTGAAAGTCCCCGAGCGCTTCCTCGTAGCGGCCGAGCGCGGTGAGGAACAGGCCACGGTTGTTGTGGCCACCCACCGAGCGGCCGGACTGCTCGATATATAGCCCGTACCAGCGCACGGCCGCGGGCAGGTCGCCGTCCAGGGCGTAGGCGGCATCGCCCGAGAGGCGGTAGCGCTCGGCGTCGCTCAGCCGGGCGGGCCGACGCAGGGCCTCGCTGAGGGCGAGGCGGGCCGAGTCCAGGTTCCGCATGCTGATGTAATTCATCCCCAGGGCGCCCCAGGCGGCGGCAAACCCTGTGTCGAGCGCGACCGCCTCCCGCAACAGCTCGTTGCCGTTGGCGAGCTGTGACGCGAGCGACATCCGCACCCCGGCCGTGTACTTCCGGTACGCCGGGAGCGACGGCGTAGTCACCTGCCAGAGCGGCTTGTTGCGCTCGATCGCGCTGCGTTGCTCGCCCAGCCCCCGGCGCACCTGACGCGCCACCTCCTGCGCCTTCCGGACGAGGTCCGAGTCGGTCGCGAATGCGGTCGCGGTGGCGACGCTCGTTCCGCTGTCCGCGTCCACCACGCTGAGCACCAGCGAGTAACGGCCCGCACCCATGCTGCGGATGCTTCCGCCCAGAACGGTGCGCACCGAATTCCGGACCGCGAGATCCCGCCCGACCTCCATTGTCACCCGCGTCGTGTCCGGGAGACCCGCCGCCCGGAGTGCCGCGTGGACCGCCGCCCGCGGCATCGTCGTCAGGAGCCTCGACTGGTTCAGCTCCGCCGAAACCAGCCCCTGCACCGCGTCGATCAGGGTGGGATCGTCTGCTGGGCCGTCGAAATCGGCCATCAGGATGGCGCTTCGCTCGGGGGGGTGGCCGGACCAGATCCGCCGGGCGGCGAACGCGGCGAGCGCGAGCACGGCGGCCCCCGCAATCCACGGTCGGTACCGCCGGTGCCGGGCCGGCCCGGCGGCCGCCCGGGGTGAGGACGCCGTCGTCAGCGCCGTGGCGAAGGCGTCGCCGGTAGGATAGCGATCGGCGGGCACCTTTGCCAGCGAGCGCATCACCACCTGCTGCAGGTCGGCCGGCACCGACGGTCGGGCCACGCCGAGCGGGCGGGGCGGCTCCGAACGGTGCCGGGCGAGCACCACCTGCGGGGTGGGGCCGGTGAAGGGCACCTCGCCCGTCAGCATCTCGTAGAGCACGCAGCCCAGACTGTAGAGATCAGACCGGCCATCGACGTCTGCCCCGTGGGATTGTTCCGGGCTCATGTACGCTGGCGTGCCCACGGCGAACCCCGGGCTCGTGATCCGGCCCTCGGCCGCCGCCTCGAGCGCGCGGGCCAGGCCGAAGTCGGCGACCACCGCCTCGCCCTGCTCCAGCAGGATATTCTCCGGCTTGATGTCGCGGTGCACGATCCCGGCGCGGTGGGCGCAGGAGAGCGCGGCCGCCACGTCGTGCGTGATCCGGAGCGCGTCCTCCAGCGGTAGCTGCGTTTCCCGGCTGAGGCGGTGACGGAGCGACTCACCTGCCACCCACGGCATCACGAAATAAAGCAGCCCGTCGGCGTCGCCCGAATCGTAGATCGGCAGAATGTGGGGGTGGGTGAGGCCGGCGGCGATCTCGATTTCGCCAAGGAAGCGCTCCGGTCCCAGCGCCGCGGCAACCTCGGGCCGCAGCACCTTGAGCGCGACCGGTCGGCGGTGTCGGAGGTCCTGCGCGAGGAAGACCGTGGCACTGCCCCCGCGTCCAAGCTCGCGCTCGATCGCGTACCGCCCGGCCAGCGCGGACTCCAAGCGGTGGAGCAGTTGCTGCATGGGGGGCCCTTCGCGGGGGAACGGGCTAACTATACCGCCCGCCCACGGAGACGGCTAGAGCGGCATGGGGGCGGGCGGACTACAGGATATAGCGCCGCAGGTCGTCGTCGTTGACGATCCGCGCCAGGCGGCTCTTCACCGCCTCGGCATCGAAGACGATCTGCTTTTCCGGATGCTCCGGCAGCTCAAACAGCAGATCTTCCATCAGCGTGGCCATCACCGTGTGGAGCCGGCGCGCGCCGATGTTCTCCATCCGGTCATTGGCCATGAACGCCACCCGCGCCACCTCGGCGATCGCCTCGGCGCGGAACTCCAGCGTGGCGCCCTCGGCCGCGACCAGCGCCTGGTACTGCTTGGTAAGCGCGTTCTCCGGCTCGGTCATGATCCGGATGAAGTCCTGCTCCGTCAGCGGCGTGAGCTCCACCCGGATGGGGAAGCGGCCCTGCAGTTCGGGAATCAGGTCGGACGGCTTGGAGACGTGGAACGCGCCCGCCGCGATGAACAGGATGTGGTCGCTCCGGACGTAGCCGTAACGGGTCTGCACGGTCGACCCCTCGACGATCGGCAGCAGGTCCCGCTGCACGCCCTCGCGGGACACGTCGGGCCCGCCGGCCTGGGAGCGCTCGCCGGCAATCTTGTCGATCTCGTCGATGAAGATGATGCCGTGGTTCTCGACCCGGTCGAGCGACTCGTTCACCACGTCATCCATGTCCACCAGCTTCTTGAGCTCCTCGTCCACCAGCACCCGGCGCGCCTCGGGTACCTTGACGTTCCGCCGCTTCTTCCGGCGGGGCATCATCTCCTGCAGCATCTCCGTGAAGTTGAAGTCGGCCCCCTCCATTCCCTGGGGCGGCTGCATGAACTCGAGCATCGGGAAGCTCTGCGGCGCCACCTCGATCTCTACTTCCCGATCGTCGAGCTTCCCGTCCGCCAGCAGCTGCCGCAACTTCTCGCGCGAGCGCTTCTGCCGCTCGTCCTCCGGCGTCGGCGTCTCGGCGTGGGCGGCGCCGGCCGACCCCACGACGAAGACCTTGGCCGGCGCCGCGCCTGCGGGCTCACCCGCCGCGGCCTCGGGCGGCGAGGGGGGCGCCGGGAGCAGCAGGTCCAGCAGCCGCTCGTCGGCCCGCTGTTCCGCCTGGGGAAACACCTCGTCCTCGCGCTCGGTCCGCACCATGTTGATCGCCGCGTCCACGAGATCGCGCACCATGGACTCGGCATCACGCCCCACGTAGCCCACCTCGGTGAACTTGGATGCCTCGACCTTCAGGAACGGCGAACCCGCCAGCCGCGCCAGTCGCCGGGCGACCTCGGTCTTTCCCACGCCCGTGGGGCCGATCATGATGATGTTGTACGGCGTGATCTCGTCGCGGATGTCGTCGGGAGCCTGGGCGCGGCGCCAGCGGTTGCGGACGGCAATGGCCACCGCTCGCTTGGCGGCGTCCTGGCCGACGATATAGCGATCCAGCTCCGCCACGATCTGGCGGGGCGGCATCTCTTCGAGCCACGGCTGCGGTGGCTCAGCGGCATCGGGCGGCGTGGGTGTGGGGGCGCTGGTCATGAGGGGAAGATAACCGGGCAGCGGCCGGCGCCCGGCACGGCGGTCAGCCGGCCGGCAGCTCGAGAATCGTGATGTGGCGGTTGGTGTAGACGCAGATGTCGGCCGCGATCTCCAGCGAGCGCTGGACGATGGCGCGGGCCGACAGTTCCGCCATCGGGAGCAGCGCGCGCGCCGCCGCCAGGGCGTAGTTCCCGCCCGAGCCAATCGCCACGATCCCGTCGTCCGGCTCAATCAGCTCGCCCGATCCGCTCAGGAGAAATGCGTGATCCAGATCGGCCACCACGAGCAGCGCCTCGAGGCGGCGGAGGATCCGGTCGCTGCGCCAGTCCTTGGCCAGTTCGACCGACGCGCGCGGCAGGTTGGCCGGATAGCGATCCAGCTTTTCCTCGAACTTCTCGTAGAGGGTCAGCGCATCGGCCACCGAGCCGGCAAAGCCGGCCAGCACCTTCCCGCCCTTCAGCGCGCGCACCTTGGTGGACTGGGACTTCATCACCGTCTCGCCGATGGTGACCTGTCCGTACCCGCCGATGGCGACCCGGCCGTCCTTCCGCACGGCGAGGATCGTCGTGCCGTGGAACTGCTGCATGGAACTCTCCTTCATGATGAACCGGTGCGCCGTCAGGCCCGCGGGTGCGCCTGATTATACACTTTCTTCAGGCGCTCGATGCTGGTGTGCGTATAGATCTGCGTCGTGCTCAGACTGGCGTGTCCCAGGAGCTCCTGCACGGCGCGCAGATCGGCGCCGGCGTCCAGCATGTGGGTGGCAAAGGTGTGACGGAGGGAATGCACGCGAAGGTGATCACCGCCGACGGCATCGAACATCGCGTGCATGGCGCGCTGGACCGTCCGCGGGCCGAGCTTCCGGCCCACGCGGCTGACGAACAGCGCCCGATGATCGCTGCCGGCTCGGGCGACGATGGCCTCACGGGCCGTCAGATAGCGTCGCAGCGCGAGCACGGCACGGCTGCCCACCGGGACGATCCGCTCCTTGCGGCCCTTGCCGATCACGCGCACCTGGTCCGAGATCAGATCGAGCCGGTCGGTGTTCAACCCGGCCAACTCGGAGAGCCGCATCCCCGTCGAGTAGAACAGCTCCAGCATCGCGAGATCCCGAAGGGGAAAGAACTCGTCGGTGGTGGCGCGCGCCTCGGCCCACGCAAAGAGCTGCTCGGTCTGCCCGCGCTCGAGATAGGTGGGCAGGCGCTTGTCGAGCTTTGGGCTCCGGGCGGCTTTGGCGATATTCACCGCCAGACCGTGGTGCACCTGGAGATAGCGCAGCAGACTCCGGACGGCCGAGAGGGCGCGCGCCGCGGAGCGCTTGGCGAGCCCGCGCCGCTGGAGCTCGCCCATGAAACCGCGCATGCCGAGCCGATCGATGCCGCACCATTCCCAGTCGGGACCGTAGTGCCGGCCGCAGAACTCGACGAAGGCATCGAGGTCGCGGCGATACGCCTTGACGGTATGCGGCGAATGCTGCGTCTCCTTTTCGAGATGCAGCAGAAACTCCTCGACGCCGGGATGCGAGGCGGTCCCCGCGCTCACAGCGCCACCCGCCACGCGTCGAGGTCGGCCAGCGCCCGCTCGGCCAGCCGCTGCTTTTTCTCGTCCTTGGAGATGCGGCGCCGCTTGCCCGCCGCCGCGTCGTCCAGCGGATCGAGCAGGCCGAAGTTGGCGTTCATCGGCTGGAAATGGGCGGGGTCCGCGTCGCGAAGATAGCGGTAGAGCCCGCCGAGCATGGTGGTGGGGGGCGGGACCATGGCGGGCAGCTCCGCAAGGCGGCGGGCGAGATTGATCCCCGCCAGCAGGCCGGTGCCCAGCGACTCGGTGTAGCCCTCGACGCCGGTGAGCTGTCCCGCGAAGAACAACCGGTCGTCGTCCCGGGCGGTGAGTGCCGGGCCCAGCGCGGCGGGGCTGTTGAGGTAGGCGTTCCGGTGAATGCTGCCGAAGCGGAGATACTCGGCGTCGGCGAGCCCCGGAATCGTGCTGAAGACGCGACGCTGCTCCGGCACGCGCAGGCGGGTCTGGAATCCCACCAGGTTCCACATCTGCCCGCCGCGATCCTCGCGCCGGAGCTGCACCACCGCGTGCGGCTCGCGGCCGGTGCGCGGATCCGGCAGGCCCACTGGCTTCATCGGACCGAACCGCAGCGTCTCGGGACCGCGCCGGGCCATCTCCTCCACCGGCAGGCACCCCTCGAAATAGGGAATGGCGTCGAAGTCGTGCCCGTGGAACTGATCAGCCGCGGTGAGCGCCTCGATGAACGCGGCATATTCGGGTGCGGTCATCGGGGCGTTGAGATAGTCGTCGCCGCCGCCCTTGCCGTAGCGCGAGCGCGCGTACAGCGCCGAGTGATCCAGCGAGTCGGAGGCCACGATCGGCGCGATGGCGTCGTAAAATGCCAGCGCGCCGGTACCGAGCCGTCCGGCGATCGCGGTCGCCAGCGCATCTGATGTGAGTGGGCCGGTGGCTACGATGCCGGGTGAGGGCAGATCGCGCGCCTCCCGGCGCACCACGGTGATTCGCGGGTGTGCGCTCACGCGGTCGTGGACCGCCTGACTGAACACCTCGCGATCCACGGCGAGCGCGGTGCCGCCCGGGACGCGCGCCTGGTCAGCGCACTCGAGCAGCATGCTGCCGAGCCGGCGCAGCTCCGCCTTGAGCAGCCCATGGGCGTTGGTGACATCGACCGACTTGAAGGTGTTGCTGCAGACCAGCTCGGCCAGCCGATCGCTGCCGTGCGCGGGGGTACGCACCACCGGCCGCATCTCGACAAGAGTCACGGCGACGCCGCGCTCGGCGAGGGCCCAGGCCGCCTCCGAGCCGGCCAGCCCGCCGCCGACCACGGTGGCGTTCACGCCAACGCCACCTCTTCCGGTTCGGCGACAATCACCTTGTGGCCGCACTTGAGGCAGACCCGGCTCTCGCCCTCCGCCTTGCTCTTGCGCTTCTCCATCCCGACCCACTTGCACTCCGGGCAGGTCTCGATCACCGGCTGGTTCCAGGTCGAGAAGTCACAGTCCGGATAGCGCATGCACCCGTAGAACGACTTGCCGCGCTTGGTGCGGCGCTCGGTGAGATCGCCGACATCGCACTTGGGACACTTGAGCCCCATCGGAATCGAGCGGGTCCCCTTGCACTCGGGATACGTCGTGCAGGCGAGAAACTCGCCGAAGCGCCCGGTCTTGATGACCATCGGCGAGTTGCACAGGTGACACTTCTCGTCGGTCGGCCGGTCGGGAACCTTGTCCTTCTTGAGCGACTTGACCCAGTCGCAGGTGTCCTTGTACTTGACGCAGGCCAGATAGGGCCCGAACCGGCCGGTCCGGAGTTCGATGGCCGAGCCGCACTTGGGGCACTTTTCCGCCGCCAGCGCCTCGGGCGAGAGGCCGTGCGCCTCCGCCACGAGGGCGTTGATGTCCACCGCTTCGAGCGCCTTGGTAAACGGCCCGTAGAAATCGTACAGGACCTGCTGCCAGTCCATGCCCTGTTCCTCGATCCGGTCGAGCTCTTCCTCCATCCGCGCCGTAAACTCGACGTTGAAGATCTCGGGGAACTTTCCGACCATCAGCTTCTCCACCGTCTCGCCCAGTCCCGTCGGGAAGAATCGGCGCTGATCGATCCGCACGTATTCCCGCGCGGCGAGCGTCGAGATGATGGCGCTGTAGGTCGACGGGCGGCCGATGCCGAGCCGCTCGAGCTCCTTGACGAGACTCGCCTCGGAAAACCGCGGCGGCGGCTCGGTGAAATGCTGCGACGGCGTGATCTCGCGCACGTCGACCGAATCGCCCTGCGCCAGCGCCGGGATCGGGGGCAGATCGTCCATCGTCTTGCCCTCCTCGACCTCGCGGCCTTCGGAGTACAGCACGTGGTAGCCGTCGAAGACCAGCACTGAGCCGGTCGCCCGGAAGAGGTAGCGGCCAAGATCGAAGTCCACGATGGTCATGTCGTAGACCGCCGGCGTCATCTGCGAGGCCACGAACCGCTGCCAGATAAGCTGGTACAGCCGGTACTGGTCGGGCTCGAGATAGCGCTGGAGCTGCTCCGGCCGCCGCCGCACGTCGGTGGGACGCACTGCTTCGTGCGCATCCTGGGCCCGCGCGGCCTTCCTGGTGCTGTACGCGTTGGGCGCGTCCGGCAGATACCGCTTGTCGTAGCTCGCGCCGATGAACTCCCGCACCGAGGCGATCGCGGTGTCGCTCACGCGCACGGAGTCGGTCCGCATGTACGTGATGAGGCCGGTGGGGCCGTCCTCGCCCACCTCGATGCCCTCGTACAGATCCTGGGCGGCGCGCATCGTCCGACGGCTGGAGAAGCCGAGCTTCTTGGCCGCCTCCTGCTGCAGCGTGCTGGTGGTGAAGGGCGCACCGGGCTTCTTGCGGCGCTGCTTCTTCTCCACCGTCGAGACGATAAAGGGCTGCGCAGTGACCGCAGCGACCACGGCCTGCGCGTCGGCGGCGCTGTGGAGCTGCGGCTTGTGGCCGTCCACCTTGTGCAGCGAGGCCTCGAACGTCTGCTCCGCCGCGGCGCAGAGCGCCTCGATGGTCCAGTACTCCTGCGGCACGAAGGCGCGGATATCACGCTCTCGCTCCACGATCATCCGCAATGCCACCGTCTGTACCCGTCCCGCGGACAGGCCGGTCTTGATGCTCTTCCAGAGGATGGGGCTGGCCTTGTACCCGACGAGCCGGTCGAGAATGCGCCGGGCCTGCTGCGCATTGACCTTGAGCTCGTCGATCTCGCCTGCGTGAGAGATCGCCTCCTTGACGGCCGCCTTGGTGATTTCGTGGAACAGGACGCGCTGCATCGGGACCTCGGTGCCGATCTGACTCGCGACGTGCCAGGCGATCGCCTCGCCCTCGCGGTCAGGGTCGGTCGCCAGGTAGACCCGGCTCGCCGCCTTGGCCGCCTTCTTGATCTCAGCGACGGTGGCGGTCTTCCCCTTGATGATGACATACTCTGGGGTGAAGCGGCGCCCGTCGATTTCGACGCCCAGCTTGCGGGTCGGCAGGTCGCGGATGTGGCCCACCGTTGCCTTCACCGAATAGCCCGCACCCAGGTACTTCCCGATGGTCCGGGCCTTGGTGGGAGACTCGACGATGACGAGCGCGTCGCCGGCGCGGATCGCCTTGCCGGCCGGCGCCTTGCCCCTGGGCTTGGCCCGCGCCGCCTTCGCGGGGGCCTTGGTGGCGGTGGACTTGGGTCGTTTGGTGCCGGTCTTCTTAGTAGTTGCCATACCTATATGGTAGCCCGCGAGGAGCCATCGACGTCAATGATTGCGAGGTAGCAAGAAAGCGCGGGTGCCGGAGCGAGGCAAGGACGTTATTCGTAAGTCTTTACACTTCAAAGAGTTACCATCCGGCACTAGTCCTGGCCAGCGCCACGACGTCGGCTACGATGGCCTCGAGCTGGCGCGCGTCGGTCTTCACCTCGTGGTCCGCTCGACAGTAGAACGGGTCGCGGACCTGGAGCATTTCGCGCAGTGTGCCGAAGGCATCGCCCTGGACCAGCAGCGGCCGGTCGCCGTGCCCCTCGATCCGCTTGGAGGCGGTAAGCGCCATCGTCCGCAGGTAGATCAGCAGCGCGGACACGCGGGCCACCTCGATCTGGCCCGGCTGCGCCGCCCAGCCCGCTCCGGGCACCACGATCGAGGGCGCGTCGGCCAGTGCCGCACGCACCGCCTGGCGCTCGATCTCCCGGTATCGCGTCTCGCCGTGCTCGGCAAAGATCCGCGCTATGGGCATCTGCATCTGGCGCACGAGCACCGCATCCACGTCCACACATTGGGCGCCCAGGATCGTCGCCGCCTGCTGGCCCACAGTGCTCTTTCCCGAGCCCGGCAGGCCCACCAAGATGACGTGCCGCCGCGCGCTCACGGCGGCCCCGCTTCCGCGCGTGCGGCAGCCCAGCGGGCGCCGAGCGCGGCCGTATAGCCGTCGGCGTTGCGGCGCATCTCGGCCAGGGAGTCGCCGCCGAACTTCTCCAGCATGGCATCGGCCAGGACCAGGCAGACGAGCGCTTCGGCGATCACACCCATGGCCGGCACCGCGGTCACGTCGGACCGCTCGCTCTGGGCGGCCGCCGCCTGGCCCGATGCGAGGTCCACGGTGGGCAGTGGCGCCATCAGCGTCGAGATCGGCTTCATCCCAATACGAACAACCAGCGGTTCCCCGGTCGTCATCCCGCCCTCGAGCCCACCGGCGTGGTTGGTGGCGCGGCGTAACCGGGGATCGGCGCCGTTGGCGCCGACGATGGCATCGTGCACGGCGGAGCCCGGCCGGCGCGCCGCCTCGAAACCGAGACCGATCTCCACTCCCTTCACCGCCGGGATCGACATGAGCATGCCGGCGAGCCGCCCGTCCAGCTTCCGGTCCCAGCTCACGTGGCTGCCGAGGCCCAGGGGCAAGCCGCGGGCAATGACCTCGACCTCGCCGCCAAGCGTATCACCGGCCCGCTTGGCGGCATCGATGCGGGGAATCACGGCGGCTTCGGCGGCGGGGTCCAGCATGCGGACCGCGGAACGGTCGGCGGCATCGTTGAGCGGCACCGGCAGCTCGGCCGGAGCCGCCGGGATCCCGCCGAGGGAGACAACGTGGCTGCCGACCTCGATGCCGAACTCGTCCAGCAGCCGCCGGGCGAGCGCCCCGGCCGCGACGCGTGCGGTGGTCTCCCGCGCGCTGGCACGCTCGAGAATGTCGCGGGCGTCGAGCCGGTCGTACTTGAGGACGCCCACCAGATCGGCGTGGCCCGGGCGGGGCCGGGTGACCCGCCGGCGCCGCAGCTCGCCCGGGTCGCCCTCGGCCGCCATGACGTCACGCCAGTTGTCCCAGTCACGATTGGCGATCTGCATGGCGACCGGGGAGCCGAGCGTCTCGCCGGCGCGGACCCCGGAGAGCCACTCGATGCGGTCGCGCTCGATCGTCATGCGGGCGCCGCGCCCGTAGCCCTGCATGCGCCGGGAGAGATCGCGGTCGACCCATTCGGCGCTCACCGGCAGACCCGCGGGCAGGCCCTCGACGATGGCGACGAGGGCCGGCCCGTGGGACTCGCCCGCGGTGGTGAAGCGAAGCCTCATGAGCGGATCCGGCACTTGTTAGGGAAAACACACGAGCCCGACCTGCGCCGGGCTCGTGGGACGATCGGAACGTGGGCGTCTCAGGGCGTCGAGATACCGTCGTCGACGATGCGCGGCGTCACCAAGATAATCAGGTCGCGCCGGTTCTCGGATTCCGAGCTGAAGCTGAACAGCTTGCCTACGATCGGCAACCCCGAGAGGAGCGGGATGCCGGAACGGCTCTTGGTCACGGTGGTGACGGTCAGGCCGCCGATCACGCTGGTCTCGCCGTCGCCGACGAGGAGCTGGTTGTTGGACGTCTGCTTGTTGATGGTGTAGCCCAGATCGGCCGCGGCCAGCGTCTGCACGTTGGACCGCTCGGTCTTGAGGTCCATCAGGATCTGGCGGTTGTTGGTGACGTGCGGCGTCACCGTCAGCCGGATGCCGATTTCCTTGAACTGCACGGTCGAGCGCGGCGCGCCGGCGCCGGCCCCGCCCTGCTGCGAGCTCGCGTCGATGACGCGCAGCGGGATCTCGTCACCGACCAGGATGTCGGCCTGGCGGTTGTCGAGCGTGGTGATGAGGGGCTCGGCCTGCACGTCCGAGAGCTGCACGGTCTCGAGCGCGCTCAGGAAGCTGGTCAGCGAGAAGCCGCCGATGGCCGTCGAGAAGACGAGGTCGAGCGCGGAGCTCTGCACGGTCGCGTCGGCGTTGCCGATGGCCGAGACCGAGTTGCCGCCCAGGTCGATGATGTTGGTGGTCGACGGATAGGTCGAGCCGTCCGTCTTGGTCGGATCGGGGCGCTGGACCAGCTTGTTGAAGAACTGGTTCCGGTTGCCCAGGTCGTACCGCAGGCCGAGCTGCTGGAGGTCGGTCCGGTCGACGAAGATGATCTTGGCCTGGATCGAGACCTGCGGCGTGCGGATGTCGAGCCCACGCACGAAGTCCGCGACCTGGCCGATGTGGCTGTGCGTATCGGTGATGACCAGCGAGTTGGAGCCCTTGTCCGCCACCACCTTGCCGCGCTTGGTGACGACCGACGCCACGGTGGGCGCCAGCGAGTCCACCTGCTTGTAGTTGATCCGGACGACCGCGGTCTCCAGCGGCTCGGTCGAATCGAGGGCGGCCAGCGTCGACGGCGCGTCGACCCGGATGATGCCGCCCGGCATCTCCTGCGCGGTCAGACCCTGCGCCGCCAGAATCGCGGCAAAGGCCTGGGGCCACGGCTGATTCTTGATCTCGGCGGTCACCTCGCCCTTGATGTCCTTGCCCAGGATGATGGTGCGTCCGCTGAAGGCCGCGAAGCCGGCGATGACGTCGCCGATGCTGGCGCGATCCCACGTGACGGTGATGCGCGGCTCGCCCTGGGGCGCGGTGCGCGGCGCCTCATCGGGCACCGACACTTCGCTGCGCGCGCGCTGGCGTGGCGCCGCGGCCAGCGCGGCGGGCGGCGTCAGGTCGCCCGGCGCGTTGGACGACCAGGAGAGAAACGTGCGGTCGGCGCCGAAGGAGACGCGGATCGCGTCGCCTTCGCGGACCACCTTGTAGTCCTTGGCGACGTCGAGCTCGAGCACGATCCGCACGACATCGGGGCGGAACTGGTTGTAGCGCAGGTTGCGCACGCCCCCCCGATTGACGCCGTCGTAGCGGACGTTCGCGCCGTTGAGCCGCGCGCCCACCACGTCCAGCACCAGCCGGTCGGGATTGCTGAGCATGAAGTCCTTGACGTCCACCGTGCCGTGCACGGCGACCACGATCTCGGCGCGACCGGGCGACGGCATCACGCTCACGGCGGTCACCTCGCCACTGCGCGGGCCGTCGTCCGCGCGGACCGGCGCGGCGGCGAGTAGTGCCGCGGCAGCGGCCACGATCATACGAGACAGAGCCTTCATGGCGTCACGTCCTCCTGCTTGCGCAACGAGAGAGTTTCCTGGCGTTCGAACCCGAAGTCCTCGATCTGGAATACCACATCGCGTGGGCGGATCTGGCTCACCCGGAGGCGGCCGAGCTGATCACCCACACGAACCTTGTGCCGCTTCTCACCGGTCTTTTCCCGGAGCACGGCGACGCTGTTCGCGTTGTCGCGGAGGTCCTGATAGACGGCCACGAGCTGGAGATCGGCCAGTTCTGGTCCCTCGGACTTGAGATTGATCAGCGAGCTGAACGGATCGCGCACACCGCCGCCGTAGGCGAAGGTCTCGCGCTCCACTTCGGTCTCGCGCGCCTTGTGGAGCGAATCGGCCCGGAGCGAGTCGGCGACTGCCACCCGCATCGAGTCGGCCTGCGTCTGCTCGGCAGAGAGCCTGGCGGCGGCGGCCTTCGTGGCGTCACGCACATGGCGAAGCGAATCGGCCCGCGCCAGCTCGCGCTCCTTGGGCGTCAGGGCCACTGGCGCCGCGCTGTCCGCGCGGGCGCTGTCGGGCCCCACGGCGGGCTGCGCACCGGCGGCAGCGGCCAGCGTGGCCGTCACCGGCTCGGTGCCGCAGACGGCGGTGACCCGCTCGGCCGCGGCGGCCGGCGTGACCTTGGTCTTGCCCCTGACGGGCGCCTTGGCCACGACGGCCGTGACCGAGTCGACGCAGGTGGCGTAGCGGGCGTGGGCCACCGAGTCGGCGGCCGCCGCGGCGCGTGCCCCACGGATACTGTCGTTGTGGGCGCGCAGCGTGGCGATCGTGCGACTGGCCTCCGCGTCGGCGGCCGCCTGCTTCTTCCCGCTGCAGGCACCCAGCGCGAGCGCGGCGATCATGCAGACCGCAAAATGGTTACGTGCCACTGGGGTCTCCCTCCGTACCGGCGGTCTTGACGTAGGTGCGAATCTGGAACTTGGCCTCGAGCAGCGCGCCGGTGCTGTCACCCAGCGCCTTGGCGGCCGAGCTCTGCGCGGCCACGATGCTGACATCCACCGGCACGATGATGCGCTGCAGGCTCGCGACATCGGCCAGGAAGGCGCCGATCTGGTCGTAGTGGCCCAGCACGCTCACATTGAAGCGCTGGGTTTCGAACGGGGCCGGGCCGGGCTCGACCGGGAGCACGGGATCAGCCCGCGAGAGCGTCACACCGCGGATCTTGGCGCGGGTGGACATGTCGTCGAGCAGATTGGGGACCTCGCTCCGCTCCGGCACAAGCCGGCGCAGCAGCAACAGGCTGGCCCGGTAGTTCTCGAGCCGGTGCTTCAGGTCCTCGACCGTTCCGTTGGCCAGCTCGTGCTTGGCACTGTCCGTCTGCGCCTGCAGCGTCTGGATCGTGTCCTTGACCGCCGCGACCCGGGCCTTGCCCGCGGCCAGGCCGGGTACGCCGACCATCGAGATCCCCTGGCCGGTGTAGGCCATGTAACCCGCCAGGCCCGCGAGGAGCAGCAGGAACAGCGGCGTGGACTTCTGACTCCCGAACGCCATGGGTTACCTCACCGACTGACTGAGAGCGACCGTGTGGATGTAGGCCGAGTCGGCCTTGCGGAACGTGGCACTGATCGTGAACGCCGTCACCGGCCGCTCGTTCTCGACCACGGTCTGTGCGGACACCGGCGTGACGTCCTGAACCCAGGGTGACGCCTCGAGCTGACGCAGGAAGCGCGTGTACGCCTGGATGTCCACGGTGCGGCCGGTCACGCGGAAGATCATCGGCTTGCTCGTGGTATCGCCCGAGTCGGCCGGCGCCGCCGAGACCTGCGGCGCCATCTCGGTGAGCCAGGTGTAGGCCGGCAGTGCGCGGGCCACCTCGTCCATGACGTGCGACCAGACGTAGCGGTCGCCGTCGACGGTGCGGATCACGCCGATCTGCGAGAGCAGTGAGTCGCGGATGAGCTCCTGATGCCGCTTCTGGCTGATGAAGCTGGTGAACCGCTTGTGCTCGACCTTCACCTGCTCGAGCCGGGGCTCGAGCGCGTGGAGCTCGCGGGTATTGTGGGTCCAGACCAGGCCGAGCCAGACCACGACGCCGATCCATGCGGCGGCGGCGGACAGCAGTACCGGGTCCTTCACCTTGGCGCCAAGCGCCCTGACCTGCTCGCCGATCCCCTGGAGGGGTGAGCCCGCGCGCTTGCGCTTGAGGCCCGGGCGAAGATTGATCGTAATCATCGAGTGTGGCTTCCCTGGTCGCGGTTACGCGGCGGAACGGAGCGCGAGGCCGATCGGCAACATCAGGAGCGGCGCGACGTGGTCCATCTCCATCATGTCGAACACGCCCTCGGCGTAGTGCAGGCGCTCGATGGGATTGGCCATCTGCACCGGCAGCTTGAGGCGGTCGGCGAGCACCTGATTGATGCCCGGGATCCGCGCGCCACCCCCGGTGGTGTACAGCCGGGACACCGCGGAGCGGCTGGCCGACTGGAGGAACGCCGCCGCCCGCTCGATGCCGACGGCCAGCTCTTCGCCGCGGGTCTCGAGAAACGGCCGCAGCGCGTCGTCCGTGACCGCGGCCTGCAGCATCCGCTCGGTGTCCTCAAACGACAGCCCGCGCTCGCGCTGCATGTCCTCGCGGAAGCGGCGCGTGCCGATCGGAATGTCGCGCGTGAGCACCGGCACGCCGTCGTCCAGGATGTTCACGTTGGTGGTTTCGTGCCCGATATTGACCAGCCCGACAACGCCGCGCATGGCGTCCGGGTAGTTGATCTCGAAGGCGTTGTGCAGGGCGAAGGCGTCCACGTCGATGACCGTGGGCTCCAGGCCGACGTCGGCCAGCAGCGCCAGCTTGGTCTCGACCAGTTCGCGCTTGGCGGCAACGAGCAGCACCGTCATCTGGAGGCCGTCACCCTCGGGATCCAGGATCTGGAAATCGAGCTCCACGTTGTCCATGTCGAACGGCACGTGCTGCTCGGCCTCCCAGCGGATCACCTCGCGGGCGTCGTTCTCCTTCATCCGGTCCATGGCGATCTTCTTGATGATCACGTCGCGGCCGCCCACCGCGGTGACGACCTGCTTCGTCTTGACGCCGGCGGAGGCCATCAGTCCCTTGATCGCGTCGGCGACGATGCCCTTGTCCATCACTTCCCCTTCGACGATGGCGTCATCGACGACGCTCGTGAAGGCGACCTTGGTGAGGACGGGCTCGCCGGACCCATGGGAGATCTCCACGAGCTTGATCAGCCCGCTGCCGATATCCAGGCCCACGGTGGTCCTCTTACGACCGAACAGTGCCATGAGATGCCCGATTGTTGGGGGGTACTACGGGTCGTCACGCTACTACACGGCCCGAATCCTGTCAAGCTCCAAAACACTTCAAGTACGGCACAACAACTGACTATTTTATAGATACTTAAGGCCGTTCGTCCAGCCTTCAACTCGGCCCGGTGCCGATCCCGGCTCACTGCCGGCCGATCGTTTGGCCGCCCCGGCGCTAGCTCAACTCTCAACAGTTGCCGTCTGTTCGGGAAGAAGATTGCACTCGGCAGGAGCAACCGACGTGCCATCTGCCGCACGATCCGGTGCAAACCATTGCGCTGATTGCGCTTGCGATTGCGCCACCGAGGAGACCCCATCCCGCGCCCAGGGAAGACGCCATTCCCTTTCGCCACGGCTCTCTCACCTTGCGTTATTTCCGGCAGGAAGCCGCCCGGCGTGCCACCGCCAGCAGCTCAGTACAGCAGTGACCAGGATCGCTCGGCGAATGGTCTGGCGGGTGCGGAGCCCAGGAGCGCACGCGCGACGGCGCAGCTCGAATAGCCGACGCCAATCCCCGCCAGCTGGCTCTGGCCGGCGGCCTTGCCCGCCACCAGCAGCGCCCCGAACACCTGGCCCCCGCCGGGCCCCGCCGTGACGCGGCCCAGGACAACGACCGGTCCGTAAAACCGCGCTCCCCCAGCGATGACGAGATCGCCCCGGACCAGCAGCATTCCCTGGCCCCGGCCACCGGCAAAGTGCAGATCACCCGGCGCATAGATCACCGGGAGATAGCCCACGCAGGCAGGCGTGCTGCCGGCCCCGGCGTCCGGCTCGCCCCAATTGCCGGCAGCTGCGATGCTACAGGTCGCGGCTCCGCCCGCCCCCGCCGGGAGCGCGGCCGGCAATGGCGTGACGGTTCCCGCGGCGGTGACGCCGGCGCCGGCCGCCATCGCATCGAACGTCGTGGATCCAAAGCTGGTGAACGTGGTGCCACCGAGGGCGGTGTCACTGAGGACCGGCGGGACCGGTCCGCTGTCCACCTGCACAGCCGAGTTGCTGCGAACGGGAGAGACGGCGGCGCCGCCCGCAGGACAGGAGGGAGCCCAGCCCGGCGGGGCCACGTCGGTTCCGTCGACGTCGGCTGCGCTGCCCAGATCGACAGCTCCGCCGGCCGTCAGTGCGCCCTGCACGTCCAGCGCCGGAGCATCCAGCCGGGCAAGGACGCCGACCAGCCGGCGCGCCAGCACGCCGCCGGCCGCATCCACCCGCGCGCCTTCGGAGCGGACCAGGAAGGTGGCAGCCGTGAGCCGGTTGACCGTGACGACGTAGCTCACGTTGCCGCCCAGCAGCGAGCCCGCCGGGGCGAGTGTCGTATCGCCGCCGACCGGGAGCGCATTGAACGTCGCCACATCCCAGCTCGCGATGGTGGTCGCGGCCCCCGCCTCGGCGGCCTCGAACGCCTGTCCGGCGAAGAGGCTGTTGAGGCCGCCCCGCTGCTCCAGCCGGCCGGCAAAGAACGTCCCGGCCACGAGCGCGCCGATGACGACCAGCGCCAGCACCGCCACGACGAGGGCAATGCCGCGCTCATCATTCAGGCGACAGCTATGGGCGCGGCGCATTGCGCAACCTCACGCGAGCACGCAAGCTGTCTTCGGCGAGCTGGAGGCGGCCCAGCCCCGCCGACACGGGAGCGTCGGTCACGCCGCGGATGGTGACGTCGATCGAGCGGACGTCGGAGGCCAGCGCGGCCGGCGCGCCCGCGGCATCCAGATAATCGAGCTGAAATCCGTTGCTCTTCAGGGGGCCGAGCATCGGCTGGATGGTGGCTTCGCCCGCGCTGACCGAACGGCTCCCGAGCCAGTACTGGCCGCCGGAGCGATACAGCCGCATCTGCATGACCTCGAAGGTGCGCACCGGCGCGTCGGTCACGACCTGCGCCAGGACGCCCGCGGGAACCGCAGTGGGCAGATCGAGCGCCGCGGATCCGTCGGGACAGCTCCCCGCGGACGGGGCGCCGCTGATGGCCAGCACCTGCCACGCATCGTCGAGTGCCGATGCGGGATTGCCCTCGAGGTAGAGCAGCACGCTGTCCCGCGGACCGCCGGGTGCGCGGTACGCAAACATGAGCGCGCTCCGGAGCACGATCGTCGTGGCTGTGACGGCGCATGCGACGCCGACAGCCCGCTGGGCGCGGTAGGTGATGCTGTCCGGGCCCATGATCAGTAGATCGGCGCCGGCGGCGCCGGTCCCCAGCTCTCGCAGCTCCGCGGGGACCAGCAGTGCCCCGGCGCGGACGCTGGCCTGCAGCGCCGTCTGTTCGCTCTGTGCGCGCGTGAGGCGCTGCGATCCGGCAAGCAGCCGCACCACCACGTCCCCCACGATGGCCAGCAGGATCAGCGCGATCAGCAGCTCGGCCAGGGTGAAGCCCCGGGTGCGGTGCGGCGCCATCACACGCACGCGATGGCCGTGGCGAGGGTATCGACCGACCAGCCGCGCCCGCTGGGATAGGTCACCACGACGCGCAGCAGGGTGGTGGCGCCGGATGGCACGACCTGCCACTGCTCGGTGATTCCGCCCGGCTGGCTGGCGCTGCCACCAGCGAGACCGGCGCACAACGGTACCGTGGTCACCGCCTGTTGCCGCAACAGTTCCAGCCGCCGCTCCGCCACCTGCACGGCGTGGGTGGTGCGCCGGCCCTGACCGATCATGCGGCTGACGAGTGCCGATGACCCGATGAGCGCCACGATGCCGATGCCAAGCACCAGCATGGCGACGAGGACTTCGAGGACGGTGAAGCCGAGGCGGGCACGACGCACGAGCGGTCTCCGGCTGCGGGACGGTTGCGGGACGACGACACGATGTACCTGGAGCGCGACGAGCGCCGTACCGTTTTCACGGATCACCCGCCCGCGCCAGCGCGCGCCATCCCGTGCACGGGGCGCGCCAGTCGTCAGGACGTTGGATGGAAGGGATTCAGGGGGCCGGCGACCGCCGGCATGCTGCAGGAACCTGCGCGGGCTGCAACGCCCGGCGCTGCCGGGCGAACCCCCGTTACTCGAGATGGTACCGACGCAGCTTGTAGAAGAGCGTGCGGAGACTGACGCCGAGGAGCTGGGCCGCATCGCGGCGGCTGCCCTTGGCGGCCTCGAGTGCACGGACGATGGTCACTCGTTCGAGCGCCTCCACCTGCGACTTGAGCGCGTAGCCATTGGCGCCTGAGTGTCCGTTACCGTTTGCATGCCCGTCGCCGTTGCCGTTTCCATTGGCGCCATGCAGGCCGCTCACGGTGGGGCCGCCGAGCGGAAAGTCGGAGAGGTCGAGCCGGCCCGCGGCGCTCAGCACCGCAGCACGCTCGACGGCGTTGCGCAGCTCGCGGATGTTGCCGGGCCAGGCGTATTCGCCGAGCATCAGCAGGGCGCGCGGCGTGATGCTGACAGGCCGCCCGAGTCGCTGGGCGGTCTGCCGGGCAAAATGGGCCAGCAGCGCGCCCACGTCCTCGCGCCGCTCGCGGAGCGGCGGGATATGCAGGTTGACGACGTTGAGGCGGTAGTAAAGATCGTCACGGAACTGCCCCTGCTCCACCGCACGGTCCAGCGGCCTGGCCGTGGCGGCGATGACCCGCACGTCGACCTTCCGGCCGTCCCGCGCGCCGAGGCGGCGGATTTCGCCCTCCTCCAGCACGCGGAGCAGCTTGGCCTGAAGCGAGACCGGCAGGTCGCCGATTTCGTCCAGCAGCAGGGTTCCGCCGTCGGCCACCTCGAAGATGCCCTGACGATCGACCGTGGCGCCGGTGAAGGCGCCGCGGACGTGACCGAACAGCTCGCTCTCGAGCAACTGCTCGGGAATGGCGGCACAGTTGATGGCGGTGAATGCGGCGGCGCTGCGCGGGCTCATTCGGTGAATGGCGCGCGCCAGCACTTCCTTGCCGGTGCCGCTTTCGCCCGTGAGCAGTACCGTGGTGCTGTGCGCTGCCACCCGCGACGCCAGCTCCAGCAGATTCCGCATCGACTTGCTCTCGGCGACGACCAGGTCGCGGACCTGCTCGGGGCCGAGCGAGGCCCGCAATTGCGCGACCTCGTGGCGGAGCCGCTCGCGCTCTTCCGCCTTGCGCACTGTGAGCGTGACTTCATCGGGGCGGAACGGCTTGTGCAGATAGTCGTAGGCGCCCTCGCGCATCGCGTCGAGTGCCGCATCCTCCGAGCCGAAGGCGCTCATCATGATGAGCATCGCCTGGCCGCCGGCGCCGCGATACCGACGCAGGAACGTCAGCCCGTCCATGCGCGGCATCCGCACATCGCACAGGATCAGCTCGAACGGATCGGACGACGCGCGCGCGAGCGCCTGCTCGGGGTCGCCCTCAGCGGCGACCTCGTAGCCGGAGTCCCTGAGCAGCAGGGCGAGCGACTGCCGCAGCCCCGCGTCGTCATCAACGATCAGAATGCGCATCGGTCTCCGTCCCGCCGGCAACCGGCAGGAAAACCTTGAATGCCGCGCCGCCCTCGCGGGCGCGGTCCACCCATACTGTTCCGCCCAGCCCGTGCACAGTCCGGGCCACGAGGGCCAGGCCCAGCCCGACGCCCTTGCCCGGGTCCTTGGTGGTGTAGAAGGGATCGAAGACCCGTTCGCGGTCTGCATCCGGCACGCCCGGCCCGTCATCCGCCACGCAGAGCAGCACACCCGGCGTGCCTGCGGCGATGTCGGGACGGCGGGGCCGGGTCAGGAACGCGCGGGTCGACATCGGGTCCGGCTCGCCGGCGCGGGCCGCACTCTGCCGGTGCCCGTCGTGGGTGCGGGACCGGACGGCGATCCAGAGCCCGCTGGCAGGCGCGGCGTCGCAGGCGTTCAGGAGCAGATTCACGACCACCTGCTCGAGGGCATGGCGATCTCCCGCGACGCACGTCAGGTCGCGGTCGAGCGCAACTTGCACCGCGTGATCGCGCAGGAGCCCCTGGGCCGCGAGAAAATCGAGTGCCGTCTCCACCGCAGCCGTGACATCCGTGCGGCCGGTGGGCGCCGCCGGGCGGGCGTAATCCAGCAGACTCTGGACCGTCAGCTCGATCCGTTCGATGGCCCGGCGCATCTCGGCGGTGATGGCCGGCTCGACGCCGCGGTTCCGGAGGACTTCGGCGTAGGTACTGAGCGCGCCGAGCGGGTTGCGGACTTCGTGGGCCACGCCGGCGGCCAGGCGGCCGATGCCGGCCAGCTTCTCCACCCGGACGATCTGGCTCTGCGCGTCCAGCAGCTCCTCCGCCATTCTGCGATACCGCTCCGCGAGATGCGTCAGTTCCGGGGTCTCGTATTCGGGCGGGCGGGCGGGGAGGTCACCGGCCGCCAGCCGGTCGGCTTCGGCCGAGAGGCGCTCGACCGGCTGCACCACCAACCGCCGGACGAGGTAGGCGCCGAACAGCACGAAGACCGCGAGACTGCCCACCCAGAGCGCCGCGAGCGGGCCGATCAGCTGGCGCAGGTCGCCGCCCACCAGCAGCAGCGTCGTCAGCCCCACGATGACCACCGCCGACGCCATGAGAAAGCCGAGGTCGGCGAGCAGACGGAAGCGGAGTGACGGCGGCTGGCGCATCAGCGCGGCCAGGCCGGGCGCCATCAGTTGCAGGCGACCTGGCCCTCCGTCGTCGCCGGAGCGATGGGGCCTCCGGTGCCGTAGTAGAGTGCACAGGTGCGGGTGGAACCCGGGTGGGTGGCTGTGGCGCCCCAGCCCGCCGCGGTGACGTTGCTGAGGACCAGCGTGACACCGGTCGACGGCGTGAAGATGAGGCCCGCGGCGGGAATCGGTCCGTTGTAGTAGCCGCCGCTGTCAGCCGAGAAGCTCTCCTGTACGCTGGCCAGGTTGCGGAGGTCGGACTTCATCGTCGCGATGAAGGCTTCCTCCTTGGTGTTGGCGTACTTCGGGATCGCGATCGCGGCCAGGATGCCGATGATCACCACCACGATGAGCAACTCGATGAGCGTGAAGCCCCTCGTACCCCGCATGACATCCTCCTTGCATGCTTGCAGCACGTGCGTGCAGCCGGGCAAGAACGAAGCGGGCGGCGACCGTGTGGACACCGCCCGCTACGCTCACACCTCGGCAAGGCTTACCAGCAGCCCGGCGAGCCTTCGTTGGTCACGGCGGCATTCGGCGGTGCAGCAGTGCCGATGTAGATGCCGCAGTTGGCCGGCGTCGCACCAAGGACGGCCGGGTTCGTGACGGTCGCGTTCCAGCCAGTGGCGGTCACCGCGGCAAGCGCGATCACGTTGCCCTTGGACGGCACGAACGCAGCGACACCAGCCGCCTGAACCGGACCGATGGCCGGCGCGAAGGCGTTGTTGTCAGAGAAGTACGCTTCCTGCGCCGTCACCATGTTGCGCACATCCGACTTCATCGACGCAATGACGGCCTTCTGCTTGGTGTTGGCGAACTTCGGAATCGCGATCGCGGCAAGAATGCCGATGATCACGACCACGATCAGAAGCTCGATCAGGGTGAAACCCTTGCGGTTCATGGTGCCATCCTCTCGGTGAGTGTGTGCTGCAACATCCGGTGGCGCGAACGGGATCGTACCCGGGACACTGGGAAGGCAATCGCTATGCCACCCCCGGGAACCCGGGGACAACGTGTTGTCAAGGGACGACTTAGCGATGAGGACCCGCGCGAGGTGCCGTTGATGCTCGCGCCGGGCCCAGCCGGATTTTGCAAGAGCGTTCCGGGCCCGGGCGCCGCGATCGACGCTACCGCGCTGCAATGAGTTGCGGGTGATCGGAAAGCGGCGAGAGGGAGCGAGGAAGGGCGTGAGGATCGGAAGCGCGGGCGGCGGAGATCGGGGGTGGAAATCGGGGGGGGGACCGGGGGGGGGGGCCC
>JBBSCB010000025.1:0-51641 GCA_038250675.1 Gemmatimonadales bacterium
CGCGTCGGGCAGCTTTGCGAACCCGTCACTGACCACCAATGCGACGGGTCAGGCCAGCACGACCTTCACGCCGACGGCGGCCGCGACGCATACGATCACCGCCCAGATCACGTCGGGCACCTCGATCCAGAAAACCGCGACGCTGACGGTCTCGCCTGACGTCGTGAGCCTGACGCAGTCCACGCTCGTCGTGGGGCCGCCCACGTCGTTCACGGCCGGCGGCGCCGGCTCGACGGTAACCGTGACGGCGGAAGACCAGTACGGGAACCCGGTCGCGGGCGCCACGGTGGCGGTGAGCGTCACGGGCACCAACAGCGTCGGGGCTGCCGGATCGACCAACTCGTCCGGCCAGGCCGCTGCGACGGTGACGTCCACCGAGGCCGGGATGAAGACGGTGACGGCCACGATCAATGGCTCAACTATATCGAGCAGCGGATCGCTGACGGTCAATCCGGATGTGCCGGACGCGGGCGCCTCGACCGTCACCGCAAGCCCCGCCTCGATCCCCGCCGGATCCAGCAGCACGGTCACCGTGACCGTGCTCGACCAGTTCGGCAACGCGGTGCCGGGTGTGGTGCCGACGTTCGCCGAGGTGGCGAGCCCGGGACCGGGTGCCGGGACGTTCACTCCGGCTGCGGCCACCGACGCGACCGGAAGGACGACATCGTCGTTCAGCTCGACCGACTCCGGGCAGACCTTCACCGTCACGGTCACGGCCGGTGGTGTGACCATCACGCAAACCGCGGATGTGACCATCCAGTAGCGGGTTGCACCATCCCGCGATGCCACCGCCCAGGCCCGCCCAGGTCCGCCCAGGCCCGCCCGGGCGGTGGGCGTTTGCGGCCCAAATGTGACGCAGGCCCTATCCAGTCCGGGTGCCGGGCGGTATCGTGGCGTATACGATCGCACTCTCCCGCGCCCCGGGCGCCGACCGTCTCGCAAAGCAGCCCCTATGTTCCGTTTCCCCATCGCGTTTTCGCTCGCCGCGACCCTGGCCATCGGCCTCGGCGGCTGTGCTGGCGGCGGGGACCTGCTGCTGCCGGACGCCGGCCTGCCGGCACAGATCGCGGTGGTGCGCGGCGGCAGCCAGGCCGCGCCGGTCGGGGCCACCCTGCCGGAATCGGTGGTCGTCCGCGTCACGGATTCGCAGGGACGGCCGGTCGTGGGGCAGGCGGTGGCATTCGTGCTGGGCAGCCCCGGGGGCGAGGTGGCCCCCGATACGATCGCCACCGATGCGGGTGGCCAGGCTTCGGCGCAGTGGGTCCTGGGCACCACGGCCGGCGCCCAGAGCATGAGCGTCCGGGTGGTGGGCCAAGCGAGTCTGGCCACGTCGGTGTCGGCGATCGCCGGGGCGGGGGGTGCCGCGGGCCTCACCATCGTCTCCGGCGACAACCAAACGGCGCCAGCGGGCTCCGCGCTGATCGACTCGCTGGTGGTGAGCGTCGCCGATGCCAGCGGCAACCCCGTGAGCGGCGTCGACGTCGCGTGGACCACGGGGGGCGGTGGCAGCGTGAGCAGCGCGCTGCTGCCGACCGGAGCCGATGGCCGCGCAGCGGTTCGCCGGGCCCTGGGTCCCGCGGCGGGGGCGCAGACCACGACCGCGGCGGTCGCGGCCGTTGCGGGATCGCCGGTGATCTTCCAGGCGATCGCCACGGTCGGCGCCGCGGGCTCGCTCACGATCGCCACCGCGCCCTCGTCGTCGGCCCAGAGCGGCGCGCCGTTTGCCCAGCAGCCGGTGCTGCAGCTTCGTGATGCGAACGGCAATCCGGTGGCGCAGGCGGGCGTTGCGGTGACGGCCTCGATCGCGTCCGGCCCGGCGGGCGCGTCGCTCGTCGGGTCCGCCACGGCGGCCACCAACGCGAGCGGCGTCGCCGTCTTCACCGGGCTCGGCGTCAGCGGTCCGGGCGGCAGCTACACGCTGGACTTCGGCGGGACCGGCCTGGCAGGCGTCAGCTCAGGCACCATCACGTTGAGCGCCGGCAACGCGACGGCGCTGGCCCTCACGACGCAGCCGTCGATCACCGCAACCAGCGGCAGCGCGCTCGCGCGCCAGCCCGTCGTCCAGCTCCTCGACGCGAGCGGCAATCCGTCGGCACACGCGGGCGTCACGGTGCAGGCCGCGGTCGGCTCCGGATCCGGCACGCTGGGTGGCACCACGTCGCTCACCACCGACGCGACCGGCCGCGCCGCATTCACCAACCTGGCCATCACCGGCCCGAGCGGGTCGTGCACCCTGGTCTTCTTTTCGGGTGGGCTGACGGCGGTGACGTCGGGCGGCATCACGCTGGCGGGTGCCGCCATCAGCGGAAGTCGGTCGACGGTGAGCGTGGCGCCGGCCAGCATCGTCGCGAGCAGCGGGGCCAGCACCGCGACGGTCACCGTGACCGTGCGTGATGCCGCCGGCCAGCCGGTCAGCGGCGCCACCGTCACGTTGGCGGCGACCGGCACCGGCAACGCCATCACCCCGGCCTCGGCCCTGTCCGGCGCCAACGGCACCGCGGCTTTCGGGATCAGCTCCACGGTGGCCCAGACGAAGACAGTCACCGCGACGGCGGGAGGCGTCACCGTTGCGCAGACCGGCCAGCTTGTGGTGACGGCGGGTGCGGCGTCGGCGGCGCAGTCCGATGCGAGCGTTCCCGGCGGCAAGCGCAATCAGTTGACGATCTTTTCGGTGCAGCTCCGCGATGCGTTCGACAACGATCTGAGCACCAGCGGCGGCAGCGTGACGGCCAGCGTCAGCGGGAAGAACGCGGGCAAGCTGGTCCTGATCTTTGACCACGGAGACGGCACCTACACCGGCGCGTATACCCCCACGTCGACCGGCACCGATATGGTCGACATCAGGCTCAACGGCACGCCGATCGGCGGCAGTCCGTACCAGTCGAAGGTGAAGTGACGCCGCTTGATTCTCCCCCGGGGCGCGGCTATCTTCGTCCGCTCCACGCCCTGGTGGTGAAACTGGTAGACACGCTATCTTGAGGGGGTAGTGCCGAAAGGCGTAGCGGTTCGAATCCGCTCCAGGGCATGTGGTGAATGCGGCACATCCAGCCGTTGCGCCAAGACCAGCCACTGTAGCTCAGGGGTAGAGCTCTCGATTCGTAATCGAGCGGTCGTCGGTTCAAATCCGACCAGTGGCTCTCCCGCAGTCAGAGCATTCCCCGCCGCACACCGATGCCGCACACCGATTCGGCCCGCCACCAGTGGCGGGGCATTGTGTTGACGCGGCCCGCGCCGCAGGCCGGCAGTATATTCCCCGGCGATGACCGCCCCCGTGCCGCACGATTCCTACGCTTCGCTCCGCATTCCCAACTATCGCTGGTACGTCATGAGTCTCATGCTCATGACGATTGCGACCCACATTCAGGGTGTGGTGGTGGCGTGGCAGGTCTATGCCGTGACTCACGACGCGCTCTCCCTCGGGCTCATCGGCCTGGCCGAGGCGTTGCCGTTCATCGCGACGGCGCTGTATGCCGGCCACGTCGTCGACCGCTCGGATCGGCGGCGAGTGATGCTCAGTGCGCTCTGGGTTCTGCTGGCCGCTACCATCGTGCTGCTGGTGCTGACGCTCCGCGGCGGGCCGGCGGTCTGGCCGTTCTACGTCGTCATCTTCGTCACCGGCATTGCGCGGAGCTTTCTGATGCCGGCGCGCACCGCGCTGGGCGCCGAGCTGGTGCCGCGGGAGCTGTATCCCAACGCGGTGGCCTGGCGGAGCTCCACCTGGCAGTTTGCCGCGGTGCTGGGACCGGCGGCCGGCGGCATGCTCTACGGATTTGCCGGGCCCGCCGTCTCCTACGCGGTGGATGCCGGGCTCCTCGTGGCGGGCATCGTCGCGCTTGGACGCGTACACCACGCCCGACGGGTCATCGCCGCCGCGGGCGCGTCGGTGCGGGAGAGTCTGGCCGAGGGCATTCGCTGGGTGCGCTCGCAGCCGATCGTACTCGGTGCGATGACGCTCGACCTGTTCTCGGTGCTGTTCGGCGGCGCCACGGCGCTGCTTCCGATCTTTGCCGCGGACATCCTGCACGTTGGGCCGCAGGGGCTGGGCGTGCTCCGTGCCGCGCCGGCGGCGGGCGCCGTAGTGATGTCGGTGGTCATCGCCCACGCGCCGCCCATGCAGCGCGCCGGGCGCTCGTTGCTCGTGAGCGTGGCGCTGTTCGGGGTCTGCATGATCGGCTTCGGCATCTCGCGGACTTTCTGGCTGTCGATAGTGCTGCTCGTCGCGAGCGGCATGGTGGATACCGTGAGCGTGGTCGTACGCTCGACGCTCCTGCAGGTACTGACGCCCGAGGCGCTGCTCGGACGAGTCTCGGCCGTCAATGCGATCTTCATCGGGTCGTCCAATGAGGTGGGTGAGTTTGAGTCCGGCGTCACCGCCCGGCTCCTGGGTGCGGTGCGGTCGGTGGTGCTGGGCGGCATGGCGACGCTCGGGGTCGTCGGGCTGACGGCGTGGCGGGTGCCGTCGCTTAGACGACTGGGGGAGATGAACTGAAGACCGGCCGGCGCGCCCCTTTCGCCGTGGGGCTCCGGCGGCTACAATTCCCCGCTCGAACGGGACGTGGCGCAGTCCGGTAGCGCACTGCAATGGGGTTGCAGGGGTCGCGGGTTCAAATCCCGCCGTCCCGATGTTGTGAGGAGCCGGCCTCGTGGCCGGCTTCTCGCGTTCCACGATTCACCGATTCTTCAACCTGAAGGTGGCCATGCGGCGGCTCTCGTTCCTGCTCGGCGCGATCGCACTCACCGGCTGCAAGCTCGACACCTTTCGCCGGCACCCGGTGGGAGAGCCGCCGGGCCAATTTGCCAAGGAGCTCCATGTGGATACGACGGCGATGACGCACACCGCGTCCGGGCTTCAGTATCAGGATCTCAAGGTGGGCACCGGCGAGACGGCGGTGGCCGGCCACACCGTCACAGCGGCCTATACCGGCTGGCTGACGGACGGCAGGCGGTTCGATACCGGCCGCTATCGCTTCCAGCTCGGGCGTCAGCAGGCGATCGAGGGCTGGGACGAGGGGCTCGCGGGGATGAAGGTGGGCGGCAAGCGCAAGCTGGTGGTGCCGCCGGCGCTGGGGTACGGTGCCGCCGGGAGCCCGCCGGTGATCCCACCAGATGCGACGCTCGTCTTCGACGTGGAATTGCTACAGGTGGAGTAGCTGGCCCGCGTCAGCCGGCTTCCAACTTGGCGGCCGGCGCCAGTCGCTCACGCGCCGCCCCCACGTAGGGCATGAGCTGGCCGAGATTTCCGCGGGTGAGCCGCAGGCGGCCGGTAAAGACCGCCGTCGCGGGCGCGATCGAGCCGCCGAAGCCCTCTCGCCACACGGCGGGAGGGGCTTGGAATACGAACTCGGCCGCATCGAGATCCGCTCGCGTCGCCGGCCGGGCGGTGTCGCAGCGGCCATCGGCGGTTTCAAGGTTGACCGCGCACTCTGGCTCGAGCCGGGCGTCGCTCATCACCAGCGCCACGCGCCCCCGCCAGGTCGCTGCTGCTTCCCGATGGGACGGGCTGTCGTTGAGCCGAGCCCGCCACGCCGCCGCCCACTCCTCCGAAAACAACTCCATCCGCTGCAACCTCGATCGCGTGAGTGATGGCGCTGGCGGGAGCCGCGCGCAGTGGCGTCGGCTTTTTCGACACCGGCGCCTGGGGATGGTGAGCCGGGTCACAGCCGTCATCGTGCGCGGGGCGCAGATTGCTGTCGTGCGTGTTCAGCGCCGTCGCCGCGCCGCGCCATCGTCTGTCGTTTTGACCCGCCGCGATCCGGCGGTGCGATATAGACGACTCTTGCATGAACGACAAGGAGACCCAGATGTCGACCCGCTCAGCATCCCGTCGCGTGCTCGCCCTCGGCGCCCTCGGCCTTGCCGTTGGGCTGTCCGGATGTGCGGCGCACGTGACGCGCAAGGACTTCGATAGTGAGGTGGCGCGCATCCGGGATGAAATGCAGACCGGCGACCTCCAGCTCGGGACCCGCATCGACTCGACCAATGCGCGGATGGACGCGTTCGAGAAGGAGCTTCAGGCCTTCCGAAGCGAATACAACGTCAGCGTCGAACGGGTGAAGGGGCAGCTCAAGTTCGACATGCCGGTGCACTTCGACTTCGGAAGTGCGGACCTGCGCGAGGCCGATCGGCCGGTGCTCGATCGCTTCGCTGGGGTCGTGAAGGAATACTATCCCAACGCCGCGATCACCGTCGAGGGCTTTGCCGACCCAGCCGGCAGCCGGGCCTACAACCTCCGCCTGGGCGAGCGGCGGGCCGAGAGCGTTGCCAGCTATCTGCAGTCCAACGGGGCGCTGGGCCAGGCCCAGCTCCGGACGGTCAGCTACGGCGAGGCCGCCAACCGGCAGGTCGTGCCGGGCGCCAAGGGTCCCGGCGATGAGGGGCTGCGGAACCGTCGCGTGGCGCTGGTGATCGATGATGCGGTTCCGGACGTCAATTCGGCCCCGGCATCAGTTTCGGTGTCCACCGACTGAAATCAGTTGCTGAGTGAGTCACCCGAAGCCCCGCGCAAGCGGGGCTTTTGGTTGCGGTGGACGTTTGCAAATCGCCACGTCCTCCCCATCGAGCCGGGGCGGAGTGGGGGCCAACACTCTGGTATCGGCGCGCCGTCCCGAAATTCTTAGCCGGCCGCGCCGTGGCAACCACGGCGCAGCCTGCCGGCCCGCCCCGACTCGCAGTGAACGCAGCTCCTGCCTCAGTCCCCTATGTCAAATCCGGGCAGTCATTTAGCCACGCGTGGCCGGCAGGGTCGTCGGGTGACGATTTCTGATCGGCGCGGCGGCGCGGCGACCCGCATTGGCCCCAACCGGTTGTGGTCATTCGTGTCGGTCCCCCACGGCAAATATTTGACAGTTGTGACAAAACGGCAACAAATGGCACATCGATTGCCTTCGACCGCCCCGGTTGCCGCACGGCGATTGGGCCTGCGGCGCACTCGGTCCACTCACATTCGACAAGGGGTCGTCACATGCGTCGCTCGCTCAAGCTGGTTCTCGCACTTGTCGCCGTCGCCGCCGGCGGCAGCTCGGCCGTCCAGGCCCAGGGTACCACCGGCGCGATCAACGCCACGGCGTCGGTCGTGGCGGCGCTGTCGGTCGCGGGAACCGACCTCGCGTTCGGCAACATCTCGCCGACGTCGTTCAAGACGGTGGCCCCGGCCGCCGGCGGCACGTTCACCGTGACGGGTTCGGCGAGCGCGCCGGTCAGCGTCACGTTCGGTCTGCCGGCCAACCTGGGCAATGCAGCCGTCGTGATCGGCTCGTGGACCGGCCTGACCAACACCACCAACTCGACCGCGGGCGCGGCGTCCATCACGCCGTCGGCCAGCGCGCAGAGCCTGACGCTGAGCGGCACCGGCAATCTGTACCTCTGGGTCGGCGCGACGGTCACGACGACGGCGGCCCCGGTGGCCGGCTACACGGCGCCGGTGAGTCTGACCGTGGTGTACAACTAAGCTCGCTCGCAGTTTGCCCCTGAGCTGGTGCGGCCGTGGGGCTCCTGCCTCACGGCCGCACGTTCGAGAGGACTCGATGGTTTGCCTGACTTCACGATTGCCAGGGTTCGTCGTCGCCGCGCTCCTGGCGGCGCCGGCGGCCCGCGCGCAGACAGGCTCGTTCACGGCGCAGGCGCGGGTCGTCTCCGCGCTGGCCGTGGCCGCCACCAGCGACCTCGCGTTCGGTCAGATCACGCCGACGGGCGCCAAGACTGTGGCGCCCACCACCGGCGGCCGGTTCCGCATCGCCGGCACGCGGGGCCAGCCGGTGAGCGTCAGTTTTGCCCTGCCGGCCAATCTGGGCGCTCCTGCGGTCGCGGTGGGCAGCTGGGCCGGACTGGCCAACACCCGCAATCGGACCAATGGCGCGGCGGCATTCGTCCCGTCCGCCGCGCCGGCGAGCTTTACGCTCAGCGCCGGCAATGGCCGTCTGTTTCTGTGGCTTGGCGCCACGGTCACCACGACGGGGGCGCCCAGCGGCACGTACAGCGCGCCGGTGACGGTCACTGTGGTGTATAATTGAGGCATTCACCGTCAAATCGAATTGCCTTCTCCACGCGGACCCGGATCCTGATGCGCCTGCGCTCTTCTGTTGCGCTCGTCTCCCTCGCCGTGCTGACGGCGCCATCGCTGGCGGCGCAGTCGGGGTCGGCGCAGATGACCGGCACCGTGATGACCGCCATCACGGTCACCGGCAGTGACCTGAAGTTCGGCACGGTGCTGAAGACGCAGACCAAGACGATCGCACCGGCCGCGGGCGGGCGCTTCGTGATCACGCTCGCGGCCAACACGAACGTCACGATCGATTACGTGCTTCCCGCCACGCTCGGTCCCAATGTGGCACTGAGCGCCTGGGGAGCGCTCTACAACACGGTGAACGATCCCAACAGCGCGCTGTTTGTTCCGATTTTCACGAACACCGGGACCTACACGACGCTGACGCCAACCGGCAGCATGTACATCTGGATCGGTGCGACGCTCACGACCACCAATGCGGCGGTCGGCAGCTACAGCCAGCCGATTCGCCTCACCCTCACGTACAACTAGGAGCCGGCCATGCGTCGTCCCGTGCTCCTCGTGTGCTTTCTCGCCGCGCTCGCGCCGCCGGCCACCGCGCAGACGGTGCAGGTCAACGGGGTGCAGGGCGTGGTCTTCGGGACGATGCTCCCGGGGGCGGCCACCGTCATTTCGCGGACCAATGCGTCGGCGGCCGCGCGCTTCGACCTCCGCGGCACCGGCAGGCGGACGGTCAACCTGACCTTCACGCTGCCCGCGACGATGTCGGGCCCCTCCGGGGCGACACTGCCGCTGTCGTATGCGGGTGGCGACGCGGGCTACTCGTCCACCCAGAACATCGGGAACCAGGTCGGCTTCGATCCCCGCACCACGTTCAACGTCACGCTGGCCAACAACGGGCGCGGGTCGGTCTTTCTCGGCTGCACGGCGCTGCCGGCTGCCAATCAGCGGGCCGGCAACTACACCGCCACCCTCACTCTCACTGTGGTCTACTTTCCATGAAGACTTCCGCGCTCCTCGTGCTCGCCGCCGTGGCGCTCCCCGCTGCCGCTCGCGCGCAG
Source organism: Gemmatimonadales bacterium (assembly GCA_038250675.1). GTDB lineage: Bacteria > Gemmatimonadota > Gemmatimonadetes > Gemmatimonadales > GWC2-71-9 > JAICUF01. The sequence continues at coordinate 9,064 of JBBSCB010000025.1, forward strand.
GGCGTGGTGATCGCCCCGACCGCGGTCTTCATCGATGCCCGGACCCGCACGGCGGCGCTGCTGCTCGTCAATCCGAATGAGCAGCCGGTGGAGGTCGAGGTGGGCACGCTGTTCGGATATCCGGTGACCGATTCGACTGGCCAGCTTGTGCTCCGCACGGTCGAGGAGCCCGATTCGACGCTGCCATCGGCCGCCGCGTGGATCCGCCCCTATCCCCGCCGCATGACGCTGGCGCCGCACGCACAACAGACCGTGCGCCTGCTGGTGACGCCACCACCGACGCTGCCGGACGGCGAGTACTGGTCTCGGGTCGTCGTGACGGCCCGTGGCGGACAGATTCCGTTGAGCCAGAGCACGGACACCACCCGCGTGCGGGTCGGCCTGTCGGTGGAGGTGCGGACGATCCTCCCGCTGCTGTACCGCAAGGGCCGGCTCCAGGGCGGACTCGAACTGTCCGCCCTTCGGGCGGAGCGCCAGGGAGATTCGCTGCTCGTTCGGGCGCACCTCGAGCGCACTGGCGCCACCGCCGCGCTGGGCACCGCCAATGGCGAGCTGGTCGACTCCACCGGCGCGACGCGCGCGACGTTCAGCACGCCGATCTCGGCCTACTACGCCGTCGATCCGCGCTTTACCCTTCCGCTCGACTCGGTCCCGGCCGGACACTACCGGTTGCGGGTGGAAATCGCGTCCGGCCGTCAGGACCTGGCGCCGGAGAGCATCGTTCCCTTCAAGACCGTCCGCGACTCCGTGGCGGTACAACTCCCCTGACCCCATGCCGGCGCCTGGACGCATGCGCACCGTCTCCGCCATGATCGCCGTGCTGGCGCTGCTGGCGTTTGCGCACGCGGCGGCGCCGATGCCGGACGGTGGACGCGGCGGCGCGCGCGCCGCCGCAGCGGCGATCGGGAACGCGCATTTCGCGTCATTCCCCCTGAGCGCCGTATCCGCGACACAGCCGCGCGCGGCTCGAGCGCGCCGCGACCGGCGGGTGGATGACGGGCCGCGGGCCCATTCGGCGGCCGCACCGGCTCGGTCCAGCGGCGGCCCGGCGGGCGGCGCGGCGCGTTCGCGTCTGGCGCTGCCCGCTGCGTTCCTGCCATCGCCGCTCGCCGCCGCGACCGACACGGCCCCCGAGGCGGTGGCCGTCGAGCTTCGGCTCGGCCGGATTGCCGTGCGCACGGTTGAAGCGTATCGAGTCGGCGACGAGGCGCTGATCCCGCTCTCGCAGTTCTTCGACATGGCTGGGGTGCGCGCCACGATTTCGAGTGCTGGGCTGGTCCAGGCGATGCTGCAGCCTGGCGACGTGCCGCTGGTCATCGACGTCTCCCATGACGTCGCGACGTTCGGTCGCCGGCAGGTCACGGTGCCCGCCCGGTTGCGGTTGGAGGTCAATGGTGAGGTCTTTTATTCGGCGACGGCGCTGGGTGAGCTGCTCGATGCGCCGATGTATGTCGACTGGCCCGAGCTCCAGGTGGTGATGCGCGATGCCGGGCCGCTGCCGCTGGCCCAGGAGCTCCGCCGCCGCGCCGCGCGCGCCGCGCTGGAGCGGGAGCGCGGTCCGCTCGCGGCCGGCCTCCGGATTCCGCTGGAGCGGCGGCGCTGGGACGGCTTCGTGCTGGACTATTCGATCCTGTCTCCCAGCTCCGATCCACTGGGCGGCAGCTCGTACTCGGCGCAGGGCGGTGCCGACCTGCTGGGCGGCTCGCTCGAGTTTGGCGCGAGCAGTCTGGGCCGCGCCGCGGCCGGCAACGTCCGGGTGGATGCCTCGTGGCTGGGCGTGTGGCGGGACAATCCGTTGGTCAAGCAGCTGCGCCTGGGCGACGGACTGACGACCGGGCCCCGGCCCCGGGGCATGCGCGGCGTGTCGCTGACCAACGCGCCGTTCGTGCGGCCGTCGCTGCTGGGGACCGTGCCGTATGCCGGTCGGCTACCGCCGGGCTGGGAGGTCGAAGCGTACCGGGGCGGCCAGCTCATCGCGTTCGATTCAACCGACGACCGCGGCGACTACGCGGTGAGTCTTCCGGTGCTGTACGGCGAAAACCCGGTGCAGTTCGTGGCCTACGGCCCATACGGCGAGACGCGGGTCTTCGGGCGGACCTATCACGTCTCCGCCGACCTGCTGCCGGTCGGCCAGTTCGAGTATGCGTTCGCGGGGGGGCAATGCCGCTTCTACTCATGCGCCGCCACCGGCAATCTTGATCTGCGCTACGGCATTACGCGCCGCTGGACCGTGCAGGCCGGTGCCGACCGTTACTGGCGCGACTCGCTGCCCAGCCTCTTCCACCCGTATGCCGGCGTCACCGGGAGCGTCACCAATGCCCTGACCGTGCGTGCTGAGGGCGTGGCGCATGCGTTCGTACGCTCGAGTGTGGCGTATGAGCCGTCGCTCGACACCCGGCTGAGCGCCGAGTACACCCGCTTCGACACCGGGACGATCTCGCCATTGCTGACGGTGCCGGGACAGCGGACCCTGTCGCAGTTCTCCGCCTTCTATCGGCCCGTCCGCGCCAAGGATTTCCTGTATTTCGAGGCCGGCGCCGAGCGCTTGACGACCGTTGGGCTCACGACGGACCGGGCTCATCTCGGGGCGTCGGTGCAGTTCGGCGCCATTCGCGTGCTGCCCTATGTGCGCCTGGAGCGGGAGACGCCAGTTGGCGGATCCACCTCGACCCACGGCTACTGGGGCTTCAATGCGTCGGTGCTCCCACGGCGGTCGTGGGGATCGCTGCTCGGCCTGGCGTTCATGCGCGGCACGATCGAAACGCAGGACCTCTCGGCCGTCACACTGGCCTCGGTTGCCATCGCGCGACCGCTCACGCCGCTGGTCCGCCTCGAGATGGGCGTGAGCTGGATCCGCGGCTCGGCCGGTCCGGCGTATACCCTGAGTCTCGCCTCCTATCTGCATTCGTTCCGCGCATACACCACGGCGAGCGCGCAGCGGGGAACGCCGGCATCGGCCAGCCAGCTCGTTCAGGGATCCCTCCTCTACGACCGGTCGAGTCACGCGGTGCATCTGGCGCCCGGGCCTTCGCTCCAGCGTGCCGGAGTGGCCGGACGGGTCTTCCTCGACAACAACGGCAACGGCCGGTTCGACGAGGGGGAGGAGGGGCTGGCGCACGTGCGGGTGGAAGTCGGGAGCAACAGCGCGATGACCGACTCGAGCGGGCTCTACCGGCTGTGGGACGTCGTACCGTTTGAGCCGGTGTCGGTGACGGCGGACTCTCTCAGCTTCGATTCGCCGCTCTGGGTGCCGGCTCACTCGTCCATGGTGGTCGTGGCCGGTCCCAACCGGTACACGGTCGTGGACATTCCCGTCGTGATGGGCAGCGTGCTGGAGGGGAGCGTCGTGCGCCGGTTCGGCGCGGAAACGCAGGGCATCGCCGGTGCAAGCCTGACGCTGACCGAGGAGGCGACGGGCCGTCAGCGAACGATGGCGACCTTCACCGACGGGACCTTCTACGTCCTGGGCGTGCGTCCGGGCCGCTACGTACTGACGGTGGACGAGCGGGTGCTGGACCTGCTGCAGGTGCGGGCAGAGCCGCGGCGCTTTACGATCGATGCCACCGGGGAGGGGCCCGGATCGATCGAACTGCTGCTGACGCCGCGGCCCTGATTGCGGTCAGCTGCCGCGGCGGAGGTTGATGCTGCCGTTGACGGTTGTCAGGTCGAGGGAGCGTCCGCCGCCGCCGATCGTGCCGCGCATGCTCCGCGGCCCGAACCGGCCGCTGATGGTCAGCGGAAAGTCAGTGTGGAGTCCGCCGTTGGTGGTGGAGGCGTGGACGTTCATCGCGGCGCTGGCCGGCAGCGTCACGTCCACATCGCCGTTGACGGTGCCGAACTCCATCGATCCGGTGCCGTCGAGCCGGCCCATCACGACCCGGACATCGCCGTTGACCGTCGTGGCCCGTGCCATGCCGGTGGTCGTCACCGAGACGCCGCCGTTCACGGTCGTCGCTTCGGCGTCACCGCGCAGGTCCGACGCGGTCACGCTGCCGTTGACGGTCTGGCCCACGAAATTGACGCCGGCCGGCACCTTGACCACGAATTCCACGGCGACGTCGTTGTTGTCATGACTGCCACGGCGGCGCCCGGTGTGCTCGTCGCACCCGATGCGGTCATCCGAGGGGTACACGGCGCAGATCGTCACACCGTTTCCATCGGACACCACGCGGATCTCGACACTGGCCGGGTCGCTGCGTTTAGCGTGCTTGGTGGCTTCCACCTCGACCTCCCGGCCGCCGGCCGGGGTGGCGCTGATCCCGCCGTTGATGCCGCGAATCTCGATCGTCTTGCCCACGGCGAGCACGCCATGCCAGCGGAAATCCGGCGAACCCTGGAGGGCGGCCGCGAGCGACAGCAGATGGAGCACCAGCATGGTCTACCTCCCTTTGCGAGTCTTGCCGGCGGCGCCCGCGCGCTCGAGCCGGATGGTGCCCTGGAATGACTCGAGCTCGATGCGTGCACTGCCGGAGCCGAGTGTGAACGCGAACCGCTTGGCGACGGTGCCGGTAACTGACACGGGGAACGTGGCCTCGAAATCCCCCTGATAGGTCGCCACGGAGACGGTGGCATCGGCGGTTTCGCCGATCGCCATGGTGATGTCGCCGTTGTGGGTGACAATGTGATAGCGGCCCCGCGGGTGGATCGGGCCATCGTACACCACGTCGCCGTTGACGGTATTCGCATCGGCATCGTCGGAGTCGACGTTGCGGAGGCGAATCTCCCCGTTGACCGACTGGGCGGCGATGGCTCCGGTGGCGCCGTCCACCACCACGTCGGAGTTGACCGAGCTCACGTCGATCTTGCCGCGCGCGTCACTCAGCTTGACGCTCCCATCCACCGACTGCAGCGAGATCACGCCGTTGCCGCCGCGCACCTCCACGTCGCCCTCGACCGTCTGTGCCGTCACGTCGGCGTTGCTGCCGGTGACGCGAATGTCGCTGTTGACGCCGGTGAGCGAGAGCGCCATCCACGCCGGCGCACTGATCTCGTAGTCGACGCCGTCGGCCGACCCGTGCCGCCGCGTTTCCGCGCCGAGACGGATCACCCCGCCGTGCCGGTTGACGCTCACGCGGCCGTCGTCGCTGGTGCGGACCTGGACAGTGTTGCGGTCCCAGGCGCGGACGGTGACGTCGCCGGTGTGCACGGCCACCTCGAGCCGGTCACCGCGCTGGACAGCGAAACTGGTGTCGGCCCCCGCGGGGCCGGTAAGCGACAGGATGGCGAGAATCGGGAGCAGCACGGGGTGTCCTTTCAGCTCTGCGCGGTGGTGAGGGCCGCGGCCTGGCGCATCAGGTCCAACTTGCGGCGCATCGTACGCGCCAGATAGGCGTTCAGAAATCCGTTCGCGGGATCCTTGGCCACGGCGCGCCGCGCCTGGGCCACCGCGCTGTCGATGACGGCTAGGTTCTGCTCCAGCACCCGCACCGTGGTGGTATCTAGGCGTCCGCGTCCCGCGTCCAGCAGCTGCTGGAGGTCGGCCACGGCGGCGTCGTAGCTCTCCTCGGCCGTGGGCGGCGTGCGGAGGCCGGCGGGCCGGACGCTGTCGTTCGTCGGGGCGGCGGACGGGGCCGTGGCGACGCTGGCTGGTACTCCTGCCGGCCCGCGAAGCAGCCACGCCGCACCGCCCGATGCGGCCGCCAGGATCACGGCCGCCGCCGCGAGCTCGGGCAGCGAAAAGGTGAACCGCCGGCGGTGGGACCGGATCGGGGTCACCGGAACCGGCGCCGGGCCGATCATGGCGGCGATCGGGGGCCAGAGATCGCGGGTGGGTCCGCGGTCGTCCAGCGCCTGAGCCCGGGCGACGACACGTGACAGGTCGGCGAGGACCGCGGAACACTCGCCGCACCCCTCGAGATGCCGCTCCAGCGCCGCGCGGTCCGCGGCCGGGAGCTCATCGTCCAGGTAATCCGACAGCAGGACGGTCCACGCGTCGTGACTGGTCATGTTGGCCTACCGGTCCAGGTGTCGCCGCAGCGCCATGCGGGCGCGATGCAGCTGTGATTTTGACGTTCCGGCCGCGACGCCGAGCATGTCGGCGATCTCTTCATGGCGGTACCCTTCCATATCGTGCAGCACGAAGACCTGTCGTGCTCCGTCCGGGAGCTGCAGCAGCGCATTCTCGAAATCGAGCCCCGCTTCGGGGGTGGTCCGGCGGGCGGAGACCATCGCCAGCGGCGCATCGTCGTCGAAATACCGCTGGCGCCGGGTGCCCAACTCCGAGCGCCGTGCCAGGACGACATTCACCGCCAGCCGGTGCAGCCAGGTGCTGAACGCCGAATCGCCCCGGAAGGTCCCCAGCTTCTGCCACACCCGGACGAAGATGTCCTGGGTCAGCTCGTCCACGTCGTCCTCGCCCAGCATGCGCCGGACGAGGTTGTGGACCCGCCGGACGTGGGCCCGGTAGAGGCGCTCGAAGGCGTGGGTGTCCCCGCTCGCCGCGAGAGCGATCTCGACCGCTTCGGCATTCGTCATCTGGAGGGTCGGCTCGTGGCTCAGCGTCCGCGCTCCCGGGATCGGCGTCATCATGCAGGGGATTGGATCGAAGAATCGGCCGAAAGGTTGCAGGGCGGAAGGGCGGGCTATATTCCGGAATCTCAACCCACCGGCAGATGACACAGTCGACCGCCCACAGCCCGATCACGGCACCGCACGGCACGACGCGCTCCTGCAAGGGGTGGCACCAGGAAGCGGCGCTCCGCATGCTCATGAACAACCTGGATCCGGCCGTCGCCGAGCGGCCGGAGGAGCTGATCGTCTACGGCGGCGGCGGCAAGGCGGCGCGTAACTGGGCCTGCTACGAGAAGATCGTGGAAACCCTCCGGCGCCTGGCCAACGACGAGACGCTGCTGGTGCAGAGCGGCAAGCCGGTCGGCGTGTTTCGCACCCACGACGAGGCGCCGCGGGTGTTGATCGCCAACGCGCATTTGGTCCCTCGCTGGGCTACAGCGGACGAGTTCCGGCGGCTCGACGCGCTGGGGCTCACGATGTACGGCCAGATGACGGCGGGATCGTGGATCTACATCGGCACGCAGGGCATCCTCCAGGGGACCTACGAGACGTTCGCCGAATGCGCGCGACAACACTTTGGCGGTTCGCTCGCCGGCCGCCTGGTCGTGACCGGCGGGTTGGGCGGCATGGGCGGCGCACAGCCGCTTGCGGCCACGATGAACGGCGCCGCTTTCCTTGGCGTGGACGTCGATGAGACGCGCATCCGGCGGCGGGTCGACACCGGCTACTGCGACCGCCTCGCGACCGACCTGGACGACGCGCTGCGCACCGTGGACGCCGCGCGCACGGCCGGCGAGGCGCTGTCGGTGGGGCTGGTGGGGAATATCGCCGATGTGCTGCCAGAGCTGGTGCGCCGCGGTGTGGTCCCCGACATGGTCACCGATCAGACCTCGGCTCATGATCTGCGAGTGGGGTACATCCCCTCCGGCTGCTCGCTCGACGAGGCGGCCCGGCTGCGCGAGGCCGATCCGGCGGGCTACGAGGCGCGCGTGCTCGATTCCATGGCGCAGCACGTGGGCGCCATGCTCGAGCTGCAGCGCCGCGGCGCGGTCACGTTCGACTATGGCAACAACCTGCGCGGCCAGGTGGCAGATCGACGGGGCATGACCGAGGCCTTCGAGATCCCGGGGTTCGTACCGGCGTTCATCCGGCCGCTCTTCTGCCGCGGCGCCGGGCCATTCCGCTGGGCCGCGCTTTCGGGTGATCCGGCCGACATTGCCGCCACCGACCGCGCCGTGCTGGAGACCTTTCCCGAGAAGGACGCGCTGGCCCGCTGGATTCGAAAGGCGCAGGAGAAAGTTCACTTCCAGGGGCTGCCGGCACGCATCTGCTGGCTGGAGTACGGCGAGCGCGCCGAGCTGGGGCTGCGCTTCAACTGGCTGGTGCGCACCGGCCGGGCGAAGGCGCCGCTGGTCATCGGCCGCGATCACCTGGACGCCGGGTCGGTCGCCTCGCCCAACCGTGAGACCGAGGCGATGAAGGACGGCTCCGACGCCATCGCCGACTGGCCGCTGCTGAACGCGCTGCTCAACACGGCGTGCGGCGCGAGCTGGGTGTCGCTCCACCACGGCGGCGGGGTGGGCATCGGGTACTCGATCCACGCCGGAATGGTGGCCGTGGCCGACGGCACCGACACCGCGGACCGGCGCCTCGAGCGGGTGCTCACCGCCGATCCGGGGACCGGCGTCATGCGCCACGCCGACGCCGGCTACGACCTGGCCATCGACACCGCGCGCGAGCGCGGCATCGATCTGCCCATGCTGCAGTGATGCCGGCCGTCCTTCGGAACATCGTCCTGCTGGCCGCCTGCCGGCCCGGTGGCGGGCAGGACGCGATCCATCTGATCCCCCGCGCCGCGCTCGCGTGGAACGGTCCGCTCATCGCGTGGTCCGGGCCCGAGGCGGAGCTGCCCGAGGCGTACCGGGTGGCGGAAGCGCAGGACGCGGGCGGCCGGCTGGTGATCCCCGGCCTCGTGGATTGCCACACGCACCTCGCGTTCGGCGGGTGGCGGGCCGACGAGTTTTCCCAGCGCGCGCTGGGGCGCAGCTATCTCGAGATTGCGCACGCGGGTGGCGGCATCGCGTCCACCATGCGGCAGACCCGCGCAGCGAGCGAGGATGCGCTGCTCGAACGCTGCGAACAGTTCGTTGAGGAGATGGTCGCGCTCGGCATCACGACGATCGAGTGCAAGAGCGGCTACGGTCTCAACGTGGATGACGAGCTCAAGCTGCTGCGGGTATACCGGCGACTCGCCGAGGCGAGTGCCGTCACCATCGTGCCGACCTTTCTGGGCGCCCACGTCGTCCCGCCGGAAATGCGGGAGCACCGTGCGCGCTACATGACGCTGCTGCTGGACGAGCTGATTCCGGTTGTGGCACGCGACGGGCTGGCGCGATGCTGCGACGTCTTCGTCGAGCAGACGGCATTCACCATCGACGAGGCGCGGCGGATCCTCCTCGCCGGCAAGGCGGTGGGGCTCGCCGCCAAGCTGCATGCCGATCAGCTCGATGACGGCGGCGGTGCGCTCCTCGCCGCTGAGGTGGGCGCGCTTTCGGCCGACCACCTGGAACACGTGAGCGACGCTGGCATTCGCGCGCTTGCGTCGGCCGGGGTCGTGGCCGTCGGGCTGCCACTGGCGACACTCTATCTGGGGCAACCGCCGATGCCCGCCCGCCGGTTGATCGCCGCCGGGGTGCCGGTGGCGGTCGCGACCGACTTCAACCCCGGTTCGGCACCGAGCTTCCACCTGCCGCTGGCGCTGACACTCGCGTGCACGCTCATGAAAATGACGCCGGCGGAGGCGCTGAAGGGCGCCACCATCATCGCCGCGCAGGCCCTGGGTCTGACCGAGACGCACGGGTCGCTCGAGGCCGGCAAGCGCGCCGACTTCGCGGTGATCGATGCGCCGGACGTGGATCAGTGGCTGTACCACTTCCGCCCCAACGCATGCGTCCGTACCGTCATTGGCGGTGCGACGCAGTGGCCGGCATGACCGACGCCGACGATCCCCGCGTGGGCGATCTGCTCGCGACCGGGGCGGACGACGCCCGCGTCGTGCTCATCGGTTTTCCCTCGGACGAGGGGGTGCGGCGCAACGGAGGGAGACCGGGCGCGGCGGCCGGGCCGGCGGCGATCCGGGCCGTGCTCCGGCGCCTGACACCCGACGTGGCCAACGCGCCCGCCTTCAGCGCGCTCCTCGCACGCACCGCGGATCTGGGCGACGTGCCCGTCACCGGCGATCTCGAACAGGACCAGGCCGCGCTGGGCGAGCTGGTCGCCGCGCAACTGGCGGACGGGCGGTTTGTGATCGTGCTGGGCGGCGGACACGAAACCGCGTATGGACATTTCCTGGGCTATGCGCGCGCCGGGCGCCCGACCGCCATTCTTAACTGGGACGCGCACGCCGACGTGCGCCCGCCGCCGGACGGCAGGGGACACTCGGGGTCGCCCTTTCGGCAGGCGCTTGAGCATCCGGGCGGCGGCTGCCGAGGCTACTCGGTGGCCGGGCTGCTGCCGCACGCGGTGGCCGTGGCGCATCTGGAAATCGTCGGCGCAAGCGGGCGGGCGGTACCCCGCGCTGCGCTCCACGACGCGGCGGCGGTGGACGCGGTCTACGCAGCACTCGATGGCCCGACGTTCGTGTCGTTCGACCTCGATGCGGTGGACCAGGCATCGGCACCGGGCGTGAGCGCGCCGGCGACGGGCGGCCTGAGCGTCGAGCTCTGGTTGCACGCGGCCTCTGCTGCCGGGGCCAGCCCGCTGGTGACGTCGGCCGATGTGGTCGAGCTCTGTCCGCCGTTCGATCGCGACGGTCAGACCGCGCGGCTCGCCGCCCTCACAGTCTGGCACCTGCTCCGGGGACTTGGCCGGCGACTGTAGGCGGGCGTTCCCTCAACCGATCAACCGATACCGTTTTAGGAGGGCCCAGTGCCGGGAAGACTTGTGCGGACAGGAAGCGTTGTGCTGGTCTCGGTGGTCACGGGCGCGTGTGCGCAGCCGTCAGCGCGGCCGTTCGTGGGCAATTGGAAGCGGGATGCCGCGGAGCTGGGCGAGACGCATCTCACCGTGCGCCCCACCGGCGCCATCGAGCTGCGGCTGACGACGCCGCCGGCCGGCACGCCCGACACGATGCGCGGGCCGGCCCGCTTCCATGGGGACACGATGATCTTCAAGGGCGCGCCGTGCGAGCCCGGCGAGGCGCGCTATCTGCTCCGTCGCACCGACTCCGCGCTGGCCGTCACCGCGCTCGGCAGGGAGGGGTGTACCGTGCGACGCGCAGCGCTGGATGGGCTCTGGACGCCGGAGTAATCAACCTGCCGGCCACTGCTGGCTTACGCAGTGGAAGGCACCCAGTCCCCAGACGAGATCGGTGCAGTCGATGCCCACGATTCGCCGGGTGGGGAAGAGGTCCTGGATCGTCGCAAGCGCGACCGGGTCGCGCTCCCGATCATAGGTCGGCACCAGCACAATGCCGTTGGCGATGTAGAAATTGGCATAGCTCGCGGGCAATCGCTGCCCCTCGTGCTCCAGCGGGCGCGGCATCGGCAGCGTTACGACCCGCAGCGGCTGGCCGTCCTGGTCGCGCATGGCGCGGAGCCGGTCCAGATTGTCCCGGAGCGGCTCGTAGTTTGAATCGGAGGGGTCGTCCTCCACGACCGTCACGACGGTCGCCGGATCGGTAAAGCGGGTCAGGTCATCCACGTGCCCGTCGGTATCGTCGCCCTCGATCCCAGCTCCCAGCCACAGAATGTGCCGCACTCCGAGAAAATCCCGGAGATACCCCTCGATCTGACGGCGGTTGAGTGCGGGATTGCGGTTGGGATTGAGCAGGCAGGACTCAGTGGTGAGCAGTGTGCCGCGGCCGTTGACGTCGATCGATCCGCCCTCCATGACGATGCCCGGATGGAAGATCGGCACCCCCAGCTCGGCGCCGATGCGCGTCGGCACCACATCGTCGAGGTCGTACGGTGGATACTTTCCGCCCCACGCGTTGAAGCCCCAGTCGATGATCGCCTCGTCGCTGCCCGCGGGGCCATGTCGCTGGACGAAGATGGGGCCGTAATCGCGGCACCATGCGTCGTTGGTGGGATTGTGATGGAAGAACACGCGCGAGGCGGGCACGCAGGCACGACGCAGTATCGCCGATACCGACTGCGCCATTTCGGCGTCGGCGACATTGATATGCACCTCTTCGTGCGGTGCCAGCTCGCGCACCATCCGGGCAAAGACGTCCGGGACCGGCTGGAACTTGCCGGGCCACGACGCCTCCTTGTGCGGCCAGCTGAGCCAGGTCCCGCGGTGCGGCGCCCATTCGGCCGGCATCCGGTATCCCCGCTCCGCGGGCGTCGGGCTCGGCGTCGCGGCGTCAGTCGAGATAGCGCTTGCCGAGATCGGCGTAGGCGTCGATGCGGCGGTCGCGGAGGAACGGCCAGTGGGTGCGGCTCTCGTCCACGCGGCCCAGGTCACAGCGGACGACCAGGATCTCCTCGTCCTCTCCCGCCTTGGCCAGCACCCGGCCTCCCGGATCCGCCACGAAGCTTCCGCCCCAGAACTCGATGCCCGCGTCGGCCGCGCCCTCATGCCCTACGCGATTGACCGCACAGACGAAAACGCCGTTGGCAATCGCATGGCTGCGCTGGATCGTTTCCCATGCCGACTGCTGCGGCGCTCCGTGCTCCGCCTTCTCCGCCGGCAGCCATCCAATGGCGGTGGGATAGAACAGGATCTGCGCGCCGCTCATGGCGGTCAGGCGAGCCGCCTCCGGATACCACTGGTCCCAGCAGATCAGGACTCCGATGCGGCCAAAGCGGGTGTCCCAGCTCCGGAAGCCAAGGTCGCCCGGGGTGAAGTAGAACTTCTCGTAGTACTGCGGGTCGTCCGGAATGTGCATCTTCCGATACTTGCCGAGATAGCTGCCGTCGGCATCGATGATGGCGGCTGTGTTGTGATACAGCCCTTCCGTCCGCTTCTCGAACAGCGACGTCACGATCACCACGCCCAGCTCGGCCGCGATTGCGCCGAGCGTCTCGGTGCTGGGACCCGGGATCGTTTCGGCGAGGCCAAAGCAGGCATGGTCCTCGGTCTGACAGAAGTACTGGCTCCGGAAGAGCTCCTGCAGACACACGATCTGCGCGCCGCGCGCCGCGGCGGCGCGGGCGCCGGCGATCGCCTTGCGCATGTTCTCGGCCGGGTCGGTCGTGCACCGCATCTGCACGAGACCCAGCGTTACGGTCGTGGAATCGGTGGCAGTCATGGGAGCAAAAGTAATCGCGCGCCGGAGCGGCGGCAGGCTGTCCTACGCGGGTGGGCCGATCTCGAGCACCGCCCGGCCGGCGTTCACCGGCCAGCGGATCGTGACCGACTCCCCCTGAAGGGTGCGATCGAGTCCGCGCTCCGACCTGGCCACGGTCTCCACCGGGTGCCGCCAGACTTCTCCCTTGGGCTCGCCACGGACAGGTAGCGTGCGGAAGAGCGAGAGCTCGACCGCAAACCACGCGTCGGCCGCGCCCTCCCGTGGCTGCCATTCGTACTCGACCCGGAAGGCGCCGTGACGCGAGAAGGTGACCCGCTTGGACAGCGCCGGCGCGCCGGCGTCGGCGGAGCGCAATGCCACGGTCAGCGTGCGTCCGGCCCGGCTCACCGGACCCACGAAGCGGGCGCGCCCCCAGCTGTGCAGCGCGCGATATCCGCCGGCCGCATACTCCTCCAGCGTGAGATCCCCGGGAAGGAGCCGTTCACGGAGTAACGCGCGGTCCTCGAGGTCGATCGGGGGCAGGGCGTCGAGCCGGATGCCGGCCTCGATGTCGTGGATGCTTGCGGCGCCGTCCCCGGAGTCGTGACTTGCCGCGGCATGCTCGACGGCTGCATCGTGATACGTTTCGCGGCGCCGGGTCAGCACGTCGGCATAGTTGATCCGGTCCCCAAAGCGTGTGAACTCCTCGATCCCGCCGCCGCGCGCCGGACTCAGCACTGCCGAGAACCGGTCGGAATGCACCCAGATCTCCGTGTGTCCGTCCCCGTCAAAATCCCTTTCGTCGGCGGCGAGGGCCTGCCCACTCCGCAGCTCGCCCTCCGCCAGAGCGAGATTGGCCCAGACCGCCTCACGAAGGTGCGGGAGATAGAGCCCACCAAAGACGCCATGCCAGTAGGCATCATTGCACTGGGCCCGCCCGATTGCCCGTCGCGCGGCGACGGGGTCGCCGGCCTCGCGCGCCATGGCCGACAGGGCCTGCATCTTCTTGTGCATCCGGTTGGATTCTGGGTACTTCACCAGGAAGTTGCGCCAGTGCGCGCCGCGCACGAGCGCGCCATCCGGCCCCGCCATCCGCGCCTCGCCGAGGTCGCGCTCCAGATCACGCAGCCGGGTGGCGGCATCAGGCGGCAGGGACCACCCCTCCATTTCCCGGTAGGACGCGGTGGGCAGGTAGGCGAGCCCGCTGCTCGGCACCGTTTCCAGCGCATTGGCGAGCGTGCTGAGCACGACTTCGCCACCGGCGATGAGCGCGCCGATGGCGTCGAAGAAGCGCTCGAACCAGCCCTGCTCGTACACCCACTCCTTCGTCCCGGGCCAGCCGCCGAATTTTTCCCCGTCATCAGCGAGCACGGCGAGGCGATGACCGGCGGCGCGCAGCTCGCGCAGGTACGCGGCGGTCTCCTCGGGCGGGCGGAACGGAATCAGGTACCGCAGCCGCTCGTCGATCGGAAAGAGTGCCACGGCCCGGCCGTCGCTCTCGGTCCACAGCGGCGCGTGGAGCTGTTCCGGCTGAAACCCGGTGACGAGAAAATGGCGGTCATCCACTAGCGCGCAGCGCACGCCGGCCTCGGCCAGGTCGGCGGCGAGTTCCGGTTCCCAGACGCGCTCGGTGAGCCACAGGCCGGTGGGCGCGACCCCGAACCGGTCGCGCAGCGCTTCGCGCATCCAGCGGATCTGCTCCACGCGGTCCCGGCGTGGCAGCGACGCAAGGACCGGCTCGTAGAAGCCGGCGAGCAGCAGCTCGACCCGGCTATCGGCCACCAGCCGGCCCAGCGTCTCGAGATAGGCGCGATCGTGCCGCTCCAGCCATTCCAGCAGCGGCCCCGAGAGGTGGAGAACCACGGGGAAGAAGTTGCGGCGCTCGAACGCCGCGAGGAGTGGGCGATAGACATCGCGCAGGTGCTGCTCGAAGACGTGATCGAAGTTGCCGACCGGCTGGTGCAGGTGCACACCGAAGACGAAGCGGATCGGTTCCATGGTCAGGGTACCGCGAAGGTTCGGGTGCCGTCCAGCGCCGCGACGATCGACGGCAGGATGTCTGGAAAGAGGTCGTCGCGCGCGGCGATGCTCGCGGCAAAGGCGTTGCCCTCCGCCAACGCCCCCGGCGAGTCGTCGCCGAGTGCACGCAGCAGCCGCTCGAGATCGTTGCAGTGGCCGGTGAAACGGCGCTCGGCATAGTCCACCACGGCGCCGGTGGAGATCATGAACTGCCAGTCCGACGATTGCGCCAGCAGGAGGGAGCGCGCCGCCTGCTCCAGCACCCGGTGCTTGGGGGGATCAGCCACGGCGGCGGGGGCCGCGTCCCAGAAGGTGGCTTCGAGCGGCCACAGCCGCTGCCAGGTCCAGGCGGTTGTATCGCTCAGCCACATGCTGAAGTCGCCGTTGGCGCCCCATGATCCGGCCGGAAGCCGAAGCGCCGAGCGGGGGAAATGCCCCGCGAGGTGCGCGGCGGCGGTCACCGGCTCCGGCCTACCGTTTGCGGCGATGGCCCGGTAGGCCTCGCCCAGGAAATCGGGCCCCTCGAACCACCAATGTCCAAACAGCTCGGTATCGAATGGCGCGACCGTCACAGCGTCGGGGCCCGGCTGCGTCCGGGTCCCAACGCGCTCGAGCAGGCCGGCGAAGTGCCCGCCGTGCACGCGCGCCCGCTCCCGCGCTGCGGCCGGCTCGTAGGGGAGCTTGTGCCCCAGATCGGTGCCGTCGCCGGTGACGCGCCACAGCTTGAGGCCGCCGGGCCAGCGCATCTTGTGAAACTCAAGGTACGCGGCGTCGCCCGGGTATCCCTCATGCCGGCTCCAGACCTGCGACGACGCGCGCGGGTCGCGGACCAGGGCGGCGATCCGTGACGACCCGGTGGTACGCACACCGTAGGCGCGATAGGGCGTGCGCGCGGCCGGCCGCGCCTCATCGGTCTCCGTGCCTGCGCGCGGGCCCTCCAGCACCGACGCATAGACGCCTAGCGGTTGCCCGGCGCCGGCGAGGTGAGCGTCCACGAAGAAGTAGGCAAAGCCGGCATCGGCGAGATGCTCGTCCACGCCGCGCCGCATCGGCGACGCGGGGGCGCCCGGCCATGGGGCCCACGGTGCGCGCGGCCGGTAGGCGCATTCCGGCAGCCAGCAACCACGCGGCGCCCGGCCAAAGAAGCGCCGGTGTTCCGCGACGCCGACCGCGAGCTGCAGCCGGATGCTTTCATCGCGGCCCAGCAGCGGGAGAAAGCCGTGGGTGGCGGCGGAGCCGATGATCTCCAGGCGGCCGGCGTCCTCCAGCGCGCGAAACGCGGCGAGCAGATCGCGATCGATGGCGCGGAACAGGTCCCGCAGTCGCACGAGTCGTTCGCGCCACCACTCGACCAGCGGGAGCAGATGCCCGTCACCCGCGTCACGCAGCGCGGCTGGCGCCTCGGCGCATGCCGCCAGACGCTGGCCCAGGAAAGCCTCGAGCTCGTCGGCAAATGCCGGACTCGCGAGTTGGTTGGCCAGCACCGGCGTGAAGCCGATCGTGACCGGCGCTGCGATCCCCTCCGCCTCGAGGGCGCGGAGCGTCTCGAGCAGCGGCAGATACGCATCCACGGCGGCTTCGGTGAGCCAGTCGCTGCCATGGGGCCAGCGGCCGTGGTTGAGGACGTAGGGGAGGTGCGTGTGGAGCGCGAGGACGAACTCCATCGTCACGTGACGGCCATCGCCCGGGCCGTGGCCCGCCGATAGACGTCCATGTACCGGTCCGCCACCCGTTCCCAGCCGAAATCGCGTGCCATGGCGGCGGCCATCATCCGCTGCCAGCGGCGGGGGTCGGCAAAGCGGGCGAGCGCGCGGAACGCCGCCGCTTCGAGCGCGGCCGGCTCGTAGGGATAGAAGAGGAAGCCCGTCACCTCGTCCTCGATCGTATCGGCCAGGCCGCCCACGCGCCGCGCGACCGGCAGCGCGCCATACCGCTGGGCCCGCATCTGCGTGAGGCCGCACGGCTCGTAGAGCGAGGGCATCAGAAACAGGTCGGCGCCCGCCATGAGCCGGTGTTCCAGCTTGTCGGTGAAGTCGAGCTGCACGCCGATCCGCTCCGGAGCAGACTTGGCCAGCTCCACCAGCGCGGTCTCGTACCGTGGCTCGCCGCCGCCGAGGAAGACGAACTGCGCGTCCACATCCAGCAGATGCCGGCCGGCCAGGATGACGTCGAGCCCCTTCTGCGCCACCATCCGCCCTGTCATGCCGAACAGCGGCACCCGCTTCCGCTGCGGGAGGCCGAACGATCGCTGGAGCGCGGCCTTGCAGCGGCGCTTGCCCTCGAGCGCCTGGGCAGTGTAGCGGGCCGTGATCTGCGGGTCCAGAGACGGGCTCCAGACCGACTGATCAATCCCGTTGAGGATGCCGACCAGCCGATCACCCATCTCGTTGAAGACGTCGTGCAGGCCGAACCCACCGCCCGGCGTCCGGAGCTCGCGGGCCTGGGTGGGGCTGACGGTCACCGCGTAGTCGGAGCAGGTGAGTCCGGCCTTCAGCAGATTGGCCTGACCGTACCACTCGAGCTGGTGCCAGTTGTACAGCTCCCACGGGAGTCCGATGTCCGGCACCGTTTCGGCCGGGAAATGACCCTGGTATCCCGGGTTATGCACCGAGAGGACGGTCGGCACGGGGCCACCGAAGCGCTCGTTGCTGAGCACGCCGCGGAGATACACCGGCGCGAGCGCCGTGTGCCAGTCGTGGGCGTGGAGCAGGAACGGCGACTTGACCAGCCGGGGCAGGGCGCTCAGCGCCGCCAGCGCAAAGAATGCAAAGCGCCGCGCGTTGTCGGGGTAGTCGGTCGCGCGCTCGCCATAGATGCCCGGCCGGTAGAAATAGTCCCGGTGCTCCACGAAGTAGACGCGAGCGCCGTCCCGTCGCGTGGCGGAGCGGAAGATGCGGGCCTCCTCGGTCCGCGGTCCCACCTGGACCGTAAAGGGCGAGCCCACCGCCTGCAGGTCGGGCTCGACGTCGCGCACCGTGCGGTAGAGCGGCATGAAGACCGAAACGTCGAGCCCGGCCCGGTACTGGAACTCCGCCAGCCCGCTGACCGCTTCGGCCAGGCCGCCGGTGCGGGCGAACGGATCGTATTCGGCGGTGAGGTGAACGACACTGACGGGCTGGCCTGCGGGAGAGGCGAGGGGTGCGGCGGGGCGGGCGCCTGCAGGTGAAGTACCGGTCATGGGTGCCTCACGCAGTCGGTGGGTCATCACCCGACACCTCGCCGCGCATCGCGGGGGCGTAGTAGGTCCGCACGTAGTCCTGCACCATCCGGCGTGCGGTGAAGCGACCGCCGGCCAGCCGGATCGCGTGGCGCATCTTGTCGACCCAGCCGAGCGGGACACCATCGTCGTCCCGCGTGTAGTAGAGCGGAATCAACTGCTCTTCGAGCAGCCGGTAGAGGCGCTCGGCGTCCTCGGCGTTGGGATGCTGTTCATCGGACGCCGGCGGGATGGCCCAGCCGCCCAGTCCATCGTAGCCCTCCTGCCACCAGCCGTCGAGGGTGCCCAGCTGCGGTACCCCGTTGAGGCTCGCCTTCATGCCGCTGGTACCCGAGGCCTCGAGCGGCACGCGGGGGAGATTGAGCCAGACGTCCACGCCCTGCACCAGCAGGTGCGCCAGATGCATGTCGTAGTCTTCGAGGAACGCGACGCGCCCCTGGAACGCGGGATCCCGGGTGAATTCGTAGACCCGCTGCAGTACTTCCTTCCCGGGGGTGTCCGCCGGATGGGCCTTGCCGGCAAAGACGATCTGTACCGGGCGGTACGCATCCACCGCGAGCCGCCGCAGCCGCTCAAGATCGTGGAAAATCAGGTCAGCGCGCTTGTAGGTCGCGAAGCGGCGGGCAAAGCCGATGGTCAGCGCCTCCGGATCCAGCAGCGTGCCGGCGCCGACGACGTGGGACGCTTCCCGCCACTGGGCCGCAAACCGCCAGCGGGCGTCCTCGCGAATGTGCCGGAAGAGAATCTGCTTCAACTCCAGATGCGCCGCCCAGAGGCGTGCCGGGTCGAGCCGCAGGACTTGATTCCACATGCGTGCGTCGTCTGGCTGGTGCTGCCAGCCGGGGCCCAGCAGGTCGTCCAGCAGCAGCATGATGCGCGCGGCGATCCACGTCTGAAGGTGCACGCCAGTGGTGACGTGGCCGATGGGCACCGCGTCCGCCGGCCGCCCGGGCCAGAGTTCGTGCCAGAGCTGGCGGGAGACCTGCCCGTGGCGACGGGAGACGCCGTTGATGTGGCGCGAGAGGCGCGCCGCGGCCACCGTCATGTGAAAGAGGTGCGGCTGGCCCGGCATCTCGCCCAGCCGGAGCAGCGCGCTCCGGTCGACGTCGAGTCCGTTCCATCCCTCGCCCACCACGCGCTCGACCTCGTCGAACGAAAAGAAATCGTGGCCGGCCGGCACCGGCGTGTGCGTGGTGAAGATGCTCGTGGCGCGCACGCCGGCGATCGCCTGATCGAGCGTCTCACCGGCAACGAGGCGCTCGCGCACGCGCTCGGTCATCATGAACGCCGCATGCCCCTCGTTGGCGTGCCACGCCGCCGGGTCGACGCCGATCGCGCGGAGCAGCCGCACCCCGCCCACGCCAAGGATCCACTCCTGCCGCACCCGCATGTCGGGGCCGCCGGCATAGAGCTGGTTCATCAGGCTGCGATCGTCGGGATGGTTCAGCTCGAGGTTGGTGTCGAGCAGGTAGACCGGCACCCGGCCCACCGCGATGCGCCATGCGCCGACGTGCACTGGCCGGCCGCTCGTCTCGACCACCGTGAGGAACGGCTCCTGGTCGGCGCCGGTCACCTGGACCAGCGGAGTGGTGGGGACGTCGAATACCTGGTCGCTGTCCTCCTGCCAGCCGTCGAGGCGGAGGCGCTGATCAAAGTAGCCCTTCTGGTAGAACAGCCCCACGCCCACCAGCGGGACCCCCAGATCCGATGCGGCCTTGCACTGATCGCCGGCCAGCACGCCGAGACCGCCCGAGTAGATCGGTACCGAGTTGTGCAGTCCGAACTCCGCGCAGAAGTACGCCACCGGCCGGTCCCTGAGCTCGGCATAGCGCTCGACGAACCATGTGCCGTCCGCGGTGACCTGTCGCCGCAGCCGCTCCAGCACGCTGTCATAGAGCGCGAGATACTCAGGGTCGCTGGCGCAGGCCGCAATGCGGGCCGGATCCGCGCGTCGCAGGAGCTCCAGCGGGTTGTGGTGCGCCTGGTGCCACAGCAGCGGATCGATCCGGCGGAAGAGCGCGCGCGCGTCTCGGCTCCAGCTCCACCACAGATTCATGGCGAGCGCGGCGAGACCTTCGACGCGGGCGGGAAGGTAGGGAATGCGTGTGGAGGACGTCATCACGTCAATGCACCAGCTTCTTGTATTTGATCCGGTGGGGCTGATCGACCGACGCGCCTTTCCGGCGGTGATAGTCAGCCGCGTACTCCTGGTAGTTCCCCTCGTACCAGACGACTTCGCTGTCCCCCTCGAACGCGAGGATGTGGGTGGCGATCCGATCGAGGAACCACCGGTCATGGCTGATGACGACCGCGCACCCGGCAAAGGCGAGCAGCGCGTCCTCGAGGGCGCGGAGCGTGTCCACGTCGAGGTCGTTGGTCGGCTCGTCCAGCAGGAGGAGATTTCCGCCGCTCTTGAGCAGCTTGGCCAGGTGCAGCCGGTTGCGCTCGCCGCCCGACAGGTCCTTGACCCGCTTCTGCTGGTCCGACCCGCGGAAATTGAAACCGGCGGCGTAGGCCCGCGCGTTCACCGTGCGCTTGCCGAATTGCAGCTGGTCCTCGCCGCCGGAAATCTCCTCATAGACCGTGTTCTCGCCGTCGAGCGAGTCCCGGCTCTGGTCCACATAGGCGATTTCGACGGTGGACCCGACCGTGAGGGTGCCCGCGTCCGGCTGTTCCTGCCCGGTGATCATCCGAAATAGCGTCGTCTTGCCGGCGCCGTTGGGGCCGATGATGCCCACGATGCCGCCGCGGGGCAGCGAGAAGCTCAGGTTCTCGAACAGCAGCCGGTCGCCAAACCCCTTCGAGACCGCATCGGCCACCACCACTTCGTCGCCCAGCCGCGCCGGCACCGGAATCAGGATCTCCGCCGAACCCTCCTGCTGCCGCTCGCTCTCTTCGCGCAGCGTCTCGTACGCCGCGATGCGCGCCTTGCTCTTGGCGTGGCGCGCCCGCGGCGCCATGCGGACCCACTCGAGCTCGCGCTGCAGCGTCCGCTGGCGGGCCGACGCCTGCTTCTCCTCAACCGCCATCCGCCGCTGCTTCTGCTCCAGCCAGGAAGAGTAGTTCCCCTCCCACGGGATGCCGGTGCCGCGGTCGAGCTCCAGGATCCACTTGGCAACGTTGTCCAGGAAGTAGCGGTCGTGCGTTACGGCCACGACGGTGCCCGGAAATTCGGCCAGATACCGTTCGAGCCACCACACGCTCTCGGCGTCGAGGTGGTTGGTCGGCTCGTCGAGCAGCAGCATGTCCGGCTGCTCCAGCAGCAGGCGGCACAGCGCCACCCTGCGGCGCTCGCCGCCAGAGATCTTCGAGACGTCGGCATCGCCCGGCGGCAGCCGGAGCGCGTCCATGCTCATGTCGATCTTGTGGTCCAGCTCCCAGAGCCCCAACGCATCGATCCGCTCCTGCAGGTTGCCCTGCTTCTCGAGGAGCCGGGTCATTTCGTCATCATCCATCGGCTCGGCAAAGCGCGCGGCGATCGTGTTGAACTGATCGAGCAACGCCTGCTGCTCAGCCACCCCGTCCATCACGTTGCCGCGGACATCCTTGGCCGGATCGAGTTGCGGCTCCTGCGGCAGAAAGCCGATGCGCGTGCCGGGCAGTGGCCGCGCGTCGCCGGCAAAATCCTGGTCCACGCCCGCCATGATGCGGAGCAGCGTGCTCTTGCCCGCGCCGTTGGCGCCGAGGACGCCGATCTTGGCGCCGGGATAGAACGAAAGGTAGATCCCCTTGAGGATCTCCTTGCTGGGGGGCACGACCTTTCTGAGGTCGCGCATCGTGAAGATGTATTCTCCGGCCATAGGGCGTGAAGATAGGCGCGCCACGGCGTTTTATGAACCGCCAAACGCAGGCGCACAACGAAAGAGGCGCCCAGCGGGGCGCCCCTTGTACGTCGCGCGGCAGGTTCTGCCGACGATCAGCTGAGGTGCTTGTTCACCATCTTGGTCATGTCGAACATCGAGACCTGGCTCTTGCCGCCGAACACGGGGCGAAGGTTCTCATCCGCGTTGATCATGCGGCGGTTCTTCGCGTCCTGCAGGCCCCGGCGCTTGATGTAGCCCCACAGCTTCTTGGTGACTTCAGTGCGCGGCAACGGGCTGCTGCCGACCACGGCCGCGAGCTGGCTCGACGGCTGCATCGGCTTCATGAACGCGGCGCTCGGCTTGCGCTTGGTGGTGGACTTCTTCTTCTTGGCCGCCTTCTTCGCCGGCTTGCGTGCCGCCGGACGCTTGGCCTTCTTGGCCGTCTTCTTGGTGCTCTTCTTGGCGCGGGACTTCTTCGCGGGCTTCTTCTTTGCGGTGGCCATCGCGGTCCTCCCTGAGGGGTGAATGCGCTGCGTACCTCCCGAAGACTGTCGGGTAACGCGTCCAAAGTAAGGAACTCCGCCGCAGTTGCAATAGGGAAATTGCCGGTTTTCCCTCTGAAAACCCCGCAAGGCCTCCCGGGCGGCTGGCGCATGGTACCCCGATACGGATAGTTATTCAGGGTCGGACGGCACTTCCTTCCCCTACGGAGCACACCCATGTTCGTCTCACGATCGTGGCCCATCGGCGCCGCGCTGCTTCTGGCTTTTCCCTCTGTCGGAGCGGCGCAGAGCGCCGGCGCCACCGCCGGCAACGGCACCGCCTGCGAGTCGGATAACGGCGGACTCATCGTGCCCAACGGCTTCTGCGCGGTGACGGTCGCCAGCAACCTCGGACCGGTCCGCCAGCTCGTCGTGGCGGCCAACGGCGATCTCTACGGCGCCATCAGCGGCGTCACCCGCGACGGCACCGGCGGCGTCGTCGCCTACCGCGACACCGACGGCGACGGTCGGCCGGACCAGCGTGCCGTTTTCGGCCCCTTCGGCGGCAACGACGTCAAGCTGCACGACGGCTACCTCTACTTTGCCCTCAACGATCGCATCGTGCGCTGGCAGCTCACGCCGGGCAAGCTCGAACCCGAGCACCCGGAGCAAGTCGTCGTGAGCGACCTGCCGGTTGGCGGCGACCATGTCGCCAAGAGCATGGCGTTCATCGGCGATACGATGTTCGTGAACTTCGGCTCGGCCAGCAACTCCTGTCAGGAAGTGGACCGAAAGCCAGCGTCGAAGGGCAAGGATCCGTGTCCCGAGCTGGCGGTGCGCGCCGGCATCTGGACCTTCTCGGCCAGCCGCCTGGGGCAGACGGTGACGAACGGCCACCATTACGCTACCGGGCTCCGCAACGCGATGGCGCTCGGCGTCGAACCGGAGACGAATCGCCTCTTCGCGGGCGTCCACGGGATGGATCAGCTCAGCCAGAGCTGGGGCTTCAGCAACGAGGTGAATGCCAACAACCCCGCCGAGATCTTCGTCGAGCCACAGGACGGTCAGGACTACGGGTGGCCCTACTGCTACTACAGCAATCAGTATGACCAGATGGTCACCGCACCTGAGTACGGAGGCGACGGCAAACAGGCTGACCGGTGCGCCACGGTAGCGAAGCCAGTCATGGCGTTCCCCGGCCACTGGGCGCCGATGGCCATCGCGTTTTATCGGGGTACGCAGTTCGGTCCCGAGTACGCCGGCGGTATGTTCTTCGCCTGGCACGGCTCGTGGAATCGCGCGCCGCTGCCGCAGGAGGGGTATCGCGTCGTGTTCGTGCCGTTCAAGAACGGCACGCCGGTCGGCACCTATCAGACCTTTGCGACCGGCCGCGACGGACCGACCGCGCTGCGGGCCAGCGGCGTCGCCGTCGCGCCCGACGGGGCGCTGTACATCTCGGGCGATCGCAACGGCAAGATCTGGAAGGTCGTGAAGCGCTGAGCGACGGGATCCAATCCGCTGTTCGCAGAAAAAGAGGCGGCCGCAATGGCCGCCTCGTCTGCTGGTGAGCGCCTGCCCGCCGATCGTCCGGACGGCAGTGCCCCGGAGCTGATCTTGCGCCCACACCGCCCGCGGGAGCCCTCATGCCGACGCCAGGCCGCCATCGCCTGCAGCGTCGCGCCCCAACCCGTGCCCAATGCCGCGCCACCGCTGCGACGGACGTCACGCCGGGCGTCGCAGCGCCGCCTCGATGTCAGCCAGCGTGCCCGCAGTCTCGATCGGCGGGTTGGCACCGGCCCCGCCGCCCCGGTGCCGCTCCAGCAGCGTGTCGGCGTCCTTCAGGATGTGGCCGGTCAGGATGACGACGACGCGCTCACCCGCTTGCACATGCCCCTCCTGGCGGAGCCGACGGGCGCCGGCGACGGCGGCCGCGCTCGCCAGCTCGCCGCCTACGCCGGACCGGTCGAGCGCGATCTTCGCCTCGAGAAGTTCGGCATCCGACGCCGTGAGCACCAGGCCGTCGGTGTCGCGGATCGCCTGAACGGCGCGATCGAAGGACGCGGGGTTGCCGATGCGGATCGCGGTCGCGATGGTGTCCGCGTCGACCGGCTCCAGGCGGTCGAAGCCGCGGGCAAAGCTGGCCGCGAACGGCGCCGCACCTGCGGCCTGCACGCCGACGAGGCGCGGCATCCGGGCGATCAACCCGTACTGATGTACTTCGCGCAGCGCCTTTCCGAAGGCGGACAGGTTTCCCAGATTCCCCGCCGGGACCACGATCCACGCCGGTGGGTCCCAGGCGAGCTGCTGCAGCAGCTCGAGGATGATCGTCTTCTGACCCTCGAGCCGGAACGGATTGATCGAGTTCAGCAGGTACACGCCGAGCTGCGCCGACGCCTGCTCCGCCAGCGCGAGGCAGGCATCGAAGTCGCCGGGCACGAGCAGCGTTCGGGCGCCGTAGGCCAGCGCCTGCGCCAGCTTCCCGCCCGCCACCGCGCCCGCCGGCATCAGCACCAGCGCCGGCAGCTCCGCCTGGGCCGCGTAGGCCGCCAGCGATGCGGCGGTGTTGCCGGTCGAGGCACACGCCACCGCGCGCGCACCGATCCGCACTGCCTGCGTCACCCCGACGGTCATGCCGCGATCCTTGAATGAACCGGTCGGATTGTGGCCCTCGTGCTTGAGCCGGAGGTCGTCGATACCGGCAAATTGATCGAGCGCGGAGCGGTGCAGCAGCGGGGTGTTGCCCTCAGGGTGAGAGACGATATGCTTCGCCGAGGGCATGACCAGATCGCGGAAGCGCCAGACGCCCGACGCCGCCGCGGCACCCGGTGCCGCGCCGCGCCGCTCCGTGAAGCGCTGCAGCAGTTCGGGGCGGGTCAGGTCCGGCGGCCGGTGGCGGACCTCCAGCAGCCCGCTGCAGCTTGCGCAGCGGCTCCGCGGATCCAGTTCGGTCGTCTCGTTGCCGCAGGCGACGCAGGCCTGCCAGCTTGGCGGGCGCTCAGTGGTAAGGCTCATCGACCGATTCCTGCCGGCAGCAGCCGGCGTTCAGGCGAATTCAACCCGGGCCCCCGCGCGATCCACCTGAGCGATGCGCGTGCCGCATGCGAGGCCGGCCGAGCGATACGCCGCCGCCATGGCGGTGGCCACGCGCTCGGCGATCGGCTCGTCGGCGCAAAGCGCAAACGCGGTGGGCCCGGCCCCGGAGATCGACGCGCCGATGGCCCCCGCGGCGAGCGCGGCCTCCTTGGCGGCGGCAAAGCCGGGCAGCAGCGGTGCCCGCGCGGGCTCGGCGATGCGGTCGTCGAGCGCCCGGCCGAGCAGGGCCAAGTCGCCGCTCGCGAAAGCCGCGACCATCGCGGCCACGTTGGCCGCCTGCTCGAGCGCGACCGCGCGGGAGACGTTCGCCGGCAGCACGGCACGGGCGTCCGCGGTGCGGAGCTGCTGCGCCGGAAGCGCCAGCACGATGACCAGGGGCGGGCAGGGGAGGCGGACCACGTCCAGCGGCGCGAGAGCACGCACCAGCACCGCCCCGCCGATGAGCGACGGCGCCACGTTGTCGGCGTGGCGTCCGGCGACGATGGCCTCCGCCTCCAGACAGGCCTCGAGCACGCGCCGCTCGTCCAGCGGCCAGTCGAGCAGTGCGTTGGCCGCGACCGCGCCCGCAACGGCCGAGGCGGCGCTACCGCCCTGCCCGCCGGCCAGAGGCAGCCCCTTCCGCACGCGGAGCACCAGCCCGATGTCGCGGTGCCCGGCACGCCGCAGCACCTCCGCGGCCGCGATGGCGGAGGCATGACGGGCCGGATCGACCGGAAGGTCGGCATGACCGGCCTCCAGGACCGTGATGCCCGGCGGGCCCGTCTCGGCGGTCACGGCGTCGCCGGGGCCGGTGACCGCCAGACCGAGGATGTCGAGCCCGGGCCCGACGTTGCCGATCGAGCCCGGAACGGTGACGGTCACGCGGCGAGGTGTGGTCATCGGAACGGGACGATACGCGGACCGGCGCAGCGTGTCCACCGGCCGCCTGCCGGACACCCGTTCACTCACCGCCGCTTCGGGGCTACTCTTAGTCTTCTCTACGCACCTTTTCCCGAGGATACCGATGCTGCACGCGCTGGCGCTCCTGCTCGCTTCCACAGCCGCTCCCGTTGCCGCTCCCTATCACATCACGTACACGTTCCGCAGCACCGAGCCCGCCACGCACCTGGGCGACGTGACCGTGAAGGTTACCGGGCGCGATGCGGACCAGATCGTGTTCCAGATGCCGGCGTGGTATCCCGGCCGCTACGCGATCTACAACTTTGCGGCCGACGTACAGGAGGTGGCGGCCCGCTGCGGCGATCAGCCGGTGAACGCGCCCAAGCGGGACAAGGAGACGTGGGTGGTGCGGTGTCCGCGGGCGCGGTCGGTGACGTTCAGCTATCGGGTCTTCTGGAACGACCTGAACGGATCGATGTCGCAGATCGATTCCACGCACATCAACCTGAATCCCGGCAACACGTTCGTCTACGTGGTGGGACACAAGCCGGATCCGGTCACGGTGCACTACTACGGGCCGACGGGCTGGTCCGTGATCAATGGCAATCCGGCGCCGGGTCCCGACTACAGCTTTCCCAACTACGACATCATGATCGACAACCCCACCGAGATCTCCAACGCGTTCACGGTGGATAGCTTCCGGGTGGACGGGACGTCATACCGCGTGATGCTGCATACCGATCAGGACCCGGGTGCCACGCGCGGTCTGCTCGTGCGCACCATCGAGCGGATCGTCCGCGCCGAAGTGGCGATGTGGCGCCAGCAGCCGATGAAGCAGTACACATTTATGGTCCACTACCTCGCCAAGAACGGCGGCGACGGCATGGAGCACACCACGTCGACCCACATCAGTCAGCCGGTGTCGCTGGTCGCGGCGGCCGCGGACTCCGAGGCGTTCATGGGACGGGTCGAAGTGTTTGCGCACGAGTTCTTCCACACCTGGAACATGAAGCGGCTGCGTGCGGTCGAGCTGGGCCCCTGGGACTACACCCGCGAGAACCCCACCCGGACGCTGTGGATCGGGGAAGGGATCACCAATTACTACGGTGCGCGCACGCTGCTGCGGGCCGGGGCACTCGATTCGGCGCACTACCTCGCGCGGGTCGCGCGCGCGGTCGGAGTGCTGCAGGGGCTGCCCGGTCGCAAGCTGATGAGCGCCGAGCAGAGCTCGTACAACGCCTGGTTCTTCGACGCCGTGCCGCTGCGTCAGCAGACCAATCTGCGCAACACGACCATCTCGTACTACAACAAGGGCGAGCTGCTGGGTTGGCTGCTCGATCTCGACATCCGGGCCCGCACCAACGGGCGGAAGACGCTCGACGACGTCATGCGGCTCATGTGGCAGCGGTTCTGGCTGGGTCGCACCAGCACGTACTACCTGCAGGGGCACGGCTACACGGTCGGGGATTTCCGGCAGGCCGTGGACAAGGTGAGCGGCGCCGATCACGCCGAATTCTTTCGCCGCTACGTCGCGGGCGTCGATGAGCTGCCCTACGATGATGTGCTGGGCAAGGTCGGCCTCAAACTGACGAGCGACGAGGGGAAGTATACGCTCACGCTCGATCCCGGGGCGCCAGGTGCGGCACTCGGCGCCGCCTGGCTCGCCGGGCGGTAGCCGATGCGCATCGCGGTTGCGCGCGAGAGCGCAGCGGAGGAGCGCCGGGTGGCGCTGGTACCAGATGGCGTACGGCGGCTGGTCAAGGCCGGCCATGAGGTGACGGTGGCCGCGGGTGCCGGGATCGCGGCCGGGTTGCCGGACGCCGACTATGCCGCGGCCGGAGCCACGATCAATGACGGCTCCGGCGCGGCGACGGCCGATATCGTTGTGCGCGTCCGGGCTCCCGACGGCGCGGAGGTTGATCGGCTGCGGGCCGGGAGCGTTCTAATCGCACTACTCACGCCGGCGAGCGACGACGCGCTCCTGGCCCGGCTCGCCGGCCGCAAGGTCACCGCCCTGGCGATGGAGCTGGTGCCTCGCACCACCAAGGCCCAGTCCATGGATGTCCTGTCATCCCAGGCGACGGTGGCCGGCTACAAGGCGGTGCTGGTTGGCGCATCCGCCCTCCCGCGGTTCCTGCCGATGCTGACGACGGCGGCCGGGACGATCGCGCCGGCCCACGTCTTCGTGATTGGCGCTGGCGTCGCGGGGCTGCAGGCGATTGCGACGGCCCGCCGGCTGGGCGCCGTCGTGTCCGCCTTCGACGTCCGTCCGGCGGTCCGCGAGCAGGTCCAGAGTCTCGGCGCCACGTTCGTCGAGGCGGGCGCCGCCGCGGAGGGCACCGGCGGCTATGCCCGCGAGCTGGCCCAGGACGATCAGGCCAGGGTGCTTGAGGCGGTCGGTCGGCACATCACCGGCATGGACCTGGTGATCACGACGGCGCAAATCCCCGGGCGACCGGCGCCGCGACTGGTCACCGACGAGATGCTGGCGGGCATGCGCCCGGGATCGGTCGTGGTGGATCTCGCGGCTGAGTCCGGCGGCAACTGCAGCGCCACCCGCGCCGGTGAGACCGTCATCGCGCATGGCGTCACCGTCATGGGGCCGCTCAACCTGCCCAGCACGCTCCCCTACCACGCGAGCCAGATGTACGGCCGCAACGTAGTCTCCCTGCTGGAATACCTGATTCGCGACGGGAAGCTCGCACCGCTCGCCGACGATCCCATCGCCGGCCCGATGTGCGTAGTGCGCGACGGAACCGTGATCCGGAGGTAGCATGGCGGAAGCGCTGGTGACCGGCATCGTCGTATTCACGCTCGCCACCTTTCTTGGCGTCGAGCTGATCAATCGCGTCCCCGCGACGCTGCACACCCCCCTCATGTCGGGGGCCAACGCGATCAGCGGCATCACCGTGGTCGGTGCGCTCGTGGTGGCGGGGGGCGGATACGGCTGGATTTCGAGCGTCCTCGGCTTTCTGGCCGTGGTCTTTGCGATGATGAACGTGGTTGGCGGCTACGCGGTCACCGATCGCATGCTGGCCATGTTCCGGCAGAAGCCGGACGCGCCATGATCGCGCCGTCCCTGGTGGCCCTGGGCTACCTGGTCGCGGCGGTGCTGTTCGTGATCGGGCTCAAGCGGCTGGGCAGCCCGGCCACCGCCGTCACCGGCAACCGCATCTCGGGTGCGGGCATGCTGATCGCGATCGCACTCACCCTGTTCGATCGGGGGATCGTGTCGTACGGCGTGATCATCGCCGGGCTGCTCGTGGGCGGCGCCATCGGACTCTGGCTGGCCCGGACGGTCAAGATGACCGCCATGCCGCAGATGGTGGCCTTGCTCAACGGCCTCGGCGGCGGATCCTCGCTCCTCGTGGGTGCCGCCGAATTCCTGAAGGCCGAGTTGAACGGCGTGGCGCTCCCGCTTGACACCTCGATCACGATCCAGCTCACTCTCCTGATCGGGGCGGTGACGCTCAGCGGCAGCCTGATCGCCTTCGGCAAGCTGCAGGAGTTGCTGCCCGGGAAGCCCATCACCTTCGGCGGCCAGACGGCGATCAATGCCGTGCTGTTCGTGGCCATCGTGGCGTTCAGCGTCTACCAGGTGTCGGTCCCGGCGTCGCTGATCTGGCCGCTCTACGCCGTGGCCGGCCTCTCGCTCCTGCTGGGTGTGCTGCTGGTGCTGCCCATCGGCGGCGCCGACATGCCGGTGGTGATCTCGCTCCTCAACTCGTATTCCGGCATCGCGGCCGCGATGACGGGTTTCGTGATCCGGAGCGAGGTGCTCATCATCGCGGGTGCGCTGGTCGGCTCCTCCGGGATCATCCTGAGCCGCATCATGTGCAAGGCGATGAACCGGTCGCTGACCAACGTCCTCTTCGGCGCTTTCGGCGCCACGCCGGCGTCCGGCGCGGCCCGCAGCGCCTCCGGCCTCAGTGTCCGCGAGGTGTCGGTGGAGGACGCGGCGGTCCAGCTCGCCTATGCCCGCCGGGTGATCATCGTGCCCGGCTACGGCATGGCGGTGGCCCAGTCGCAGCACCAGGTGCGCGAGCTGGCCGAGCTGATCGAGGCGCGGGGCGGGGACGTCAAGTACGCCATTCACCCGGTGGCGGGGCGCATGCCGGGCCACATGAACGTGCTCCTGGCGGAGGCCAACGTGCCCTACGACCGCCTGTACGACATGGAGTCCATCAACGATCAGTTCGAGGAGGCGGATGTGGCGCTCGTGATCGGGGCCAACGATGTGGTCAATCCCGCTGCCCGCAGCGACCCGGCCAGCCCGATCTACGGGATGCCGATTCTCAACGCGGACCGGGCCCGGGGCGTAATTGTCCTGAAGCGCAGCATGAACCCGGGGTTCGCCGGTATCGAGAACGACCTGTTCTACGCGCCGCGGACCGCCATGCTCTTCGGCGACGCCAAGCAATCGCTCACCCGCCTCGTGGCGGAGATCAAGACGCTATGACGCTGTCCCACCACTTCTCGTGGAGTACCCGATGCGCCAGATGATGTATGTTGCCGGCCTCCTGCTGGCCACAGCCACCCCTGCCTGGGCCCAGGATGTGTGCTCCCAGTACCGTCCGTTGCCGGCGGTGGGGAGCTGGGCGCAGTACCAGACCGATCGCGGCGGCCAGACCAGCTCGCTGCGGATGGCGATCGTCGGCCAGGAAAAGCGCGACGGCAAGGCGGGGGTCTGGTTCGAGACCGCCAGCGAGTCGCCTCGCGGGAAGATGATCGTAGAGCTGCTGGTGCCGTCCTATCCGTTCGAGCCTGAGACCGTCATGGAGGCCGTCATGAAGCGGGGCGATGAACCCGCTGTGAAGATGCCGGGGAGCAGGATGGGTGGGGGTCGGCCGGCTGGGCAGGGCCGCGGCGGGCGGGGTGGCAATACGGCGTCCGCCTGGGAGCAGCAATGCAAGACGATGGCGGTGGTCGGCGCCGAGACGCTGACCGTGCCGGCCGGCGTCTTCAAGACGACCCACCTGCACAGCGCCTCGGACAGCACCGACGTCTGGGTGACGAAGGATGTGCCGTTCGGGCTGGTCAAGTCGGTGACCGGCCGGAGCACGATGACGCTCCAGGGCATGGGGAAGAACGCCAAGAAGTCGATCACGGAGACGCCGAAGGAAATGCCCGGCATGCCCGGCATGTAGGCGCCGCACGCCTCAGTACCGATGCGGCGGTGGCCTTTGGGCTGCCGTCGCATTGTTTTTCAGGAACCGAAACCGTGCAACCGGCGTTTGGCGAGGCGTCTAAGAGGGGCAGGCGGGCGGGCGATGGGGGACGGTGTGTCGTTTTGTGGCGGTTTGTAACAATCTCGGTGGCCGGGCCCTGAATTTGGCATCTTCGCGTCAAGAGAACTGCGCTTTATTGATGGGCCTGCATATTTGGCAGGCCTCGACGCAAACTCCAGTGCCGCTGGAGGTTATCTAAAGTGTTGATTTTGTGAGGTTTAGGCGCTATATTGGAGGGTTGTAGTGAGTCGTCCCGTCCTGTGGCCTGTGGCGTACAGGGGATCCGAATCCCATAGGAGGCTGTGAGCGTGACAATTAAAGCACGTGCCAAGCGTCGCCCGGTTCGCCCGGCGCAGATCGCTCGCGCGGTGGACGAAGGCCGGGAGAGTCTCGACCTCTATCTCGATGAAATCAGCCGGGTTCCACTCCTCAATCGTGAGGAGGAGATGGAGCTTGCCCGCAAGGCGTTTCGCGGCAACGTGGCGGCCCAGGAAAAGCTGGCCCGTCACAACGTCCGCTTCGTCGTGTCGGTCGCCAAGAAGTTCCAGAACCGGGGCGTCCCGCTGGTGGATCTCATCGGCGAGGGCAACCTGGGCCTGATGACCGCAGCCCGGAAGTTCGATCCGGATCGCGGCGTCAAGTTCATCTCGTACGCCGTCTGGTGGATCCGGCAGGCGGTGCAGGCCGCGATCGCCCGTCACGGGCGCCCGGTCCGCGTGCCGCTGAACCGCACGGCGGACCTGAGTCGCCTCGGCCGCACCACGACGCTGCTCAAGGACCGGCTCGGCCGCATGCCCACCACCGAAGAGCTGGCGCGGGCCACCGGCCTGACCGTCGAGGCAGTGCGCAGTCTGAGCGCACTCAACTCGGAGGCCGTCCGGCTGGACCACCCCACCCGCGATGGTGAGGGTAACGAGCGAATCGAGCGGTTCACCAGCGGTGAGCAGGAAAGCACCGACATGTCCACGATGGCCAACAGCCAGACCCAGGACATCGAGGCCGCGCTGGCGGTGCTCCCGCCGCGCGACGCCAAGGTGCTCCGGCTCTACTTCGGTCTCGACGACGGGAACAGCCGCACGCTCGAGGAGATCGGCCGCATGATGGGGGTCACGCGCGAGCGGATCCGTCAGCTGCGCGATCGAGCGCTCGTCCGCCTCCGCGAAGGCGAGACCGGCGACCGGCTTCGGGATCTCGTGGCCTGAGCCCGGACCGGTGCCAGTACACAAATCGGCCCCCGCTGCACATCGCCGCGGGGGCCGACTTGCGTCCCCGTGACTCGGGCCTGGGCTCGGCGAGGAACGTGCCCCAGGAGATTCTCCAGGAGGATGCGGATGGAGTACGGCTGCCGGTCGAGCTGGGCGATCTGCTGACGGTCCAGCTGGGCGAGGCGGTAGATTACGGTGTCGGTTCCGCCGAGGCGCAGCGTGCCGCGCGTGCCGAACGGGTCCGCCGTCCGGGTGGTCATCAGGCGCGCGGTTCTCGCAATGGGGTGATGCTCGCGCGAATAACCAGCGGGAGGGCGACGTGGGTGGACTTCCCCCGATTCCGTACGCGATCACGCGCCGGCCGGATGGACTGCTGGTCGAGTGGGACCAGGCGGGCCACGCATGGCTGTACCCGGCCCGCGAGCTGCGTCTGGCCTGCGGCTGTGCCATGTGCGTCGAGGAAATGAGCGGACGCCGCCTGCTCGACCCGGCGACCCTGCCTGCCACGATCACGGCGGAGTCGGTGGCGCTGGTCGGAGCGTACGGCATGCGGGTGCGGTGGTCGGACGGCCATGACACTGGCATCTACGGCTTCCAGCGGCTGCTGGCCGCGTGCGGCTGTCCGCGCTGCCGGGCGGTTGCCGGGCGCTGAACCGGTCCGGTGCGGTGCCGGAATCGGTGATAGTCTCGAACGCGCAGCGCATTCCACGAGCCGGCGGGGGCAGGAGACATGGTGGCTGGGCGACGGTTCTGGATTCTGATCTGGTATGGAATGTTGCTGCTGGGCATTCTGGGTCTCGGGGCGTCCATCTACTGGGCCCGCCGGACGCACTGGCGCAACCTCGACGAATTCCTGCGCGGCATCGGCACCGTGCTCGTGTCGCTGGGCATGCTGGCCCTGCTGTATGGGGTGAGTGACGCCGTGGGCACCGCGCTCCTCGGGGCGGCGGTGCTTTCGTTCGTGGTGGCGTTCATCGCGGGCCGCCGGAGAGACGATGACGACACGGCAGACGATCCGCCGTCGGTGATCCCGGCCACCGCGGGGGAGGCCGAATCGGAGCACCTTTGAAGCCGCACGGCGGTGCCGCCGCCAGTTGCCAGCACTTCGTTCATCCGGCCAGAGGCCAGCCATGACTCCGCTCCGTCATTCCGTCATTCGCGAAGGCATCATCACCGGCCTCCTCGGGGCCGTGATCGTGGCTGTCTGGTACTTTGTGGTGGATGCGCTCGCCGGCCAGCCGCTGCATACGCCCCAGATGATCGGGCAGCTGCTCCTGCACGGAGCGGGCGGCGTCTCGGAGGCGGTCTCGCCTGCGGCGGTGCTGGTGGCGACGGTGGCCCACGGAGCCGTCTTTGCGCTGGTGGGCATCGGGCTCACCGGGCTGGTGCATCTGGCCAGCCGGGAGATCGCCTGGCGCATGGGCGTGTTGATCGGGCTGGTCATCGCGCTCGGGTTCTCGGCCGGGCTGATGTTCGCCGTCACGCCCGCCACCGGCGAGCGGTTCTCCAGCTGGGTCGTCATCGGCGGCAGCCTCCTGGCGGTGGCGGGCATGGCCTGGCACCTCTGGAGCCGGCATCCGGTGCTGGCGCGGTCCTTCGCGGACGTGCCGCTGGGCGACGAAACCGAATCCGCGCCCCACCCGCCCGGCCGCTGACGCCGGGGCACACCGCGGGCACGGCCACGGTTTACCGCGTCCCTCTTCCCGGCTAGCTTCCTCGAATCCCTTTCAACGGCCGGGTTCGTGCGCCTGCGCTCGCTCGCTCTGCTCCTTCCGTTCGTTCTGCTTGCCCCATGCGATGTACTTCTGGCCCAGCTCCAGCCGCCGTCCACCGGCGGGATCGTCGGGCTCGACCACGCGCGTCTGATGCTGGGGCACTACGAGCGGGTGCTGGTCATCGGCGCGCATCCTGATGACGAGGACACCGAGCTGCTGACGCTCCTCGTTCGCGGCTATGGCGCCGAGGCGGCGTACCTCGCGCTCAATCGCGGGGAGGGGGGGCAGAACCTGATCGGCTCCGAGCTGGGCGAGGCACTGGGCCTGCTGCGGACCGAGGAGCTCATGTCCGCGCGGCGGCTCGATGGTGCCCGCCAGTTCTTCACCCGTGCCTATGACTTTGGCTTCTCCAAGACGCTGGACGACACCTGGGCGCACTGGCCGCGCGACTCGGTGCTGAAGGACGTCGTCCGGATCGTGCGCCGTTTTCGCCCCCAGGTGATCGTCTCCATCTTCAGCGGAACCCCGCGTGATGGACACGGCCAGCATCAGGCCGCCGGCTGGGCCGCCCGGGAGGCCTTCCGGATCGCGGGCGATCCCAGCCGCTTTCCCGAGCTGGCCTCGGAGGAGCACCTAGCGGCATGGACCCCGCTCAAACTGTATCGCAGCGCCCGGTTCGATACCGCGGCCACCACACTGACGCTGGAGGGCGGTGCGCTCGATCCGGCGGTGGGGAAGTCATTCCACCAGATCGCGATGGAAGGTCGCAGCCGGCACCGGTCCCAGGACATGGGGCAGCTGCAGCGCATCGGACCATCGCCGGTGCGCGTCGCGCTGTGGGACGACCGGACCGGTGCGGGTGGCGCGGCGCTTTTTGCGGGTGTCGATACCAGTCTCGTGGCGATGGCGGCCGCCAGCGGCGATTCGACGCACGCGACGCGCTGGCGGGAGATTGCCGTGGGGCTGGCCCACGCGAGCGACGTCGACCGGGATTCGCTGCTGGCGCTCCGCTCCGCCTTCGCGAAGGCCGCGGGGACGCCGGGCGTGGAGGTGCGGGACCAACTGGAGCATCTGGACGGGGTTATTGCGGGGGTCGGTCACCAGCTCTGCGACGCACTCGCGGACGACGCGCGGGTGACCCCCGGCGAGCCGGTGCGGATCTCGGCGGGATGCGTCGACGGCACCGCGCCGGCGCCGGCCGCCGAGTTCACCTTTCGCGGCCGGCCGGTGGAGGCAGCGGACGGACTGGTCAGGATTCCCGACACGGCGGCGCCGACGACGCCCTACTTCATGGCAGCGCCGCGTATCGGTGATCTTTACGACTGGCGCGGAGTGCCGCCGGACGTGCGCGGCCTGGCACGCGAGCCACCGACCTTTGCGGCCTCGTTTGGCGGGGTCGAGCGCGAGGTGGCCTACCGCTACAACGATCAGGCGCTGGGTGAACAGCGCCGTCCGGTGGTCGTGGTGCCGCGCATCGCCGTCGCCATCGATCCGGACACGGCGCTCTGGCGCCTCGGCGCGGCAGGCGCCCGGCGGTTTCGGGTGACGCTGACCCATGGCGGTGCCGATACCACGGCGGGACGAGTGCGGCTCGACGTCCCACCGGGCTGGATCGCGCCGCCGCCGCAGGCGTTCCGCTTCACCCGCGAGGACGAGAGCTCGACGTTCGATTTCGACGTGCGGGCGCCGGCGTCCGCCGGCGCGGGTGACTTTGGCGTGCGCGCGGTGGCGGAGGACGTAGCGGGCCGCCGCTACGACCTCGGCGTTTTCACCATCGACTACCCGCACATCCGGGCGCGGACCTACACCGCCCCCGCAGTGGCGCGCGTGGTCATCGCGGCGCTGGCGCTGCCACACCTGGCGCGCGTGGGCTACGTTCGCGGCGCTGCCGACCGGATTCCGGAGGCGCTGGCGCAGGTCGGCGTGCCCGTGGAGCTGCTCGACGGTGCCGCGCTCGCACGGGGCGATCTGTCGCGCTTCGATGCCATCGTCGTGGGCCCCCGGGCCTACGAGACCGATACCGCGCTCGTGGCGCACAACGACCGGCTCCTGGCATATGCCCGGGCCGGGGGACTGCTGCTGGTGCAGTATCAGCAGTACCAGTTCGTGCGCGGCGGCTTCGCGCCATTTCCGCTGACGATCGCGACCCCGCACGATCGTGTGACCGACGAGCACGCGCCGGTGCGGCTGCTCGCGCCCGGCAGTCCGGTCATGCAGCGACCCAACGTGATCGGCGGCGGTGACTGGGACGGGTGGGTGCAGGAGCGCGGATTGTACTTTGCCCACACGTGGGACGACGCCTACCAGCCGATCCTCGAGTCCCACGATCCGGGTGAAGGCCCCCAGCGGGGCGGCCTGCTGGTGGCGCCGCTGGGCCGCGGCACCTACGTCTACACCGGCCTCGCCTTCTTCCGTGAACTGCCGGCCGGCGTGCCCGGCGCGTACCGGCTCTTTGCCAATCTGCTCGGGCTCAGCCGGCGGGCCAGCCCTTGAGTCGTGCGCCGGCGTTGGCGGCGTGGCTGGTGGCGATGGGGGGAGCCGGCCTCGGGTGCGGCGGCGACGGCCGCACGACCGTCACCCTCTACTCGCCGCACGGGCGCGACCAGCTCGTGCTGATGGAGCACGACTTCGAACGGCTCCATCCCGAGATCGACCTCCGCTGGCTCGACATGGGCAGTCAGGAGATCCTCGACCGGATCCGGTTCGAACGAGTCAACCCGCAGGCGGATGTCTGGTTTGGCGGGCCGACCACGATCTTCGATCGCGGCGTGGCCGATTCGCTGCTCGCGCCATACCGGCCGGCCTGGGCGGCGGACGTCGGGCCCGGCGGCATCGGCCTGGGCGATCGCTATTACCCGGTCTACCGCACCCCCGCCGTGATCGCCTACAACAATCGCGCGGTGGCAGATTCGGTGGCGCCGCGCGACTGGGACGACGTGCTGGATCCGCGCTGGCACGATCAGGTGCTCATTCGCGATCCGATGGCCAGCGGCACCATGCGCGCGATCTGGGGGCTCCTGATCGAGCGGAGCATCCGGGAGACGGGCGATACGACCCGCGCGATGGCCTGGCTCCGGCGCCTCGATGCGCAGACCCGCACCTACACGCTGAACCCGGCGATCCTCGAGGAGAAGCTGGTGCGGCAGGAAGGGCTGATCACGCTCTGGGACCTGCCGGACCTCCTCATCTGGCAGGCCAAGGGCATCCCGTTCAGCTACACCTTTCCCCGCAGCGGCACCGTCGTCATTGACGACGCGATCGGCCTGGTGCGTGGATCGCGCCATGCCGCGGCTGCCCGCGTCTTCATCGATTACGTGGGCAGCATGCACGCGCAGCTCCTGACGGCGCGCCGGGTGTACCGCCTGCCGGCGCGTCTCGACCTACCGCTGGACTCGGTCCCGCCATGGGTGGCCGAGGTCGAGCGCAAGATGGTGGTCGCCGATGTGGACTGGGCGATGCTGGCCGCGCGCGGGCCGGAGTGGATGGCATACTGGGACCAGCATGTCCGCAACACGGGAGCCCGATGACCGCCGCCTTTCTGCTGCTCGACAACCTCACCAGGGAGTTCGGCTCCACGCTTGCGGTGGACCACGTCTCGCTGGGGCTCGCGCGCGGCGAGATCCTGGCGCTGCTGGGCCCCAGCGGCAGCGGCAAGACGACGATGCTGCGCCTTCTGGCGGGCTTCGAGCGGCCGGACAGCGGCCGGGTGGTGGTGGATGGCGAGGACGTAACGGCCACGCCCCCGGTGGCGCGACGCTTCGGCATGGTGTTTCAGCATTACGCGCTCTTTCCGCACCTCGACGTGGGACAGAACGTGGCCTTCGGGCTCGAATCGCTGGGCATCGGCGGCGCGGCGCTCGCGCAGCGGGTGTCCGATGCGCTCCGTCTGGTGGACCTGGCCGGCTTCGAGCGCCGGCGGATTGCCCAGCTCTCCGGTGGCCAGCAGCAGCGCGTAGCGCTCGCGCGGGCGCTCGCGCCGGAGCCGCGGGTGCTGCTGCTCGACGAGCCGCTCTCCAACCTCGATCCGGCGCTTCGGGAGCGTACGCGGGCGGAAATACGCGAGGTGATCCGTCGGGTCGGTACCACGGCGGTTTTCGTGACCCACGAGCAGGACGAGGCCTTTGACCTGGGCGACCGCGTCGCCCTCCTGCACAATGGGCATCTGGAGCAGGTCGGCACGGCCGAGGCGCTCTACGCCACGCCGGCCACGCCGTTCGTGGCGTCGTTCGTCGGCCGGTCGTCAGCGCTCACGGCGGACATTCTGGGGGTCGGCGATCGTGGAGCGCGCGTCAGCATCGAGGGGGTCGAATGGGACGTCCCGACGGCGCCGGGCCGCGTGCCGCCGCCGGGTCCGGCGCGCCTGCTGGTGCGGCCCGAGGCGCTGTGGCTCGTCGCACCGACGCCCGAGGCGCTCGCGGCGATCGTCCAGAGCCGGCGGTTCAGCGGCGCGGCCGCTGCGTACGGTGTCCGGACGGCGGCCGGCACATTGCTCGAAGTACATGGCGCGCCGGGGGCGTTTGGCGTGGGTGACCGGGTGAGCGTGGTCCCCAGCCGTCGAGGCGGCGGCGGGCTCCATCTCTTCGCGGCGAATGGCGGATGAAGCGCCCGCGCTCGTGGGCCGGATGGCTGCTCGTCGCGCTCCTGCTGTGGCTCATTGCGTATCCACTGCTGCTGGTGCTGCTGGATGCGGTGCGCGGCCCGGGCGGCTGGACCCTCGAGTTCGTCCGGGCGTTTCTCCGTCGTCCAACGGAGTGGCGGGCGCTGTGGGGCAGTCTCTGGATCTCGGTTGCCAGCGTCGCGCTCTCCGCGGCGATCGGCATCCCGCTGGCGTTCCTCTTCTCGCGCTATGAATTTCCCGGCCGCCGCATCCTCGGCGCGATCGTCGCGCTGCCTGCGGTACTGCCGCCGCTCGTGGGGGTGCTGGCGTTTCTCTTCCTGTACGGCGAGAGCGGCTTCGTGGCGCACCAGGTGCGGCGCATCTTTTCGCTGGACCAGGCGCCGTGGCGGCTGGAGGGGGCGGGCGCCATCCTGCTGGTGCACGCCTACTCGATGTACGTGTATTTCTATCTCTTCACCCGCGCCGGGCTCGCGGTGCTCGATGCGTCGGTGTTCGAGGCTGCGGCCAGTCTGGGCGCCGGGCGGTGGCGCACCGTTCGCCGCATTGTCCTGCCGCTGCTGCGGCCCTCGCTCGCCGGCGCGGCGCTGCTGACCTTCATGACGTCGCTCGCATCGTTCAGCGCGCCGTACATCTTTGGCGGCGGGTTCCGGGTCATGACGACCCAGATCGTCGCCACCCGGCTCAACGGCGACAACTCGCTCGCGATGGTTGAGACGGTCTCGCTGACCCTGCTCGCGCTGACGGCGCTGCTGCTGCTGCGCCAGACCGACGCCGCCGAGCCCAACGGCGGCACGGGGAAAGGGGTAGCGCCCGCGCGAACCCTGGTGGCCAGCCGGCCGGCCCGGGTGGCGCTCGGCTGCGTCTCCTGGGTGCTTGCGCTGATTCTGCTGCTGCCGCACCTGACGCTGCTGCTGGTTTCGTTCGTACCGGTCGGCACCTGGACCACTGAGCCGCTGCCGCCGGTGTACACGGTGGCGAACTATCTCACGCTGGTGCGTGACCCGGTGCGGGCCCGCCCCCTGGTCAACAGTCTGTGGATGGCTAGCGTTGCGACCCTGGCCGCGGTCGGCGTCTCGATCGCCGCGGGCATCATCGCGGTCCGTCGGCGCTCGGCTGCGGGCGGCGCCATCGAAGCGCTCATGGCGGTCCCATGGGCGGTGCCGGGGACGGTGTTCGCCGTCGCGCTGGCTGCCGCGTTCAGTGTCGCCTCGCCCCAGACGGGGCGTTTCATCCTGGTCGGCACGCTGTGGATCCTGCCGCTGGCGTATCTCGTACGGAACCTGCCCATCACCGGCCGCGCCGTGCTGGCGGGGTTCCGCCGTCTCGACCCGTCGCTGGACGAGGCGGCCGCGACGCTCGGCGCCGGCCGCTGGCGCACCCTCGGCCGGATCACGCTGCCGCTCCTGCGGCCCGCGCTGCTCGCCGGCGCCACGCTCGCGTTCGTCACCGCCTTCGGCGACTTCGTCACGTCGATCATGCTCTACACGTATGACACGCGGCCCATTTCGCTGGAGATCCTGTCCAGTCTCCGGAACTCCGACGTCGGCGTCGCCGCCGCGTACGGCGTGGTGCTGATGCTGGTCAGCGGCGCGGTCTTTGCCCTTGGCGCCGAACGCCGGAGCGCCGGATGAGCGCGCCGGCGGTTGCGGCCGAGCGGAGTCAGTTCCGGCGGCTCGCCGTGCTCATCGCCACCAGCTTCGTGGACATGGTGGGGTTTTCGATCGTCTTTCCGCTGCTGCCGTTCTATGCGCTGCGGCTGCACGGGACGGACTTTGACGTCGGACTGATTACCGCGGCCTTCTCGGCGGCGCAGATTCTGTCCGCGCCCGTGTGGGGACGCGTGTCGGATCGCTTTGGCCGGCGGCCCGCGCTGCTGATCGGCCTGCTCGCCTCCGCCGCTGCCTATGTCGTGTTCGGCCTGGCGAGCAGCATTTGGCTGCTCGTCGCGTCCCGCCTCATCCAGGGCGCCGGCGGCGGCACGACCGGTGTGGCGCAGGCCTACGTTGCCGACACCGTCAAGCCGGGCGACCGGGCGCGCGCGCTCGGCTGGCTCTCGGCGGCCACCGCCGCCGGTGTGATGATCGGGCCAGCGATCGGGTCGGCTGCGGCGCATTTCGGGCGCGAGATGCCGGGCTTCATCGCGGCCGGGCTCTGTTTCCTCAACGTGATCGCCGCGTGGAAATGGCTGCCTGAGTCGCGCCGCGCCGAGGATCGCGCCAAACCGAGGCCCCGGAAACCGATCTGGCACGCGGCATGGATCGTCCTCCGCCATCCCGCCGGGAAGGCGGCGCGGCTGATCTGGATCTACGGCACCGGCATGCTTGCCTTCTCGCTGCTCACCTCCGTGCTCGCGCTCTGGCTCGATGCGCGCTTCGGCGTGACCGAGGAGAATATCGGCTACTTCTTCGTCTACAACGGCCTGCTCTCGCTCGTGCTGCGCTCGCTGCTGCTCGGGCCAGTGGTCGATCGCATCGGGGAAACGCGGGCGATGCGCGTCGGGGCCGTGATTCTCGCCATCGGCCTGATGATGTACACCGTGGCGCCGTCGATCTGGGTCTTGGCGATCATCATTCCGCTCGTCCCGATCGGCACGGCACTGCTCTTTCCGGCCTCGACCTCGCTCCTGTCGCACGCCACCGAACCGGAGGAACTGGGGACCACGATGGGGGTCGCCCAGACCTTTGCCGGGATTGCGCGGATCATCGCCCCGATCGCGGGGACCTCCGCCTTCCAGCGGATCGGCGTCGACGCCCCGTTCCTGATCGGCGGCGTCACCATGCTCGGGGTGGCGCTGCTCTCCTGGCGTTTCGTCCGTCCACCGCTCCCGGTGTCGGCGTAGGGCCACCGACGGCCGACCCCCCGATTATCATCCTCGAATGACCTGGACCCCCCTTCCCGAGACGGCCGCCGGCTTCGCTGACGCGACCTGGGCGGAATTGGCTGCCCGCTATCAGGAGCTTGCCGATGCGCCGGTCGACGCGGCAACCCTCGAGCCGTGGCTGGCCCGGTGGTCGCGACTCGACGAACTGGTGACCGAAGCCGCGTCGCTGGCGATGATCGCCTACACCTGCGACACGGCGGACGCGACGAAGGAAGCCGCGCACCTGCGATTCTCGACCGAGATCCTGCCGCAACTCGAAGAGGCGGAAGTGGCCCTCGCGACGAAGTTGGTGGCGGTGGGCACCGATCGTCCCGACTTCGTGACCACGCTGCGACGCTTTCGCACCGCGATCGAGATCTTCCGCGAGGCCAATGTCCCGCTGGTCTCGGAGGCTGAAGGGCTCGCCGCCAAGTATCAGCAGATCACCGGGACGATGATGGCCCCATGGGACGGTGTTCAGGTCCCGCTGCCGCGGCTCTCCCCCTTCCTGAAGAGCACGGATCGGTCAGTGCGAGAGGCGGCGTGGCGCGCCGCGACGGCGCCCTACGTCGCGGCGCGCGATGAGTTGGCCACGCTCTTCGATCGGATGGTGGCGTTGCGGACGACGATGGCCACCAACGCCGGCTTTGCGGACTACCGCGACTACGTCTTCGCGGCGAAGTGCCGCTTCAACTACACCCCCGCCGACTGCGAGCG
>JBBSCB010000026.1:0-51349 GCA_038250675.1 Gemmatimonadales bacterium
GAACCACACGATCATCGAGATGTTCGGCTTTGCCTACAAGAGTACCGGCCAGCAGAAATACCGGGACATTGGTGACGCCGCATTTGACGCGGGCGAGCCCGGCTGGACTCCCGCCTACGTGGCGACAGGTCACGGCGAGTTCCTGAATGGAAGCAAGCAGTACAACGAGCACTTCTATAGTTCGTTCCGCTACCTGGCCTTCCGGCAGTAGCCGCGGCGTTCCAACCGACAGCACTCCCCCGAAGCGCGGGTCCGCGCTTCGGGGGAGTGCTGTTTTCCGGGGCTTCCGGACGGCGGCCGGAGACACCACATTTAGGGATGCAGCCAACGTACCGATTGCACTCCCTGATCATCACGGCGGTTCTCGTACTGCCAGCGCGGCTGCCGGCCCAGACAGCGGGCCCCGATTCGGCCTCGGTTGAGCTGAGTCTCCTGCGGAACGATGGCGGAGCCGGGGACGCGCTGGTGTCGAGCGGCATTCCGCTCGTCCCCGGGACGCTGAAGGCGGCGGCGCTCAACCGTGTTCGGATTACGATCGACGGTAGAGAGCGGCCGGCGTTCGTCGCCGCCCTGAACGGGACCCATCAGGACGGGTCGCTCATTTCGATCCTCGTTCAGTTTCATGCTGAGGTTGCGGCCAAGGGGGCAGAGGCGCGGTTGGAAATCGGAGTTCGGCGCACCCTGCCGCCGCTCCCCGAACAGCCGGCCGGTGCCGCCCAGGCGATCGCCCTCCCCGCTTCGGCCGATTACCTGGTAGCCACGGGCATCGTCGGCCCGACGATTACCACGAAGCAAGGCACCGAGCTGGGCGGCGCTTTCCGCGAGTACGAGCAAAAGGCCGCCCAGTTCGCCAACGACCATTGGCAGCAGGACGGCTTCGACTGGAGCAGGGCGAATTACTATGACCGGGCGTTTGGCCACTATGCCTTGTGGGTTCGCACGGGCGGCCCGACGTACTGGCGGTGGGCCACCAGGCTCGCCGTCGACTACCGCACGAATTATCTCGAGCACTACCACTACGGCTCTTCGCCGCGTTGGGCCCAGCTCGAGGGCGTCGCACTCCACTACTGGTTGACCGGCGACGAGCGCTCCCGGACGGCGGTGATTGAGACCGCGAAAAAACTGACTGGTTCGTTCCCGGCCGAGAAGGGTGCCGACGCCGAGTACCAGTACAACGAGGGCCGAATCCAGCAGCGGGTCATGATGGCCTGCCTGCTGGCCTGGAGCCTGGCCGACCGCTCGCGGGACTGGGGAGCGATGGCGGATGCCTACGCCGAGAACTGGCTCCGGCTCCAGCGGCCTGATGGCTCGTTCCGCTACCGCCTGTCCACCGAAGATGCCCGCAGCCCGCTCGGGCAATCGAATTTCATGGAGGGGCTGCGGATCGATGCCCTGGTGAAATACTACGAGCGGCGCCGGGCCGATCCGAGAATCATCTCGGCCATCCGGCGCCAGGTCGATTACCTGTGGACGACGCAATGGCGGCCTGGAACGAGTGGCTTTCAGTACTGGAACGTGGTGCGGAGCGACGTCGCCCCCGACCTCAACATGCTCCTCGTGCTCGGCTTTGGTTTTACCTATCGGCATACGGGAATCGAGTCGTATCGAGAGTGGGGCGACCAGATTTTTGCGGCCGGCGTAGCCAGGACGTATTACCGCGGAAGCAAGCAGTACAACGAACAACAGTACGATTCGTTCAACTACCTCGCCTATCGCGAGCGGAGCGACTCCGCCAGAGCCGGCGCCGCCGGCCGATAGGGGCGGCGTTCAGCCGGCGGGACGGTCCCCTCGCACCAAGCCTCCGCGGCACCACGACTAATTCCCGGCGCGTTCTGTAGGTATGCGGTCCGCCTCCGCCTCAATTGGAAGTGTGCCGCAGGAGGAACTCGCGCACACGGAGATATTCTCTGCCAGCCACGCGCTTCAGCGCTTTCCGTGCATTCCACTGGAGCCATTCACGGATCACAGCCGGCCGATCGCCGCGGGCCAGCAGTGCGGCCCTCATGGCGGACTGCTTCCGGTGAATCGAGAACCGGCCTTGGACCACGCAATCACCCACCAGCCGACATCGCGCCGACGGCTCCGACGTGTAGAGAAGCCGGAGCCCCGCCGCGTCAGCCGCTTGGGCCACCGCGCGAGAGTAATATCCGCCCGGCACTGACCCGACGACTACGGCCTCTCCAAGAATCTCGCTCAGCACTCGG
Source organism: Gemmatimonadales bacterium (assembly GCA_038250675.1). Classification (GTDB taxonomy): domain Bacteria; phylum Gemmatimonadota; class Gemmatimonadetes; order Gemmatimonadales; family GWC2-71-9; genus JAICUF01. The sequence continues at coordinate 2,205 of JBBSCB010000026.1, forward strand.
CGGCTCTCGGCCCATTCCTGAAACACTTTGTTGGTGGGACAGGCCGACAGCCGTGCGGGATGGCTGCAGGAATGCGTGCCGATCACATGACCGCGGCCATGGAGCTCACGGATTCCGGCGACATCGAGAAACGCGGGTTCTCCGATCCGGTCAGTCGTGATGAAGAAGGTGCCGTGCCACCCCCGCTCTTCCAGGATATCGGCGGCCCTCGTGGCACTCTTGCCGCCGTCATCGAACGTGATCTGCCACCCTTCGACGCGTCCCAGTGACGGCGCGTTCCCGAGGCTTCGGTCGATGGCGTCCAGGTGGGATCGGAATTGTGCGACAGTCAGCTTGTAGCGATCCGCGCCCGCGCCGTGAAAGCCGCTCTCGGCTTCTCGGCCCGGTTCGACCACGTCGTGGTACAGCAGTGGTCGGATCATGCACGCTCCCTTCGGAGGCGGCGACGAAGTCGGAGATAGGCGCTCAGCCACGGCTGCCCCCAGGTTCCGGACGCGCGGCTCGAAGTGTCAATCGGCCCGGCCGTTCCGGCGACGGCCTGAAGGAGCACAGCCCGGAGCGCGTCGAGGTTGTCGAAGACAACGCGATGCTGCACGACGATGTGTGAGTCGCGCCGCGGGTCGCCAGCATACCCGAAGTAACCATACACAGGGCCGGTGTCGACTCCGCGGTCCACCCGTAGCAGCGTCATCCCGACCCGCCCGTCATCAGCGTTGGCCAGGGCCCAGAAGCATCCGTGCGCGTTCCGGTATTCGGGGCAGACCCCAGGGTGCATCACATACGTCCCCATCCGGGGAATCGTGAAGATCCGCTCGGCGAGGATGGTCTTGCAACGGGCGATCATCAAGTCGGGCGTGCAGTCACGAATGAAGCTCTCAACGTCCGTCGAATTCGGGCTCAGGGCATTGAAGGTCGGGATGTCGAGCGGAACCGTCCCGTAGCGGTCCTCCAGCCGGCTCAGGGCCTCGGCCTCCCACGTCGCATCCCGCCGCTGCATCGTGACGCGGTAAAGCAACCGGAACGCCAGCACATCGAGAAACCGGATCGGTCCGACCCGGCTGATCTCGCGCCGTATCCGCCGCCACATTCGCCGGGGGGGCTCACGCAGGACGACGATGCCCGACACCGTGCAGAACGTGGCCAGCCAAGCCGGCAGTCCCTCCCGGTTCAGGCGGTCTCCGGCGTGACAGATGAGCACGACGCGAGGGCGGTCCGGCAGCGGTTCATTCCCCATGGCGCCGGGCTGAACGTGTCGCGGCCAGCCGCTCCTCGATTGTACTCCGCGCAAGCTCACCGATATTCGACCAGTCGTATCGGTTCCGGACCGCCGCCCGCCCCTCGGCGCCGAGCGCGTCGCGCCGCACCGGATTGGAGATGACATCGAGGACTGCCGCGACAAAAGCGTCCGGGCTGTCTGCGAGGAGGAGTTCATGGCCGTCGCGGAGGTCGAGCCCTTCCGCGCCGATCGACGTCGAAATCACGGCTCGCGCAAGTGAGAGGGCCTCGAGGATCTTGAGTCGGGTTCCGCCTCCCACTCGAAGCGGAACGACGACCGCTTCGGCCTCCTCGATCACCGGCCGCAGATCGTCCACGCGGCCTCGAAGGACGACGCCCGGCTGCCCCGCAGCGATAGCGGCAACCCGTCCCTCGCCACCGGGGCCGACCACATGCAATTCCACATCCGGACGCACCGCCCTGATGCGGGGGAGCAGTTCGGTCACGAGGAACTCCAACCCATCCACGTTCGGGAAATAGTCGAGCCGGCCGAAGAACACGAGCCGGCCCTTGACGAGTCCCGTCCCGGACGGCGCCATCAGGCCCGTATCGACGCCGTTAGGGATGACGTGGACGTTGGCCGTCGGAAGCTCACGGGCCAGCAGTGCGCGCTCCGCTTCGGAGCAAACCCAGATCAGGTCCGCGTCCTCGAAGATCCGCCGTTCGAATGAGCGGAACCGGACGGCGGTGATGCGCGCATAGAGGCGCTTCGGGAGGGAACTCATGGCCCGCGCATACCGGCCCATGGTTACCGAATCGATGTTGTGCGTATCGATGATGCGCAGCGTTTCCCGGGGCAGGCCCAGCATGTACCGGTACATGAACACCGCCTCTGTCACGCAGATATCGAACGCGCGCCCGTCCGCGAGTTGCGCAATCCGATCGGCGAGCTCTGGCGATTCCTGGTTCCACACGTGCACCGGGGTGCGGGAGACGAGGCCCCGGAGCAGTTTCCCCACGGTGTAAGGCCGGGGTGCGGGTACGCGATGGATCGACACACCCGAACCGAAGGCAATGCGTGCCGACGCCAGCACGCCGTCTTCCGTGGGGTGGAAGATGAGCAGGGTGGTGTCGGCCAGGGCCGCCACGCTCCGGATCATATGGAAGCTGCGGACCTTCCACCCGTCGTCCAGCGGGTACGGCAAGCGGTTGGCCAGCACCAGCGCTCGGGGGCGGCGTTCCGCCACGCTCATCGTGCCACCCTTCGTGCGCGCACTCGCCCCCGGAGCTCACGCACCGTGGCATAATCGGGAAACCGATAGGTGTGTCCCTTCGAGGCATCCTGCCGGGTCTCCTGGACGCGCTCGGCGGCGATGTCGGCAACCGCCTCGGTGAGCAAACGGACACCGATCGGGCGTAGCGTGTCCCGCCAGAGTCCCGCGATGTACATCATGGCATCGCCCCGGGGAGCCGAGTCCAGCGGGACGACTTCCTGCCGGAGGATCGGCCCCTCATCCACCCCTGCGGTGACCCGGTGAACGGTAACACCAACCTCGCGCTCGCCGTTGTAGAGCTCCCAGAAACCGGGCGGCGCACCGCGGTAGTCCGGCAGCCGGCCGCAGTGCAGGTTGATGGCCCCGAGCCTCGGCAGCGAAAACACCGACGGCTTCAGGATGTACGTGCCGTCCACCACGGCCAGGTCCGCGTCGAGCGCCGAGAGCGCCGCAAGCGCTTCAGGCGCGTGGAAATCGTTCAACGGCAGCTCGCGAACGGCTGGCGTGTCGTTGGCCGAGGCGGGTGGGCGCTGATTCCCGAGGCGGCCAGCCAGCTTTCGGAATGGGATGGCGAGCAGCCCGGGAACTCCCCGCCGGCGGTAGACCATGCGAAGCCGCTTCCGGATGCCCGCAGGCCGCCGGTGGGGTGCGATCGCAACGGCTACCACGTCGACACCGGGAAGTCGCGAGATGGCGCGCGCGCTTTCCTGCCCCGCTTCGCCGCAGGTGAGGACCACCACACGCAATGGGCCGTGAGGCCAGCGATCCGATTCTGTCACGCGGCCCGGCGGCGCCACGGTGGCCAGCGGAACCCGGCAGCGCGAAGCCGGAATTCGTCCGGACCGACCGCATCGCCAAGGGTGATGCGCCGGAGGGCGAATGGATCGGTGTCCGGATCGTTGAGTCCCTCGATCGTGCTCACCGCCGCGGTGCACCCGGCCGCGCGCAGCACGTCCGCCGCACGAGCGTCAAAATCCACCGCCCGACCGTTGGGGTAGGCAAACGTCCGGGTGATCCGGTCGGTCCGCCGGCCGACTTCCTCCACCGATCCCGTGATTTCAGTCTCCAGTTCCGGGTCGTCGAGCCGCCCGACCAATTCGTGCGACACGGTGTGGGCGCCGAACGTCAGCCAACCCGAATCGGCACCGGCGTTGACGTCGTCCCAGCCCATCATCCGGAACGGCCAACCGCTGGCGGGCGGAATCGGCCCAAGGGTGGTGAGCAGAACCGCGTGCGCCACCCGTCGCTGGCCGGCGGGAAGTGATTTCATGCGTTCCTTCAGCTGCTCGAGCCAGATGTCACGCTGGTCGGACCGGAGGGGGACCTGGGTCCGCGGGAGAATCCCCGGGACTTCCACGTGGGGTGCCGTTGTCTGCTGGACCGCCAGATCCAGCTCCGTAGTCCAGAGTAGTCGATCGGTACCAATGAGACCGGTGGCAAGATAGATCGTGGCCGGGAGACGGTGACGGGCGAGCAGCGGCAGCGCCTCGGTGATGTTGTTGTGATAGCCGTCATCGAACGTGATGCACGCGGTCGGCTGCTGCAGCCCGTTGCCGCGCAGCTCGGCAAGGGCGTCATCGATACGCAGGACCCGGTAGTGCCGCGCCAGGTGCGCAAGCTGACCGTCGAACACTCCGGCCGGCATGAGGAGCCAGTGGCGGGGGTCTCCGGCACGGGCGACGCCGTGATAACAGACGATCAGGAGCCGGCGACGATTGCCGCGCCGGCCGACGTAATGCGCGCCGGCCCGGGAGGCCGCCGACTCGAGAATCCGGCGGAGCGGACCGGTCATCAGGCGGACTCGGCCGGTTTGTTTGTGCCCCTCTCGCCCAGAACGCGCGCCGGGTTTCCGCCCATGAGAGCGCGGGCCGCTACCGGCTTCACGACCACGGCCCCCGCCGCGATCACTGCCTGGTCGGCGACGTCGTCGAGGATGACAGCGCCGTTGCCCACCCACACGTCGCGACCGATCTTGACCTCACGGTACTCCCCGCCCTGCCGCGCCACGGGGATGTCGAGCCGGTCGAAATGATGCTGGTACTTGCCGCTGAGAATATCAACGTTGGACCCGATCAGGACGTCCTCACCGATGTCGGCATGACCGATGTTGCAGCCGACTCCGATGTACGTCCGCTCCCCGATTCGGACCTTCGACGTGGCGAACGTCGTGCCGAACCCGATACTGCAGTCCCGCGGACAGGACGTGAGCGTCCAGCGATAGAACGCCCGCCGGAGGAACTGACCGGTGATCCCCGGCCACAGACTGTAGAACTGGCTGAAACCCATGAAGGTGACATCCGCGCGGCCCGGGACAAGCCGGGCAAGTCCGAGGTACAGCGCCGCGGCAGGCAACATCATCAGCTCCAACAGCCCGTTGATCAAGGTCTTCATCGGGACACCCCGATGCCGCCGGTCGCAGCTATCATCGCTGGCTCAGCCATTCATCCAGCACCAGCAGGTTGAACAGCCGCTCCCCGTGATCGCGCTGGCCCGCCGTGTGTTCCCGGAGGATTCGCCGGACCCCATCGGCACTGAACCATCCCGACGCGATGAGCGGGCCGGCTTTCGCCAGGCGCTCCACTCTGGCAGCCGCCTTGCCGGCAAACCACGGGGCGAGCGGCACCGAGAAGCCCTGTTTAGGCCGTTGCATCAGCGCGGGTGGCAGATAGCGATGGGCCAGATCCCGCAGCAACAGCTTGCCCTGCTCGCGGTCGATCAGCCAGGCATCCGGTAGCGACAGCGCGAAGCGGAGAATTTCCTGATCGAGCAGCGGGGCCCGCGCCTCGAGCCCATGCGCCATCGTGGCGACATCCACCTTGGGCATCAGGCATTCGGACAGATAGGTCCGCATGTCGGCGTAGCGCATCCGCCGAAGCGGGCTGCCCGCCGCGGCCCGGTAGAACCCGGCGACCGCGGCCCGCGCGGCGGCACCGTGCCGTTGCCGGACGGCGCGCAGCTCGCCGTCGTACAACCAGTCGGCCTCGTGCCGGCCGATGAGGGCACGGAGCTCGGCAAATCGGTCGGCCTCGTCGTTACCGGCCAGCTCGAGGCCGCGTTGGACCTTCCGGAGGAGCGCCGGACTGCCCTCCTGGCGCGCGGCCCAGCCGAGGGCCGATCCGCCGGCAACGGCCGCGATCCGCGGTACCATTCGGCTGACGCGGAACAGGCGTGCCGCACCGCGGTACCAATCATACCCGGCAAATCCCTCGTCCCCGCCATCACCGCCGAGCGCCACGGTGACGTATTTCCTGGTCTCGCCGGCGAGCAGCCAGACCGGCAGCGCGGAGGAATCGCCGAACGGCTCCCCGAAGTGACGGATCATCTGCGGCAGCAACCCGAGCAGATCGGGCGTGACCCGGAACGTGCGGTGCTCGGTGCCGAGGTACGCCGCTACCCGGGCGGCGTGTGCGCTCTCGTCGAACTCGGCCACGTCGAAGCCGATCGAGAAGGTCCGGATCCCCGGAGCCTGCCGCGCCGCCACCGCCGTCACCAGGCTCGAGTCAACGCCGCCACTCAGGAATACGCCGAGCGGCACGTCGCTCCGGAGCCGGAGCGCGACCGACTCCTGCAGGAGGGCATCGAGCTGATCGAGTGCCTGTTCCCGGGAGCCGCCGAATTCCTCCAGCGGTGCCAAGTCCCAGAAGCGGCGGCTCCGCACCGGCGCTGCGCCGTCGAATACCATGACCGTCGCGGCGTCAAGCTTGGACACACCCTCAAAGATCGTGTCGGGTGCCGGGATGTAGCCGAGATCCAGAAATGCGTCCACCGCCGCGAGCGAGATCGGCGGCTCGGATTGGCCGGCGAGAAGGGCGCCGAGCGTGGACGCGAAGTACAGGCAACCGCCGGTCCGCTGGTAGTAAAGCGGCTTCTTCCCAACGCGATCACGGGCCAGGGTGAGTCGCCCGGCGCGGTCATCCCAGATGGCAAAGGCGAACATGCCGCGCAGCGCCTCGACCGCCCGCTCGCCGTCACGCGCGTAGAGCCGGAGCAGCACCTCGGTGTCCGAGCTGGTCCGGAAATGAACGCCGGCATCCTCCAGCGGCGCGCGCAGCTCCCGGTAGTTGTAGACCTCGCCGTTGAAGACCAGGCCGACGGTGCCGTCCACCTCGACCATCGGCTGCTGGCCAGTGACCAGGTCGATCACCGCGAGTCGCCGGTGGGCAAGGCACGCTCGCCCCGATGGCGAGGTCCAGAGCCCCTCACCATCGGGCCCGCGGTGGCAGAGGGCGAGCGACATGGCCCGCACCCGATCAGGGTCGGGGCGCGCCCCCGGGTCGAGGCCGACGCCGCCGGCTATTCCGCACATGCCTGGAGTCTCCCCTCCGGCGCGCCGGCGCCGGCCATGCCGTACAGTTCCAGATAGCGATCCACCATTGTCCGCTGGCTGAACACCGCTTCCGCCCGCTCCCGTGCTGCCCGGCCAAGAGCTGTCCTCTGCCCGGGATCAGCCAGGAGCTCGAGCAGGGCGTCGGCCAGCGCGGCAGGATTCCCCGGCGGCACCAGCATGCCGGCGCGGCCGTGATCCAGCAGCATCGGCGTACCGCCGACTGCGGTGGCCACGATGGCGCGCCCGCTCGCCATCGCCTCCAGGATGCTGATCGAGGTCCCCTCGGCCACGGAGCACAGCACGAAGATATCGAGGTCCCGATAGACCGGCGGCATGTCGGAGGCCGCGCCGGTGAACTGCACCGCCTGGCCGAGGCCGAGGGCTGCAACCTGCGCCGCCAGCACGGGGCGAAGCGGGCCGTCTCCGATGAGCGCGAGCACCGCATCCGGCCGGGCCCGGTGCACGATGGCAAAGGCGTCAAGCAGGGTGGCGTGATCCTTCACATCGGCGAACCGGGCGACGATGCCCACAACCGGACCATGGTCGTGATCGAACCCTCGACGGACCGCTCCGCTCGGCGCGCCGGGCCGGAAGCGACCGGTGTCCACCCCGTTGAGGATCGTCACCGCCTGTCCCGGCCGGGTTCGCGCCGTGACGGCATGGTAGGAAGTAAGGGGCTCGGAAACGCCGACCACGCTGTCCGTCAGCCGGGCAGCGAGTCGCATCAGATGCACATGATGCCGCGGGATCCGGTCAAGCAGCCCGTGACTGGTGAAGACCACGCGGGGCACCCCGGCGGCACGCGCCGCTTGCGCCGCCTTGAGCCACACACCGCTGTGCACGTGGGCCACGTCCGGCCGAAGCTCCCGGAGCCAGCGGCGGAGCGGCTCGGCCGGAATCAGGTTGGGCAGAAATCCCGGCGTAGGCACGACGCTAACCCGCAGGCCTTCCTCGCGCAGCCGTGGCGCCATGGCGCCTTCACTCTCGAGGCAGGTGATTCCGACCTCGACGCCGCGCGCGGCCAAGCCCCGGCACAGCTCGGCCACCATCGTCTCCATGCCGGCGGGATACAGGGCCGGCAGCAGCATCTCCACTCGCGGCGCCCCCGTCACGCTCCGGCTCCGGCGGGAATGGCGCCGCCATCGGGAACCAGCTCCCGGTAGAGTGCGAGATGGGCCTCGACCCGCTGGTCGAGCGAGAACCGCGCGGCTGCCGCCCGGCGGGCGGCGCTGCCCTGCCCGGGAGGTTCGGCCAGCGCGCGAGCAATGGCCGAAGCGAGCAGGGTGGGATTCTCCGGCGGCACGACGACACCGGCCGCGGGATCAACCAGCACTTCGGAGACGGCACCGACGTCGGTCGCGACGACGGGGCGGTCGGCCTCCAGCGCCTCCAGCAGCACGTTGGGGAGCCCTTCGCTCCGGGAGGGCAGCACCACGAGATCGAGCTCGGGGTACAACGCTGTCGCCGGGTACACCGGACCGAGGAAGTGGACCCGGTCGCCCAGGCCGAGCGCGGAAGCCTGCGCGACAAGGCGCCGGCGCTCAGGACCGTCCCCCGCAATGACGACATGTACCCGGGGAAGCTGGGCCCGTCCCTCGGCCAGCGCCGCCAGCAGAACATCCACACCCTTTTCGGGACTCAAGCGGCCGATCACGCCGACCCGCGGATGCGGCACCGCCGACAGCACCGACGCAACATCCTCCGGAAGCGCGGCGGTCGGTGCCGGGAGCACCGCATTGTGGATCCGCCGTACCGGGCGGCCGGACCTGGCGAACAGCTCGGCCTGCGGGCCCGACATGACCACGATCCGATCGGCCGCGCGGAGGAGCCGGCGGTCGAGCCAGTGGTAGAGCCGGACCTTCCGGTCCTCGTGGGTGGTGCCGTGAAAGAACCCGACCCAGCGCCAACTCACCCCGCGGCGGCGGAGCAGCCAGGCAAGGGCGGTGGGCCGGTAGCTGTGAGTCTGGACGATGTCGGGGCGCCACTCGTCGAGCAGCCGGCGCACGGTGCCCGTCAGCGCCGGATCGAACCGCCCTCGATCCTCGGCGATGACGTGGGGAATGCCAAGACCGACGAGCAGCTCGGCGTACGGGTGCCGGTGCACGCTTTTCCGGCGAAACAGCACCACGAGGAGATCCACGCCGGCATCAGCGAGCCAAGGCTGGACGGCGGCAAGCTGCCGGCCGGGCCCGGACACCTGCACGGTATCCATGAGCGCGGCCACCCTGAGCCGGCGAAGTGGTACGTTCACCCGGGTGTCAGCGGGGAGAGCGGAGGCGGGGAGGCTCCGGATGCCGCATGGCGCCTGCCGGGTTCGGGCCCCGCTTTCTCGGCGGCAGGATCGGTTGCATGGCGGGGAGGGTCCCGGCGGCCTGAAGCGAGCGCGCGCCGAGCTCAACGAAGCCGATCAGGGCAAAGAATACGAAAAAGTACGCGTGAGACAGGAAAACGCTGCTCATGCTGAATGCCCCGACCGACGCCAGCAACTCGGGGCGATGTCGCTGTCGCGCCCGGGGCCCCCGTCCCCTCATCCTCCAGTAGGGCAAGGCACGGAGGGACGTCATGACCAGGATCGAGATGAACAGCAATCCACCGGGGATGCCCATCTCCGCCGCGGCCTGGAGATACGCATTGTGCGTGGTGCTCCACTTTCCGTGATGGCCGTTGGCCGTCAGGAGTTCGCCTTCGGCTACCGGGAAATTGCCGACGCCCACTCCAAAGAGCGGATTCTCGGCGATGTAGATGCGAGCCCGCGCCCAGATCTGCTTCCGGCCGGCATAGTCGGTTTCGTTGTAGTCCTGCTGGCCCTCCGCGAGGGCGGTGATGCGATCACGGAAGGACGGCGGCGAAAAGGTCCAGATGGCCACGGCACCGAGGAGCGCCGCCGCCAGCATCCCGAACTTCCGACCGCCGCGGAGCCCCAGGACGAAAATCGTCACGCCCCCGAGCAGGGCGAGAGTACCACCCCGGCTGCTGGTGCCAACCACGCCGGCGGCGAGAAGCGCCGCGGCACCGGCCCCGATCCACCGCTGCCGGCCGTGCCCGTGGAAGACCAGACCGAGGGCAAACGGCACCGCCAACGCGAGGAGCGCCGCCGTGTCGTTGGTATCGTAGCTGCCGGGCAGCTCAAGCCGTTCGCCCCGGCCGATGGTGAACAGCGCCACCGCGGAGAGGGCGGCAGCGCCCACGAAGCCGGCCTGGAGGGCCGCAAGATTCTTGAGCGTCGGCGCGCAGAGCAGGATGGAGCCGAGCAGGATGATGGCCGGCAGGAATACCACTAGCTGGTTCGCGGCCAAGCCGACCCAGAGCGCGAAGGGCACGCCCAGCGCGGCCCAGAGGAAATAGGCGATGACAAGTCGGAAGACACGGCTGTTGACGGCCGAGCGGATGGCCGCGGGCTTGCTCCGGGCAAGGAGGAATCCACTGCCGACGACCGCGGTCGAGAATGCGGGCTTCAGGACCCCGATGTGGGGCACCAGCTCGTGCAGCCGAACCGCGATGATGCCGATGAGGACGACCGCCAGCCGCGGCGCGTGCTTCCAGTAGGCGGACGGGGGCGGCAGCCTGGACCGGCGATGCCGTGCCGGGTGCGGCGCCGCCTGCACCTGCGTCATGGATGTGGTGCCAGCCGTCACGTCGCGTCCCCCACTGGAATGTATCCGCCCGGAAGCGGAAGAACCCGGGAAAGATAGCAACTCTGGTGCCGTCGGACGGCCTGCCGGACGGGACGGGGAGACCCGATCTGCTGCGCCGACGGGCGCGTCTTGACCAGCAAGTCGATCGCACCACCGCATCCAACGAACACCGCTGGGTGCAGCACCGCGGCGACATGACTCTTCTCGTGAATGCGGACGGCGATGACCATCAGCTTTGCGATCGCGATCCACGGCGCGAACGGGGCATAGCCGGTGGGCGGGCTGAAGGCCTTCCGGCCCTTCGGGCGCGCGCCCGGGCGGGCGACGGCCTGCGCGCCCTGTGGCCCGCGCCCTGGGGCGATCTGCGTGGCTGATCGGTCATTCCGGCTTCCGAAACGGGATCCATGGGACCAGCACGGTTGCACGCAAGATGCCCGGCCGTCACGCCTTTAACCACCCCAGGCGGTCCCGCGCGCCACGGGGTGTGGCAAGGAACGGTCTTCTGTTGCATGCCGTCGACACTATGGCCGGCCGATGTGGTGTACCCGCATCTGCGAGGCGCATACCTGGGGGGCTTGGGGAGCAGGCGCTCAGACGCCGATGATTGGGCCCGTACCGGAGGCGTCGGGCGGCACCACGGTCGGCGCCGGGCGGCGAACTGTCGCGACCTGCCGGGCCGGATTACCCGCTACTATGGTGTAGGGCGGCACGTCGTTGCGGACGACCGAGGCGGCGCTGACGACGCTTCCCTCGCCAATGGTCACACCGGGAAAGATGATGCTTCGCTGTGCGATCCAGACATCGTTGCCGATTACGATTGGACGCACCTTCTCGGGCTCGGGCGGCAGCCCGGCGCGGCGGGCGGCGGGGTCGCTCGAGTGCCCGCCTGAATCGAACAGCGAGATGTCGCTCGCGAGCAGACAGCCACTGCCGATCTCGATCGACTTGCCGATCACGAAGGTGCAGTTGTGGCCGATGTAGGTCCGGTCACCGATGCGCAACGTGGGGCGGTCGGAGAAGTGGCTCGCGAACGAAAACGACGACTTCCCGTCCACCAGCACATCGCTCCCGATGATGATATCGCCCTGCCCCTGGATCCAGTGGACGAACACACCGGTTCGAAGCCGCGCGCCGTAGCGGGTGCAGTAGGCCTTGAACAGCGGCTCGCAGACGAGCAGACGCTTGGCCGTGTGCCAGGCGGTGCGGCCCGCGATGAAGACGTACAGCATTGGCCGCACGATGACGCGCGGCGCCGGCAGCGTGAAGTTGCGAAAGCCGCGAACGGCCGCCCGTGCAGCCCGACTCATCGGGTCATCGCTCCTGACGATGCGGTGACGAAGACTCCTCATGACATCACCATCTCACCAGACCTCCCACCGTCTGCGCAAACCGAAGTAGGTGCCACGGAGCACCGCCGCCTGCAACCCGATCATCCACGATACGAATGAGCGGCCGCGGCGGGCCAGCCCGTCGCTTCCGCGCCAGAGCCAGAGCAGGATCGCCGCCGCGATGCCGGCCACCACCGCCAGCCAGGCCCGACTCAGCTGCCCGGCAAGCTCCGTCAGGATCCACAGCCCGATCAAGAGCAGCCAGTAGGGCGTGAGGAGCCGGAGCAGCTTGTGCAGCATGAACTGAAGCCAGACCGGATTGCGGATCGGGTTCAGCACGCCCGGCAGCCACGCGCACAGCTGGATGTTGCCGGTGAGCGTACGGACCTTTCGCCGGTATTCCTGGGCCGCCGTCGTGATCCGGCGATCCTCGGCGCGCGCCGCCTCCACAAAGTCGACACGATGACCGTCGAGGGCCAGCCGCATCGGCGTATAGACGTCGTCAAGAATCAGGCCAGCCGGCAGCGGCTGCCAGAGCGTCCGGCGCATGCCGTAGATCGCACCCGTCACGCCGATCACGGAGCTGACCCGGGCCTCGTCCCGGCGAAGCGACCGCTCCAGTCGCCAGTAGATTCCGATCAGCCGGGCACCTGATGACGGAAGATGCAACGCGCCGGATGCCGCACCGACTTGCGCATCGCCGAAGGCCGACACCAGGTGACCGATCGCGTCAGGCTCGAACCGCTGAAACGTGTCGGTGAAGACCAGAATGTCACCCGTGGCCGCGCGCACGCCCGCATTGAGCGCGGTGGCCTTCCCGCCCGGAGCGTCGCCTTCCACGATGCGCGCCCGGCCCGATGGGTGCACGTGATCGGCGGCCGCCGTGTGGTCCACGGCGACCACCACCTCCACCAGCGCGCTGTCGTACGACGTCTCCAGAATATCAGCCACGCGGGCTGCCACCGCATCGGCCGGATCGCGGGTAGCGATGATCACGCTGACGCTTGGCGGCGATGCGGCAACGGCGCGCCCCCGCTCGCCCCTGAACCGGGCAAGGACATGCATGACCAGCGGATATCCCAGCCAGACGATCACCAGCGCCGCCGCGGAGAGGCAGCCAAGCACCCGCACGAGGCCGATCACGGACGGCGTGGCCGCTTCTCCAGCAGCGACTCATAGAGTGCGTGCAGCCGCCCGGCGTATGCGGGACCGTCGAACCGCCCCGGAAGACTCGCCTGCGCCGCCTCCGCGATCTGCCGGCGGCGCGGCGCGTCGTCGAGGAGCATGAGGAGCGCGCGAGCAGACCCGTCCGGATCGTCCGGCTGCACCAGGGTGCCCAGCGCGGGAGACGTAATGATTTCCGGGATGCCGCCCAGCGCGCTGGCGACGACCGGTACGCCAGCCGCCATGGCTTCGATGATCACGATGCCGAAAGGTTCGGCGCGTGTCGGCAGGAAGAACAGATCCATGCTCGCAAGCAGGTCAGGCACGTCGTCACGCGAGCCGAGGAACGTGACCCGGCCGCGAAGCGCCGGCTCGGCCGCGGCGGCCCGTACCGCGTTGGCATACTCCTCCTCGCGTGTTCCGGCGCGCCCCACCACGATGAACTGCACGTCATCGCGGACGGCAACCACGCGGCGCGCCGTCTCGACGAACACATCGGTACCCTTGCGGCGAGAAATCTGCGCGACCGTCCCCACGACCAACCGTCCGGGCGGAATCCCCAGCGTCCCCCGCACCGATCGCCCCCGCCGGATTCCCGCCAGATCGACGGCATTGTGAAGCACCCCGGTTCGGCGGCCGAGCCGCTGGAGGTGCCGGGTATCCCGCCGCTGCGCTTCCGACACGAACACCACGCGATCGGCCACGAGCCGGTGGAGGTTGGTGCGGTCGACCGTCAGCGGATTGTGGACGTGGAGCACGACCGGAATGCCGAGCAGGGCGGCGGCGGCGACCACGTCGAAGTTCCAGCCGAACTCGTTGACGTGGAGCAGGTCGATGCCCGCCTCGCGGAGGAACCGCACCTGACGCCGAGTGCGGGCCCACGCCTTCAGCGGGTGGCGGAGCGAGAGCTGTTCGATCACGCCGGGCAGCAGGGTGACGCCCCGGCGCTCGAGCTCCCCGAGCAGGGGGCCGTCGCCATCGGCCAGAAACAGCGGCATGAAGCGCGCGCGGTCGAGGGCATCGACCAGCCCCATCAAAGCTCGCGGCGAGCCGGTATCGGTCTGCAGTGACGAATACACATACAGAACGTTGTGTGCCATGCTTCAGCCAATGGGTCGGCTGCGGGACAACAGGCGTGCCTGCCGCATACTGCCGACGGCGCGATAGGCCTGGAGTTTGTGGTAGAACCGTATCCTGGGGTTCAGCGCGATGCCCCAGCGGACCAGCGATTCCCCCAGCGACCGGAACAGATATCGCGGCACGCCGAAGTACAGCACTGTCGTCGGCGCAGGCGGCTCCTCAACGATCTCCGCACGCCCGCGCGCGTGGTACCAGTCGAGGAAATAGCGCCGGGTGAGCCGGGTCGGCTCAACCGGATGATACACGACGGCGGCGGGAGCGTAGCGCAGCTCTCCTCCTCCGCGCTGGATGCGCCGGGCAAACTCGGTATCCTCGCACGGCATCGGCGTGCGCCCGACGTGCCCCATGTCGGTGCGGAACAGGCCGTAGCGCTCGAAGGTCTCGCGATGGTAGGCGGAGTTCGCGCCGATGGGTGCCGCCGCGAGCACCACCGGCTCGGTTCCGTGCTCGAACGCGACGATGGCGCCCTGCATCGCATGCGGACCGGCGTCCGCCACCCAGTCCGGCTTTGGCCCGCGCCACCGCGGAATCACCGGGCCGCCGACGCCGGCGCACGTGAAGCGATTCATCGTTTCGGCCAGCCCCGCGAGCCAGCCGGTGGTGAGGTCCACATCGTCGTCGGTGAAGGCGAGGATGCCGCCGGCCGCCGCAGCGATACCCGAATTCAGCGCGAAGGACTTGCCGGGCATCGCTTCGTACAGATAGCGCAGCGGAACCGGGAACGCGACCTCCCGGATGACTCGTGCCGTGTCGTCGGTGGAGCAGTTGTCGACGACCAGGACCTCCCAGCTCCACCGTTCCATCCCGGTCTGGGCCGCGAGGGAGGCGAGCAGGCCGCGCAGCAGTGCAGCGCGGTTGTGGGTGCAGAGGATGACCGAGACGTCCATCAGGCGAATCCCAGCAGGCGGTCGGCGGCCACGCCCTGGCGGATCGCGCGGACCAGTTCCGCAAGGTCATCGAGCACCGGAGCCAGCAACCCAGCGGGCGTTGCCTGGGACGCCAGCCTTGCCGTGGCGTCGGTGAGATAGAACAGCACGCATCCGACGCTCGCTGCCGGCGGAAGGGCCGCGGCCGCAGCTGCCTTCGCCAGCACGCGCCGGCCGACCCTGGCCTCCGCTGTATCGTTGAGCAGCAGCGCGCTCCACGGGGTCTTCGGCGCATCCCACGGATCGGGTGGCGTGGTTCGGTCCTGGGAGGTCGTCTTCACGAGCTGCGCTGCGTCGTACAGCGGAACGCGCACCATGCCGAAGAACTCGAGGTCGAGAAGAATCCAGCCCCGCCTGGTCCGCAGCACATTCGACGCCCACAGATCGCCGTGCTGCGGCCGGGACGCGATCACGGGGGCCGCGTCCAGAATGCGCTGCAATGTCTCAGTGACCTCGGGCCCCGCGCCGGCCGATGCGAGCGTCCGCAGTGCGGCCGCTCCCTCCGCCCCAAGCGAGAGACCGTCGCCGTTCGTGACCAGATCCGGAAATACATCGCGGGCGGCCCGGCTGAGCGCATCCGCCGCGAGAACCACCTCATCCAGGGCATGCTCCCACCGACGGTCGGAGAGGGTCCGCAGCAGCCGCCGCAATGGCGTGCCAGTCAGATAGACCGAGAGTTGCAGCCGGGCGCGTCCGATCCGCACGCCGCATGCCGGGGGAAGCACGGCGCGTCCGGCGGGCGATTCCGACAGGCGCTCGAGCAGCTCGGTCTCGCGCGCAAAGCCCGCGTCGGACGCATCCCGACACTTCCCGAAATATGCCGGGCGGCCAGGACCGCTGTCGAGGAGAAGGTTGAACCCCCGATCGCCCTGCCAGCCGCTGCGCGCGGCCTCAGTCAGCGGGACCGGCCCGACGCTGTTGACGAGCGTCACGTGCTCCCAGCGACCGGCGCCGCGCGTCCCGATCTTTGCGACCGCGGCCGTGAGCAGTTCGGTGAGGAGACGATTCATGCGTACGCGAGGCAGAGATATGCCGGGTACAGCAACCGATGCAGGCCGGCGCGCGCGAGCAACCGGCGGATCGGCCCCAGACGTGATGTCGCCGGGCGATGCAGCTCGAGAAGGCCGCATGAGGCGCGGGAGCATGGCAGCACGGTGGCCGGAGCCACGAACGCGGGGTCGACGTAGAATGGGTGCATCGAACGGAACCCCGCAGCGGCCGCATGCTGCCTGACACGCCGGAGTGACAAGGTCGAGCCACCCGGAGTGCCGTCGCGCCGGCTGCGCCCCGCGCCGACGCACGACCGGTTGTCGAAGCCGAACGACAGGCACCCGCCCTCGCGCAGCACGCGCCGCGCCGCGCCAAGCGCGGCTGCGGCGCTGACGCCGTCGACCGGAACCCGGAGCGCGACGCAGTCCACCGACGCCGGGTCGAGCGGCAGGTCGAACGTGGGCTCGGCCGCGACCCGAATCACCTCCGTGAAATGCTCCGCCAGCCCGAGCGCGTGGGCCTCCGTCCCGCCCACGTCGACGACCCGATCGAAGCTCGACAGATCGCTGAGCCAGATCCAGTTGCTCGCCCCGAAGGCTGCGTAGCCGTGCGCTGCAGGAGAATTGATGCCGCCTCCATTCGTCGATTTGTACTGCCGAGCCGCACGAGCGCGACCCGGCGGGTCAGGGGTGGAAGTCCGGCCAGGCCGCGTCCCGCGGAGCGATCACGCGGACCTCGGCCGGCCACACGATGTTGAACGCCGGATCGTTCCAGCGGAGCCCGGCCTCGTTGCCGGGGGCATGGTAGTCCGACATCTGATACGTGACATCGGTATCGTCCATCAGCGTGAGAAATCCGTGCGCCACACCGGCGGGCACGAAAAGCATCCGCGCGTTGACGGCCGTGAGGTCGGCACCATACCATCGGCCATACGTCGGCGACCCGGGGCGCACGTCCACGATCACATCATGCATCGCCCCCCGCGAGCAGCGGACGACCTTGGCCTCCGCGCGCGGCGGCGTGAGGTAGTGCATCCCGCGGAGCGTGCCCGCATGCGTGTTGAACGAGATGTTTCCCTGCGGGAATTCGCCGGGCAGTCCCTGCGCCTCGAATTCGCGGCGACACCAGATGCGGGCGAAGGCACCCCGCTCGTCACGCTGCGGCTCAACCTCGATCAGCATGGCACCGCTGACGGACACCGGCGTGAAGATCACGCCGTCTCCCGCAGGAGCTCGTGTCCCATCAGAATGTCGGCCGCGCGGGCCACCGTGCCGAACGGCAGCCGCGCCCGCTCGGCGATGTCCAGCAGCGACTGATGTCCGTCCGAGAGATTGAGGACCCAGAGCAGCGCAATCTGCGCGCCCGGTGCGGTCTCGCCGCCGAGCGCACGATAGAGCCCGCGGCGCCCGAGCTGGGGCTCGCCGTACGGCTGGAGATTCTGGAAGCGCCGGTCGTCCTCCAGCACCCGGAAGATCTCCAGCACGGTCATCAGCGAATCACTCAGCGCCGCCGGGCGGATAAAGCTCATGTTGTCGGCCGACGTGTGGTATTCCGGAAACGTTCCATGCGGCGAGCGCATGAAGCACCCGGTCGCCAGATCGAAGCCGGGAGAGCAGTACTGGCGCTCGTCGTAGCCGATGGGGCTGAAATCACGCAGCTGGAATCCGGCTCCGTTGTGCCTGAGCACGTGCTCCGCCGCGCGATCGATCGGTGCGGTGCCGCGGCGGCTCCGCTTGTAGGTGATGTCACCCGAATCGCCGACGCAGGTGAGTACCAGGCCATGCCGGACGCGGTCGGCGCAATCGGGATTCCGCGCCAGCCAGGTGATCGCGCCGATGGTGGCGGGCACGAAGAGAAAGCGATACGAGTAACGGTGCTCCGTGCGGCCGAGCAGCTCGGCGAGCTGGGTCGCAACGGCGAGCCCCGAGAGATTGTCGTTGGCGAGCGACGGGTGACAGACGTGACAGGAGATGAGCACTTCTTCCGCACTCGTGCCCGGCAGCAGCAGCTCCCCGTAGGTGAGGGAGCCCGGCTCCAGCGTGGAGTCGATGCACACGTCGTACTCGGTGTCCTGCATCTGCTCGAGCCGGTGATGCGGCAGGCAGAAGCCCCAGGTCCGCTCGTAATAGGACGTGCGATACGGAATCAGGTCCGGCTGCCCCGGCAGCGTGTGCAGGCGGGGACGAAGCTCGGCCAGGCCCATCCGGGCCCGGACCGGCTCGCTGTATCCCACCACATGCAGGTTCGACTCCTGAAAATCCACGATCCGGCGGCCCGCGCGGTCGGCGATCCATGCCTCCCGGATGTTCCATTCCGGCGGTACGACCCAGTCCAGCACCTGGGTGCCACTGGGCACCTCGGTCACCACCAGTGGCACCCGCTCGCGGACCAGCTCCAGCGTGCGCCGGACGCCATCGCCGGTAATGCTCCGGCAGATGGGAAAGGCGCGGCCGGCGAGTGCATGCATGCGCTCGCCCAGCGCCGCACGATCGAGCGACGCCAGCAGCTCCGCGACGGTCACACGGTGGCGGGTTCGGTCCAGAACAGTTCCCGGTCGATCAGCCCGTTGGCGATGAGATACTCCAACTGTTTGAGACGGGTGTAGGGTCGGCTTTCGAATACTTCGCGCGACATGTCGGTCGCCTCGAACACCGCGCGCAGCTGCTGCGCTCCCGAGCGGGCGTCATGCCGGCAACGGAATCCCGGAAGCCGCTCGTGAATCTTGGCAAACGACACGCGGTAGCTGCGGTTGTCCCCGCCGCTCGGGCCGAACTGCAGGCCGCAACCGGGAAAGGCCTCGGCCACGATCGATGCGATGTCGCGCACGCGATAGTTGCCGGTGTCCGTCCCGACGTTGAAAATCTCGCCGTGCACCGCGTCGCGTGGCGCATCCAGCACGCAGGCGATCGCGTCGCTGATATCGAGGATGTGTACCAGCGGCCGCCAGGGGGTGCCGTCACTCGTGAGGCGGATCTCCTTCGTGGTCCACGCGAGGCCGGCCAGGTTGTTGAGTACGATGTCGAACCGCATGCGCGGCGAGGCGCCGAACGCGGTGGCATTGCGCAGGAACGTTGGCGAGAAATCGGCCGCGGCCAGCGCCGAGACGTCGCGCTCGACCAGCGCCTTGCACTCGGCGTAGGCGGTCTGCGGATTGGGCTCGGACCGCTCGTCCTTGATGTCCGCGCCGCCGACACCGTACACGCTGCACGACGAGGTATAGACAAATCGTCCCACTCCCGCCTCGCGGGCCAGTTTGGCCAGGCGGACCGTGCCTTCGTGATTGATCTGGAAGGTGATCGCCGGATTGAGCTGGCCCAGCGGGTCGTTGGAAAGCTCGGCCAGGTGCACCACCGCGTCGTAGCCGGCCAGGTCGGCGGCTTCGATCTGGCGGATGTCGCGGCGGAGCGACGTAAGCACCGGGATGCCGGCGTCGTAGAGCCAGCCATCACGATAGAACCCGGTATCGAGTCCGGTGACGTCGTGCCCGCGCTTCTGGAGGTAGGGCGCGAGCATCACGCCGATGTAGCCGTCCGTGCCGGTGACGAGGAGCTTCATGAGAATCCACCAATTGGAGGAAGAGCGCCGTTGCGAGTGTGCGATGAGTGGGCGTGTTCGCGCCGTGGACTGCCCCCGCGCCTACCAGACTTTCCAGGGCGCCTTGCCGGACATCCACAGGTCTTCCAGGACGTTCTTGTCGCGCAACGTATCCATGGGCTGCCAGAACCCGGTGTGCCGGTATGCCGCGAGGCCACCCTCGCGCGCGAGGCGCTCCATCGGCTCCCGCTCCCAGGTCACCTCATCACTGTCGATGTAGTCGAGCGCCTTCGGCTCAATGACGAAATAGCCGCCGTTGACCCAGGCGCCATCTCCCCTGGGTTTTTCGGCAAAGCTCGGCACGCGGTTAGCGTGCTCCGCCAGCGCGAAGGTGCCGAAGCGCCCGGGCGGCTGCACCGCCGTCAGCGTACACAGCGCGCCCTGGGTCTGATGGAACTTGATCAGCTCCCCGATGTTCACGTCGCTCACACCGTCACCATAGGTGCAGCAGAAGGTCTCGTTGCCAAGATGCTCGGCGACCCGCTTGATCCGGCCGCCGGTCATGGTGGCGTCGCCGGTGTCGATCAGCGTCACCTTCCACGGCTCCGTCCCGCTCCGGTGGACGTCCATGCTGTTGTTCCGAAGATCGAACGTCACGTCGGAAGTATGGAGGTAGTAGTTCAGCATGTACTCCTTGATCATGAAGCCCTTATACCCGCAACACACCACGAACTCGTTGAGCCCGTAGGTGGAGTAGAGCTTCATGATGTGCCAGAGAATCGGCCGCCCGCCGATTTCGACCAGCGGCTTCGGCCGCACCGAGCTTTCCTCGGAGATCCTGGTGCCGAACCCGCCCGCCAGCAATACGACCTTCATTCGTACCTCACAAGGCTGCGATCCATGGGTGCACAATCGAACCTGCCCCAAGCAAATCCCTCGCCAATCCGGCGATGCAGACCTGCCGGGCGGCGAAGCAGGGCATCGGCCGGGCCGTGGCGGGCGTGCGACAGCCCCGGGGACAGGCGCCACGACCGGTTCACCAGACTTGACAGCGCGCGGTGGCTACTTCGAAGTTAAGGCATCCGGCAGACACAGGGGAATTGCTTCCGGATCTCGCCGGGAACCGGGGTCAGGAGCCCTTCCCCATGTCAAGTCCAGTGTCAAATCCGGAACGTGCCGGATCCCCGCTCGGCGGCCGTGCGGCCGTCATCTCGGGCGCCAGCCGGGGCATCGGGCGTGCCGTGGCACTCTCGCTCGCGGGACAGGGCGCGTCGGTGTGCTGCGTGGCCCGCGACGCGGCCGCCCTCGAGTCCGTCGCGGCAGCGGTCCGCGCTGCAGGCGGGCATGCCATCACCGTCGCCGTCGATCTGACGACCTCGGGAGCGGCTGGAACCGTGATCCGCGAAGTCCAGGCCGCCTTTGGCCGGCTGGATATCCTGGTCCATTCCGCCGGATCCATTCACCACGGGACCCTCGAGTCCGGTCGTATCGAGGACCTCGATTCCCAGTATCAGGCCAATCTGCGAGCGCCGTACGCATTGACCCAGGCCGCGCTCCCGCTGCTCCTTGCCGCTCGCGGTGACGTCGTGTTCATCAACTCAAGCGCAGGGCTCGCGGCGCGGCGCGCTGATGTGGGTCAATACGCCGCCACGAAGCACGCCTTGAAAGCGATCGCGGACAGCCTGCGTGAAGAGGTGAACGGACGCGGAGTGCGGGTACTCACCGTGCATCCCGGGCGCACGGCAACCTCCCTCCAGGAAACGCTGCACCAGGAAGCCGGGGCCCGCTACCGGCCTGAGCTGTTGCTGCAACCGGAAGACATCGGGGCCGTCGTCGCGCTCGCCGTGGCCCTGCCCCGCACCGCCGAAATCACCGACGTCAGTATCCGGCCCGCGATCAACTCTCCCGCATAGAAGCGACGGCGGCCTCGGCCTGCTCCACCGCCCAGTTCCATCCGTACCGCTCCAGCACCAGCGCGCGACCACTCTCACCGAGGCGGCGGCGGGCCGCGGGATCGTGGAGCAGCCGGTGACACGCCTGGGCAAACTCAGCCGGCGTGTCGGCGACTTCGAGGTCCACCCCCGGGCGCACATCGATCCCTTCGATGCCGACCGACGTTGACACCACCGCCTTTCCCCGGGCCAGCGCCTCGAGCACCTTGAGCTTGGTCCCGGCACCCAGCCGGAGCGGCACCGCCACGACGCTGGCGCGGGCATAGTACGGGGTCACGTCGGGCACCGATCCGGTCACCACGCAATCGGCTCCGTTATCCAGCGCGAGCACGTCGGGATCGGGGCGCAGGCCCACGATCTGGAACCGCGTGGCGGGCGAGGAGTGCCGCAGCAGCGGCAGGATATCGGCGCGGAAATACCGCACGGCATCGATGTTGGGTGCATAGTTGAGCACACCCACGAACAGCACTTCTCCAGGCACTTCGAGCTCGGGCGCGGTGGGAGGAAATGCGGCGGTGCCATTGGGGACGACGAACACGCGCGGCTCGGCGTCCGCCCCGAAGAACCCTCGATCCTCTGCCTTGCACACGACCAGTCGCGAGAATCGCCCGGGAAGCCGGCGCTCGTAGCGATCCAGCTTGAGCCATTCGGCCCACTGGAGCGGCTTCGAACGCGACGGGCCCGACACTTTCAGCATCCGGGCCATCGCCGCACTTTCAATATCATCGACGTCGACCACCAGCCGCTGAAATCCCGCAGCCCGTACCATCTCCGCTATGTACGAGCGCACAACCCAGACGGCGTCGAAGTCGTCGGACGCGCGCAGTATACGGAGTGCCTGCAACAACTCCGGCGACTTCCACCGGCGGATGAGGCTCGGTTGCGGAGAGGAGATAAGCGAGATCACTCGATCGTGAACGGAAGGCCATTCGTGATAACGGCGGGTGCGGTTGACGGCGCAGGTCGCCGACGACACCTCGATCACGCGCTCGCAGCGCTCCCGAAGCGGAAATGTCTCGTCGACCGGCGCCGCGGTGCGCTGCACCAGGTTGACGAGAGTCACCCGGTGTGACCGGGTAAACCCTTCGAGGATATGGTAGACCCGCTGCGCTGCCCCGGTGTGGGTGGGCCAGGGCCGGAGGCTGCTCACAAACAGCAGCTTCATGGAACCTCACCGCGGCCGGACGGCCGGGCGGGTGGTGTGCCACGGTCGCTGTCCCGCCCCACCACGTCGCTGCCGGTCATTCGTAGACGCGCGGCTCCGGAATCGGG
Source organism: Gemmatimonadales bacterium (assembly GCA_038250675.1). Lineage (GTDB taxonomy): Bacteria > Gemmatimonadota > Gemmatimonadetes > Gemmatimonadales > GWC2-71-9 > JAICUF01. The sequence goes on from JBBSCB010000026.1 coordinate 24,962, forward strand.
ACGACGAACTTGCCCCCCCACTCTCGAATGAAGCTCGCGCCGGCCATGATCTCGGCGCGGAGATTCCACGGCAGGATCAGCAGATAGTCCGGCCGGGTCTCGCGGAGGTGTGCCGGATCGTGAATGGGGATGTGCGTGCCGGGCAGAAAGAGTCCCTGCTTGTGAGGGCTTCGATCCACCGTGTAGTCCAGAAAGTCCGTGCGAACGCCACAATAGTTGAGGAGCGTGTTGCCCTTGGCCGGCGCGCCGTAGGCCGCGATGGACTTGCCATCATTCCTGGTCGCAATCAGGAACTCGAGCAGCTTCCGCTTCGTGACTTTCACCTGCTCGTGGAACCGGTCGTAGGTCTCCAGCCGGTCCAGGCCGGCTGCGCGCTCCTTCGTCTTCAGTGCGCCGACGCGGTCGGTGACGGCCGGAGCCGCAGCCGACGCATGGCGCCCATAGATGCGGAGCGAGCCGCCGTGCGTCGGCAATTCATCGACATCGAACAGCGTGAGCCCGTGCGCGGCGAACACCTGCTCGACCGTGAGAAACGAGAAATAGGAGAAATGCTCGTGGTAAATGGTGTCGAACTGGCTCTCTTCCATCAGCCGGAGCAGATGGGGAAACTCCATCGTCAGGATACCCCCCGGCTTGAGGGCGATGGCCATCCCCGCCACGAAATCATTCAGGTCGGGCACGTGGGCCAGCACGTTGTTGCCCAGCAGCAGGTCGGCCGCATAGCCGTCGGTGACCAGTTGCCGGGCCGCGTCAACACCGAAGAAGGTGACCCGGGAAGGGATGCCCTTTGCCTCCGCCACCGCGGCGACGTTGGCTGCGGGCTCGATCCCGAGCACCGGTATGCCCTGCTCGGCAAAGTACTGCAGCAGGTATCCATCGTTGCTGGCAATCTCCACCACCCTGCTGTCGGCCCCGAATCCAAAACGCCGCACCATCAGCTCCGTGTACGCCTTGGCGTGCTGGAGCCAGGAATCGGAATAGGACGAGAAGTAGGCGTAATCGCTGAAGATTGCGTCCGCCCGCTCGAACTCCTCGAGCTGGACCAGCAGGCAATTCCCGCACACGTATGCGTGGAGCGGGTAGAATGTCTCGCCGCCATTGCACTGGGCCGCGGTGAGATATGAATTGGCGAGTGGCGACATCCCAAGATCGACCATGCTGTGCTCGAGCGCATGGCCGCAGAATCGGCAGTGCATTCAGGATCCTGTCGTGAGGTTCGGAGTGTCGGCCAGCAGATAGGGCTCCCAGAACGCCCGGTCATGCCGCGGCCAGGCGTGGCAGCCGAACGGGAGCTGGAAGCTCGTCATTTCAAAGCATTCCCTGGGAGAAAGCTCGAAGGCAAAGCGCAGCCCATCCTCGACGCTGGCCTTGCGGAAGGCCGGGGAATAGTGCTCGGCCTCAAAAGACCAGAACAGATCCTCGATCATTTCGCCCGGGCTCCGCCGGAGGCGGCGCTGGATGTCGTATCCGACACCGTTGAACACCCGAAGGCCCTTGGCCCATTTGCGCGGCAGATGGGCCCAGCGTGCCCAGCGGGACTTGGTCTCGGCCAGCCGGCTCCAGTAGTGCTCCGGATCGATGGTGCGCACCTTCGAGTCCAGGACCGCCAGGAATGCGTCGATGCGCCGGAGCGAGAACCCGCCGTTCCCGACCGACGGTTGCAACTTCCACCTCACCGCGTCTTTGCCGACCCATGGCGGTCCGATGTAGTCGAGGTCTCGCGAGCACCACTCCAGCAGTTGATCGGAGAGCACCAGCGCATCAAGATGATAGATCAGGATGTACTCGTAGTCCTGGAAGGTGCGGTAGAAGCGGCGCGAGAGCATCAGGCGATTGTGCCGCTCGACAGTGCCGAAGTACCGGTCGGAGAACCGTTTCACCCCAAACCCGGGCAGCCCCGCCGAGCGGGTCTTCGGGATGACGACAAACTTGTCGTAGTCCCCGAGGTACCGATGGAGGTGATTGAGCGACGTCTGCTCGTCCGCCGTCAGCCCGGTGTGGAACGAAAGCGGCACCACGACCGCAACGGTTTTCCGGCCCGTGGATACCGATTCGCTGGATGCAGCCAAGCGCTGGGCCTGGGATTTCAATTCGCCCCCATGTATCAACGGGAACACCGGCAGAGAAGTGGACGAGCGATCGGCGGCACGCAAGTATACTGCCAACAGGGTCGCCCAGGCCGGGCCCCTGTCAAGCCCCAATGGCATGATATGTGCTCCGGCACGCGCGGCTGGCCGGGCGGCCGAGCATCGACTTTCATCGAATGGGTCTGCCGCAAATGAAGATCGTCATGCTCCACGAGGCGCCTGTGTGGGGCGGTACGGAAGTCACCACCCTGGGCATTGTGCGGGCGCTGGCCGGGCGCGGGCATGACGTGGTGATCGGGCAGTTGGGCCACCACCTGTTCGAGGCGGCGGCGGCCGGACCGATCCCATGCCGCGTGGTGCACGTGCCGCTGTCGCGGCCGTTCCTCGAGGTGGGGTTTGCGGAGTGGCGCCGTCTCCTGGGTGCCGAGCCCGCTGATGTCTGCGTCTTTTCGAAGCGCGACTTTGCCTTGCATTCTCCGGCATTCGACGCCGCGGTGCGCCTCCAGTACCGGCGGTACGTCACGGTCGAAAACCACCCGGCCGATCACCGTGTGGCTCGCGAGGTCGGCCGCCATTTCGGCGGCCTGGTGCCAGGTCTCGGCCTCTGGTGGTACCGTCGAAGGCTGCGGGAGGCGTTCCACGCCTTTGCACCGCATCGAGTCCTGGCGGTGAGCGATGTGGTGCGCGATCGGCTGTGCGACGAGCACGGCTTTGGGCGGGCCAAGTGCTTTCGCGTGCACTGCGGGGTGGATGTGTCGGCGTTCAGCTTCGACGGCAGACATCGGGCGGAAAGCCGCCAGGCGTGGAATGTGCCGGAGGATGCGTTCGTGTTCGGTGCGGTCGGCCGTCTGGACCGAAACAAGGGATTCGATGCCGCGATCGCGCTCTTCGCGCGATTCTGCCAGGGCCAGCCGGGCCGGGCCGTCCATCTGGTACTGGCCGGCGAAGGGCCCGAGGCGGGGCGCCTCAGGGCGGCAGCCGGCGCGCTGGGCATCGGTGACCGCGTGGTATTCCCCGGCCGAGTGCCGTCGAGCGCAGCCGCAATGAGCGGGCTGGATTGCTTCCTGATGCCGAGCATCACCGAGGGGCTCGGGATCGCGCTGCTGGAGGCAATGGCGTGCGAGCGGCTTTGCATCGCCATGAACTCGGGCGGCCCGGCGGAAATTCTGACGTCCGACCGGCTGGGCTGGCTGGTCGGGGCCGCGGACCGCGAGGGATTTCTGTGCGCGATGACGCAGGCGGCCGCGTTGAGCGAGGCGGAGCGGACCGCGATGGGCCGCCGCGCGCGCGCGCATGTCCTCCGGCACTTCGATGCCGGCCGACAGGTGACGGAATGCGCCGAGGTGATCGAGGGCGTCGTCGCGGCATGAGCACCGAGCGATTATTCTTCGACCATCTCACGTGGCGCGTGTGATGTGCACGTCGTGGGCTTGCCCGTCGACACTTCAAGCATGTGAAAGGGACCTCAGTGACCGAGATTAATGCGGCCACAATCGGCCGGCCGGCGGCACGGCCGGCCGGTGCGGCGACCGGCGGCGTGCTGGCGGACTACCGGGACATCGTCCGCGATTTCTGGCGTTCGCGAGAGCTCCTGATCGAGCTGGCCCGGCGCGACATCCGGATCCGCTACAAGCAGGCCATCATGGGATTCGGCTGGGCCATCTTCATGCCGTTGCTCATCGTGATGAGCGGCTGCCTGGTGCGATTCGCCATGATGCAGATGTCGGGCGGCAGCCTCAACCGGGCCGCGATCGGCAGCATCGCCGTCAAGTCGCTTCCCTGGGCGTTCTTCGTCGGCTCGATCAACTTCGCCACCGCAAGTCTGACCGGGAACATCAACCTCGTCACCAAGATCTACTTCCCGCGCGAGGTCCTGCCGCTGTCGTCGACGCTGGCCCAAAGCTTCGACACCGCTATCGGCGCGCTCGCGCTCGCGGTCATGATGCCGTTCATCGGCGGGACGCTCTCGCCGGCGCTCGTGTGGGTGCCGGTGCTGATCCTGCTGCTCTTCCTGTTCACCAGCGGAACCACGCTGTTTCTCAGTTGCGCCAACCTCTTCTTCCGCGACGTGAAGTACATCGTCCAGGTGCTGGTGACGTTCGGCATCTTCTTCACACCGGTCTTCTTCGAACCGGTCGCGCTGGGCCACATCGGGGCCAAGCTCATCATGCTCAACCCGATCGCCCCGATTCTGGAGGGATTCCGGTTGTCGATCATCCAGGGACACAACCTGCTCGAGCCGCTCATGATCGTGGGTCCACGAGGCAGCGCGATTCTCGAATGGTCGCCCTGGTTCCTCGCATACAGCGCCGCGTGGGCCGTCCTCGGTTTCCTTGGCGCGAGTCTCCTCTTCCACCGGGCCGAGTACGCCTTTGCCGAATATGTCTGAGCCGATCGCAGCCGGCCCCGGCATCGAATTCGAACACGTCTGGAAGAAATTCCATCGGGGCGAGCATCACGACAGTCTCCGTGATCTGCTGCCGGCGCTCGCGCGCCGGATGACCGGTCGGGGGCAATCGGCCGCGGAGCTCGCCGACGACGACTTCTGGGCGGTCGGCGACGTCAGCTTCGAGGTCCGGCCGGGTGACGCGCTCGGCATCATCGGCCGCAACGGCGCCGGCAAGTCCACGGTGCTCAAGCTGCTGACCAAGATCCTCCGGCCCAACCGCGGCTCGTGCGATGTGCGGGGGCGGATCGGGGCGCTGATCGAAGTGTCGGCGGGTTTCCACCAGGACCTGACAGGAAAGGAAAACATCTTCCTGCAGGGCGCGATCATGGGGATGCCCAAGACGCTCATCGCGAGCAAGTTCGACGAGATCGTCGCGTTTTCCGGTGTCTCCGCCTTCATCGATACGCCGGTGAAGCGCTATTCGAGCGGCATGAACGCGCGGCTGGGGTTCTCGATCGCGGCCCACCTCGACCCGGACGTGCTCATCATCGATGAGGTGCTCTCGGTCGGCGACTACGACTTCCAGCAGCGCGCCTTCGGCCGCATCAGCTCCATGGTCGCGAGCGGCATTCCGGTGGTGGTGGTCTCGCATCAGCTCGATCGAATCGCGACGCTCTGCACCAGCGCGATCATGCTGGAGGCCGGCCGGGTCGCGTATCGCGGCGCACCGGCCGAATGTATCCAGACCTATATGAGTGCGCTCGGCACCGGCCAGTCCGAGAGCAGCGACCCGTGCGGCATGCGTCTCGAGAGTTTTTCGGTGGTCGGCCCGGACACCGTGCCGAGCGGCGGGCAGATCCGCCTCCGCGCCACCGGCCGGCTGGATCGCTCGGGCGCGACCGGCAACGAATCGTTCGCGGTCGCCGTGCACAACGTGCAGGCCGGCCGCCTGGTATTCGAGGACTATGATTGGGACATGCTTCCCTTCGCCGGCACCGACGAGGAGTTCGTGATCGAAACCGACCTGGAATTCAACCTGGCGCAGGGCCTGTACGTGATCGATTCCTTCGTCTGGGACCGTCAGAAGGAAAAAATTCTGCTGACGGGCCCGAGTGTGTACGTCAACGTGCAGGGCGGGCGGAGATTTCGCGGCACCACCCAGTTGAACGCGCAGTTCAGTCGGACCGTGGCATCGGGGGCGGTTTCCGAGCCGCAGGCACGATGATGATGCAGCCACGTGCGCGGTGCCTGGTAACCGGTGGCGCCGGTTTCATCGGGTCCCATATCTGCCGGCAGCTGCTTGCCCGGGGCCATACGGTCAGGGTCCTGGATGACCTGTCCACCGGTTCCTGGGAGAACCTCGAGGACATCGGCGCAGAGATCGAATTCATCGAAGGGGACATCCGCGACACCGCCACCTGCGCGCGGTCGAACGCCGGCGTAGACGTGGTATTCCATCTGGCGGCGCTTCCGAGCGTGGCGCGCTCACTGGCAGATCCGTGGGCGTCACACGACGTGAACGTGAACGGCACGATGCGAATTCTGGAAGCCGCACGGGCGGCCGGGGTCCGCCGGATCGTTTTCTCGAGCTCCAGTTCGGTGTATGGCGATACGCCGACCCTGCCCAAGACAGAAGGCATGGAACCACTGCCCCGCTCCCCGTACGCCACGTCCAAGCTGGCCGGCGAGCAGTACGTGCTGGCCTACGCGAGGGCCGGGCTGCTGGAAGGCGTGGCCCTTCGCTACTTCAACGTGTTCGGTCCTCGCCAGAGTCCCCACAGCGCATACGCCGCGGTGATTCCGGCGTTTCTCAGCGCCGCGCTTACCGGCACGGTCGCGGAGGTGAACGGCGATGGCACCCAGACGCGCGACTTTACCTACATCGACAACGTCGTGCAGGCCAATTGCCTCGCCGCATTCGAACCGGCGGATCGCGTCAGCGGCTGGGCGGTCAACTGCGGCGCCGGCAGCCGCACCTCGCTCAATGAGCTGCTGTCGATGATCGAGCGTGTGTCGGGCCGACCGGTGGCGCGGGAAGCCCTGCCGCCCAGGCCCGGCGACGTACGCGATTCCCAGGCGAGACTGGACCGTGCGGCGGCGGTGCTGGGCTACCGGCCGGCGATCGCGCTGGAGGAAGGGCTGCAGCGGACGTGGCAGTGGTTCGCAGACATGCCCGCGCGGACGACCTGGCGCGACGCCTCGTAACGACCGCCGGTGTCGTGGGCATGCTGGCGGTGATCGCCATGCTCACGCTGACACCGAATCCCGCCCAGGCCGCGCGGGCGGCCCAGACCCCATGGTACTGCCTGCTCTGCGGGGAGACCGGCACCGCGGACGTCATCCTCAACATCCTGCTGTTCATTCCCCTCGGCGTCGCCCTCCGTCAGGCCGGCGTGCGGCGTCCCTCAGCGGTGCTCCTGGGCCTGGCCGTGAGTGTCACGGTCGAGTTGCTCCAGGCGACGGCGATTCCCGGACGCGACGCCAGTCTCAGCGATGTGCTCACCAATACCGCCGGCACGGCCGCGGGTGTGTGGCTCAGTCAGGCCCTGCCCCGGCTGATTGACCCGCCTCCGCGGCTGGCCCGCCGGCTCGCGGCCTGGGGACTTGCGGCCATCGCTCTCAGCTGGGGCTTCACGGATTGGGCGTTCCGGGGTGCGCCCGGACCGGCCCCCCACCACGCTTCCTGGCGCCCGACAAGGCCGTTTGATGTTCCATTTCCCGGCCGGGTTCTGCAGGCCCGCCTGGGAGCGGACGACATCGCACCCGGCGTCGTTCCCGCCGAACCGCTCGATTCCGCCTTTGACCGGTCCGATCTCCAGGTCGAAGCGCGGATCGTGGCGGGCGGACCCGTCCGCGATCTTGCGGTCATCCTCGAGGTGGCGGACGCGCGTGACCGGCCAGTGATCACGCTGGCCCAGAGCGGCTATCGGCTCCACTTCTCGGTGCGCACGAATGCGAGTCGGGTCGGCCTTCGTGAGCCCGCGGCCCGGCTGGAACACGGCGTTCCCTACACCATCGGCGACACGGCGACCATTTACGGGCGCGTCATCGGGCGGAGACTGGAAGCACGCTCGGTGTATCGGGAGGGACCGGACCACAGACTGCGAACACGTGTCGCCAGTCGCAGTCTATCGCCGCTGCTGGGCTGGAGTCTGCTGCTCGGGCTCAATCCGGACGGTCAGGGGGGACGGTGGATCAGCGCGGCGTGGATAGGGCTTCCCTTCCTGATCGTGGGGTACTGGCTCTCTCGGAGCAGCGTCAGCATCCGGCGCCGGTGATCGTCATGCGCCGCCCGCCTACGCGACGCCCGGCAGGGCTTTGGCAAGCTCCGGGTCCTGGACGCGATCCGGGCGGCGCGCATCACACTGTTCCAGCAGCTGCCTCAGGGTATTCCCGAGGCCGGCGAGCTGTCGGGTGAGAATCGTGTGATGACCGCCTGGAATCACACAAACGGCGATGCGGTCAGCCACCGCCTCCCACCCGAGCGTCTGATCTCTCCGCAACGACTCGAACTCTTCCTCGGCCCACACGAGGGTGACCACTCCCTTGTATGCCGATGGGACGTATTGTTGCATGGCTGCCTCGATGTGTCGTGCGCGGCAGACCTGCACAGACTCGATCGATGAGCCAGTCACGGCCGGTGGCTCCGCAGGGCTGCCCGCGGGCGACGAGGTACGCCAAACCCGCCGCGCCACGCTACCGACCATGAGCTTCGCCAGGACGATTGCTGCCGCGGCGCGCCCCACCCATTTGCGCTTCGTGATGCGTGGCAAGCGGTCGGGAATCTCGAGCAGGGCCGGATAGTGCCACGCGACGTAGGTGCTTCGCCGCTCGGCATCCCAGCGCATCAACTTCCCGCCCTGCTCCAGAGCACGGAGAATCGGCGCGAGCGTGATGTTGTCCGCGCGCGAATTGATCATCGCCACCAGCTCAACCTGCTTGCCTCTGGCAGTGAGCTGTCTCGCCAGCTCGAAGGCGATCACCCCGCCGTTGCACACGCCCGCGAACCGATAGGGGCCGCGCGGCTGTACCGCCAGAATCCGATCGGCATAGTCGGCGGCCATTGCTTCGACCGTTGCCGGACCGCCGGGCTGGTGGGGATGGAGCACGTAAATTGGCCGTCCTTCGGGAAGGAAGCGGACCAGGCGTTGGCAATACAGGCCGCCAAAGGCGAAATCGCCGTGGAGGAAAAACAATGCCGGGCCGTCGCCACCGCGAATCTGGACCACTGGCGGCGGGGCGGCCTCCATTGCGCCGATGGCCAGTACCTGTGCCAGATGGGCAATGGTCGGCTCGTGAAAGAGATCCGCGAGCGCGACCGTGCGGCCGAACGACTCGTTGATGCGCTGCACAAGTCGCACGGCCAGGAGTGAATGCCCGCCGAGGTCGAAGAAGTTGTCGTGCATGCTGACGTGAGCCACCCCGAGCAATTCTTCCCAGATCACTGCCAGCTCGTCACGTACGTTGTCGGTGCCCTCCCCGGCGTCGGTGGCCGAGGCGGGGACCACCGGCTCAGGGAGTGCCTTGCGGTCGAGTTTCCCCGCGGGCGTCAACGGAAACACATCGAGACGCATGAGCGCAGCGGGCACCATGTAGTCCGGCAGGCGGCGGTGGAGCTGTTCCCTGAGCGACGCTTCGTCGGGAGCGGCACCGCCCCTGACGACATAATAGCCCACCAGACGCGGCTCCCCACCCGGGCCCGGAAGCACCGCGACCGCGGCATTTGCGATGTCGGCGGCCTCCATCAGCACACTCTCGATTTCGCCCAACTCAATGCGGTACCCGCGCAGCTTTACCTGGTTATCGGAGCGCCCCACGAAATCCAGCGTACCATCCGCCCGGCGCCGCACAATATCGCCGGTGCGGTACAACCGCGTGCCCGGCGGGCCGAATGGATTGGGAACGAAGCGCTCGGCGGTCAACTCCGGTCGATTGAGATAGCCCCGGGCCAGGCCGGCCCCTCCGATGTAGAGCTCCCCTGGAATGCCGATCGGCACCAGCTCTCGCCGCGCGTCGAGCACGTACAGCTGCGTATTGGCAATCGGCATGCCGATCACCACCGGCGAATCGGCGTCCATCCTTCTCACGGCGGACCAGACCGTCGTCTCGGTGGGCCCGTACATATTCCACAGCGTCATGCCGCAGCCGAGAATCCGCGTTGCGAGCTCCGCAGGCATTGCCTCGCCGCCGCACAGCACCTTCAATCCGGGCGTCCCGGCCCAGCCGCTCTCGAACATGAGCCGCCAGGTGGACGGCGTGCCCTCCATGACCGTCGCGCGCGAATCGGCGAGCAATGCGGAGAGGCGGGAGCCGTCCGCCGCGATCCCCGGAGGCGCCAGCACCATCACTGCGCCAACGGTGAGCGGCAGCAGCAATTCAAACTGGGCCATGTCAAAGGCGGGTGTCGTCGGCGCGAGAATCCGGTCGGCGGGCCCAAGCCCCGGAGCATCCGCCATCGAGAGCAGGAAATTCACCACGGCGCGATGCGGAATCTGAACGCCCTTCGGACGTCCGGTGGAGCCGGACGTGAAGATCACGTAGGCGAGATCGCCATCCGAAAAATCGGGCGATGCGGCGGCCGCGGTGACAGGCTCGAGGGCAAGCACGTCCTTCAGTGCATCAAGGCACAACACGGTGGAGCCCGGCAGGGGCAATGCGTCGCGGAGGCCATCGTGCGTGAGTATGACAGGCGGTCTCACATCGTCGAGCATCGCGGCAAGGCGCTCAGCGGGATACTCCGGGTCCATCGGCACGTAAGCCGCGCCGGTCTTGAGCACGGCGAAGAGCGACACGACCAGATCGAACGAGCGCTGCAAACAGACGGCCACGAGCGTCCCGCGTCCGACGCCGTGCCGCCGCAGCACATGCGCCAAACGATTGGCGGCACCCTCGAGCTGGGAAAAGTTCATCGTGTCCGTACCCAGCTCGACTGCCACGGCGTCTGGGGTCCGCGCAACCTGCGCACTGATCAGGTCATGCACTCCGATGCCGGCCGGAACTGGCTTGGCCGTGTCATTCCACTCGCCAAGCAGGCGCTGCCGCATCGATTCCGGCATGAGCGGGAGCTCGATGGCCGTCGCGTCGGGCGCAGCCAGAGCTCCAGCCAGCAAGGTGCCGAGCTGGTCGGCGATTCGCTCAGCATCCGCGAGGTCGATGTCGCCGCTGCGGCAGCGGAGCGCGCAGCGTCTGGCATCAGCGTCGAGGATGACGTGCAAGTCCGCACCAGCGTCTGGCTCGGCTAGCCCCGAGCCGAACGTCCCACTTGCGTCAACCTGCACCGGGAGGCGCGCGGCACCTCTGACCCGTAACGAGGGCTCACGAGAGATGAGACCGGAGCCATAGGCTCCCCGGTGGCGTACGAGTGCGAGCTCTGCGGCAACGGCCGTCCGAAGCGCGTTGAACGATTGTGCGGCCTCGACCTCGATGCGGAGCGGCACGACCGACGCGAACAGCCCCCCGAAAGCATCGCCGTCTGCCTTGAGTCCGAGGTCCAGGGCGCCGTCCGTCCCCACTCTCCACAAATACACCGCGAGCGCCGCGACGACCGTGGTGACGAATTCCTCCCCGCGCAGCAGCGGGCTGCTCCGGTCGGCCGGCAGCGTCACAGGAACTTCGAGACCGGCGCCTGGATCGGCAGCGGCGCGTTGGCCGGCGTAGGGCGCTGCAGCCGGCCGGAGCGCAGTCAACCGCCCGGTCCAGAACGCTTCGGCCCGTGCCGCGGCCACGTCAGCGACTTCGATCGCCTGAATGCGGGCCTCGGACAGGATCGGAAGCATTCCGCCGGGCCGCAGTTCATGGCGGTCGGCGAATTGTCGCAGCGAGACCGGCGTGCCATCGAGCTGCATGAAGCCACCAACGATGACATCCGCGTCCGCGGCGGCGACAGTCAGGCTGTCCTGGTCCAGCGCGACGATAGTGCCCGCTGGTGCGCCCGAGCGGTTCGGGGCGACCGTCAATGCGGTACAGGCCAGCAGCGCGCCACCGAGATCCAGTTTCGACCGGCCCAACGGGTTGGCGTACGAGCCGAAATCCAATGCGCGGACCAGCGCTGAGAGTTCCGAGCTCGAATGACTCCAGACCAGGATTCCCGCCGCCGGCGGCCGGCTGGCACGCCCGAAATAGGTTCGGAGGGAAAGATCCTGCGCTCGGGGCGCCACGGTGCCATCCTCGAGCTGGTCGAGCACCTCGGCAAAGGCATCCACGCCCGCTTCGTAGCACTTCACATTCAGCGAAAGTGCCGTTTCAGCCGGTCCGATGCTGACTGCACGCTGGGTCAGGATGGGTCCGGCATCGACCTTCTCGCTCGCGATGTGCCAGGTGATGCCGTGCGTCGTTTCACCGTGAAGAATTGCCCACGACGTGGCGTGCAAGCCGGCATACCGGGGCAGCGGACCGTCATGAAAGTTGATCACAAACCGCCGCGGGGCGTCGAGCAGCTTGGCCGAGAGAACCCGGCTGTTCACGAAGCTGAACAGATAGTCGTAGGAAGGGTCAGAGAGCTCCGCTTCGAAATCCGAGGCCGGATCGATCAACCGAACGCCCTGCGCCATGGCCCACGCCATGACCTCGGGGTTGTCCGAAATCACACCCTTGATTTCGTGTCCCCGCTCGAGGATCTGGCGGGAGCAGAGAATTACGAGGGTCGTCTCGCCGATGACGAAGCAATCGAACGTTCGGGGGTCGCCCGAGTGAGCGAGCGGAGTGGCCTGCGACGACATGCAATCCTGGGCATCATGGTGAGAAGTACCGGCGTGGCGGGGCTGGAATTGCAATTTCCGAGCCAATCGCCGGGCAGCTCAAGGGCGGACAGGCGGCGAACCGCGCAGCCGTTCGCAGCGTATGACGAGGGGAAGGTAAGCTCAGCCGCGGGTTTCCACACCAACGTCGACCCCAAGGCCCGGCAATGCCGTTGCGCGGGTTACACACTGTTGCGCCAGAATCCGCGACGCACCAGGCGGAGGGACCGCCTGTCAATGCGTGCCGGAGACTCGCCGTTCTGCCGACATGAGCCGGTGCTCCCGCAACTCGCCGCGCAGGTGGTGATAGTTGATGCACTCGTCGAATGCCAGCTCTTGGCCGCCGATCAACCGGCGCAGCCGGAACTTCAGGAACGCAATGGCGGCGGCACGCCACATCCACCGCGGCGCCCCGGCAAGCTCCGGAAACCCGTGCGGAGGCGAGAGCCGGACGAGGCCGCGCCCATGCCGGTATGCGCGGGCGTTCAGCCATGACTGCGTCAGCTGGTGCGGCAGGACGAGATGACCCACCGCCGCCCCAGGAATGTAGGCGATCATATGGCCACCCTTATGCAGCCGACGGAGCAGCTCGGTCTCGCCACCCATTACGTAGTCGGTGCCGCGCGGGCCGATGCCTTCCTGGAAGCGCTCGCGCCGTATCACGTCGGCCCGCACCGCAAAATTTCCCCCGAAGGGAAGTCGGGGCGGATCCAATGGCCCCTCCGGCTGAGCACGTTCAAACCAGGCGAATGCCGCCCGCGCAAAGCGATGCTCGCGCAGCCACCCGGGCGTCTCGGGCGGGTACAAAGGCCGGATGACGCCCCCGAATGCGCTCGCGCCGGGCCAGCGGGCGGCGCCGGCATGGAGTTCCGTCAGCCATCCCGGTTCCGGCCGGATGTCATCGTCGGTGAAGACCAGCAAGTCGCCGCGCGCCGCGTCGATCGCGCGATTCATCGCGCGGTTCTTGCCCAGTACGGGCTCTGCCAGCCGCACGAGCTGACCGCAATCAGCCCGCGCCGCCAGCAGCTCTGGAGTTCGGTCGGTGCTCGCGTTGTCGACGACGATCACTTCCCAGCGAAGGCCGCCGGCATCATGAGCCGCCAGCGCGTCCAGCGTCCCTTCAAGAACCTCCGCGCGGCTGTGAGTGGCCAGCAGGATGGACACCTCCACCGGCTCACCGGTCCGCTCAGGCATGCGATCGCAGCAGCGGGAGCCAGAAGTCCCGGTTCTCCGGCCGCGACCAACCGTGACAGCCAAACGGCAAGGCGCCACCTCTGAGCTCAAAGCAGAGCCGCGGCTCGAGGCCCCAACCGAAGGCCAGACCTTCCGACGCCGGTGCCAGCGCGAATTCCTCGTCGTAATGGCTGGCCCTGAATGCCCAGAAGTCGTCCTCCGCGCGGTCCCGAAGAAAGCGCTTCATCTCCCAGGCGACGTCGTTGAACCTGGGCAGCGACTTGATGGCCGTACCGAGCAGCCGGCGCACCAGCGACCGGCCCGTTCCGCCCGGGCCGGTGGCCCGCCAATAATCGGCAGGGGAAATCCCGCGTACTCGCGAGCGCAGGACCGAAAGGCAGGCGTTGATGCGCCGCAGGGAGAACCCACCGGTTGCGGCGACGCGTGGTGACGGCGGATTGGTGGTGGTGGTGAACCATGCCGGGCCGATATAGTCGTAGCCCCTGGCGCACCACTCACGGAGTTGATCGGAGAACACGAAGGCGTCGAGATGGTGGATCAGGACGTACTCGTATTCGGCAAAGGCCTCGTAAAACACCGGCGACCCGAGCAGAGCCCCGTGCGCCGCCGCGCTCCCGAAGAAGCGGCGCGGCATACGCTGGACCCGAAAGTCTGCGGCGTCCACATCCATGCCGGCCGGCGCGAGAAACACGCGATCATAGCCGCCGAGTACCCGGCGGATCTACGCGAGCGCGAGCTCTTCGTCCGCGTTGAGAGGTCTGAGCGGCAGGGGCACGACGACAGCTGCCAGCGTCCTCGATGCCGGCCGGCGGCGGCCAGCGCGATTGTTGACGCCGCGATGACCGGATGCGCCAAACGTCATCAGCCGCCGGCTCAATCGCTGAGCTCGCCGGCGCCAACGCGCCGCGGACCTGACCAACGCCGCGTCCTGGCATCCGTATTAGCCAACAGCTCAGCGAGCGACGCACCAAGTGCCGGGAGGTGGCGCGTGAGAATGGTGTGGTGGCCGCCAGGGATGACCCGCAAATGAACCTGGCGCGCCAGCCCTTCCCACCCGAGCAGCTGGTCGCGGCGAAGCGCCAGAAACTCCTCTTGTCCCCAGATCAACGTCACCGCGCCTCCGAACGCCGCCGGGACGTAGCTGCCCGTGGCGTCGCTGATGAACTGGCCGCGCAGAGCCTGGCCGATTTCGATCGGTGACCGCGGGGTAGCGGCGGTCTCCGGTTGCGAACTGGCGTGCGCCCGCGGACGGAGACGAAGCAGGCGGCGCCACCCGCCTTGCAGCGCGAGCTGGCCAAGCACGACCGCTGCCATGACCCGTCGCAGCCACGGCCGGCCCGTGGCGAGGAACGGAAACCGGTTGAGCATGCGCACGAAGCCGGCGCGGTGCCACGCCACGTATTGACGACGACGCTTGCCGTTCCATCCGAGAAGTTGGCCGCCGCGATCCAGCATGCGGAGAATCGGCGTGAGGGCCACATTGCCGGCGCGCGCATCGATCATGGCCAGCAGGTCGGTCTTTTCTCCACGCCGCTCGAGCTGCCGGGCAAGCTCGAATGCGATAATGCCTCCATTGCACACTCCGGCCAGCCGATACGGGCCGTGCGGCTGAACCGCCTGGATCCGGTCCGCGTAGTCGGCAGCCATGCCCATGACCGTTGCCGGACCGCCGGGCTGGTGAGGATGCAGTGCATAGATCGGATGCCCGTTGGGGATGCAACGCAGGAGTCGCTGGCAGTACAGCCCGCCAAAGGCAAAATCGCCGTGGAGAAAGAAGAGCGGCGTGCCCGATCCACCCCGGAGCTCGACCATCACATTCTGATCAGCCGCCGGCAGTGCTTCCGCGGCGAGCAGCGTGGCCAGCCGATCGATCGTGGGTTCGTGGAAGAGGTCCGACAGTGCCAGCGAACGGCCGAACGAGTGCTTGATTTCCTGGAGCAGCCGCACTGCCAGCAGCGAGTGGCCCCCAAGGTCAAAGAAGCTGTCGTAGATCCCCGCGCGAGGGATGCCGAGCAGCTGCTCCCAGATGCGGGCCAGCTCGTCACGGACGTTGTCCGTCCCCTCGTCGTCATGACGCCGGACAGGTGCGCCGGGCGCTGGCAGCGCCTTACGGTCGAGCTTGCCAGCGGGGGTGAGCGGCAGTGCGGGAAGTCGCACCAGGACGGCCGGAACCATGTAGTCCGGCAACCGGCGCCGGAGCACTTCCTTGAGTCCCTGGTCGTCGGGATTTGCGCCGGCCTCAGCGACGTAGTAACCGACAAGGCGTGGATCACCGGTCCCGTCGCGGTGAACGGCGACGGCCGTCGCGGCGACTCCCGGCGCTTCCGCGAGCACGCTTTCGATTTCTCCCAGCTCGATGCGAAATCCGCGCAGTTTGATCTGATCGTCGACGCGGCCGAGGAAGTCGAGTGTGCCATCGTCACGCCGGCGCACGAGGTCACCCGTGCGGTAGAGCCGTGTGCCCTCTGGCCCGAATGGATTGGGAACGAACCGCTCCGCCGTGAGCTCCGGGCGGTTGAGATACCCGCGCGCAAGTCCGGCTCCGCCAATGTACAGCTCACCGGGAACGTCGATGGGCACGGGTTCGAGACTCGCATCCAGCACGTAGAGCTGTGTATTGGCGATCGGCGCGCCGATCGTGATCGGCCCACCCGGGAGGACCTGGCCAACCGCGGACCAGACCGTGGTCTCCGTCGGCCCATACATATTCCAGAGCGTCATGCCGCATTCGAGTATCCGGCTGGCCAGCTCGACCGGGAGTGCCTCTCCGCCACACAGCACCTTCAACCCCGCCTGACCGCTCCAGCCACTCTCGAACATCAGCCGCCAGGTGGCGGGCGTCGCCTGCATGACGGTCGCTCCCGAACTCTCGAGCAGGGCCGCGAGACGGAGCCCGTCGGCCAGAACCTCGGTTGGCGCAACCACCGTTGTCGCGCCCACGGTAAGGGGCAACAACAGCTCGAGCCCCGAGATGTCAAAGGCCGGCGTCGTCACAGCGAGCAGGGTGTCAGTCGCGGCCAGCCCGGGCCGCTCGGCCATTGCGACCAGGAAGTTCACCAGCGCACCGTGGGGAATCTGGACCCCTTTCGGCCGACCAGTGGAGCCGGACGTGAAGATCACATACGCCAGATCCTCAGCGTCGATTGTGGGCGGCGCCCCCAGCGGCTTCGCTTCCGTCCGCGCCGTGTTCAACACCGCCGCGTTCAGCACGATCGTCACGCTGGCGTCGGCGAATACATCCTGGATCCGGTCGGGCGGGTATATCGGATCCACCGGGACATAGGCGGCCCCGGCGAGCATGATGCCGAGCATGCCGACCACGAGGTCGGGCGACCGCTCCAGGAAAAGCCCAACCATCGTTCCGCTACCGACGCCCAGTGAGCGCAGGTGCGCGGCAACGTGCTCGGCGTCTTCCAGCAACTCCCGATAGGTGAGGGCGACGTCTTCGCCGCGGACAGCCACGGCATCCGGCGTACGGCTGGCCTGCCGGGCGATGAGCTCCGGCACCGCGGAATCCGACGGGACGGGACGATCGGTGCGGTTCCAGTCCACGAGCAGCCGATGGCGCTCCTCCGCCTCGAGTATCGGCAACTCTGCCAGGCGACCGGCAGGATTGGACGCGATGGCCTCGAGAATCGTGCGGAAGTGGCGCAACGCGCGCGCGGCCGCCATCTCGTCGATACGAGTTCGATCGGCCCAGAGATCGATCGTAATCTCGGGCTCGTCGAACACCTGGAGCATCAGCGGCAAACCGGATTGCGAGATCGTACGGCAGGAACGGGCCGCCCAGGCCGGCCCGAGCTCACCAACCCGCTGATCGAACGATTGGTTCTCGACCATGACGATGGTCTCGAACAGCGCATTGCCGGCCGCGATGCCGCAGCCTCGCTGGATCGTGCTGAGCGGCGTCTGTTCGTGCGCGCGCATGGCACGCCAACGATCTCTGAGCTCGACGAGCCATGGCAAAAGCGCCGCATCCGGTGCCACCAGCGCCCGCAGCGGCAGGGTATTGATCAGCATGCCAACCATGCCGTCGGCGCCGGCGGCGCCCGTGCGTCGGCCAGCGCGCACGACGCCGAATGCGACGTCAGCTTCGCCGCTGTGGCGGCTGAGAAGCAACGCCCATGCACCGTGCACGAGCGTTGTCAGCGTGAGCCCATTGTCACGAGCGATGGCCTTCAGCGCTGCACTCGTGTCCATCCCCAGGCAGGTCTCCACGAGATGATTCCGTGGCCCGGCAACGGGCAGCCGGGTGGGGGGCCGCACCCCTGCAACGGACGTCGGCGTAACGAAGCCGTGGAGGGCCGCGGTCCAGAACTCCTGCGCCGCTGCGAGGTCCCGGCCCGCCAGGTAGCTGATGAAGTCACAATAGGGCTCGGGCGGCGGTGGCGGGGCGTAGGGCTCATCCCGGCACGCCGCGTCATAGCAGGCAAAGGCCTCGCGCAACACCATCGTGCGGGAGCGGCCATCGAGGACGATATGGTGCAGCGTCCAGACCAGCTCGTAGTGATCGTCAGCCATCCGCAGCAGGGCGAGGCGGATCAGCGGCGGGCGATCGAGCCTGAAACCGCGCAGACGGTCGGTGTCGAGAAAATCCTGAAGCAGCCGGGCCCGGCTCGATCCGTCTGCATGGCGGAGGTCCACAACCTCCCACGGAAGCTCAACATCAGCAAAGACCCGCTGCTCGGGGTTCGGCAGGCCGTCCCATGCGATGGCGGTACGCAGCACGGCATGCCGAACCATCACGCCTTGCCACGCACGCCGCAGCTGTTCGACGTCGACAGACTCGGGGAGCGTGACGATCAGCTGATTGATGTTGGCGCCGGTGTCGGGCTCTGCCAGGTGCTCGTACAACATGCCGGCCTGCAAACCTGACAGCGGATAGGACAGGTGTGGTGCCGACCGTCGATCCGACGCGCGCTGCTCCAGCTCCTTCGGAGCGATCGCCCTGACGCGCCGCTCCGCCGCGCGCCGCCGGTCCGGCGCAGCGCGATCCCGCTCAAGCGCCGGCGACAGGGAATCAGTCATGCCTTCACCTTCTTGACAAGAAGCCTTCACGGACGAGGAACCACCATCGTCCGGATAGTCCCGCGCTCAACCTAATAATCGAACCCATCGGATGAAACCCCCGCGACGGCGGCGGGAGCGTGGGAGGGAACGTCCTGCTGCACCACTGATCCGGAAGCGTCCTAGTGGAGTGCGCCGCCCGACTGCGGGATGACTGCGTGAGCGTGGACAGCGTGGTGGTGGTGGTTCAGGCGTGCCCGATGCACAGCCATCCAGGCGGCGGCGATCACACCGACCGACGCGGCAATCACGAGCCCCCTTCGGCCCATAGCCTGCAACGTGGAGCGGGGCATGGGGGCCGTCCGGCTTCCTGGCGCAGGAGGAGCAGCAATCTGGACGGCGGCTGCAGTCGCGGCGGATGCCCGGGCAACCGGCGCGGCAGGCCACTGCGTCGCCGCGGCGACGGCTGCCCAGTCGGTTCCGGTCGCGACATGAGGCACTTCCATGTGCGTAGCCAGGGCCGGCACCGTGGCAATGAGCGGCCGCGGATGCAGCTTTGCGGCGATGCCGAGAACGTCCAGGCCCAGTCGGAGGGTCGCCTGTCTCGCGGCATGCACGAGCTTGTAGTCCCGGCTCCAGAGCGGATCCGCAAGCGTGATCAGGCCGAATGGCATTCGCCCGCTGTGGGCCAGCGAGATGGCATGATCCCATGCGCCGCCCGTCCGCGGGGCGTAGCGATGAAGCCACCGATCCCTCCGCAGCGTTCCGACCCGGACCGCAAAGCTCGACGTGGTGCTCAGTGCCGTCACCCACCGGTGCCCGGCGGCGGTGTAGGACGTTCGGACGCGTTCCGTTCTGCGGCGTTCGACCGGAACGGGCCGACCGCTCGGCTCGAGGCCGTCATACGATGCATAGAGCGCGAAGTACGCATCGCCCGGCACCTGTCTGCTGATCTCGAACAGACTCACGAAAGCATCGGGCCGGAACAGGTAGTCATCTTCCGAGAAGTAGACCAGATCCTCGTCTGCCCAGCCACGCTCGTCCGGGACCGCGATCGCCCGCCAATACGACGCGAGCATCGTCAGACCGGGCAGGTTGACGACCGAGCCATGCCGGCGCATGACCTCCTCCAGCTCGGGCGCAATCGGCGCGTCGTTCACAAACACGATTTCACCCGCCGCCGGCAGCGCGCCGATCGCCGAGAGAAACGACGCAAGCGCGACAGCCTTCGTGTAGAAGGCGGGGCGTTCCTTCCGGTTTTCCTTCCCGGTCGATCGATAGACGAAGTGGCAGTTCATGGAAGCATCCGCGACAGGAGCCGGACGACCCCGACCGCTATAGCTGGGTGGCTCGCAGCTGACCCAGCGGAAAGTCAGCGTGGGACCGCGCGAAGCCTGCGGGCGCAAACTTCACGGAGGGGTTGCAAAAATGATGCCAGCGGGATTGGCCAAAAACGGAGACCCACTTCGATTCTTACGCGGAAAACCGATGGATTCGTCCATCAAGCCTCAATCTCGGTCAGCGGCCACGGCGGAGAGACGGACGAAATGCGGCTCATGCGGGGCAGTCAGGGGCAGTCAGGGGCGCCATGCCGCGTTCCTGCGGCACGGTCAGCTCGGCGACGGCTGTCCGGCTGCAGTGGCCACGGTTGCGGCCGCCAGGATCGCCGCGTTGACGGCGACTACCAGCCCGTCGGGCGTAAACGGCTTCCGGATCAGCTCGCCCGGTGAGGCGATCGAGCCGCGCCGGCCCAGCTCCGCTGCGGAGTACCCGGACATCAACAGCACCGGCACGCGGGGCCAGGTAGCGCGCACGCGTCGCGCCAGCTCGCTGCCGCCGATGCCCGGCATCAGCAGATCCGTGAGCACGACATGCGGCGGTCCGTCGCGTTCGATGATGGCGAGCGCTTCGGCGCCATCGGCCGCCTCACGTACGCGGAACCCGGCCTGGAGCAGACTGCGGGCGGCCACCGCGCGGACCGACGGCTCATCGTCCACGATGAGCACGATCGCCGCGGCTTTCGAAGCAATGGCGGACGCGGTCGCCGGCACGGCCAGCGGCTCGGCACCGGCCATCGGCGTCACTGCCGGCAGCAGGATCGAGAAGGTGGACCCATGGCCCGGTGCGCTGGCGACGGTGATGTAACCGCCGTTCTGGCCGATGATGCCGTGGGCGGCCGCCAGTCCAAGGCCGGTGCCCTCGCCGATTGGCTTGGTGGTGAAGAACGGCTCGAAGATGTGGGCCATCGTGGCGGCGCTCATGCCGACGCCGGTGTCTCGCACCATGATCGTGGTGTACGTCCCGGGCGGCACGATGGCCGCATCCGCCGCCACGATGGCGCGCGGCAGGGTCGACTCGGTGACGGTGATCGAAATGGTGCCGCCGGGCGGCGTCGCGTCGCGGGCGTTGAGTATCAGATTGACCAGCACCTGCTCGAGTTGCGCACTGTCCACCCACACCGGCAGCGCGTGACCGGTCATCGACACCAGCGTGCGGTCCTCACCGAGGAGCTGGCGCAGCACCGGCTCGACATCCCGTACGAACGCGCCGAGGTCGACGCTGCGCTGCCGGTTCAGCTCGCGACGACCGAACGCCAGGAGCTGCCGGGTCACGCTGGCCGCGCGGTTGCCCGCCCGCGAGATCTCGCGAACGTCCGCCAGGCACTCCTCCGGCATGCGCGGGTCCCTCAGCAGGAAGTCGCTGAAGCCGAGCACGACGGCCATCATGTTGTTGACTTCATGGGCGACGCCGCCGGCGAGGGCACCCACCGCCTCCATGCGCTGGGCCTGCTGGAGCCGCCGCTCGACCTCCAGCGCCACGTCCGCCGCCGCCAGCTGCTCGGTGATATCGCGGATGACGAGATGCGCGGCGGGCCGGCCCCGATCCACGAACACCATCGCGCGCACCTCGACCGGCACATCCCGGCCGTCGAGCCGGCGGAAGCTGTCCCGGACCGGCGGCGTGGCTTCGACCGACACGGCCGTGCCGGTGAGCTCGGTTTCGACAGACTTGAGGTAGGGGGGATCGAGGAAGGTGGCGATGGAGTGGCCCACGACCTGGTCCCGCCGCGTGGCACCGGCAAGGCGGACAGCGGCGGCGTTGGCGAGCGTGACGATATCGCCATCGTGGATCAGGATGCAATCCGGAGCGAGCTCGACGAGCTCCTGGTACCGCTCATCGTGCTGCCATTCTTCCCGCCGCCCCGTGCGGACACCGTCACCACGCATCAGTCGTCGCGCGAACGCGCCTCCGCCTTGACGTCGCCGGAATGATTGCTCGAGTAGCCCAGCTCCTGGAGCCGCGCGAGCGTCAGCGTGACCTGCGCGGGCGCGAGTCCGGTCAATCCGGCGAGTTCGACGGGCGACATGGCGCCGCCGCGCACCATGGTCTCGAGTACCATTGACTCTTCCCAGGTGAGGCCGGGATGGGCCGGCGGCGAGATCCGCGGCTGGCGGGTGGGCATGCCGGTGGTGATCCCGTCGAAGTCTCGCAGCGACTCGCGCAGCCGCACGCCGGCGCTGCTGACGTCGTACAGCCGGAATTCCCGGTTGTGATCGCTGCCGCGCATCTTGACGACGACGAGCGCCTTCTGCAGCACGCCCTCGATCTCCACGTAGCGCTGGCTGATGATGTCGTCGGTCAGGAATGACACCTTGTAGCCGGTGAGCAGCAGCCCCGTGTCGCCGGCCTCGACCTCGACGGTCGAGAACATCGTCACGCCAAGGCCGGTGAGCGCCCCGATCAGCCGGTAGAGCGATTCACGGAAGTCTTCGCGGAACGTGGGCGCCAGTGCCATCTCAAATCCGGAGATCGAGTCGAGCACCACGCGGGTGGCGCCAAGTTCCCGGACCGCGGTCCGGATCTCGTTGAGCGCCTCGTCCACCGAGAGGTCCAGCGGACGGAGATAGATGATCCGCAGCCTGCCGGCGGTGACCGCTTCGGTCAGTCCCGCCTCCAGGATGCGGGCGCGTTCGAGATAAACGTCCGGCCGCTCCTCGAAGATGGCGATGACGGAGGCCTCGCCCTCATGCAGCCCGGCCGCCACGAACTTCATGGCGAAGGTCGTCTTGCCGGTGCCGGTGGGCCCCGCCAGGACGAGCGAATCGCCCGAGGGAATGCCGCCCCCCATCATCGCGTCGAGACCGGGAATCCCGGTGGACAGCCGCCGATGGCCGCGTTGCACCGCGTCGGTCGGGTGCTCGGGAATCCGGGGGAAGACCTGGATGCCCGCCCCGTCGAGGCGGAGGGTGTGCATCCCGGGCATCAGGGCCATCCCTCGCATCTTCACGACCTGGAGCTTCCGGACCACCGAGTTGCGGTCCACCGCCTGCATCAGCCAGAGGATGCCGTCCGCCACGGTGAAGACGGGGTTGCGGAGCTCTTCCGTCTGGTATTCGCCGATCAGGAACGAGGTCACTTCCCACGTCGTGAGGTGCAGCGCCAGCCGCTGCACGAAGTATTCGAGCTTGTTGTCCGCCCCCGCAGGCCCGTTGAGGCGTACGAGCGAGCGGAACGAATCCACCACCACGATCCCCGGATGCAGGCGATCCACCTCGGCGATGATCTGGGCCAGTACGCCGTCGAGATCGCCTTCGAGCGCGGCCTCGCTCAGGTTGAGAAAGTGCACGTCGGTGCCGAGTCGGCCGGCGTCGAAGAAGTCGAACTGCTGCTGGTAGCGCAGCATCTTGAGCGACGTCTCCCCCAGCAGCGTGATGAACAGCCCGGGCCGCTCCCGCGTGGCATTGGCAAACAGGATCTGCATGGCCAGCGTCGTCTTGCCGGCGCCGGGCCCGCCTGCGATGAGATTGAACGACAGCGACGGCACGCCGCCGCCCACGACCTCGTTCAGCCCGGGCACGCCGGTGTCCAGCAGATGCAGCGGCATCCGGGACGACGCCGTCGGCCGATTACGCTTGCTGGGCATCGGATCCTGCTTCCATTTCAGCGCTCACCACGCGTGGTGAGCTCGGGATACCAGTCTGTTCGACCAGCCGCATGGCTATGTCCTCGCCGATGATTCGTCCGAGCACGTCGATCAACGCGGCGATCAGCCCCACCATCCCGGCGGCGAGCCGGGCGGCGCCGTGGGCATCGGCTACCGCCTGAAAACACGACGTGTTGCAGTCGGCGGCCGTCACGAGCTCCAGTGCCGGGTGCTCCTCCCGCGCCTCCCCGATGGCCTGATCGAACAGCGCCACGAATCCGACGTGGCCGATCCAGCGACCGAGTGCGGTTGTCAGCTGCGCGCACAGGGCGGCGGCGAGTGGCGCGGCCGCGTCGGTGGCAGCCGCGCCTCCGGCACGGGCCCAGAGCCGTCGCGCCGCCTCGATGGCGGCGCCGGACCGAGGCGTCAGCGCGGCGGAGGGCCCAGGCGTCATCGCGGCGCCGGACGCGGCGGCACGGTGATGCAGACGTGGGACGTTTGGGGGAGCAAGGCTGCCACGGTCACATCCGCACGCAGGGAGGACCTCACACCGGGCGCCCAGCGCGGGCGTGGCTGCCGGTTGGCATTGTGGGGGGAGTACGGAGGGAAAGATGCCCCGGTGTACCGGGGAGCACAACGTCCGGACACGCGCGGGAGGCCCGGGGCCCTGGGCCCTGGGCCCCGGGCCGAGTGGCCGTGTGGCGGTGCGCTACATCCCGAGCGCCCTGAGCGCCTCCGGGCCGTAGAACAGGCGGATGTACTTGGCCTGGGCCAGCGAGAGCCGGCGGACCGCCCACGAGAGATGCACGAAGTGCGGCTCGTGCGGCGCCGTCATCGGCTCCATGCCGCATTCATGGGGCAGGTGATTGCCCTTGCGGGTGTTGCAGCTGCTGCAGGCGGTGACGACGTTGGTCCACTCGTTGTCGCCGCCGCGGGACAGCGGGATCAGATGATCGCGGGTGAGGCACTCGCGATGACGCAGGCCGGTCTGCGGGCGGTGACAGTACTGGCAGCGATATCCGTCGCGGGCAAAAAGGAAGGTGTTGGTGACCTGGCGGCGGAAACGGCGGGGGACGTGCACGAACTTGACGAGCCGGATGATGGCAGGTTTGGGCAGGGTCAGGCGTTCGCTTCTGACCACCTCGTCGTCGGACTCGACGATTTCGGCCTTGCCATCGATCACGAGCCGGAGCGCGCGCCGGATGGGGACCATCGTCAATGGCTCGAAGGAAGCGTTGAGCGCCAGGCACCGCACGGGAATGCCCCCGAGTCGCGACGAATGGAGGATGCACCTCCGCCCACTCGCTCGCCATCCGGCGAGCCAGGCGGGGTGGACCCGGAGTTCGGCTCTTTCCTGGTCATCCCAATCGTAACGCGCGCGGCTGGCGCCCGGTAGGGGCGCTGCCCCGGTTGGGGCTACGACCCGGTCGGGGGTTCAGCCGAGCGCCCGGAGCCGGGCCGCCACCGCCTCGCGCTCCCGGGGTCCGCGGGTGACCACCAGCACCGTGTCGTCCCCCGCCACCGTACCGATCACCTCGGACCAGCCGGCCCCGTCCACCGCCACGGTGAGCGCACCGGCCGATCCCGCCGCGGTGCGGAGCACCAGCAGCGGACCCACGCCATCAATTCCCACCAGCAGCGTCCGGACCAGTTGACCCAGCTCGGGCCGGATACCGGCGCCGTCGGCGCCATTGCCGTAGTAGACCCCTTCGCGATCCGAGAGCCTGACCAACCCCAGCTCGCGCACATCGCGCGAGAGCGTCGCCTGAGTCGCGGCGATTCCCTCGCCCGCCAGCGCCGCGCGGAGCTCGTCCTGGCTCCGGATCCGTTGGGTCCGCACCAGCCGCAGTATGGCGGTATGCCGCGCAAGCTTCACGGAAAGACCCTCCGGCCGGCGAGAAAGGTCGCGCGGACGTCCTCGACGCCGCCGGCGACGACCCGCGCCACCGGATCGGCCGTGGTCCCGACGGCCACGGCCACGACGTCCGCGTACTTGCCCGCGGTCAGTGAACCTACGTCGTCGGCCAGCCCGATGGCACGCGCGGCGTCGAGCGTGCAGAGGCCGAGTGCCGCCGCGTCGTCCAGTCCGGCGAGTGCGCGGGCTGCGCGGGCCGCCGCCAGCAGGTCCAGCCGGCCGATGCTCACTACCGAGTCGGTCCCGACGCCCACCCGGATCCCGGCCGCGAGGAACGCGGCCAGCGGGGCATCGCCGTGCCGATGGGCCCGGTTGGAGAGCGGACAGTGGGCGACGGCGCTGCCGCTCCCCGCCAGCGTTGCGATGTCCGCCGCATCCGCGTGCACGGCGTGGATGCAGAGCGTGGCCGGCCCCAGCACGCGGTGCCGCGCCAGCCATGCCACCGGCGAATCACCGAGCGGCGCCGCCGCCGGAATGTCCCGCCCGGTCCACAGCACGGCAAAGGGCCCGGTGGCGGTGGCCAGAAGCGCACACTCCGCGGCGGACTCGGCGATGTGCACCGCAACCGGCAGTCCCTCGGTGCGGGCCCACTCGGCCGCCGCGGAAAAGAGCGGACCGCTCACCGAATACGGCGCGTGGGGCGAGACGCCGAGCCGGACCCGATCGGACGTGAGCCGCCG
This sequence comes from Gemmatimonadales bacterium, assembly GCA_038250675.1. Lineage (GTDB taxonomy): Bacteria > Gemmatimonadota > Gemmatimonadetes > Gemmatimonadales > GWC2-71-9 > JAICUF01. The sequence continues at coordinate 50,894 of JBBSCB010000026.1, forward strand.
CGAGTCGGCGATGCGCTGCCGGAGCCACTCCATGCTCGCCGCCGCCTGATCCGGATGGGGGCCGAAGACTTCCTGATAGGCGATGCCGCTGCCGCCCGCCTCGGCGAGTGCGACGAGCACCGCGCCGGAATCACCGGTGTCGGCGACGGTGGTGACGCCGGCGGCATGGCAATCGGCCAGCCCGCGCCGCGCGGCGGCGAGGAAGTCAGCCGCGCTCCGGGCCGCCTTTTGGTCGCGGAGCTGGCGGATCCAGTCGGTGAAGTCGGCAGCCGCGACCGCGCCGTCGAGGCCGGTGAGCTCGAGATGGGTGTGGGTATTGACGAGTCCGGGAATGAGCGCGCAACCGGGGAACTGCTCGACCGTGCTGCCGGGCGGAATCGGCATGGCGGCGGCGGGCCCGACCATCGCGATGCGGCCGGCGTCGTCCACCAGCACCGCACCTTCCGCAATCGGCGC
>JBBSCB010000027.1:0-47496 GCA_038250675.1 Gemmatimonadales bacterium
ACGCGTTAACGCGTGCCATGCCCGGGCAGCTGATGCGCGTGGGTGCCTAATCACTGCATGCAGCCGACAAAGCGGCCGGGCTTTCTCTCTGCATTCCCCGAGTACCTGATGGCCGCTTTGCAGCTGATGCGAGGGCATTAGGCCCCACCCGTGTTCGGCTTGACACTAATAACGCGCGGCGTTATTATGAGGCATGATTCGCAGCTTCGTCGGCAAGGACGCGGAGCGCCTGTTCCACCGGGAGCCCGTGCGGCGCCTGCCGCCGACCCTACTGCGGGTCGCGCTCCGGAAGCTCGTCCAGCTCGACGCCGCCACCCGGCTGGACGATCTTCGGGTGCCGCCCGGCAACCGGCTCGAAGCGCTCCGGGGTGCGCGGGTCGGTCACCACAGCATTCGCATCAACGATCAGTGGCGGGTCTGCTTTCGCTGGCACGACGGCGACGCCTTCGATGTCGAGATCGTGGACTACCACTAGGAGGATCCCATGCCCCCGCGCCGCCTGCCCCCGATTCATCCCGGTGAAGTCCTGCTCGAGGACTTCCTCAAGCCGCTCGAGGTGACGCAGTACCGGCTGGCCAAGAGTCTCAGCGTGCCGGCGCGGCGAATCAACGAGATCGTCCACGGGAAGCGGGCGATCTCGGCCGATACGGCGCTGCGGCTGGCGCGGTTCTTCGGCACCTCGGAGCGGTTTTGGCTCAACCTCCAGACCGGCTACGAGCTGGAGGTCGAGCGCGATCGGCTGAAGGACCGGCTCCTGAAAGAGGTCGCGCCCCTGCCGCACGCGAGCTGAGCTGCGCCTGGGGCCTAATCACTGCATGCAGCAGACAGGGGCCTCGACGTTCTCCGCATGTGCTGATATATGGATAACGCCCCTGCAGCTGATGCGAGGGCATTAGGCCGTTCTCGGCGAGTGGGTTGCCGGGGGGACGTGGCGTAGCTACATTGTAGCTACAGCCCAGGAGACCCCCATGAAGACCCGTATCGTCCGGATCGGCAACTCCCAAGGGGTCCGGATCCCCAAGCCGCTGCTCGAGCAGGCCGGCCTCCCCGAAGAGGTCGAGGTCTCGGCGGAAAGCGGCCGCATCATCATTACGCCGGCTACCGTGCCCCGTGCCGCGTGGGCCGAGGCGGCCGCCGCTGCGCGGGCCCGGGACGCGGATCGGCTCGATGCCCCGACCCCGACCTGGTTCGACGACACGGAGTGGACGTGGTAGCCCCCCGGGGGCCGAGGCGCGGCGAGGTGTATCTCGTGGCCCTTGATCCCGCGCTGGGCCGTGAGATCCGGAAGACCCGCCCCTGCGTGATCGTCTCCCCGGACGAGCTGAACCAGCACCTGCGGACCGCGATCGTGGCCCCGATGACCACGGGCGGGCATCGCTACCCGTTCCGGGTGGCGTGTCAGTTCCAGCAGAAGAAGGGCCACGTGGTGCTGGATCAGCTCCGCACGGTGGATCACGAGCGGCTGGTGCGTCGGCTGGGCGCCTTGAGCCCGGCCACCGTCGAGACGGTGCTGGCGCGCCTGACGGAGATGTTCGCGCGGTAGCCCCAGCTGGGAACGGCCTAATCACTGCTTGCAGCCGACAGGGCCACCGACGCCCTCAACATGTCCGAGCATGTGAATAGTGGCCCTGCAGCTGATGCGATGGCATTAGGCCTCACCGGGCGTCGAGTCAGGGCACGTATTGACGCACGTATATTTCTGCCATATACTGCGCCATGCTCGACCCTTGGAAAGCCCTGGCCGCCGCAACCGGCTTTCAGTGGGATGCCGGCAATGCCACCAAGAACTGGGTGGGGCACGCGGTCACGCAGGCCGAGTGCGAGATGGTCTTCTTCCAGCAGCCCCTGCTGCTGGCGCCCGACGGTGCGCATTCGAGCGCGGAGGCGCGGTACTACGCGCTCGGGCGGACGCCCCTCGGCCGGGACTTGTTCGTTGTCTTCACCATGCGGGGCACCCTGATTCGCGTCATCTCGGCCCGGGATCAGAGCCACCGCGAGCGGGAGGTCTATCAGCATGCCCAAGAAGCCCCCGGCGAAGATCCCGCGGTTTAAGAGCGAGCGGGAGGAGCGGGCCTACTGGCAGCGCCAGGATTCGCGTGTCGTGCTCGACTGGTCGGCGGCCCGCCGGATGACGCTTGCCAACCTCAAGCCGTCGACCGCCACGATTTCACTGCGCCTGCCAGAGGCGATGCTCGAGGAACTGAAGCTGCTCGCCAATCAGCAGGACGTGCCGTATCAGAGCCTGCTCAAGATGTTCTTGGCGGAGCGCCTTGAGCAGGAGCGACAGCGCCGTCAGCGGGTGAGCTGAGGCCTAATCACTGCATGCAGCCGACAGGGCCACCGACGCCCTCAACATGTCCGAGCATGTGACTAGTGGCCCTGCAGCTGATGCGAGGGCATTAGATGGCCCAACTCGAATGGCGACTTCCCGGGCCTCGACGCATATTTCGGGATCGTCAGTCTTCCGTGGAGGCATGATGGACCCCGCGCGCGATCTCAAGCCTGAAGCCCACCGCCTCGTTGATCAGCTTCCCGAGCACGCCTCGTGGGATGATCTGATGTACGAGATCTATGTCCGCCAGGCTGCCGAGGCCGGGCTGGTTGATGCCGAGGCGGGGCGGGTCGTCTCACACGAGGAGGCGGTGCGCCGGTTACGGACAACGCGGTGACGGTCGTCTGGACCGAGACCGCCTTGGCGCATCTCACCGCGATTCGCCACTGCATCGCGACGACGTCGGAGTTCTACGCCGAGCGCATGATCCAGCGGGTGCTCAGCCGCGGGGCGCAACTCGCGGCGTTCCCCGAGTCGGGCCGGATCGTGCCCGAAGTGAATCGGCCCGAGGTGCGCGAGGTCTTCGAATCACCCTACCGCATCATCTATCGCCGTGAAGCGAATCGCGTGGCCGTCCTCGCTGTGGTGCACGCCCGCCGCGCGGGGCCCGGGCCGCTCGGGGGCTAGGCTCCGGGCGGGCCACCTAATCACGGCATGCAGCCGACAGGGCCACCGACGCCCTCAACATGTCCGAGCATGTGACTAGTGGCCCTGCAGCTGATGCGAGGGCATTAGGCGGCGACGGCGTGCCGATGCTGGATTGTGCCGAGCGTACAAGTCTGAGGTTCACGCTGGACGGCAGGTCTGAGTTGTCCTGGGTTCCGTGGACACTGCACCCTTCGGGGTGAAAGGCGTCCCGATGCCGAGACCAGGCAAGCGCTACCCCCCTGCGTTCCATCGCCAGTTGATCGAACTGGCGGACGCCGGTCGATCGCCGGCGTCGCTCGCGAAGGAGTTTCAGCCGTCCATCCAGACCATTCGGCACTGGGTGGTCCAGGCCGCGCGGGATGGCGGCCAACGGAGGGAGGGCCGGACGACCGTGGAGCGCGAGGAGATCACCCGGCTCCGCCGGGAGAATCGTCACTTGAAACTCGAGCGCGAGATTCTGTCAAAAGCGACGGCCTGGTTCACACGGAAGACCGGCACGATCCCCAGCGGGTCTACGGGTTCGTGAGGGATCACCAGGCCGCATATCCGGTCGCGACGATGTGTCGCGTCCTCCGGGTCTCCCCGAGTGGCTTCTACGCGTGGCGGGCCTCTTCGTCGGCCAGACGCGCGTGGCCCGCCTGATGCGCGCCGCCGGCCTGGCGGGCGTGAGCCGGCGCCGGGGCGTGCGCACCACCCGGCGGGGCGCCGTAGAAACCCCAGCGGCCGATCTCGTCCGTCGGGACGTCACCGCGACCGCGCCGAATCACCTCTGGGTGGCGGACATCACGTACGTCCCGACCTGGGCCGGCTTCCTGTACCTCGCCATCGTGCTGGACGTCTCCAGCCGCCGGATCGTCGGCTGGGCGATGGCCACGCACCTCCAGACCGACCTAGTGCTCGACGCGCTGAACATGGCGCTGAGCCAACGCCGCCCGCAGGGCGTGATCCATCACTCGGATCGGGGCAGTCAGTATACCGCGCTCGGCTTCGGACAGCGCTGCCAGGAGATGGGCGTGCGGCCGTCCCGCGGCGCCGTGGGTAGTGCCTACGATAATGCGATGGCCGAAAGCTTCTTTGCCACCTTGGAGTGTGAGCTGATCAACCGGCGTTGCTTCCTGACCCAGGCGGAGGCGCGAAGGGCCCGCTTCCGCTACATCGAAGGCTGGTATAACCCCCACCGCCGGCACTCCTCGCTTGGCCAGCGGTCCCCGCTCGCGTTTGAGCGACTCACCTCACATACGGCATGAATCCCAAGTCGCCAACCGTCCATCGAACCGGGTGAACTCCACTTGCCAATCCCTGGCTAAACAATGAACATTGTGGCGTTCGCTTTTCCCCCGGCACCCGGTCCATTCGAGAGAGTAATACATCGTGCGCAGTAGCGGGCCCGCTGACGATCCAGTCACCGATTCTGACGCGCCCCATCGCCTCACGCGGCGCCGCTTCATGCAATGGGTCAGCGGAATCGGCTCTGCAATCATCGCCTGTCTGGTCGGAATTCCGGTGGTCCGGTCATTCGTTTCGCCGGCACTGGTGAAGGCAAAACCGTCCACCTGGATCAGGGTCGCCGACGATATCGCCCTGCTCGACATCGGCGTGCCGATCCGGGCGGGCTTCGTCCAGGACGAAAACGACGGGTGGGTTGCAGCGCAGGTCGAAGTGGCCGTCTGGCTCTACACCGACGACGGCGAAAAATTCAAGGCCTACAACGCCCACTGCACCCACCTCGGCTGCAGCTACAACTACGACAAGGCGCTGAACACCTTCCTCTGTCCCTGTCATCGGGGACAATTCGACATCAAGACGGGTGCCGTGCTGGCGGGCCCGCCACCCCGTCCCCTCGATACGCTGCCGGTGGAAATCCGCGACAGCGCGGTCTTCGTCGACTACCGCAACTTCCGGCCCGGGATCCCCCAGAAAGTGACGGCGTAGCTGTGGGCGGAATTCGGGATTGGTTCGATGAACGGATCGATCTGCGTTCGCTGCGTGAGCAGCTGGTCGACCGCAAGATGCCGGGCGGACTGACCTGGTGGCATACCCTCGGGAGTGCGACCCTGGCGGTGTTCATGGTGCAGGTCGTCACCGGAGTCGTGCTGGCGATGTACTACGCACCGTCGCCCGATCACGCCTACGACAGCGTCCAGTACCTCCAGCACACCGTCGCCAGCGGCGCGCTGCTTCACGGCATCCATCATTGGGGCGCCTCGGCGATGATCGTGCTGGTCTTCGCCCACATGATCCGGGTGTTCAGCATGGGGGCCTACAAGTACCCCCGCGAGATCAACTGGCTGCTGGGCGTGGGGTTGTTGTTCATCGTGCTGGGCTTCGGGTTTACCGGCTACCTCCTGCCCTGGGACCAGAAGGCCTACTGGGCAACACAGGTCGGAACCAACATCGCCGGCACGACACCGCTGATCGGTGGGGTGCTGGCCAAATTGCTCCGCGGCGGAACGCAATTGGGCGCCACGACGCTGACGCGGTTCTACGCACTGCACGTGTTGCTGTTTCCCCTCTTGCTGGGCGGCTTTGCGCTGCTCCATCTGGCGCTGGTGATCCGGCAGGGGATCGCGCCGCGTACCGGCGTCCTCGAGGCCGGGTCACCGCCGCGCACCGATGATCCGGCGTACCCCGCGTACTACCAGGAGCGCTATTCCCGGTCGAAAGGGGCGGGCGTTCGATTCTGGCCCGATATCATCGCCAAGGACATCGTGGTCGCGGCGCTGGTGGTGGTGGTGCTGGTGGCGCTGGCCCACTTCTCCGGCGCCCATCTTGACGCGCCGGCCGATCCGACGGACACCAGTTACGTGCCGAGGCCGGAGTGGTACTTCCTGCCGTTCTTCGAACTACTGCGGCTGGTGCCGGGGTCGCTCGAGAGCGCCATCGCGGTGGGCATCCCGGCCGCGATCGTGATCGCGCTGCTGGCCCTGCCGTTCGTCGACCGCCGCAGCATGCGTTCCCTGCTGCACCGGCCGGTGGCGGCCGCGACGTTGACCGTGCTCACAGCCGGGACGGCGTTGCTCCTCGGTGCCGCCCTACGCGGTGGTCCGACGGCCTCGGCCACTAACGAAATCGGCACCCCACTCAATGCAATTCAACTGGTCGGCCGCACACTGTTCCGGGCGCACGGCTGCAACACCTGCCACGCCGTGGGGAACGTAAGACCGGATACCAGCGGCGGGGCCGTCACCGACGCACCCGACCTGACCGAGATCGGCCTGCATCATTCGCCGGGGTGGATGCACAGCTTCATCGAAGACCCCGGCGTGTACCATCCCGACTCCAAGATGCCGAGTTTCGGTCCGCCGAAGCTGTCGCACCGGGAGATCGAGGACATTGCGCAATACCTCTCCTCGCTGCGCGGGCGGAACTGGGCGACGGCCAAACCGCAGATCGATGACACCTTCCCGCCGCCCGTGAAACGAACGGAGCATCCGTGAACACGCGTATTTTCATTCTCGGCCTGGTCACGCTGGCTGTCGGCGGCGCAGCATCGCGAGCGGCGGCGCAGACCCCTGACGGCCATGCCCTCTTCATCGTCACCTGCAAGCGGTGCCACGGCGTTCAGGGTGTTCCGCCCAAGCTGATCCGGCAAGAGTACCCCAAGGTTGCGACGTTCGATTCGGCCTTCGGCGCCAATCACAGTGAAGATTCGATCGTGACCATCCTAACCAATGGCAAGGGTCGAGACATGAAATCCTTCAAGGGCAAGTTGACGCTCCCGCAAATGCGGGCCGTCGCCGCATACGTGCGTGAGTTGGCTGAACGGCCCCATCACTAACGCTCCCCGACGGGCCGCAACTGCGGCGCACTCGGTTGTCACGTGGTAGCAATGTTCGGGTTCTTTGTGCTGCGGGCGGCCCTGCCCGCCACATAGGTCCTCACGCTGGCCAACGGTGGCTCGGGCGTCACCAATCGAGCGGCGATGATCCACGCGTGCGAGCGCGCCTGCGAACGGAACAACATGGCGGCCGCGCTGGCGCACGCCAACATTCCGAGTTTCTCACGGCGGACCGGGCTGCCCTGCAGCGCCGGTCACTCCATCCTTCCGCAGCTGAACGATTTCGGCCGGGCGTTCACGATGAATGGCTACACGCTCGCCGATTCCCAGGTGGTCAGTGACAGTTCCGGCGGCAAGCGGGAAACGCTGCGAACCGGCCTGATCCCGGCGCTGTCGGCGATGGTCCAGACGTCGATCTCGCCGATCTCGAAGGCGGTGCCGGACGCGCAGAACGGCGCCGTCCAGTTTCCGCAGCAGCTCAGTCTCGTCCTCGGCGTGACGCGGGATCTCGGAACGCCACCGCTGCACCGCCCGTGACATACAGAGTCGTGCTGATGTATTGAGGTTGAATATCGGCTTGTTGGTGGCCTAATCACTGCATGCAGCAGCCAAAGGCACCAGCGTACGAGCTCGTTTGAGATATTGATAGTGCCCTTGCAGCTGATGCGAGGGCATTAGGCAGCTACAACAATGGCAACTATGCGACGCGTCCACGTCGTCCTGATATGCTTGCTTGTCGGCTGCGCCCAGGTCCACTCCGCATCGCGTGGCCCGACGACAACCCCCGCGTGCGCGCTGCTCGCGGAGCGCCTGCAGCCGGTGGCGCCGAGCGCTACGGCCCTGGTGCCATCGTGTTCTGCCGAGTTCCTTGACGTGCGCTTTCACTTCGCCGCGCCCGACTCGGGTGACCTAACCGGACCGTCTGAGGAATTGGCTCACCGCGTGTGGGACGTCGGAGGTCAACAAGCATCCTATGTGCAGGTGACCGTTGGGGCGGCCGATTTCGATGCGGTTCAGTGTTTCGCCACCCGGCCTTGGGGCAGCGACCCTGGCTGCCGCGTCCGTCCACTCAGGCACGGTTCAGATGCGGAAGTCGTATAACAATCCCGACGGGCGGCGTTGCACCGACGAGGTGGGCGCGCCGCAGCTGATGCTGGACGTCAGGTGACTACTCTCTCGGACTCCTATGACCGCTGAGACAATCGCGCGTTGGTGTGCGGGTACGGTTGCGGTGCTGGGAGCCGCCTGCCTCGTGGTGCTGGGGATCGGCATCACGAGCGCCGGTAGTTCGCGGCCAATCGAGGATCCTGTTCTTGCGCTAATGGAGGTCCTCACGCTTGGCTCGGCACTGCCGCTGGTGGGCCTTATGGCGGCGATCCACGCGGACGCGAGGCCCGCGCACCGGCTGCTGAGTTTACTTGCCTTGGTGTTTACGAGCCTGTTTGCGGGGGTCACGAGTGAGGCGCCATTGTCTGGCCGCCGCCCGCGTACGCGGCCGAGCTTCTTGCGTGGGATCTGTTCCTCGGGATTGCGCTCGTGCTAAGTGGCCTGGGGTTCGACGCCGGAGGCCCGCAGCGTGGCGTCCGCCGCGGGCTCCTCGGCGCCGGCGCGTTGTGCCTGCTCGGTACGATTGGCCCTGTGGTCGGCGATAGGCGCCTGCAACGGATGGGCGTGGCCGGCTACGGAGTGGTACTTCCGGTCGCGTGCGTGTTGCTGGTCCGCCAGCATCGTGCTGGGTAACACGTCAACGATCCCACCGCCGAGCACCAGGAGAAACGACCAACATGCCCGGTGAGTTGCACCGTAGCGGACGAATCGGCTGGATGCGCGCTGCCGTTCTCGGCGCCAACGATGGCCTGATCTCGACCAGCAGCCTGATCGTGGGCGTGGCGGCCGCCGCACCCGGCCCCGCGGCCGTCCTGCTCGCGGCCGTCGCGGGCCTCGTGGCTGGCGCGCTCTCGATGGCGGCCGGCGAGTACGTGTCGGTCAGCTCCCAGGCCGATACGGAACAAGCCGATCTCGCCCAGGAACGTGGTGAACTCGCGACGTCGCCGGCAGCCGAACGGGCAGAGCTGGCGGGGATCTACGTGAGCCGAGGGCTCGAACGGGACCTCGCGGTCCGGGTAGCGGAGCAACTCATGGCCCATGACGCCATCGGGGCTCATGCCCGGGACGAGCTCGGCATTCATGAAATGACCCGGGCGCGCCCAATCCAGGCAGCGTTGACGTCGGCAGCGTCTTTTGCTGTCGGAGCGGCCCCGCCGGCACTCCTCGCGGCCCTGTTGCCGGCAGAGAACCTGACATGGGGAGTCGTCGGAGTGAGCATGGTACTCCTCCTGGTTCTTGGGGGTGTGGCCGCTCGCCTCGGCGGGGCGCCGCTTTCCCGAGGGGCGCTGCGTGTCGCCTTCTGGGGGGCCGTCGCCATGGGCTGCACGGCGGCGGTGGGACGCCTGTTCGGCGCCATTGGCTGAAACACTTACCGGTGAGCAACCGGGCGGATCGCTGCCACCATAAACCGGGTACATGGGTGGCACTGCGAGCAGCTGCCAGCCAACTCCGAATGACGTGATCCCGCTCATTGAAACGGGCGATCAGGACGACTTCGTCACGCCCGACATCGTATTGATGGGCGGCAGGCGTCGGGGATAGGGTCGCGGTGAGGCATGACAGATCGAGGCGGGCGTCTGCCCCGCGCGGCAGCTTGTCAGGGCAAGCACGACCAGCCCCACAACAAGGGGGGATGGCGGGAACGCGGCCTTGACGTAAGTTCGGATCGGAGCAGCATGCGCGCCTGACTCGGCGTGAGGATGGGAGAATTCGCCGTCCAACCCTTGCCTGGAGGAATGTTCCTATTGCGTTCCGAAATGCAGCACCGCTGGCGTTCCTCGTGGCGGCCGCCGCCGTCGCGGGATGCGACTCATCGCAGCCACTGGAGGACACCGCTTCCGGCGCCGTCCCCGCGATAACCCAGGACGCGAGCGGGAAGGCCACCGTCTCCGTCTTCGCCACGGGCCTGAGGTTTCCCCGCAACTTCACGTGGGGCGATCATGGCGAGATGTATGTGGCGGAGGCGGGTGCCGGCGGAGGCACTTCCACGACCGCGGAACAATGCGCGCAGGTGATCCCGCCGGTCGGGCCCTATTCCAACGGCCCCACGTCCCGCATTTCACGGATCGACCGTCACGGAAACCGCACCACGTTCATGGAACGATTCCCCTCGGCCGTCAACGCCATGGGCGACGTCCTCGGCATCCAGGACGTGGCCTTCCTGGGCGGCCGAATGTACGGCCTCTCCGCGGGCGGCGGATGCTCCCATGGGTCGGCCGATTCGCCCGCCGCAGTGGTGAAGCTCGGCGAGCACGGCGCCTGGGCCGTCGTGGCCGACCTGAGCGCCTACCAGATGGCGAATCACGTGGCCAAGCCGGAGGAAGACGACTTCGAGCCGGATGGCTCGTGGTACAGCATGGTCAGCGCCGGGGGCTCCCTCATCGCCGTCGAACCGAACCACGGCGAAATTGTCCGGGTGAACCCGCGCACCGGTGCCGTCACCAGGATTGCCGATATCTCCGCGAGCCAGGGACACGTCGTGCCCACGGTCGTGGCCGAACGGCGGGGCGCGAATTACGTGAGCAGCCTGGGGACATTCCCGGTCACGCCGGGCGCCGTCAACATCCTGCGCGTGTCGAGGCGGGGCGACGTGCGGGTGGTCGCCGGAGGGTTCGCCACAGTGCTTGGACTGGATTTTGACAGGCGGGGCCGGCTCTACGTGCTCGAGAGCACGCCGGGTGCGGGATACCCGGCGCCCTTCACGGGGCGGGTGACGCGCCTTGGCCGCGACGGAACCCGGCAGGTGATCGTGGACGGCCTCTTCCTGCCTACCGGCATGCGCTTCGGGCCCGACGGCAGCCTCTACATTTCCAACAAGGGCTTCGGGCCGCCGCAGCCTGGCGAGATCCTCCGCGTGAACGTGCCGGGAGCCAACGACCGCGGCCGCCACGAGGAAGACATGGAGCAGGGCGGCGACTGACCATCGCTGATGTCGCCGTCCGGCGTTGATCAGGTGAAGAACATCAGCGCGCCGCCCTGCAGCCATCGGGGCGGCGCGTTGTCGTCTGTTCCGCCTGCCCCTTGAAATCGCGGTGGGGCCGACGTGCCGCGATCCCAGACTGACCTGAGCGAACCGTCGGGACTGCCGAAGGTCATCGAGAAGGACACCACGGCGCCGTCGTTCGTGACGCGCACTGGTGCGCCGTCACTGTTCGATCCGGCGCCGCCCTGGCGGAGCGTGGGTTTCGAGCCGTAGCCCTTAGCGGCCGGGCAGCGCCGGCACGAACACGGCGATCCCGTCGTCCGCCGATGCGAGGGACGTCAGCGATTCGGTGAGGTTGCGCACCGCGGGTCGCAGATTGTCGAAGCGTGTCCTGAGTTCATGGTTCTCGTCGGGACAATTGGTAACCGGCGTCGGCTCCTGCAACGCGGCGACCAGCTCGGTCGCGAGGTCGGCGCTCGAGCGCGAGAGGTCGTACTCCAGGCGTGCGGCGGCGGCCACGGTCAGCAGCGCGGGCTCGATCTTGTCGTACGGAAGGGGGCGGCGGGTGCTGTCGGACGCGAGGTCTCCGTAGGTACGACGCATGAACGATTCGAACGACTCATTGGGGCGCAGACTCACCGCGGACTGGATCGCGTTTCCGCCTGCGGTGGCCCGCCGCTCCACATCCGCCGACAGGCGTTCCAGCCGTTCGGATGCCCGCCGCACCGATTCCATCCGCTCGAGCGACGACTGGCTCACCACGGCGATGCACATCAGCCGCTCGCCCGCGGCCTTCATATCCGGCGCCTTCCTGGTGTCGACCGGGTTGGACATCGCGTTCACCACCACGCCGGCCAGCGAACTCACGATCGGGACGCCCGGCACCTTCTTCAACCAGCCCACCAGCATGTCGATCGGGCCGCGCTGCTTTTCGGTCGTCAGACTCTTCAGCGCCTGAATCGACGACTCGAACGTGCTGAAGCTGGTGGGGCTGGCCAGACTGCCCAGGTCGAAGCCGGCGTTGAACGCCACCGCCGTCGTATGCAGCGCGTTGGCCTTGAGGCGGAGTGATTCGAGTCCGCGCTCGATGACGATCACGCGGTCGGTGGCGCGCAGCGTGACCGTGCGCGCATCGGCCGCGTAGCGATCCTCGTTCCCGCGGATCCGTCCAATGAGCTGCGGCGCGGCGTCGGCCAGCGCGTCGAGCTTCTGGTCGCGCGACTGCAGCGTGCCGATGCCGGCCAGCGTCTGCTGCAACTCCGCCGTGTTGGCGTGCAGTCGCGCGTTGAGCTGATCGATGTTCCGTCGCATCTCGCCCTCGCGCGCTGCCGATTCCGAGCGGATGCGCCCGATCTCCGCGTCGCGCGTGCGCGCCACGGCCAGCATGCGCCGGGCCGAGGCGGAGTCCTGCGCTCCCGCGCTGACGGCGAGTGTCACGGTTGCCAGCGCGCAGATGCCAAACGGATTCATCGTCCCTCCGTGGGTGTCGCCTACCGCAACGTGGGCGACCCGATAATGTGCGCCGCCGCCACGCGCCACTCCGCACCCTCACGCCGCAATTCGAACGAGAAGCGGACCGGCACCCTGCGCGTGGCTCCAAAGGCCGAGCGCCAGGTGACCGTCGTGGACGCGGTGGCGGTGCCTCGATCGTCGTTCACCTGCACATCAAGTCCCTCGGACGTCACGCCTGCCACGCGATTATCGCGCACGAGGGTCAGCAGGTCGGCCTGCGCACGGCCCGAGCCGTCGAGCGCCTGGCTGATGCGCCCCGCGTTTCCGTCGGTAAGCCCGCCAAGCCAGTTTGAGATCACCGACCGTGCGCGGGCGCTCGCTGCCGCGCCCGATTCGGCGGGCGGCGACGCGGGCGGGTGATCGTTGACCGGGTCGGCCTTCGGTGGTGATACACGGCCGGGCGGTGAGGGGTCCTCGGCTGGCGGCGACGGCCGGCGTCGGCTGGAGCTTCCGCCGGCGCCGGATTCATTGTCCGGCGAGATCGGATGGAGGTCGGACGGGACGGTGCGCACCGGCGGCCGCACAGTTCCTCCCGAGGTGCCGACCGGGTCGGTGAGACGGCTCGGCGTCGGCGCCGGCACCGGATCCCGCGACGCCTGCGCCGGCTGCGTCACCGGCGGGACCGGCAGGTCGGCCAGGACGGGTCCCGGTGCCGGCGACGACGGACGGAGCAGCAGGGCCATCACGATCACCGCGGCGGCGGCCAGCGCCCAGACGCGCCAGTCGAGCCAGATCGGCGTCATGGCCGGCTCGTCCCCGGCGATCCGCGTCCGGCCGATGCCGTCACCGTCGGCGACGCGGGTGACCGGCGCGTTGCCCGTGGGCGCGACCGGCGCGGAAGTGGACGGCGCCGGTGTGGATGGCACGGCCAGCCGCGTAGCCGGCGACGGCTTGGCCACGTCGGTGTCGGCCGGCCCATCGGGCGCCTCGCGGATGGCGCGCTCCAGCGCGGCCTTCATGGCGGCCGCGCTGGCATAGCGCTCGTCCGCGCGCTTGCACATGGCCCGCGCCACAATGCCGTCGACCGAGTCCGGGACACCCGCCACGGCCGCGCTTGGCGCCGGTGGCGGGTCGTTGAGCTGCATCATCATCAGCTTGTAATCGCTGTCGGCATCGAAGGCGAGCTGCCCGGTGATGAGCTCGTAGAGCACGGCACCGAGCGCGTAGAGATCGGCCCGGCCATCGACCTCTTCACCGCGCAGCTGTTCGGGCGCCATGTACATCGGCGTGCCGACCGAGTGTCCGACCTGCGTCTGCCGTCCACGGCCGGCCACCCGAGCGATGCCGAAGTCCATCACCTTGAGCCGGCCGCCGGGCGCGAGCATGATGTTGGCCGGCTTGATGTCGCGATGCACCACGCCCTCATCGTGGGCGTGATCGAGCGCATCACAGACGCCGGCGCAGAGCTCGGCCGCGCGACGCCAGGGCAGGCGGCCGACGCGGTGCACCAGCGCTTCAAGCGTCTCGCCGCGCACGAACTCCATCACCATGTAGAGCTGATCGCCATCGCGCTCGAGGCCGTGGAGCGAGGCGATACGCGGGTGCGCCAGCCGGGCGAGCGCGTTGGCTTCGGCGCGGAAGCGGTCCACCAGCGAGCTCTGCCGGGAGAGCTCGGGCCGCAGCACCTTGATGGCCACGTCGCGATCCACCAGCTCGTCGTGCGCGCGGTAGACCGTGCCCATCCCGCCTTCGCCGAGCCGCTCGATGATGGTGTACTTGCCGAGGATCGTGCCGTGGAGCGACATCACGAGACCGCGGGGATCGGCCGGGTTTCGCGCGGAGCGGCAGCACCGAAGTTCTCCGGCAGCGCGAGGATGATCACGCTGACATTGTCCGGCGCGCCGCGCTCGCGTGCGAGCGCGACCAGGCGGGCGCAGGCCTCGTACGGCGGCGCGTCACGCGTGATGTCGCGGACTTCCTCGTCCTTCGTCACGTCGTAGAGGCCATCGGAGCAGAGGAGGAAGCGGTCGTCCGGCCGCACCACGAACGGCTGCGGCCAGCTGGTCACGTCCACGTCCTTGTGGCTGCCGAGGGCGCGGGAGATCACGTTCTTGTCGGGATGCTGCCGCGCTTCGTCGCGGGAGAGCGCGCCTTCCCGCACCAGGGCCATCACGGCGCTGTGGTCCTCGGTCATGAGAAAGATCTCGCCGCCCCGCACCAGATAGCAGCGCGAGTCGCCGACGTGCGCGCACCAGGCCAGCCCGTCCTTGAGCACGAGGGCGGTGCACGTGGTGCCCATGCCCGCGAGTTTGGGGTCCGACTGCGCGGCATCGAACACCGCGCGGTTGGCGTGACGGACGGCGCGGGACAGCGCCTGGCCCGGATCCTTGTCGTGATGCGCGTATTCCCGCGCGATCGCGTCGGCCGCGATGCGGCTCGCCGTTTCGCCGGCCGCATGTCCGCCCATGCCGTCGCACACCAGCGCCAGCAGCCCATTCTGCTCCGCGGCCTCCGCGGGCGGGCGCACGATGCGCACGGTGTCTTCGTTGCCGTCCCGGACGCAGCCGGGATCCGTCGCCATGCCGATCACGACACGCGCCTCGGCGGGAAGGCCGCCCGCGTGCGCCACCGGGCGTGCCACCGTGAGGCCGAGCTCCGACGACGGGCGGCTCTTGCGGCGCCAGGGCAGGCCGAACCACGCGAGGCCCAGCGCCCAGAGACTTTCAGTGGGACGGGAGGACGACGGGCCACCGGCTCGGGGGCGCATGACGACGGTGTATTCACTCCGGCCCTCGGTCACGTCGAAGTTCACAGGGACATCCTCGTATCCGGGCCGGCGCAGGACGACGGAGATGTGCTCGCCGATGGCCGCCTTCAGCTGGTAAGGGGTTTGTCCGACGATGCGACCGTCCCGCCACACTTCGGCGTCGCCGTTGATCGTATTGATCGTGATGGTGCGCATGAGGCCGGCGGTCGTGTCGAGCGCCACCGGCGTGATTGCGCCGCCGTGGTTCACGTCCGGCGTCGTCGGCCCCGGCGGCACCGGCGCCGAGCCCGACAGACTCCAGATCAGGAACGCCACCGAGGCGACGGCCGCCCCGATCGCACCGGCCAGCGGCGCGCGCGAGCGGGCGCGGAGCAGCGTTTCCCGGCTGATGCGCGGCCGGCGCGGCGTTGGGGACACGGCGGGCGGCTCGAGCAGGGCGCGGACGTCAGTGAGCAGCGCCTCGCACGAGGGATAGCGATCGCGCGGTTCGACGCGCAGACAGCGTCCGATGATCCGGTCCACCGCCGGTGGCACGGCGGCGATCTTTGACGGTACGCTGAAGCGGCCCGCGCGGATGCGCGCGGTGATGCCCTCGGCGCCGTCACCCGCGAACGGGTGGCGTCCGGTGACCAGCTCGTACAGCAGCACGCCGAGAGACCAGATATCGCTGCGGCGCGTGGCGGGCGCGCCCTCCAGCTGTTCCGGCGCGAGCGACTGGAGCGTGCCGATCACGCTGCCATCCGCCGTGAGCGCGGGCGAGCCCGGCCCCTTGGCGATGCCGAAGTCGAGCAGGTGGACCGCGCCGTCGCTGGCGACCTTCACGTTGGTGGCCTTGATGTCACGGTGGATGACGCCGCAGGAGTGAAGGTACCCGACGGCGTCGATGACCGGTGCCGCGAGCGCCAGGGCGGTGAGCAGCGGCGGCGCGCCGCGGCGCTGGATCCGCTGCTCGAAGGTCTCGCCATCCACGAACTCCATCACGATGCAGGGTGAGCCCTCGTGATCGAGAAACTCGTACATCCGTGCGATGTTGGGGTGATGCAGCGCGGCATGGATCCGCGCTTCGTTGCGGAATCGGTCTACCAGGGCGGGGACGCGGCGGGCGGTGGTGAGAATCTTGATGGCCACCACCCGTGCGTTCCGTGTGTCCACCGCGCGGTAGACCTCGCCCATGCCGCCGGCCCCGACGAACTCGACCAGACGGTAGGGACCGATGGTCGCGCGGAGCCAGGAACCGGCGGTCATGTGCGGTGTCCGTTCAGTCGCTGTTGGGAGAGACCGACATCAGGTCCATCGCGTACCGGATCGGCACGGAGAACGAGATCTGCGCGTCCAGCGTCTTGCCGGCGAAGTAGATGCCGATCACGTGACCGAAAGCGTCGAACATCGGGCCGCCGCTGTTCCCGGCGCCGGTCGAGTTGATGGTGAGCTGGTACGTGTCGCCATTGAACGAATATTGCGACGTGTTGCCGCGCGCGTTGCCGTCCGCCGCCCGCAGAATCTTGCCGATGTTGCCGACCGACACCGTCGGATCCGGCACGACGCGCTGCTGGGCGTCACGGTTGAACATGTCCTTCGAGCGGAGCACCGCGACCACCACATCCGACACGGCCGGGTATCCCATCACGGTGACCTGATCGCCGACCTTGGTGTCGGTGTACGAGTCACGCAGATCCATCTTCGGCAGCGATGCGGGCATGCTCACCTTGATGAGCGCCACGTCGTGCTGGTCGGACACGCGCTGCGTCTGCGCGTCGACCGGCGTGAGGTTCTTCCGGAAGCGCACCACCAGGTACTCCTGACGTCCACGGAAGACATCGAGCTCGGCCTTCGGGCCCGTCTGCTTCGTCTCCGACGGGATCCATCGCCCCGGTGCCTGCACGATGGTCGGCCGGTTGTTGGCGTCCACCAGCACCTGGCCCTGGCCGTTCACGAGCACGCCGGCCATGTTGCGGTCGAAGTTGTACGGGGCCCGCCAGTTGGCGGCCACGTGACGGTTGGTGATGATGAAGCCGTCATTGGTCACCACGAATCCGCTGGCCTGGCCGCTCACCGCGATCGGTGCGCTGGAGCTGGCATCGAGCGTGAGCGAGGGCTCGAGCGTGTTGTCGTCGATCTGGATGAACGCCGGGATCATGTCGCCCATGCCGGGTGCGAGCGGCACGATCTTGCCGCGGACCTTGATGCCGTTGGGCACGTAGCGGTGATAGACCTGCGCGCCGGTCGGCGCGTAGATCAGGTTCCACGAGAAATCGATCTGCACCACCGCGCCGGCGTACTTTTCCGCGACTTCAGCCGGGGTCATCATCAGGCCGAGATCGCGGGCGCGCTTGGTGCTGCCGGCCAGTGTGTCCATCCCGGCCTTGGTCGCCGCCGCCGCGGTCACCTGCGCCTGCTGCTGCTCATGAAGCTGCTTCTCGTTGCGGTCGTTCTTTATCTTGGTCCAGGCAGCCAGACCGGCAACCAGCACCAGGCCCGCGGCGATGGCGATCAGCGTGTTGCGGCGGCCTTCCTTCCGCGTCGTGCCGATCATCCGCTCGACGGTGGCCTTGCCGATGGCATTGGCCTGCCGCGCGGAGGTTGCGGTGCCGGGGGTGGGCGCCACCGTGGGCGGCTCGACGCGCGTCTCGGCGATGCGGGGCTCGCTGCTCATGGTGCCGGGGCCGCCGACCGCCAGCCGGGTCGACTTGATGTACGCCGCGGGCAGCGGATCGAGGTCGAACTGGAGCTCCGGGCCGCCGGCGCCGAGCTGGATCACGTCACCCGGCACGAGCGGCATGGTGCCCACCACCCGCAACTTGTTGAGGAAGGTGCCGTTCCGGCTGTTCAGATCGGTGAGGGCGAAGCGGACCGGATCGTTGGCATCACGGATGATGCGGGCGTGCTGACGGCCGACCAGATCGTCCTTGTCGGCGTCGAAGCGGACCTGGGCGATCGGATCGCGGCCGAGCGTCAGTTCGGTGACCGAGTTCAGCGGGAACTCTTCGACGGCTCCGGTCTTCGAGCCTTTAAGGTGACGCAGGATCACGCGTTCCATGGGACGAGCCCTCCGGGTATGGGGACGAAGCCGGCCGACGCCGGGATTTCTCACACACGCGCGGGCAGCGAGCCAGACGGCTCACCCGGGTCAGGAAGTACCTCGTTTGCCGTCGATGACGGCCTGCCAGCGGGCCGCCAGCGCCGGCTTGCCCCAGGCGGTGTAGAGCGTCACCAGCCGGGCGCGGTTGTCCTTGACCTGGATGGCCTGCTCTCCCCGCTTCTCGACCAGCTCCCGTTCGCATTGCAGCAGGATGTTTTCGGCCTCGGCGTACTTGTGCTGGCGGATCAGGTGCTCGCCGATGGCGGCGTTGGCGGTGGTCAGGAGCCAGTGGCCGGCGGGAAGGCTCTGGCGCCGGATCTCCAGGCTCTGCTGCAGCCAGCGTCCGCCTTCGTCGAGCGAATCCATGTGATCCAGCGCGAGGCCCAGCGCCTGCATCGATCCGGCGATGGTGGGGGAACCATCCGACAGCGCCTTCCCGCGGAGCGCCAGCACTTTCCGCGCGTTGGCCGCTGCTTCGGGCCACCGGTGCTCCGCCACCAGGAACTGCGCATAGTTGAAGAGCGACCACGCATAGTCCGGATGGAGCGGGCCAAGCAGCTTGAGCCGCATGGCCAGCGCTTGGCGGTATATGGAGTCCGCCTGCACGGCCTTGCCGCTGAAATCGAGAATCGCGGCGTACTGGGCCAGCGCGGACGCCAGGATCACGCTCTCGGGCCCGTACGTGGTCCGGCTCAACGCGACCTCCTCGGCATGCAGCGATTCCGATTGCGCCATCTGACCCATCTGCCCCAGCACCACGCCGAGATTGTTGAGCGTGTAGATCATGCCGAGGTGGTCGGTCTGGTGGAGGCGCCGATAGGCGAGGGCCTGGCGCTGCAGTTGCTCCGCCCCGCTCAGATCGCCCAGCTTCTGGCGCGACTGCGCCATGTCGTCGAGGATGCTGATGGTCTCGGGTGCGTCGGGACCGGCCGTTCGCTGGATCATGCCGTACGCGTCGCGGAGGATCGAATCCGCGGTCTCGACCTGGCCCATCGACTGAAGTGTGAGGGCGAGCCAACCCATGGTATTGGCCAGGGCGGTGCTGCCCCCGGGCGTGAGTTTTCGCCGGATGGCGATGGCGCGCTCCAGCTGCTGGCGCGATTGCTCGTCCTCGCCCAGGCCGGCGTAGGTCTGGCCGATCACGCCCCGGATCTCGGCTTCCAGATCCGGGCGGTTGCGGAGGGAGTCCACCCGCACCGCCGCGGAGTCGAGCACTTCGCGCACGGTGACGTCCTTGCCCATCGCTCCCGGGTCAGCCGATCCCAGCATGCTGATAAGGAACGAGTTGAGCTGCGTCGCGCGCGCGCTCTCGGCCCGGGCGCGGCGCGCCTGCAGGGTTGTCGCGACGATGCCACCAGTCAGCGAGAGAAGCGTGAGTACCCCCGCCGCCACCTCGACTTTCCGCCGCCGAACCAGCTTGCCCATTCGATACGCGACGCCTTCGCGGCGCGCGGAAACCGGCAGCCCTTCGAGATGCCGGCGCAGATCGCTCGAGAGCTGGTCGGCGGAGCCATAGCGGCGCTCGGGCTCCTTTCGAAGCGCGGTGAGCATGATGGCGTCGAGGTCACCGTCGAGCCGTGCGGCCACCCGCTGGTCGGATCGCTCGCCAACCAGCGCCGCAACCCCCGCCGTGACCGCGCTGCTCGGCCGCTTGGCCGGTTCATGGCAGACGATCTGCTCGATCTCGGCCAGCAGCCGCCCGTCGAGCCGGAACGGCCGCCGTCCCGTGAGCAGCTCATAAAGGATGACGCCAAGTGCGTAGACATCGGACGTGGTGCCGACGGGGAGGCCACGGATCTGCTCGGGAGAAGCGTACTCGGGCGTGAAAGCGCGGAATCCGCCCTGCGTGGGCGGGAGTTGGTGCGGACCTTCTTCCTCCCGCAGCAGCTTGGCGATCCCGAAGTCGAGCAGCTTCACCGTACCGTCTTCGGTCACGAGGATGTTGCCCGGCTTGAGATCGCGATGCACCACCAGGTTCTGGTGCGCGTGCTGCACGGCGGCGCACACCTGGCGGAAGAGGCCGATGCGCTCGCGGAGGCTGCTCCGGTGCGCGTCGCACCAAATGGTGATCGGCTCACCCTGCACGTATTCCATGACGAAGTACGGCTGACCATCCGGAGCGACGCCGCCATCGAGGAGTGCCGCGATGTTCGGATGATTCAGGTTGGCGAGGATCTGCCGCTCGTAGCGGAAACGGCGGATGGCCAGATCGCTCTCAACGCCGCGCCGCAGAAACTTCACGGCCACGCGCTTTCGATACTCATCATCGGCGCGGCTGCCCTCGTACACCGTGCCCATGCCGCCCACCCCGATCCGGCGGATCAGATCGTAGGCGCCGACCCGTGTGCCGGTATGCCGGTCTTCGTCGGCGGCGACGGAACGCAGCAGGTCGCCGGAGATGGCGGGCTCCAGGGTCTCGCCGGCGCGCTCGAGCGCGCCGAGCAGCGACCGCACCTCCGCGCGCAACCCAGGATCGCTGGGCGTGGCCGCGAGGAGAAATGCCTCGCGCTCGTGCGGAGGCAGGTCGACCGCCTCGTCGAACAGTGCCTTGACGCGCTGGAGCCGCGTCGGTGTCAGCGGTGAATCAAACATGTGTTACCCAAGCGCCGTTCGGGATGGCCGCGGCTCACGGCTCAATGGTGTCGCCGGCTTCGAGCTCGCGCTGGAGGAAGGCGCGCGCGAAGGTCCAGTCGCGCTTCACCGTGGCGGGCGATATACCCAGGGCTTCGGCTGTATGCTCCACATCGAGGCCGCCGAAAAAGCGGAGCTCGACCACGCGTGCCTGGCGCTCGTCGAGGGCGCGCAGCTTTTCCAGCGCGTCATCCAGCGCGATGAGATCGAGCGACTTGCCCTGAAGCTCGCCGACCGATTCATCCAGCGTGACCCGCACGCCGAAGTCGCGTTTGGCCGCGCGCCGGCGGCGCGCATGATCGAGCAGGATGCGCCGAATGGCCTGGGAGGCAATCCCATAGAAGTGGGAGCGGCTCTGCCACTCGACGCTGCGCTGGCCCACCAGCCGGACGAAGGCCTCGTGAACCAGCTCGGTGGGCTGCAGGGTGTGGCCGGCCTGCTCGCGCCGCATGGCGTGGACGGCCAGGATGTGCAGCTCGTGATACACCACTTCGGCCAGGCGGCTGGCCGCGTCGGTGTGGCCCTCGCGCAACTCGGCCAATAGCCGGGTCACTTCGTGACTGTCGGTCGCACTCATCGGGATTGGGGGAAAAGGGGGGCACGCGGCTCGGCATCCGGCTGGACACTCGAACCTACCTCCGAATCGCCGATCCGGCGAGTGTGAGCCGTCCCACCGGCGTTCGCCGCGTGTGGAGTGAACCCCTCACCGGAGATTCCGATGGCCCGTATGTCCTCGATCCGCCGTACCGCCATGACGCTGGCGGCGCTCCTGCTCGCGCCGCTGGCCGTACGCGCCCAGTCGGCCCAACGCTGGTCGATTCAGGCGTCGGGGCTCTACGTGGTGCCCTCCGGCAGTGCCTACGACGGGCTGGCCGGCGGTGCCGGCTTCGAGGCGCAGGTCCGCTACACGCCGGGCGTGCTCTCGCTGGGCGCCGGATTCCAGACCTCGTCGCACACGCTCACGTTCGACGACGGCAGCAGCACCAACGTGACGTTGGCCGGCGGTTTCATCGAGCCGCGCTACGTGATCGACATCCACAAGCCGAGCCTGGCCCCGTATCTCTCCGCCCGGCTCGCCATCCTGACCCAGAAGGGAACGGTCAACGGCGTCACGGCCAGTTCGACCGGCACGCAGATCAACGGCGGCGGCGGCGTGCTGCTCCGGATGTCCCGGCGCATCAACATCGACCTCGGTATGACCTTCGGCGCCATCCACTTCGGCGACTTCACGCTGCAGAGTGGTAACCAGACGCAGGTTATCAATGGCTCTTCGGGTAACGGCACCAACCTCGTGTTCCGGGCCGGCGTGGCCGTCGGACTCGGCAAGTAGCGCCAGTTCGGGAATCGCCCACCACCGCTTCCGGCGTGACGATGACGTCATGCCGGGCGCCGTCGTCGAAGAGCGGTATGCGGAGCTCACCGGGGTGCCGTCGTCGAAGTACGCGCGCCGAAACCACCCGCCGTCCCGGCCTTCTGCTGCGGTGGCCGCCGCGTATTCGTCCGCGCGATCCATCAGCATGAGCCTTGGCCAGCCCAATCGCCGCGTGTGATATGTAGCCGACCAGCATCAGCCGCACCAAAACCCCAACTCACCCGCACATTGAGGATGACATGGATACCCCCACGTTTCCCCGCCGGTACCGCGCCACCCGTGCGGCCGCCCTGACCCTCGCGGCCTGCGTGCTGGCCTCGGCCTGCAGCAAGGACAAGGGCAACGATCCGAACGGCCCGAGCGGCTCGGGCGATCCGGTGCACTCCACGATCGTCCCCTCGAGCAATTCGAGCATCGTCGAGGCCAGGACATCGCAGATCGTCACCGATGGCTCACCCCCGTCGACGGTCTTTGACGACTTCACCCTTACGGCGGGTGCCAGCATCGGCACCGTGGGCTGGCAGGGGATCTACTGCGTGCAAACGGCCAATGCCCCGGCCCCGAGCCCGACCGCAAGCAGCTTCACGATTTCCTTCTGGGCCGATGCCGGAGGCCAGCCCGATGTCTCGGCGCCACTCCAGACCTCGACCTATACCGTGGCCCAGGTCGGCCAGACGTTCCTGAAGAACGTGGACGGGTTCTACTGCGGGACCGCGTACCCCACGTCGTGGAACTTCTACAACTACTCCGTGGCGCTGGCCACGCCCTTCACCGCGACGGCCGGTACCAAGTACTGGCTGAGCATCCAGGCGACCACCCCGTCATATGCCGTGTACTTCGGCTGGCGTGACGGCGTGCCGGACAATCACCTGTCCCTGCAGCTTTTCCAGGGCACCTTCACCAGCTACGCGTTCGACCGCGCCTACTCGCTCGCCCCCTGAGCGCCGGCGACCGCGATCCCATTGGGGGGGTCGCGGCCGCACCGCGGCACCACGCCTCAGCGGCACCAGGTCGCCAGAAAGCCGGTCGCGCGATCGGTGTCGACCTCCGCCAGCAGCAACCCTTCCTTCCCATACGGCCGCCATCTGCTGCCCGGTGACGGCGACGCCGTTCAGGACGGTGTCGCGGGTGGCGGACGGGACATCCGCTCCGCGACGACCCTGGCGGGCGTTCTGGAACATCCGGCAAACGCGGTGTATTTTCGACATGCCATGCAACACGTCGCTCGCACGACCCGCATTGCTCGACGCCCTCGCCGCGCCCGCCCTTTCGCCGTCGCGCTGTTCGCTCTCGTTGCCGGCGCCTGTGGCAAATCCGACGAAAACAAACTGCGCACCGAATTCGAAACGTGGAAGGGCACGCCGTACGCCGATCACGGCGCCACGCATGCCGGCATTTCCAACGCGGCGTTCGTGCGTGAAATGTTTCACAACTCGTTCGCAACGGACATACCCGGCACTGCCGACGAGCAGTATCACACGGGGAAACTCGTCGTCGACAGAAAAGATCTCAAACCGGGGGATCTCGTATTTTTCGAAACCGGTTCATTCATATTCAAGACGCGAAACGTTGCGATTTACATGGGCAACGACGAGGTCGCGATTGCCCGACGTGAAACGCACGGCGTGGCGCTCGTCAAACTCGATGCTGCGCCGTACAACACGACGTACACAACGGCGCGACATATCAATACGGATCCCAAGGCCGGTCCCCCAGCGTTCGACGCGGCCAAATATGGAAATAACCGCGCCGGATTGCTGCGCGACATGGCCGTGGCGTGGACCGGCACACTCTACCTCGACAACGGCACCACGTTCGACGGCATCGGCAACTACGAGTATGTGAAGGCGGTGTACGAAGGCTTGTACGACGCGGAACTCGAAGGCACGCCCGCGCAGTGGTCAAGAATGGGCCAAGCGGTCAGGAAAGATGCGCTCGAACCGGGAGACATCATCCTGTATCAGGCCGTTGGCATTGGAGGCGCGTTCGGACGTCGACACGCGGGCATTTACATTGGCGATGGCGAGTTCACGCATTGCGTGAAAGGACAGGCGGTCACCATTTCAAAACTTGACGATCCGCGATGGGCAAAGGCATTTCGTGCTGCGCGGCGCATCGATCCCGACGTGCAGGCAAGATTGCGCATTGCGAAAAGCACAGAACCGCCCGACCAGAAAAAGAAGCAAACGTTGCCATCAACACCGGCACCGGCGGTTGATGTGTCCAATCGCACGTTCACCGACACCGAAAAGAAATTGCGCGTTGCGACGGCTGAGTGGCGCGGTACGCCGTACAAGATTGGCGGCACCACCAAGGCCGGCGTCGACTGTTCGGCATTCGTTCGTGCGGCGTACAAGGAAGCGCTGAACGTTGACCTCCCGCGCACGAGCGCCGAACAGGAATTGTTGGGTGCGAATGTCGAGCGCGCGAATTTGCAGTCTGGCGATCTCGTGTTTTTCCGCACGCAGGGAATGGGACCCTTCTTCAAGAGCCGTCACGTCGGTGTGTATCTGGGCGGCGGCGAATTTGCGCAATCTTCCGGCAGTCACGGCGTAACCATCTCGCGTCTTGATAATTACTACTGGAACAAGAAGTATCACGGCGCGCGGCGCCTGCTTGCTCAGAAGTAGGCGCCGATGTCACCGCGTATGTCGATGTGCTCGATTGCTGTTCCCGAATTCCTGACGTTGCCCCGAATTCATTCCCTGGTGGTGTTGCTGGTCTTCGTTGTCGCGGGGACAGTGCTCCGGATGGAACGACGTTAGCGTCCCAATCCGAGAAACGGGATAGCGACGCCGAAGGAGAGGTGCACGTCTTTCTGAGTGATCTGGCTGTCGTTCGGTCCGCCGCCGCTGCTGAAGTCGGGCTTGTAGCTGTAGCCTTCCGCGGTGAGCGTGAGCGCGATGAGCTGGCCGAGCCGGAAGCCGACCTGCGCACCAGCGGTGGGCGCGACCGAAGTCTTCTTCTCGAGCGAGGCGTAGGCCGCGCCGCTCCGGCGGATCATGCCGGCACCGCCGCTGACGGCAAGCCAGATCGGACTGGTTGACGGGATCAGGAACACCGTGAGCCGGGCGCTGCCGGTGAAGATGTTGGCGTCCTCAGTGCTGCGCTGCCCCGTGAGGTCGAAGCGGAGCTTGCTGGGCGCGTACTCGCCGGTGACGGCAAGTCCAATCCGCTTCCCGAGAATGCCCAACCGCCCGCCGAGGCCGATGCTGACCTGCTGCTTGCTGAGATCGGCGCTGTCGCCGCTGATGGCGGCCTTGTACAACTCGGCCGTGGGGACGTACAGCCCGATGGCAGGTGAGAGCACAATGCGCTGGGCCGCGGCGCGGTGGGGGATCAGCGCGATCCCGGCCAGCACGAGGGTCCACGCGAGCGTGCCGCGCCGTCTCATCGTCATGCGGTCTCCACGGTATATGGTTTGGGGAACTGACATCTAAATGCCACGGAGACCGCCTTCTCGCAAGAGGCCGCTGGCTGCGGCCCTGACTTCTTCTCAATGTCCTTGGCCTGCCGCTTCTGCTTCCAAGAGTATCAGTCCTTGTCTCCCTGGGCCATCGTATTCTCCGGTTGAGGGAACCGCGCTGCGCCGCGGCGTTCTTCGGCACGCTCGACCCCGGGGGGACGATCGAGCCCGGCAAGGGGCCAATCTGTGTCCCGCATCACCGCCCCGGACCGGCATTGATGCCACTGTTCAGTTCTGGCGCCTGGGTTCGGCGCGCAGCAGGTCCCGCACACAGGGAGGTGGGTAATGGGATTGCTCGACAAGATCCTTGGCAACGACGAGCCGGCCAAGAAAGCGGATTTTTCCGACGTGCAGAGCGGCAGCTCATCGACCGCACCAGCGCCGTCGGCCGGCAGCATGGGCGCCTCGACTGGCCGCACGTATACGGTGGTCAGCGGTGACAGCCTGTCCAGGATCGCGAAGCACCACTATGGCGACGCGGGCAAGTGGCATGCGATCTATGAGGCGAACCGCGACAAGATCAGCAACCCCGACCTGATCCATCCGGGCCAGGTGCTCACCATTCCCGACGCCTCATGAGGGCTCCGACGATGCCACGCCACCTCTGGCTGGTTCCGGCCTGCGTCGCGCTTGTCGCGGCTGCCGCATGTTCCAAGAAGGCGGACACGGCCAACGACACTGCCGCCACGACGGCCACGACGCCGGCGCCGGCCGTTCACGTGACCGGCGTGGACCTTGGCCCCGCCTTGGGATCCGACAATCGGGTCGCGAACTCGACCGATACGTTCGCGCCGAATGAGACAATCTACGCCTCGGTCGCCACGGAGGGTGCCTCCCCCGGTGCGACGCTTATGGCACGCTGGACCTTTCAGGACGGGCAGATTGTCGATACCACGAGCCGCACCATCGCGCCCACGGGACCGGCGGCGACCGAATTCCACGTGTCCAAGCCGAGCGGCTGGCCGAAGGGAAACTACAAGGTCGAGGTCATGCTCGATGGCGCGTCGGTGCAGACGAAGAATTTCACGGTGAAGTGAGCGAGGGGCCGGCCGAGGTGGCGTACGGACACCGCACCGTACGCACCTCGTCCCGGCCGATCGCGCCGAAGAAGTCCTCTCCTTCCATCGGAGCCTCTTCCCCTCGCGAGCGAAGTCGCGGGGCAGAGGTGGGCTCTCCGGCTGACACCTGCTATCTAGGGAAAGCAGATCCCCTCGTTCGCGGGGTCCAGGCTCGACACGGCGGCCGGTGCGAGATCCACGTGACCGAGCGGGGTATTCAGGAAGAAGTCGTCGCGGAACTGGAATCCGCTCTTATAGCTGCACAGAAGTGCCGGGCCCGGCGACACCTCGGCGATCGTCACCTGAATCATGGCCGAACGATGGAGGGTGCAGGCGTTCTGTATCCCCGGATCGTTGCAGTCGATGACGAGGAGTGCAGACGGACTCTCCGTGACTTGGGGGACGCCCACTGCGACCCAGACGCCGTTGTAACGGACGAAGGCCTGCCACCGGTACGGCGCGTCACCCAAGATGCTGTAGCCCGGCGGAACGATGGGATTCACCGAGGCGTTGAACGTCGCTGGCTTGAGCGTCGAGCCTCCACCCCCACCCCCGCCCCCACCGCCACTTCCCCCCCCACCGTCGGTACCAACCAGGGAGTCGTGAGAGCAGGCGAGCAGGAGAATTCCTGCGAGCAACGAACCATAGAGCCAGGGGCGTCCGATCATATCGGTCTCCAGTCCAGGGAAAGACCTCTGGAACGATGCAGCCGGGTATGAGAGTCCGCAAGCATCCCCGCAGCCGAGTGGATACTTCCAACGAAAACCGCTGCCTGCGTCAGCCGCGAGCGCTGGTTAGACCGCCCGAAGCGCTACCACCCGCGCTTCCACACCAGGCTGGTCGTCCCACTCCCCCGGCATTCCGCGGTACATTCCATCCTCCCCGTTGCTCACCCGGCCTGGAGTGCACGCATGCGCCTGCTGTTGCCCTTCCTCCTCGGAGCGGGCCTCGTCGCCACCACCACCGGCGCCGCCCGCGATACCTACCCGCGGCAGCCCGGGGTGGACGTCGACCACTACCGCTTCGGCCTCACCCTCAGCGACTCCACGGACGCGATCCGCGGCGAGGCGACCGTGTCGGTGCGCTTCACGCGCGACGACCTCACGGCGTTCTTCCTCGACCTTGCCACTCCCAGGGGCGGCAAGGGAATGACGGTGACCGCCGTGTCGAGCGACAGCGCGCCGCTGCGCTACCGTCACACCGAGAATCGGCTCTCCATCACGCTGGACGTCCCGAGCAAGGCGGGGGAGTTGCGCCGCTTCACCATCGCCTACCACGGCATTCCGGCCGGGGGGCTTTCGGCGGGACTCAACCGGTACAAGGAGCGCTGCTTCTTCTCCTGGAACTGGCCCGACAAGGCCCGGGAGTGGCTGCCGATGATCGATCACCCCTCCGACAAAGCCACCAGCGAGTTCGTGATCACGGCACCGGATAGGTATTCGGTGGTCGCCAACGGATTGCTGGAGGAGGAAGTCGCGACGGGCGATGGCTGGGAAACCACCCACTGGAAGCAGTCGGTACCGATCGCCTCCTGGCTCAATGCCATCGGGGTGGAGCAGTTCGGCGTGCATCATGCCGGGATGGTCCGGGGCGTGGAGCTCCAGACGTGGGTGCCGCACCAGGACCTGGCCCGCGGCATCGCGGCATTCGAGGAGCCGTCACGCAAGGCCCTCGAGTTCTACAGCGATCAGATCGGTCCCTACAGCTACGAGAAGCTGGCCAACGTCTCGGCGGCGTTCGGCGGCGGCGGGACCGAGCACGCCAGCGCGATTTTCTACGGTGAGACGGTGATGGACCGGGGCGCCACCAGCATCGTGGCGCACGAGATCGCCCATCAGTGGTTCGGCGATGCCGTGACCGAGGGCGACTGGGACGACGCCTGGCTCAGCGAAGGCTTTGCCACCTACTTCACCCTGCTTTTCACCGAGCACTACGACGGCCGGGATGCGTTCGTCACCGGGCTGCAGCGCGCGCGGGTCACCGCGCTCACCGCCGAAAAGCGGCGCAACGAGCCGGTGGTGCACAACAACATCGCCGACCTGAAGGACGTCATCCCCACCCTGGTCTACCAGAAGGGCGCCTGGGTGCTGCACATGCTGCGGGGTCAGGTGGGCACAGCGACATTCTGGGAGGGGATTCGGGCATACTATCGCGAGCACCGGGACGGGAACGCCTCATCCGATGACCTGCGTCGCGCCATGGAGGAGGCCTCGGGTCAGGAGCTGCAATGGTTCTTTGAGGAGTGGCTGCACCGCAATCTCTCCCCCGCACTCACCGGCACCTGGAGCTACGATGCGCCAGCGAAGCAAGTGATGATCGAGCTGACGCAGGTGCAGACGGGGCCACCCTACCGTTTCCCGCTGGACGTGAGCGTGGTGCCCGACAGCGTCGGCGCCGAGCCAAGGATCATCAGGGTCGAAATGACCGAGGCCAACCAGCGCTTCGCGATCCCGGTCACGAGCGCGCCCAGGGACGTCGTGCTCGATCCCAACACCTGGCTCTTGATGGATCCGCCGCAGGTGGTGCGGCGGTAGCGCCCTTACCACTCGGAGACCGGACGTGACATTGCTCCTCATGGCTCTCCTGCAGGTCACCCCGGCCCGGCCTGCACAGCCCGATCTCCGTCTGTGGTTCCGGCAGCCGGCGACCGCCTGGAATCAGGCACTCCCCGTCGGTAACGGCCGACTCGGCGCCATGGTGTTCGGCGGGCGCGAGCACGAGCGCATTCAACTGAACGAGGAGACGCTCTGGTCAGGGGGACCGTACGATCCGGTGGTGCCGGGCGCCTATCGGGCACTCCCCGAGATCCGTCGGCTGCTGTTTGCGGGGGACATCCCCGCGGCGCATGACCTCTTCGGCCGCACCATGATGGGCCGCCCCTACGAGCAGATGAAGTACCAGCCACTCGGAAACCTCCAGCTGTCGTTTCCGGGGCACGACCAGTCGACCGACTATCAGCGGGAACTCGACCTCGATGCCGCCGTGGCCCGCGTCAGGTACACCGTGGCCGGCACGCGCTTCGTGCGTGAAGTCTTCTCCAGCGCCGTCGATCAGGTCATCGTCGTGCGACTCACGGCGGACCGGCCCGGCGCGATCTCCTTTACCGCCGAACTCGAGGGTGCCCGCAACCAGGATCACTCGAACTACGGCACCGACTATTTCCGGATGGATGGTGTGCCGCCCAACCGGCTTCGGCTCACCGGCAAGAGCACGGACTACCTCGGCATCGAGGGGAAGATGCGCTACGAGGCCGACCTCGTGGCCCAGGCCGAGGGCGGCACCATCCGTATTGATCGCCGAAGCGTGACGGTCGCGCATGCAAATGCAGTGACACTCATACTGGCCGCAGCCACCAATTTCGTGAACTATCACGATGTCAGCGCCAACCCAGCCACGCGAGTGGCGGCGGTGCTGGACCACGCGGTCACGAAGAGCTATCCCGAACTGCTGCAGGCGCATGAACGGGAACATCGCGGCTGGATGCGGCGGGTGTCGCTCGAACTCGGGAACCCGCTGGCCGGGGCCGACACCCTCCCCACCGATCTCCGCATCGCGCACTATGCATCGCACGCTGATCCGGGGCTCGCGGTGCTGGAGTACCAGTTCGGGCGCTACCTCCTGATTGCGAGCTCTCGGCCGGGGACTGAGCCGGCGAATCTCCAGGGCATCTGGAACGACATGTCGAATCCGCCGTGGGACTCGAAGTACACGGTCAATATCAACCTGCCGATGAACTACTGGCCGGCCGAGACGGGGAATCTTGCCGAACTCGTCGGCCCACTCGAGAAACTGGTCACGGAGGTCGCTGAAGCAGGAAGGGAGACGGCCCGGGAACACTGGGGTGCGCGCGGCTGGGTGCTGCACCAGAACACCGACCTCTGGCGGTCAACCACGCCGATGGACGGGCCCTCGTGGGGCGCCTGGCCGGTGGGGGGCGCCTGGCTGATGACGGCACTGTTCGAGCGATACCGCTTCTCAGGTGACGACGCCGATCTCCGCAGGATCTACCCGTTGCTCCGGGATCAGACCCGGTTCATCCTCGATATCCTGGTCAAGGAACCGATCCATGGGTGGCTGGTGACGGCGCCGTCGAACTCACCGGAAAATTTCCCGGCATGGCCCGGCAACGGCCCCTTCTTTGATGAAGTGAGCGGCAGTCGCCTCACGGCCCGCACCATGACGGCGGGCCCGACCATGGACATGCAGGTGATCCGTGAGCTCTTCTCCATCTTTGACGAGGCTGCGACGCGACTCCAGGCGGATCCAGCACTGCTCGCCGACGTGCGTGTCGCGAAGCCTCAACTCGCGCCGAACCAGATTGGCACGCACGGACAGCTGCAGGAGTGGCTCGACGATTGGGACGAGATCGAGCCGCACCACCGTCATCTCTCTCCGCTGTGGGCGCTCTATCCGGGCCATGAGATCACGCCGGAGGCAACGCCTGAATTGGCGGCGGCGGCAGCCGTGACCCTGGACCGCCGGGGAACTGGCGGCTGTGGCTGGTCCTATGCGTGGAAGATGGGGCTCCGCGCACGGCTCTACGACGGTCAGAGTGCGCTCGACCAGCTGAGGGGGCTGCTCACCCGGTCATCCCTGCCGAACCTCTTCTCCCTGTGCGGTAGCGCGCTGCAGGTCGACGCCAACCTCGGCGCCACGGCGGCGATCGCCGAGATGCTGCTCCAGTCCCATCAGGGGTTCATTCACCTGCTTCCGGCGCTGCCAGCGGAATGGGACGACGGCCATGTCAGCGGACTGCGCGCGCGCGGCGGGATCACGGTCGATTTGACCTGGGCCGGAGGCCGGATGACCGAGGCAACACTCTACACCACTCAGCACGGCCGACTGCTGATCCGGGCGAAGGGCGCACCAGCGGGCACGGCATCGGGTCGGCGCATTCGGCTCGAGCGGGTCGGACCCGAGATTTTCGCCTTCACGGCGGAACCAGGGGTGCGCTACCGGTTGTCATTCGCCCGCTGAGCAGCGTCTCCCTCGCGATTCCTCTGACCAACGGGTTTCGTCGGATCGCCGCCTCCATGCCCATCGGCTGGATGGCGAACGACCTGGGTTACCGCGGCGACCCGGCGTGCGCGAGTTCGCTGCGCAGTTGGGCGAGACTCTCGCACAGTGTGATCTGATGGCCGCCCACGGCCGCTACGAGGCCTGCTGCACCGGCTCCTCCGACGAGCAGCGGTACGGCATCGTTCATGGTGCCGCGCAGCGCCCGGATCTCGGAAATGATCCGTGCCCGGTCTTCAACGTACGTGATGCTGAGCATCACGGCGCGAGCGTGCGTGGCGGTGGCCGCGGCCTCGATGTCCGCGTGGGGGACATCGGCGCCGAGGTACACAATCGACCACCCCTGGAGCGATGCCGCGGCCGCGGCGAGCGCCGCACCCATCGCATGGTGCTCGCCTGATGGAGTCGCCGCCACCACGCGGGGGGCGGCCGGCAGGGGCGGTACCGCGCGAACGGTCTCCCGAATGATGGCAATCACGGCGGCGGATGCGAGATGCTCGTGCGCGATGGAGAGCCGGCCCGCGACCCAGCGATCCCCCACGAGGTGCATCAGCGCCGGGACAAGCATCTCGAGGAACCACGGCACGCCCTCGAGTGCGATCGCCCGTCGGAGCTGCGCGTCAAGCGCGGGCGCGTCCAGCGCGACGATGGCCGCCATCGCCGTATCCAGGACCCCGGCGACGGAGGGGGTCCCGCCCGGGCGTTGTGGGGAACGCTGGGCCTCGTCTTCCGCCACCAGCCGGACGAGCTCCTCGGTGCCAAGCTGGGCCACCGTGCCGATGGTCCGACCGTGCCCGATGGCGGCCGCGAGGAGCCGGAACCGCTCGACATGCGCATCGGAGTAGCGGCGCTGGCCGCCCGAAGTCCGGATCGGCTCCACGGCCCCGTATCGCCGCTCCCAGACCCGGAGCACGTCACGAGACAGGCCGGTTCGCGCGGCAACCACGGATATCGGGTGACGGGCCGGGGGCGGAGTGGACGGCCCGGTAACGGTTCTCATCCTCCAACTGTAGCATCCGTCAAACTACTGTCAAGGTTTAACATGGACAAAGGCTTGACAAATGCGGCGTAACTGGCGACATTCACTTTACGAAGCTGGACAACAACTAGACAACC
Organism: Gemmatimonadales bacterium; assembly: GCA_038250675.1. Taxonomy (GTDB): domain Bacteria; phylum Gemmatimonadota; class Gemmatimonadetes; order Gemmatimonadales; family GWC2-71-9; genus JAICUF01. The sequence goes on from JBBSCB010000027.1 coordinate 32,746, forward strand.
AACCAAGAGGTGAGTGACATGCGGGCAATCACGATGACGGCGGTGGCAGTCCTGACGGTCCTGGCGACCACCAATGCGCACGCGCAGATGGCCGGAGATGCGGCGATGGCCGCCCCGACCAAGAACATCGTCGAGGTGGCGGCGGGCGCGGGATTCACTACCCTGGTCGCGGCAGTCAAGGCGGCGGGCCTCGCCGAGGCCTTGCAGGCGAAGGGACCGTTCACGGTGTTCGCCCCGACCGACGCGGCGTTTGCGAAGCTGCCCGCCGGCACGGTCGACGCGTTGCTCAAGGACCCGGCCAAGCTGGCCGCGATCCTCAAGTACCATGTCGTCTCGGGCAAGGTGATGGCGGCTGACGTGATCAAGGCCCACGGCGCCAAGCCGGCGACTCTGAACGGCGCCGCGCTGGACATCACGGTGAAGGGAGGCATCGTCTACGTGAACGGCGCGACGGTCACGGGCGCCGATGTGGCGGCCTCCAACGGCGTCATTCACGTGATCGACACGGTGCTCCTTCCGCCGGCTGGGAAGTAGCCCGCTCTGCCGGGCGCGGTCCGGGGCGAACGCCCCGGGCCCGCTCGATCGGCGCGGTCGGCCCGCCGGATTCTACTTCCTGGCCGACCTGGTGCCGATGTCGATCACCGGCTTGCCGAGCTGCTGCATCTGCGGCCGGACGCCGAGGCCGGGTTCCGTCGATGCCGACATCCGGCCCTTCCGGCGCTGCGGCGCACCGTCGGCGAACGCCACGGTCACATACGAGTTGAAGTCGGTCGCGGAGAACAGGAAACGCTCGGGCGTGCTGTGTGCGAGATGCGAGATCGCCGCGGTGATGATGTCGCCGCCCCACGTGTCCTCGATCGTCATCGCGATTCCGAGTGACACACAGAGGTCGCGGATCTGTCGGGCGCGGGTGAGACCGCCGACCTTGGAAATCTTGAGATTGATGACGTCCATCGCGTGATCGGTGACGCCGCGCACTACCATGTCGATTCCGTCCACCACTTCGTCGAGCACGAAGGGTCGGTTGGTGTGCCGTCGGACGGCGAGGCACTGCTCGTACGTCATGCAGGGCTGTTCCAGATACACATCGACATCGCGCACCGCGTCGGCGACGCGGACGGCGGCGTGCTGGGTCCATCCGGTGTTCGCGTCGGCGACCAGCACATCGCCGGTGGACAGTTCCGCTGCCGCGGCCTTGATGCGCGCGATATCGGTATCAGGGTCGCCGCCCACCTTGAGCTGAAACTTGTGATAGCCCTCCTTGCGATACGCGCCGATCTTCGTCGCCATCTGCGCCGGGGATTCCTGCGAGATCGCGCGGTAAAGCGCGAAGTCCGCGCCGACGTGTCCACCCATCAGCGTCGCGACAGGCAGCCCGCTCACCTTGCCGAGCAGGTCCCAGCATGCCATGTCGATGGCGGACTTGACGTACGGATGACCGCGCATGGAACGATCCATCCGTTCGTTGAGTTCATTGAGTGCCAGCGGGTCGGTGCCGAGGAGTTGCGGGGCGAGTTCGGCAATGCCCGCGCGTGCCCCGCGCGCGTACGCGGCCAGATACGCGGGGCCAAGTGGGCAGACCTCCCCCCATCCGGTGAGGCCGGAATCAGTCTCGACGGCAACCACGGTCGAATCGAATACGGTCACCGAGTTTCCACCCGACCACTTATAGCTCCCCTCGTGAAGCGGCAGGTCGATCTGGTAGGCGCGAATGGCTGAGATCTTCATGCGGGGGCGTACTCCCGGGTCTTGCGGGACGACATCCAGAGGGCGGCGGATGTGTAGAGCAGCACGACGACCACCACCCATTTGACGACATCCAGTGGCAACTCCTTCACGAGGAACGCGGCGACGAACACGCCGGGCAGCCCGCCCACCGCGAGACCGAGGGCGACTCGGCGATCGAATCGGCCGGAGCGGTAGAACCGGATGGCCGCTGCGGGCAGGATGACCGCAGCCGACGCGGCCATGATCGGGAACACGGCTTTCGTGTTCATGCCGAGCATGTAGGTGAGGGCCATGGTCGGGGCGTAGTTGCCGATGCCGAGGCTGGTGAGTGAGCCGATGACGACGCTGGCGAGGACCGCGATGACGAGCGCCATGCCGGAGAGCCCGATGGTGCCGGTGCCGAGTGACAGGTTCGCGACCATGCGCATGGTCATGAAGCCGGCGGTTACCAGGAGCGCGATCGCCATGGCGCGCTGGATCAGCCGGCGCGGCCAGTGCACGACCACCCCCGACCCGACCCATGCCCCGAGCCCGCCTGCGATGACCATGCTGCCGATGGTCGGGACGTCGATCAGCCCGCCGAGCAGGATGATGTAGATGATCGCCTCGGCCATGGTCGGAATCGCGTGCCCGACGTTGAGGGTGCCGGGAATTTCATCAGCGTCCACCATGCGTCCCAGTACCAGGGCGACGGTGGTTACGGCGAAGGAGCCGATGCCGAGAGTGTCCAGGAAGTCGGTAATGAAGCCGAGCCCGAGGAGGGCCGGCATGGCGGTACGGCGAGGGGTGGCCGTCGGCGTGTCAGGCACGGGCATCGGGGGCAGGAGCCGGGGGTTGGGAGGACGGGACGAATCTAGCCGGCGGGAAGAGGTTTGAATATAGTGTCCCGGTGCGCTGGAGCGGGCGGTTGCGGGTGTCAGGCCCGCCTCCGGGTATGTTTGGGGTGGACGGCGGGGGCCCCCGCAGGCCCCCGCAGCGCCCAACGGCGCAACGGGTGACCACCCTATCCGGAACGTACTATGAAAGTCAGATTTAGCGCCACAAGGCACATTCCTAAACGGAGGAACGAGACAATGCGGAGACTCGAACGTTTCAAAGGAGTCACGGTACTCCTGGTCTTGACGATCGGCTTTGCCATGTGCTCCGGTCCGTCGCAAATTCGGCTCACCGGAAGTCCCGAAACACCGGCCGCGCAGGGAACGGCAAAGCTCAAGATCACCGACAACGGAAACGTCGACATCGACATGGTGGTCGAGCATCTGGCGCCACCCGAGAAGATCGATCCTGGTGCGACCGCCTACGTTGTCTGGGTTCGCGGCACGGACCGTTTTGCACAGGCCCAGAACATGGGAGCGCTGGTGATCGATGACAACCTGAAGGGCGAGTTCAAGGGCGGAACGCCGCTCCATGCCTTCCAGTTATCGGTGACTGCCGAGCCTTCCCGAGTCAGCACGATCCCAAGCGGGAAGACCGTTCTCAGCGCTCAGGTACAGATGAAGTGACGCGATGACGGGTCTGAGCGTTACCGGTGACCGTGAACCCGCGCACCCCATTTCGATTGAGGGTCTGCGATCTTCAATTGGAAACGACGTCATCCACTTCTGAAGCGGATGAGCCAGACTGTGAGTGCGAGGATCCAGACCACGATCAAAGCCAGGTGCCTGAGACGCGCATGCACTGGACGCCCACCACGGTGTTGGTGGACGCCAGCGCTGCGCACCGTCAGGTGGTCATAGCTGAACACTGGTCGGCGAAATGGTGCAAGATTCAAACATGTATCGGCTCACCTACATCCGTGGTCCCGAGGGCATCATCCTCGGGCTGACTGAGCAGCTCGGGTAAAACGTGGCGGCATGGGCGCCCGATGGAGCTGAGAAGCGCGAAGGATAGTGCGAACGTTCAGCTTTACGCGTGCAGCCGAGGCGCAGATCGCCGGGCGCATACCCAACCGCTCCCGCTACGCGTATTTTTCGCGATGGCCTTCACCGTTGCGCCGGATCCCCGGAACGCCGCTGCCATGAAGAAGCTCATCGCCAACGCCAACGCGGATGCCGCAGACCGCCATCGTAGCGGGAAACGCGAACCCAACGAGCACCATTGGATATTCTTCTCCGCCTGAATTCGGCGCTCGTCGGCCGGTATGTGCTCGAGCGCGAGGTTGGCGCCGGCGGCATGGCCAAGGTGTACTTCGCGCGCGACGTGCGCCACGATCGCGGTGTCGCGGTCAAGGTATTGAATCCCGACCTTGGCGCCGCCCTTGGACCGGAACGATTCCTCGCTGAAATCAAGGTCACCGCCAACCTTCAGCACCCGAACATTCTCCCGCTGTTCGATTCCGGCGAAGCGTTGCTCGATGGCGAGGCGGCCGGAACGGGGCGGCTCTTCTACGTCATGCCGTTCGTCGACGGCGAATCGCTGCGCGCTCGGCTCATACGCGACAAACAGCTTCCCGTCGATGAGGCCGTACGCATCGCGCTCGCCGCGGCGAGTGCGCTTCAGTACGCGCACGCGCACGGCGTGATTCATCGCGACGTGAAGCCCGAAAACATCCTGTTGCAGGCCGGCCAACCAGTCGTGGCGGATTTCGGCATCGCGCTGGCCGTGAGCAAGGCCGGGGAGGCGCGCCTCACACGCACCGGCCTCTCGCTCGGCACGCCGCAGTACATGAGTCCGGAGCAGGCCATCGGCGAGCGGATCATCGACGGCCGTTCCGATATCTACGCACTCGCCGCGGTGCTGTACGAAATGCTGACGGGCGACCCGCCGCACACGGGGAGCTCCGCGCAGGCGGTGGTTGCGCGGGTGGTGACGGAGAAGCCGCCGGGCGTGCGCGCGATGCGGGCATCTGTGCCAATGCACGTCCAGGCCGCCATTGAACGCGCGCTCGAGAAATTGCCGGCAGACCGGTTCGACACCGCGCTCGCATTTGCCGAGGCCCTCCAGGGGAGGGCTGCACTCACAGGGTCGCGACCCGAGGCATTCGCCCCCACTGTAGCGTCTGCGTCATCGACGCTGTCAGGCCCCGTCGAGCGTGCGCGAGGCGCGTCACGATGGCTGACGGCGACCGCCGCCCTGGTCGCCGGGATGGCATTGGGCGCGCTTCTCATGCATTGGCGCGCGCCGCCGAGTCGTGCCTCAACCGATGGCGCGCCGGTCGTGCGTTCCACGATTGCCCTCCCGCCGGACATTCCGCTCGCGCTCGCGACATTGCCACCGGTTGGATACAACCCGCCGAGCGTAGCCATGGCCGGAGACGGCTCGCTGCTCGCGTATGTCGCGGAGACGAAGGCCGGACCCATGCTTGCCGTGCGCAACATGTCCACCGGTGAGACGCACGCGCTCAGCGGCACGGAAGGCGCGAATCACCCGTTCTTCTCACCCGATGGCCACTGGATCGGCTTTCTCACGAAGGATCACCTGAAGAAGATCCCGCGGGATGGCGGCGCCGTCATTGTTCTCGCCGAGGCGACGTCCGGCCGCGCGGCGTGGCCGGACCCGCAGTGGATCTACTTCATGCAGGGTGAGACGAATCTGCTGCGTGTGTCGTCGAATGGCGGCACGCCCGAGCATATCGTGATGCCGGCGAATCTCGATGTTCAGGACTTCACGGACGTCCTGCCCGGCGGTCGCTTCGCCCTCGCTAACAGCAGGAGCACGGGCATCAGCGCGGACAATGGTGCGATCCTGCTCGTGGATTTACGGGGTCACAGCGCGAAGGTGATGGTTCACGCCGGCTATGGAGCGCGCTATGTCGCGCCCGGGTACTTGATCTTTGCGCGCGGCAGCTCGCTTTTCGGCGTCAGGTTCAACGTGGAAACTGGCGACGTCGAAGGCGAGCCGATCGCAATCGCGTCCGACGTGGGAACGGAATCGCTGTTCGGAATGCTGCACGCCGCCGCGTCATCGAATGGGGTGCTTGCGTACGTTCCCGGAGGCGACATGTCGCGCGGGAAGCTGGCGTGGGTCGATCGCAAGGGTATGGTAGAGTTTCTCGACGCGCCGGAGCGCACCTATGGCGAGCTGGATCTCTCGCCCGACGACAAACAGATTGCCGTCCATGTGGCGGACGTGAAGGACTACATCTGGATCCTGAACATAGCGCGCCAAGAAGGCCAGCGCGTGGCGTCGGCCGAGGCGGAGGGCTTTCCGCGGTGGAGCTATGATGGCCGGCGATTGGCCGGTGCGCTGATTGGAGCTCGGCGGATTATTCTCCACGATGTGGACGACGTCGGGCGCGTCGGTGAGGGGACGATGTTGCCTGATACCGCGTTTCACGCGTTGAGCTTTTCGCCAACGGGCGATGTACTCGCCGTCGGGGCATCGCTTTCGCCCTATCGAATTGGCTTCGTCGGACTCGGTGCTCCTGTCGCCGCGCCAAGACTCAATGGCTATTTCGCGTCGTTTTCCCCTGACGGGAAATGGATGGCCTATACCTCGGCGGAGAACGGACGTCCCGACGTGGTGATACGGTCGTTTCCAGAGGGAAAGCTGGTGGGGCAGGTCTCGCGCGACGGCGGGATCGAACCGCGCTGGAAGCCATCCGGCGAACTGTATTACCGGAATGGACACCAGTGGTACGAAACGAAGGTCACGACCGTGGGCGGCGAGGCGCGGTGGGAGACGCCCCGACTCGTGTTCGACGTAGCGTTCATCGACACACCGGACTACTCGTACGATGTGTCGCGCGACGGCCGTCGGTTGCTCGTCGCCAAGCGGGAGCATCCGATCCAGACATCGCGTATCGAGGTGATCACGAATTGGGGCAAGCTGCTGACGCCCGCGTCGCAGGATCACTGATTCGCCCGGGCGGCCTCAGGGCAGTACAGGTCAACGGAACCGTCCTGCATCATGGCGACAGCCTCCAACCCCACGGCCTCGCGCGATGCGCGATCCGTTGTCCTCGTTCACGGAACCAATCTTGCCGATATGTCGGATTACAGACGTTTCAACGAGATCTACCGCGAGTATTTCAAGGTCGAACCGCTGCCGACGCCGCGTGGATCGCGCGCCACAGCAGTTGCTTCCGTCCGGATACCGCGCCGCCTATTCTCGTTCAGCCCTGACTGGAACAGGACAGCGACATGCGCATCAGCGACATGAACTGGATGCAGGTCGAGGCATACCTCACACGCGACGACCGCGCCGTGCTGCCCCTCGGCAGCACCGAGCAGCACAGTCACCTCCGACTGACCGTGGATTGCATCCTCCCTGAGCGAGTCGCCGCGGACGCGGCCGAACCGCTGGGCATCCCGGTGTTTCCCGTCCTCGCCTACGGTGTCACACCGTACTTCCGGGAATATCCGGGGTCGATTTCGATCCGCGTCGAGACCCACCTCGCCATGGTGCGTGACATCCTTGACGCGATGGCGCACAGCGGATTCCGGCGCATCATGGTCTGCAACGGCCACGGCGGCAACGGCGCCGTGCAGCAGTTTTCCCAGGAGTGGGCCGCGGACCATCCCGCCTGCAAGGTGCTCTTCCATAACTGGTGGAGCGCGCCACAGACCTGGGCCCGGGTGCAGGCCATCGATCCGGTGGCATCGCACGGGTCGTGGATGGAAAACTTTCCCTGGACGCGGCTCCCCGGCGTCGAGCTCCCAACGACGCAACGGCCGATGGTAGACCTCGAGAAGGTGCGCATGCTCGATCCCGTCGCCATGCGTGCCTACATCCCCGACGGCAACTACGGCGGCCTCTACGAGCGGTCCGACGCCGACATGCTGTCCCTCTGGCAGGTGGCCGTCGCGGAAACCCGCGCGCTGCTGGACGGTTCGTGGGGTGGCCCATCGTAGCGGCGCCGAAGGGGCGCTGTCTCGTCTGGGGGGCGGGCGCGATCGGCGGCACCATGGGCGCGTTCCTGGCGCGCGCCGGTCACGATGTGACCCTGGTCGACACCGTGGCCGAGCACGTCGCCGCCATCAGTCGCTCCGGGCTCCACATCACCGGACCGATCGCCGAGTTCTCGACCCCACTGGCCGCCTTCACGCCCGATACGCTGCACGGGACGTGGGACACGATCATCCTCGCCACCAAGGCGCATCATACCGCGGCCGCCGTGCGTGCGCTGCTCCCCCACCTGGATCCCGCCGGCTGTGTGATCTCGGCGCAGAACGGGCTCAACGAGCTGACCATCGCGGAGGCCGCAGGCAAGGGGCGGACAGTCGGCGCGTTCGTGAACTTCGGCGCCGATTACCTGGAGCCGGGGGTGGTGCTCTACGGCGGCCGCGGCACGGTGGCGGTGGGAGAGGCGTTCGGACCCGAGGACGCCCGACTCTCCCCCCGGGCGCTCCGAATTCGCGATATGTGGCGCGACTTCGACGAGCGCGCCACCGCGACCGCCAACATCTTCGGGTACCTGTGGGCCAAGGAAGCGTACGGCGCGATGCTCTTCGCCACGGCCCTCACCAACGATTCGATCGCCGATGCGCTGGCAGCGCCGGAGCATCGCGAGCTCTACATCGCGCTGGCCCGCGAAATCCTTGCTGTGGCACTGTCGCAGGGAGTGCACCCCGAGGCCTTCGACGGGTTCGATCCCGCGGCGTACCTGCCCGATGCCCCGGCGGGTGCCGCGTCGCAGTCGCTCGACGCCCTCGTCGCCCACAATCGCAAGTCGGCCAAGACCCACAGCGGGATCTGGCGCGATCTGGCGGTCCGCAAGCGGCCCACGGAAGTGGACGCCCAGCTCGGAATCATCGTGACGCTCGGTGCCCAGACCGGTGTGCCGACGCCGCTGACGGCGCGGGTGGTCACGCTGATCCAGGAGATCGAGCGGGGCATCCGCCCCCTCACACGCGATAACCTGGAGGCGCTCGCATCCTGACACCCGACTTCACGGGCCGGACCGCGATCGTCACCGGCGCCGCGCACGGCTTCGGCCGAGCGATTTCCCTCGCGTTCGCGGAGCGAGGCGCGGCGGTGTGGGCCTGCGATGTGATCGAGGACGAGCTGGCCGAGACCGGGCGCCTCTGTCAGGCCGCCGGCGGCGCCTGCACGGTGGGGACCGTGGACGTCCGCGACAGGGACGCCGTGGAACGCTTCGTGGCCGAGGCGTCGGGGGCGGGCTGCGTGCATGTGCTGGTGAACAATGCCGGCGGCGTACTGGGCCAGGTGGGCCGGCCGCTGGAGGACGTCACGCCGGCGGAGTGGCAGTCCATCTTCGACGTCAATGTGACCGGGGCGTTCCTCTGCTCGCAGGCCGTGGCCCCGGGGATGAAGGCGGCGAATTTCGGGCGCATCATCAACATCTCGAGCGGCGCCGGCCTGGGGATCAGCCTGACGGGAATTCAGGCCTATGCCGCAGCCAAGGCGGCGCAGATCGGGCTCACCCGCCAGTTGGCCCACGAGCTGGGGCCTTGGGGTATCACGGTCAACAATGTGGCGCCCGGGTTCGTAAGATCGAATCCAACGACCGAGCGGCAGTGGCAATCCTACGGCGCCGAGAAGCAGCGGGCACTCATCGAAGGCATCGCGCTCAGGCGGCTGGGGACGGTGGAGGATATCGCCGGGGGTGTGCTGTTCTTCGCGTCGGTGGCGGCGGGATGGGTGACGGGCCAGGTGCTGTCGATCGACGGTGGCAAGTGACGGACCTTTCCCCGGTGCTGGCATACCTCGACGCACGGCACGACCGCGTGCTCGCGGAGCTGATCGAGTTCGCGTCCATTCCGAGCATCAGCACGGATCCCGCGCACTCAGCGGACGTCGCGGCCGCCGCGGCATGGGTCGCCGCGAAGCTGCAAGCCGCCGGGCCTTTCACGGTGCGGACGATCGCCACGCCGGGTGCGAGCGTGGTGTACGGCGAGTGGCTCGGCGCGCCGGGTGCACCAACAGCGTTGATCTACGGCCACTACGACGTGCAGCCAGTTGACCCGATCGACCTGTGGCACAGCCCGCCGTTCGAGCCCGCGCTCCGCGATGGGCGGCTCTATGCGCGCGGCGTGTCCGACGACAAGGGACCGCTGCTCATTCCAATCAAGGTCGCCGAGGCGTTCTTCGCCGCACAGGGCCGCCTGCCGATCAACCTGAAGTTCATGATCGAAGGCGAGGAGGAGACGGGCAGCCCCAACCTCGAGTCGTTCATCGCGGCGCACCGCGAGCTGCTCGCGGCCGACGTGGTGATCTCGGCCGACGGCGGGATGTGGCGCATCGACGAGCCCTCGCTCACCGTCGCCAACCGTGGGCTGGCCGGGCTGGAGCTGACGGTGCGCGGGCCCGCCAAGGACCTGCACTCGGGGCGTCATGGCGGCAGCGTCCCCAACCCGCTGCACGCGATGGCACGCCTCATCGCGTCGCTGCACCAGGCGGACGGCCGCGTCGCCGTGGCCGGATTCTACGACCGGGTTCGCGAGCTGAACTCCGCGGAGCGCGCTGAGATCGCGGCATTGCCGTTCGACGAGGCGGCGTATCTGGGGCAGGTCGGTGCCGCGGCGGTGGTCGGCGAGTCCGGCTACACCACGCTCGAGCGTCAGTGGACCCGACCCACGCTGGAGGTGAACGGCATGTGGGGTGGGTACCAGGGTCCGGGACAGAAGACCGTGGTCCCGTCCGTGGCGCACGCCAAGATCACCTGCCGCCTGGTGCCGGACCAGGATCCGGACGAGATCGCGGCACTGGTGGCGCGGCACCTGGAGCGCCACGCGCCGGACGGTGTGCGGCTCACGATCGCCCCCGGCGATCATGGGGCGCGGCCTTTCCACATCGACCGGGACAACCCTGCGCTCAACGCAGCGGCGTTTGCCCTGGAAGCGACCTACGGGGTTGCACCGCTCATCGTCCGCATGGGCGGCACCGTGCCCGTCGCGGAGATCTTTCAACGCCTCATGGAGCTCGACACCGTGTACTTCTCGTTCTCGACGGGCGATGAGGATTTTCACGCGCCCAACGAATTCTTCCGGGTGCATCGCCTCCATGAGGGCCTCGCGGCATGGGCGCGGCTGTGGGACCGACTCGGCGAGGCAGCGGCCGAGGCCGCGCCATGACACTCGCGCAGGAAGAGGCACGGGTCGAGGCGCACAGCGCCGTCCTCAAGAAGGAGCTCGGCGTCCGCGATCTCGCTCTCACGCAGATCCTGTTCATCATCGGCCTCACCTGGATCGGCGTGGCCGGCAAGCTCGGGCCGTCACACGTCGTGATGTGGCTGCTCGCCATCGTGTTCTTCTACCTGCCGATGGCCGCGGTGGTGATCTACCTCAACCAGTTGATGCCGCTCGAGGGCGGGCTGTACCAGTGGGCCAAGCTGGGGTTCAACCCGATTGTCGGCTTCCTGCTGGCATGGAATCTCTGGTTGTACGTCATTGTCTACACGTCGGAGATCGGCATCCAGTGCGCGACGTATCTGTCGTACGCGCTCGGGCCAGGCGCGGCCTGGATGACGTCGAGCACCTGGTTCGTTGCCCTCTCCTCGGCGGTGATACTGGCGTTGATGGCCGTCGCGGCGACGATCGGACTGGCGGTCAGCAAGTGGGTGCACGGCATCGGCGGCGTATTCATGCTCATCATCTTCGGCGTGTTGATTGTGCTGCCGTTCATCGGGCTGGCCACCGGCCACCTGCATGAATTCCATCCCTTCCGCACCCGCCTCCCCAAGTTCTCGCTCTTCAACCTGAACATCCTGGGGAAGATGGGGTTCGGGGCGCTGGGCGGATTCGAGTACATCGCCATTCTCGCCGGCGAGACCCGCGCCCCAGCCCGCGCGGTCAGGCGTTCGGTGTACATCGCGGCGCCGGCCATTGCCATCATGTTCATCCTGGGCACGGCCACGGTGGTCGCCTATGTCCCGACCAGCGACATCGACCTGGTCGGACCGATGCCGCAGGTGCTGCGGGCCGGCTTCGGGCCCTTTGGCATCGCCGGCCCGCTGGTGACCATCGCGATTCTCATGACACTGGCGATGCGCGTGGCCCAGGTCAGCGTGAGCTTCACGGCGGTGACGCGCCTCCCGATGGTGGCCGGCTGGGATCGGCTGCTTCCGGCCGCGTTCAGCAAGCTGCATCCGCGCTTTCGGACACCGGTAAACTCGATCCTGCTGGTGGCGGCGTGCTCGTTCATCGTTTCGCTGTTGAGCCTGGTCGGTGTCGGCCAGGCCGAGGCGTTCCAATTGCTGTTCAACGCCGGGGGCACGTTCTACGCTCTGGCGTATGTGGTGATGTTCGCGATACCCTTGTTCGGGCTGCGGAGCGTGACCGCGCGGCCGCCGCGCTGGCTCCGCATCGTTTCGGCGTCGGGACTGCTGATGACGCTGCTGTACATCGCGGTCTCGGTGTTCCCGATCATCCCGGTGGCAAACGTGGCGGGATTCGCCCTGAAGATCGTGTCGATGATCGTGGTCATGAACCTGGTCGGTGTCGGAATCCTCTTCGCCGCGCGGCGGCGATCCCGGTTGCCGGCAGAAATGGGAGATTGAGATGACGCATCTGGCTTTGCGCGCCCGCGGGCTGGCCGCTTTCGTGGTGCTGGCGCTGGCGGCGAGCGCGTTCACGGCCGATCGCCCGGCCCCGACCCTGGCCGGCGAATGGGACGTCTACATCGCGCTCAGCGCCCGGCCGCATTCCGGCTTCGAGGGGTGGCGCCGGATGGGGTTCGCGCACTTCGCGGGCGGCGATTCGGGCAACGTGGGCTGGCTGCGCCGCCGCACCGGCCAGCCGATCCTGACCGTCACCAGCGTCTCCACCAGCGGCGACTCGGTGCTGCTGACCCAGGATGCCCGCGTGATCATGCGCGCGGCCTGGCACGGCGACACCCTGGTCGGCGTGCAGTTCGTCAACGATCGGCCGGTGGATCGCCGGTTCCGCCTCGTCCGGCGGGCCACGCCGGGCGTGGTCGAGCACGATTACCAGATCTGGACGATGCCGGCCTCCGACTCGCAGTATGCCGTCACGATCGACTCGACGATCCTCATGCCCACGCGTGACGGCGCGACGCTGGAGACGTACGTCGTCCGGCCCGTCGGGCCCGGCCCCTTTGGCGTCGTCATGCAGCGCTCGCCGTATCGCGCGACGAATCCCGGCGCCGGAACCTGGTGGGCGTCGCGTGGCTACATCTACGTGGGGCAGTTGACGCGGGGCCGCGGCAAATCGAGTGGCGACGTGGCGGACTTCGGTGACTACAGCACCGATATCCAGGACGGGTACGATGCGGTCGAATGGGCGGCCCGCCTTCCCGGGGCCAACGGCAAGGTCGGGATGATCGGTCATTCGGACGAAGGGCGGCTGGTCTGGTTCGCGGCGGTGAGCGCGCCGCCCCACCTGGCGGCCATCGCGCCGTCGGCCGCGACGTCAGATCCGTGGCGCATCGTGCCCTACGCCGCGATGGCGTTCGGGCCGATCAACGTGGACTGGGCCTGCCTGATGCGCGGCCGGGACCTGGCCCCCAACACCGCAGAGCTGGACATCGGCGAAGCCATCACTCATCTGCCGTTGAGCACGCTTCCGCAGCGGCTCGGTTGCGGTGACGTGCCGCTCTGGGATCGGTGGATCGCGCATCCCACACTGGACGCCTACTGGCGGGCCCACGCCGTCACGACGTACATCGACAAGGTCAACGTGCCCGCCCTGTCCCTGGCCGGGTGGCACGACGACTCGCGCGGGCCGCTCGACTATACGGATGCGCTGCTCCGGGTGCCGAACCATCCCGCCTGGCACCTCGTGATGGGCGTGCATGCGCACAAGGGTGTCGATTACGTGGCGGGCGACTTCGGTCCCCAGGCGCGCTACTCCTACCGCGACCTCCAGCTTCGCTGGTTCGATCACTACCTGCTCGGCCGGGACAACGGCGTGGACCGGCTGCCGCCGGTGGACATCTTCGTCCAGGGCGACAACACCTGGCGCCAGGAGAACGAGTGGCCGCTGGCGCGGGCGCGGGCCACCAAATGGTACGTGTCGTCGGGTGGCGCGGCGCAGACCAGCGCGGGCAACGGTGTGCTCGATACCCTGCCGCCCCGGGGTGCTACCGCCGACACCTACGCCTACGATCCCGCCGATCCGACGCCCTATCTTATCGATTCGCGCGAGCTCGAGGAGTCGCTCAACGAGGACTACACGGCCCTGAACGCCACCCGGCACGACGCGCTGGTGTTCACCTCACGGCCACTCACCCGTCCCCTCGAGGTCACCGGCGAGATGTCGGCGGTGCTCTGGGCCTCGAGCGACGCGCGCGACACCGACTGGGCCATCATGCTGCTCGACGTCTTCCCGGATGGCCACGCCGAGCGGGTGCAGGACGGCTTCGCGCGGGCGCGGTTTCGGAAGGGAATGGATCGGGAGGTGCCGCTGGTGCCGGGGCGGGTCGAGCGCTACGACATCGACCTGTGGTTCACGTCCAAGGTGTTCCCGGCCGGCCACCGGCTCCGGGTCAGCATCTCGTCGGCGCTGTTCCCCAAGTATGACCGGAACCTGAACACCGGTGGGAACAACGAGCGGGACTCGACCTTCGTGGTGGCGCATCAGCGGCTGCTCCACGACGCGGCGCACCCGACCCACGTGGTGCTGCCGGTGGTGCCGAGGTAGGCTGGGGGCGGGAATCGTTGCGCCGGACCGCATCCGGTGCGACCATTCGCTGATCCCCCGATCAGGACCGCCATGTCCATTGATCGTACCCGCTCGTGACCACCGGTCTCGATCGCGTGGCGGCCGCGCTCGCCGGCCGGTACCGGGTCGAGCGCGAACTCGGCCGCGGCGGGATGGCGACCGTCTGGCTGGCCGAGGACGTCAGGCACGGCCGGAAAGTGGCCATCAAGGTTCTCCATCCGCACCTCGCGGCCGTGGTCGGTGCGGAGCGCTTCCTCAAGGAAATCCGCACCACCGCCAACCTGCAGCACCCGCACATCCTGCCGCTTTTCGATTCCGGCGAAGCCGACGGGCTCCTCTACTACGTCATGCCGTACCTCACCGGCGAGACGCTGCGGCAGGCGATCGTGCGCGACAAGCAGCTTCCGCTTGCTGACGCGATCCGGATCACGTCGGAAGTCGCGACCGCGCTCGAGCATGCCCACCGGCAGGGCGTGATCCATCGCGACATCAAGCCCGAGAA
>JBBSCB010000028.1:0-33242 GCA_038250675.1 Gemmatimonadales bacterium
CCCAGAGCGCCGCCTGCCGCAGCGCGCTCTCGACCGCGCCGTCGAGCTCGCCGCCCCGCAGCTTGCCCACCGAGTTGGTGACCCGGAGTCCCGCGGCCACGTTGTCGTAGATGGACATCGTCGGAAACGGCGTCGGTTTCTGGAACACCATTCCCACACGCCGCCGCAGCTGCATGGCGCTCACCCGCGGCGCATAGACGTCCTCGCCGTCGAGCAGGACGTGCCCCTCGACGCTGGCCCCCTCGGTCAGCTCATGCATCCGGTTGAGCGAGCGGAGGAACGTCGACTTGCCGCAGCCCGACGGGCCGATCAGCGCATGCACCTGATGCGGCGCAAATGAGAGCGACACGTCGGTGATGGCCGCAAACGTGCCATAGCGGGCGGTCAGTGATTCGGTCTCCACGTGATGTCGCGCCTCAGCCATGCCGGCTCGCCCGGCCCACCGTGAGTCGCGCCGCCAGGCTCAGGACGAAGACCACCAGGATCAGCACCAGCGCCGCGGCCCAGGCAAACCGGTGCCACTCCTCGTACGGGCCGGTGGCGTAGGTGAACACGGTCAGCGGCAGCGCGGCCATCGGCTTGTTGAGACTGGTGCTCAGGTACTGGCTGCCAAGTGCGGTGAAGAGGAGCGGCGCCGTCTCGCCCGCGATCCGCGCCACGGACAGCATGGCGCCGGTAATGATGCCGGGCAAGGCGGCGCGAACCACCACGCCCAGCGTGGTACGCCACCGCGGGTAGCCCAGGGCGAGGGCGGCTTCCCGCAGCGAGTTGGGGACCAGCTTGATGAGCTCCTCGGTGGTGCGCATCACCATGGGGATCATGAGCATGGCCAGCGCCGCGCTCCCCGCGAGCGCGGAGAAGTGCTTCTGGCGGGCGACGATGATGGTCCACGCGAACACGCCCACCACGATGGACGGTGTGCCGTTGAGGACGTCGGCCACAAAGCGGGTGACCCAGGTCAGCCGGCTGCCCCGGTACTCCGCGCAGTAGATGCCCGCCGCCACCCCGATCGGCAGCCCGATCAGGGACGCGGTACCGACGATGATCAGCGTGCCGACGATGGCGTTCATCACGCCGCCGCCGCTCTCGCCGGCCGGGACCGGCAGCCGGGTGAAGAACGCAAAGTTGAGACTGCTGGCGCCCTTGATGATCACCGTCGCCAGGATGAACACCAGCGGCAGTACCGCCACGACCACGGCGGCGATCATGAGGCCCACCATGAGGTTGCTCACGCCGCGCCGCATTGCACGGCGGGCCGCCCCGGTGCGCGCCGGTGCGGTCACAGACCGGTGCTCCCCGCGCCCGAGCCTTGAGCCACGCGCCAGATGAGGAGGCGTGCGGCGGCATTGACCAGTACCGTGACGACAAAGAGCACCAGCGCGACGTAGGCCAGCGCAGAGAGGTGGATATCGCTCACCGCCTCCGAGAACTCGTTGGCGATCGAGGCGGCCATCGTGTAGCCGGGCGCGAAAAGTGACGCGGCGATGTCATGGCGGTTGCCGATGAGCATCGTCACGGCCATTGTCTCGCCCAGCGCGCGTCCCAGTCCCAGGATGATCGAACCCATGATGCCCGAACGGGCGTAGGGCACCACCGCGGTCATCACCGCTTCCCAGCGGGTGGCGCCGAGGGCGAGGGCGGCCTCACGCTGCGTGTTGGGCACGGCGAGCAGGACCTCGCGCGCCACCGACATGATGTACGGCATGACCATGATGGCGAGGATGATGCCGGCGGCCAGCATCGACGGGCCGTAGATGGGTCCCTGGAAGACCGGCAGGAAGCCCAGCGCGTCCTTGAGGGCGGGGAAGACGTGCGCCCGGAGGAACGGAATCAGGACGAAGATGCCCCAGAGTCCGTAGACGACGCTGGGGATGGCGGCGAGGAGCCCGATGATGAACGCCACTGGCTGGCGCAGGACGCCGGGTGCGAATTCGGTCAGGTAGATCGCCACCCCCAGGGAGAGGGGCACCGCGATCACCAGCGCGATGAGCGAGGAGACCAGCGTCCCGAAGATCAGCGGCAGCGCCCCGAACTGCTCCGCCACCGGATCCCAGGTGCTGGTGGCCACGAACCCGATCCCGAACCGGCTGATGGCCAGATGGGCGCCGCTCCAGAGCTGCCAGACCAGCAGCGCGAGCAGCACCGGCAGGATCACGGCGCCGAGGGTAAGGATTCCGCGGAAGACCCGATCGCCGTAGTGACGACGGAACAGCGAGACGGCGCGCGCGGCGACGGCCGGTGGGATGAAGGCAGATCCGCGGGAGGCAGACGTCATGAAGCGGGAGTCTACCCGACCTCCCGCTCCACGCGGTCACGAATGCGTAACGAATGCGTCACGCCCACGGGGCGCATCCTACATCGTGCTGAGCCGTTGCCGCACGAGGTCCACTACCGGCATGGGAAGGGGAGCGTACTCGAGATCAGCCGCCATCCGCTGCGCATCGGGACCGATCATCCAGTTGAGGAAGCTGTGGATGGCCCGAGACTTGGTTGTGTCCGCCATCGTCTTGTGGATCAGCAACCAGGTGAACGACGAGATGGGGTAGGCATCGGCGCCGGCCGCGTTGGTGATGGAGACCCGGAAATCGGTGCCCGGCTTGAGGTCTGCCCCGGCCGCCGCGGCCGTCACCGCCTTGAGGGACGGCTCGATGAAGGAGCCGGTGGCGTTCTTGACGCTCGCATAGGGGAGCTTGTTCGACACCGCATAGATCAGCTCGACATAGCCGATGGAGCCCTCGCTCTGCTTGACCTGCTGCGTCACCCCTTCGTTGCCCTTGCCGCCCAGGCCGACGGGCCAGCTCACGGACGTGTTCTTGCCCACCTTGCTGCTCCACTCCGGCGACACCTTCGAGAGGTAGTCGGTGAAGATGTAGCTGGTGCCCGACCCGTCTGAGCGGTGGACGACGATGATGTCGCTGCCAGGCAGCTTGACGCCGGGGTTGAGCGCCGCGATCCGCGGGTCGTTCCACCGGGTGATCTTGCCCAGGAAGATGTTGGCGATGGCGGGGCCGTCGAAGCGGAGTGCCGCGGTGCCCAGCGACGGCAGGTTGTAGGTCAGGACGACGGCACCGAGGACAGTGGGAATATGGATGGCGTTGCCCTGCGCCGCGGCGATCTGCTCGTCGGTCATCGGGCCATCGCTGGCGCCGAAGTCGACGGTGCCCTCGGTGAACTGGCGGATGCCGCCGCCGGAGCCGATCGACTGATAGTTGATCTTGACGCCGGTCTGGCCGGCGTACGCGTCGAACCACTTGGCATAGATCGGATTGGGAAAGGTGGCGCCGGCACCCGTGAGGCTCATGGCGCTGCCGGCCTTCTTCTCGCCTGGGCTGCAGGCCGCCGCGCCCAGGATCAGCGCAAGGGCCGCGTGGCGCAGCAGTTTCATCGAATGTGGCATCATCACTCCTCGTACTCGAGTCCGCTCTGGTGGCTTCGAGTCGGTCAGAAGGTGAACTGTGTCTGGAACAGAGCCTGCGTCTTCGTGGCATACTGCGCCGGCGTCGTCACGCCGCCCTCGTAGCTCAGGTTGTCCAGGTCCGCGAGTAGCCGCAGATTGGGGGTGAGCTGGTACGACGCGCCGGCGATGAACCGGGTCAGGCGATTGTTGGCGACGTCGGTGTTGGGATCCACGATGTCGACCCGGCCGATGATCGAGGCGCGCGAGTTCGGCACATGGACCACGCCGAAGAGGCTGATCACCTGGCCCTTGATCGTGCTGGCCGACGGCGCGGCCGGCGCGGGCGGATTGTCCAGCCGGTCACGGGTGCGGGCAAACTCGCCCGCCAGCGTGACGAGCTTGGAGCGGTAGGAGAGGAGGCCCACGAAGCGGTCACGGATGCCGCCGCCGGTCGGCTTGCCGGTCTGGGCGTAGCCGGTGACCCTGAGGCCGCCGACCTTGCTCATGTCGTCGGTCTCGAGCACCCGCACCGACACGCGCCCCTCGGCGTCCTTCCGCTTGTCGCCCGGCGGGTGGTTGTAGCCTTCACCGTCGTAAATCCCCACCTGCATGTTGACCGCGTCCTTCTTCCAGCTGCCGTCGACGCCGGCCCCGAAGTCGGAGCTGGTCAGGTAGCCGTTGCGGTCCAGCGCGATGGTGCCCTGCATCCGGTATTCCCACAGCGACTCTTCCCAGTCGACCAGCGGCGTGTGGATCTGCCCCAGCTTGAACGTGAGCGGGCCGGCGTTGGGTGTGTAGCCGAAGTAGGCGTACTTGAGGCGGAAGCCGAGCGACCCATCGGCGTTGCGGTAGATGTCGGAGGTGACGCGGGTCGCCAGGTTGCCGGCCAGCTTGGCCGCGACGTTCACGTAGGCGCGCGTCACGTCGAAGTTGTTGCCGTGCGCCGCCGTGTCGTGCACCTGGTACAGGTACTGGGCGTACACCACCCCGCCGATCGAGACGGGTGACGCCGCCTTGGCGGGCTGCTGCGCCGCGAGGGTACCGGCGCCAGTGAGGGCGAGCGCCACCAGCAGAGATGTCCGACGAGCGACCGTGTGCATCGTGACCTCGGGTGAAGGTTGGGCGCGTCCGCGCCGCGGTCCAGTCAGCGACACGAAGTACGCGGAGCGGCGTAACGGGTGACGCGCCGGGCGGTCACAGGTGCGTAACGAACCCCGCGACGCTCAACGTCACGATCGCTTCATCGCTCGCTCGGCAGCACCTGGCCGAACGGATCGGCGAACAGCTCGTCTTCGCTGAGGGTGTAGCCCAGGAGGGGGTGGAGGCGGAGCCGCCGGACGAAGCGGCGACGATGTTGAGGACCGGCCGAACGTGGGTCTATGGCACCCAGATCGAGCAGGTCCGCGATTCGGAGGGGAACGACGGCGGGCCCCGCGGTCAGCCGTCGGGAAACCAGCAGGTGACGGTGGTGCCGACGCTGCGCTCGCTCGCGGCGGTGACGGTCCCGCCATGCGCTTCCACGAGGTGCTTCACGATCGCGAGCCCCAGCCCGGTGCCGCCCGCGTCCCGTGCGCGCGCAGCGTCGGCCCGGTAGAACCGCTCGAAGATGCGGGGCAGGTGCTCCCGCGCAATGCCGCTGCCGCTGTCTTCGACCGTGACCGCAATGCCCGCGCCGGCGCGGGCCGTCCGACAGGTCACCCGGCCGCCCGCCGCGGTGTGCCGGAGCGAGTTGTCGCAGAGGTTGGTGAGAATCTGCCGGAGGGCGTCGGGATCAGCGCGAAGCATGGCGGCCCCCGGCCCGGGCTCGACGGCAAAGGCGACGCCCCGCGCCGCAGCCGCCTCCGCGAGCGTCGCCCAGACCTCTCCGGCGACCTGGGCGACGTCCACTGCCTCGACGGCCGGCTGCCACCGGCCGGCCTCGATACGCGAGAGATCCAGCAGGTCGTCCACCAGCCGCTGCATTCGATGTGCGTTGCTGAGGATGATCTCCAGAAAGCGGTGCGACGTCTCGGCGTCCGGTCGATCGGCCAGCAGCGTCTCGGCGTAGCCGGAGATCGACGTGAGCGGCGTCTTGAGCTCATGGGACACGTTCGCGACGAAGTCGCGGCGTACCGCCTCGAGCCGCCGCACCTCGGTCAGCTCGTGCAGCACCAGCAGCGCGCCGCCGCCGGGCAGCGCCCGGGCGTTCACCAGGAAGGTGCGGCCATCCATCTCCAGCTGGCCGGTCTGCTCTCGCTCGCCGGCGAGCGAAGCCGCGACCAGCTCGCGTGCCGCCTTGACGCGGAATAGCTCCTGAAGCGGTGGGAGCGGCCCGTCCGCCGGGTAGCCCAGCAGACGCCTGGCCGCGGCGTTGGCGGTCACCACCCGGCCCCGTCCGTCCGCGGCGATCACACCTTCGACCATGGATTCGACCAGCGCCGCCGACTCGGCCTTCTCCCGCTGCAACTCGGCAAACCGCTCGGCCAACTGCCCGTGCATCTGGCGCAGCGCGCGGACGAGGAGCTCGATGTCGGTGATGGACGAATGGGGAAACCGCGGCTGGCCGCCCTCCGCGATGGTCCGGGCAGCGACGCCGATCTCGGTGAGCGGCCCGGTCACCGCCCGTGCGCCGGCCCACGCCGCCGTGAGCCCCGCCAGCACCGCCAGAAGTGCCGCGAGCAGCACCGCGCCCTGGGCCCGCCGAACCGTCGTGTTCACCTGGGCCAGATCCGCCGCAACCCGCACGACGCCGGGCCCGCCGGCCACGGCGACGTACATCAGATCGCGACCCACCGTGGCGCTCTGGCGTACCGCGGTGCCGACCCCGCCGGCGATCGCGTTCCTGACCTCCGGCCGAGTCGCGTGGTTCTCCAGCGGTGGGAGCGGGCCGGTCGGGAAATCGCTGTCCGCTCTCACTCGGCCACTGCGGTCGATCAGCGTGATCCGATGAGTCGTGGCGGCCGAAAACCGGTGGACCGCGGCCTGCCACCCCAGCGAGTCGGCATCCAGCGCGCTGGCGACGAGTCGCGCCTCCCGTTCCAGCGATCCCCGGATGTCCTGCTCCAGATCCCGGCGCAGCGCGATCTCGGCCGTCACCACCAGCGTGGCCACCGTGACGAGGGCCACCAGCGCGGTGCCGACCAGCAGGCGCCGGGCGAGCGTCACCTGGCGCGGGCGCTCCGGTCGGCGGCGCGGAACCGGTAGCCAAAGCCGCGGACCGTCTCGATCATCCGGCCTTCGTCGCCGAGCTTGGTCCGAAGCCGCTGCACGTGCATGTCCACCGTGCGGGTCTGGATGTCGGGCTGCGCTTCCCAGACCATCTCCAGCAACTGCGGGCGCGACTGGACCCGGCCCCGCCGCTCGAGCAGCGTGACGAGGAGCTTGTACTCTGTCGCGGTGAGCGGAAGCTCCTGTCCGTCCATGGACGCCCGGTGGGCCGAGCGGTCCACGGTGATCGGTCCAGCCGTGAGGATGGCACCGGCGGCGACCGCGGGGGCGGCCAGCCGCCGCAGCAGGGCCGCGACCCGCAGCGCCAGCTCGGGCGGAGAAAACGGCTTGGTGAGGTAGTCGTCGGCACCGAGTGACAGGCCGCGAATCCGGTCCGGTTCCTCGCGCCGCGACGTCAGCAGAATGACCCCGACCTCGCGGGTCTCGTCCATTCGCCGGAGCTCGGCCAGCACGTCATAGCCCGAGACCCCCGGCAGCATGAGATCCAGGATGACCACGGCCGGCCGCTCCTCGCGTGCCGCCTTGATGGCGTCGGGCCCGTTGCTGGCCGTGGAGACGCGGTAGCCCGCCTTGGCGAGATGATAGGCGACGAGCGCAGTGATGTCCGGCTCATCGTCGACCACGAGGACGCGGTGGCTCATCGCGGGCTCCTGACCCGGGATCCGGGTGCCGGCATTCGGGTGGCATCCATGCGCGAACGGGTATGCGTCCGGCTCCGGCCGATGGCCTGCTCGCGCTCGCTGCGGAGCGCGGGATCGGCGGTGGCCGCGTCCAGCACCCCGCCCAGCAGCCGGCCGGCGGCGCCGGCGTCGCGCCTGAGCCGGTACAGCACGAACTGCCCGATCGGCGTATCCCGGACCAGCTCGGCCTGGCGGAGGAGCTGGAGGTGACGGGACACGGTGGGCTGGGGCAGGTCGAGCAGCGCCTGAAGGTCAGACACGAAGAGCGGCGCGCTGGCCAGCGCATTCAGGATCCGCAGCCGGGTCGGCTCGGCGATCGTGGCGAGAAGGTTCGCCAGGGCGATGGGAGGCGACATATACGCGGAAACGAATATACCCCGATTCGGAGAACCGCAAGGTGGCCTACCGCAGCGGGCGTCCGTCCGGCCATATTTTCACATGCTCTCAACCCTCATGCTGGTGGCCGCCCTGGCCGGCGCGCCGCAGGACACCGCCCACATCGTCTTTGTCGCCACCACCGACGTCCACGGGCGGGCCACCGCCTGGGACTACGTCGCGGGACAGGCGTTTCCCGGCGGGCTGGTTCGTGGCGCCACGGTGATCGACTCGCTGCGCCGACAGTATCCCGGCCAGGTGATCGTCATGGACGCCGGCGACCTGCTGCAGGGCGATCCGTTCGCCGCATATTACGCCTCCGTGGCGCCGCGAGACCCCAATCCCATCGTCGAAGCGATGAACCTCATCGGCTACGACGTAGCGACGCTGGGCAATCACGACTTCAACTGGGGCCTGCCGTTTCTCCGCCGCTCGCTGGCCGGGGCCACTTTCCCTTTTGTGAGCGGCAACGTCTTCGGGCTGCCGGCGGATACGCTGATCTATCCGCCGTACGTCGTGCTCCAGCGACAGGGTGTGCGGGTGGGCATCGCCGGCTTCACCACCCCCGGCGTGATGCTCTGGGACCGGGAGAACGTGCGCGGGAAGGTCAGGGTGGGCCCGGTGGAGGCAAGTGCGGGACGGGTTTTGGCTCAGATGGCGCGGGAATCCGACTTTCGCGTGGTGCTGATCCACAGCGGGATGAGCGAGGCCGCGTCCTACGATACGACCGGCGTGGGCGACGAAAACGTCGCGGCGTCGCTCGCAGCGCTGCCGGTCAAGCCGGAGCTGGTGCTGGTGGGGCATTCCCACCGCGAGATGCGGGACTCGGTCATTGCCGGCGTCCATTTCATCCAGCCGAAGAACTGGGCGCAGCAGCTCTCGGTGGTGCACGTGGACCTGGTCCGCACAATCGGCCGCTGGCGCGTGGCGCGGTTCCGCGCGGAGCTGGTGCCGCTGGCCAACGTGCCGCCCTCGCCCCGGATCGAGAGCCGCCTGGCCTCGGCCGAGCGCGATGCGAAGCAATGGGTGTCGCAGCCGCTGGGCCAGGCGACGGCACCGATGCCGGCGACGCTGGGCCGCGCGGAGCCCACGCCACTCATCAACTACATCAACGCCGTCCAGCGCGCGCACACCGGCGCCCAGCTCTCGGCCGCCTCGGTGTTCAACCCGACGGCGGGATTCCCGGCGGGACCGGTCCGGCTGGCGGACGTGGCCGGGGTCTATCCCTACGAGAACACGCTCCGCGCCGTCCGCTTGAGCGGTGCTGCGCTCAAGGCATTTCTGGAGCAGAGCTCGCGCTATTACCGTCTGGACTCGCTGGGCCACGTCGCGATCAACGACAGCATCGCCGGCTACAACTTCGACATCGTCGCCGGCGCGTCCTATGAGATGGATCTGCGGCTCCCGGTGGGCGCCCGCATCCGGAACCTTGCGGTCGGCGGGCGTGCGGTCGAGCCGACCGACAGTTTCACCATGGCGGTCAACAGCTATCGGCAGGCCGGTGGCGGCGGGTACGCCATGCTGCACGGCGCCCCTGTGGTGTACGATCGGAACGAGAACATCCGCGATGTGCTGGTGGACGACGTGCGCCGACGCGGCACGATCGATCCGGCCGATTTTTCGGCGACCGACTGGCGCATCGTCCCCGCCGAGGCGGCCGCGGAAGCACGAGAGCTGGCCGGCGGAGCCCGGGCATCGCGTCCGGGCGCGCAGCATGCGGCGGCGGACAGCATCCTGCTCCGCGTGCTCGCCATCAACGACTTCCACGGTGCACTGCTGCCCCGGGCCCAGTCCTGGTCCAGGGGGCGCCTTGCCGGCGGCGCGGCGGCACTCAAGGCCACGATGGACAGCGCCGCCGCCGCGTGCGGCGGCTGTGCGGTGCTGCGGCTGGACGCCGGCGACGAAATGCAGGGCACGCTGCAGTCGAACCTGTTCTACGGCCGTTCGACCATCGAGGCGTTCAACCACATGGGGATCCAGGCCGCGGCGATCGGAAACCACGACTTCGACTGGTCGGTGGACACGCTGCGACAGCGCATCGCGGAGTCGCGCTATCCCTGGCTCAGCGCCAACGTCTTCGATTCGGCCACCGGCCGCCGACCGGTGTGGGCGGTGCCCTACAGGATGCTTCAGGCGGGCACGCTGCGCGTCGCCGTGATCGGCTGGATCACGCCGGAAACCAAGACGATCGTCAAGGCGGAGAACGTCCGTGGACTGCGCTTTGCGCCGGGCGTCGCCGCTATCCGCGACGTGCTGGATCAGGTCCGCGCTGAGCGGCCCGATGTGACGATTCTCCTGGCCCATTCCGGCGCCGTCTGCGATTCGACCGCCTGTTCCGGCGAAATTCTCGACCTGGCGCGCGAGCTGGGGCCTGGCGCAGTCGACATGATCATCGCGGGCCATACGCACCGCCTGGTGAACACGACCGTGGGCACGGTGCACGTGGTCGAGGCTCGGAGCAGCGGCACGGCGCTCGGCATCGTGGACCTGATCCGCACACCGGTGGGCGGCCGGGCCGAGGAGAGCCGCGTCGTCTCGATTTACGATGACGAAGTCACGCCGGACACCGCGGTGGCGCGCATCGTGGCCGGATACGCGGCGCGCACCGACTCGCTGGCGCGCCACGTGGTGGCCCGCATCAAGCTGCCGCTGCCCAAGACCGGCGAGGACGGCCAGTACGCGCTGGGCAACCTCATCGCCGATGCGCAGCGGA
Source organism: Gemmatimonadales bacterium (assembly GCA_038250675.1). Classification (GTDB taxonomy): domain Bacteria; phylum Gemmatimonadota; class Gemmatimonadetes; order Gemmatimonadales; family GWC2-71-9; genus JAICUF01. The sequence continues at coordinate 10,373 of JBBSCB010000028.1, forward strand.
ACGTGGCGCGGGCTGATGTCTCGCTGATGAACAACGGCGGCATCCGGGGCACCGGCCTCGAGGCTGGGCCGGTGACGTATGCGCAGCTCTTCGAGCTCTCACCGTTCCAGAACAATCTGGTGCGGGTGACGGTGACAGGCGCGCTGCTGCGCCAGGCGATGGAGCACGCCGTGGAATCCGGTGTGCCGAGCGCGCATGTGTCCGGCATGACGGTCCGGTTCGATCCGACGCGACCGGTGGGGCATCGGGTCGTGGAAATGCGGCTGCTGGACGGGCACCGCATTGAGGACCGCAAGCGCTACACGCTGGCCACCCTGGATTTCGTGCAGACCGGCGGCAGCGGCTTCTCGATGCTCATCAATCAGCCCACCGAGCACGGCTTCGGAACCGATCTGGATGCCATCCTCACCTACATCCGGCGGCTGCCGCAGCCGGTCGAGGCATCATCGGCGCCGCGCATCGTCGCCGTCACGCGCCGATGAGCGAGCACATCCGGCTCTTCGTCAACGAGCGTCCGGTGGACGTGGCCGCCGGATGCACCGTCCGGGACGCGGTCCGCGCGGCGGACGCATCGCTCGCCGAGCACCTGAACGCCGGTGACGCATTCGTCACCGACGGCCGCGGCATCGCACTACCGCCGGACGTCCTGGTCTCACCGGGTGCCATCCTCCGCGTGGTGATCCCCGCGCGGCGCAGCGACGCGGTCGGCGAGGACGATGCTAACGCCTGAGCTGCTCCGCCGGCTGCCCAAGGCCGAGCTCCACAACCACTTCGACGGATCGCTCCGGGCGGGGACGATGGTGGCGCTGGCCCGGGAACAGCGGATCGACCTCCCCACGAAGGATCCGGACGCGCTCGCCCGATACATGCTGGTGGACGATGCCCGCAGCCTCGAGGACTACCTCGTCCGATTCGACCTGACGACGGCGCTGCTCCAGGTGCCCGAGGCGATCGAGCGCGTGGCCTACGAGATGTGCGAGGATGCCGCGCGGGACGGCGTCCGCTATCTCGAAGTGCGGTACTGCCCCCATCTCAGCATGCACCGGGGCCTCTCGCTCGATGACGTGATGGACGCGGAGCTGCGGGGGCTCGCCCGCGGCGAGGCCGACTTTGGCGTCATTGCCCGCGTCATCAACTGCTCGCTCCGCCACTACGATCCGGCGATCTCGGTCGACATCGCTCGGCACTCGGTGGCGCACCGGGATCGTGGCGTGGTGGCCTTCGACCTGGCGGGCGGTGAGGCGGGACGGCCGCCGGGCCGCCACGCCGAGGCCTTCGACATTGCGGCCGACGGATGCCTGGGGATCACGGTGCATGCGGGGGAGGCGGCCGGGGCGGGATCGATTGCCGAAGCGGTGCACCGGTGCCATGCCGACCGGATCGGGCACGGCACCCGGCTGTACGAAGACCCTGTCCTGCGCGATTATATTCGGGACCGCCGCATCCTCATCGAATGCAACATCACGAGCAACGTGCAGACCCGCGCCGTGGCGCGGCCGTCGGCGCATCCCGTTCGCGGGTACTTCGATGCCGGACTCAACGTCACGCTGTGTACCGACAGCTGGCTGATGAGCGGGACGACGCTCAGTGCGGAATACTGGCTGGCCCACGTGGAGCTCGGGTTCACGCGAGAGGAGATCGACCGGATGATTCTGAACGGCTTCGAGGGAGCGTTCCTGCCGTGGCCCGAGCGGCAGGCGCTGGTGGCCGCCGTTCGGGATGAGCTCCGGGCGCTCCGGTGAGCGGCCTCGCCCTGCTGCAGGCGACGGCCTCCGCCGCCGAGCGGCTCGCCGCCGCGCACGAGGGCCTGCACACGCCGCTGGCCGCCCGGCTCGTGGGTATCATCGGGATCGTGGTGATGATCGGGCTGGCCGTCGTGCTCAGCTACGACCGGCGCCGGATCAAGTGGCGCCTCGTGGGCATCGGCCTGGGGATGCAACTCGTGTTCGGTGTCATCGTGCTCAAGACCGCGCCCGGGCGCGTCTTCTTCGACGCGGTGGGCCGCGCCGTCACCGGGCTTCTGGCGTTTCAGGAGCAGGGCGCGCGGTTCGTGTTCGGCAACCTGGTGCAGTCGACCGTGCCGGTGGGGTTCCCCGGGGCGGGCGGTGTCCTCGACACCTCCGCCGGATACGTGGCCAGCACTGGGGCGTACTTCGCCTTCAACGTGCTGCCCACGATCATCTTCTTCAGCGCGCTGATGTCGGTGCTGTACTACCTCAACATCATGCAGGTGATCGTCAAGGGCATCGCCTGGGTCATGCAGAAGACGCTGGGGACCTCCGGCGCGGAGACGCTCTCGGCCTCCGGCAACATCTTCCTCGGCCAGACCGAGGCGCCGCTGCTCATCAAGCCGTTCGTCAAGACCATGACGCAATCGGAGATCATGACGGTCATGGTGGGCGGCTTCGCGACGGTGGCCGGCGGCGTCATGGCGGCGTACATCGGCATGCTCTCGGGATACTTTCCCAACATCGCCAGCCATCTGCTGGCCGCGAGTGTGATGAACGCACCCGCGGGACTCTATCTCTCCAAGATCCTCCGGCCGGAAACCCAGGTTCCGGTGACCCAGGGCACGCTGCACATGGACATCGAAAAACTCGATTCGAACGTCATCGAGGCGGCGGCGGGCGGCGCCGCGCAGGGCGTCCAGCTGGCCATCAACGTGGCCGCGATGCTGATGGCGTTCGTGGCGCTGGTGGCGCTGCTCAACTACGGGCTCGGATGGGTCGGCGGGCTGGTGGGGCACCCGGAGGCCAGTCTGCAGCTCATCCTGGGCCAGCTGCTCCGGCCTCTGGCCTGGGTCATGGGGACGCCGTGGCACGACACGGCGTACGTGGGTGGCCTGATCGGCGTCAAGACGTCGCTCAACGAGTTCGTGGCCTATGCCCAGTTTGCCGGCGACCTCTCGCGCGGCGTGGCCCTCGAGCCACGCAGCGTCATCATCCTGACCTATGCGCTCCTCGGCTTTGCCAATTTCTCGTCGATCGCCATTCAGATCGGCGGCATCGGCGGGCTCGCACCGGAGCGGCGCGGCGAGATCGCACGCTTTGGCCTGCGCGCCATGATCGCCGGCAACCTCGCCGCGTTCATCTCGGCATCGATCGCGGGGATGCTCGTGTGACCGGCGACGCCGGGATCGCGGGAGCGGTCCACGCCGCTGCCGAGGCGGTGCGACGGCGCCTCGACGGGCGAGCCCCCGCTACGGCGCTGGTGCTGGGCTCCGGCGTTGGCTTCCTGGCGGACCAGGTCACCGACGCCGTTCGCATCGCCTATCGTGACATCCCCGGTTTTCCCGAGACCACGGTGCAAGGCCATGGCGGCGAGCTTGTCATCGGCTCGCTGGCCGGCCGGCCCGTCATGGTGCAGAGCGGCCGCTTCCACATGTATGAGGGGCACAGTGCCGCCGTGAGCAGTCTGGCGGTCCGGGTGTTTGGGGAGCTGGGGATCGGAACGCTGGTGCTCACCAACGCGGCCGGCGGCATCCGCCGCAGTTTCGTGCCGGGGACGCTCATGCTGCTGTCGGATCACCTCAATCTCACCGGCCAGAATCCGCTGGTCGGCGCGGTGATGCCGGGTGAGGAGCGGTTCCCCGACATGTCGGATCCCTACGACAGCGCGCTCCGCGCGACGGCACGCGCCGTCGCCCGCGAGCGGAAGGTCACGCTCGCCGAGGGCGTCTATGCCGGGCTGCTGGGCCCGACGTACGAGACGCCGTCGGAAGTCCGGATGCTGGAGCGGCTGGGAGCGGACGCAGTCGGGATGTCCACCGTGATCGAGGTGATCGCGGCGCGCGCTCGCGGTATGCGATGCCTCGCCGTCAGCACGATCACGAATCTCGCGGCGGGAATCAGTCCGACGCCGCTGTCGCACGCCGAAGTCATGGAGACCGCGGAACGGGTCAAAGGCGAGCTGGCTACGCTGATCGAAGGGATCGTCGAGCGGATCTAGCCGGCCGGGACGCCGTGGTGCAGCGGACCATGCCCGCGGCCAAGCCCGGGCGCGGCGGCGATGGCGCGGGCCACGTAGTCGAGCGCGCGGGTCACGGCGGTTTCCACATCGCTGCCGAGTGCCAGGCCCGCCGCCACGGCGGCGGAGAGCGTGCAACCGGTCCCGTGGGTCGACATGGTCGCGATGCGCGGGTGAACGTAGTAGTGGGTCCCGGTGGGCGTGACCAGCACGTCGGTCACCGTGTCACCGTGCAGGTGGCCGCCCTTGACCAATACCGCGCGGGCGCCAAGCTCACGGAGTGCGTGGCCCGCCGCAGCCATCGCATCGCGCGTGCGGACGGCCTGTCCCACGAGCAGCTCCGCTTCGTCCAGATTGGGCGTGACGAGCGCGGCCAGCGGGACCAGGCGATCGCGGATGACGGCGATCGCGTCGGGCTCGGTCAGCGCCGCGCCTGAGGTCGAGGCCATCACGGGATCGAGCACGTAGCGGGTCCAGCCCCAGCGCCCGATCGCGTCGGCGACCTGGCGTGCCAGCGCCGCATCGGCCAGCATTCCGGTCTTGACCGCGTCGGGAGCGAAGTCGTCCGCCACCGCTTCCAGCTGGTGCGCCACGATATCGGCCGGGACCGGATGAATCGCCCGGACCCCCAGCGTGTTCTGCGCCGTAATCGCGACGACGACTGACGTGCCGTAGACCCCGAACTGATGAAACGTTTTCAGGTCTGCCTGGATCCCGGCGCCGCCGCCCGAGTCGGAGCCCGCAATCGTGAGCGCGGTATTCATGCGGCAGCCGGGGTCGTGGTCCAGCCCTCACCATGCGAAGGCGACATGAGTGGTTCCTTGCAGTCGTTGATCCGGGACCTGGGACGCCGGCGGGGGCGCGAGCGGCGCGGGCTCGCCCTGGCCGAGGGCGTCCGGCTGGTGGAAGCGGCGCTGGATGCCGGTATGGTGCTGCGCGGAGCCGCCGTCTCCTCCACGCTGGAAGGTACCATGCGGGGGAAGGCGCTTAAAGCTCGCCTCGTAGAGCGCGGTGTCTCCATCGAGGAGCTGGCGCCGGCGGAACTCGACGCAATCGCCGATACCGAGCATCCGCAGGGCGTGGTCGCGGTGATCGTGCCCCGCGCCTGGACGCTGGACGAGATCGCGTTGAGCGGCCGGTCCGCGGTGCTGGTGCTCGATGCGGTGCAGGACCCGGGGAACGTCGGCACCATGCTGCGGACGGCGCTGGGCCTGGGCGCGGCCGGCGTCGTGGCACTCAAGGGAACGGCCGAGCTCACCAATCCCAAGGTGCTGCGCGGCAGCATGGGCGCCGCGTTCCGCCTGCCGTGCGTCATGACCGACGAGGCCGCGCTCCTCGAGTGGACCCGGGAAAAGCGGGTGGGGCTGTGGGTCGGTGCGGCCGACGGCATGCCGCTGGGCCACGGCCGGGCCGGGCGGTCGGAGCCGGTCGCGATTGTGGTGGGGAACGAAGGTGCCGGTGTGGGTGCGGGTCTTGCAGCCGCCGCGGCACGGCGAGTCGCGATTCCGCTCCGGTCCGGCGCGGAATCACTGAACGTGGCGGTGGCGGCCGGGATTCTCCTCTACGAGGTGCTGCGTGACGAATGAGCTCCCCCTCCCGGCGCTGATCACGTTCGCCGCCATCCTTGGCGCGGTCATCGGCAGCTTCCTGAACGTATGCATTCTGCGATGGCCGGCGGACCAATCGGTGATCCGGCCGCCCTCGCGCTGTCCGCGCTGCGGTGGGCGACTGGCGCCGTGGGACAACATTCCGATCCTCTCATGGCTCATCCTGCGGGAGCGCTGCCGTGGGTGCGGTGAGCCGATCTCGGTGATGTATCCGGTCGTCGAGCTCGCCTGTGCGCTGATCTGGGCACTCGTGGCCTGGCGTCACGGCGCCACTGTGGAGACGCTCCGCGGCGCGATCTTCGGCACCATCCTCCTCGGCATCGCCATGACGGACGGGCGCGAATACATCATTCCGGACGAATTCAGTCTGGGCGGGCTGGCGATTGGCCTGGCATTCGGCGTGGCGGGCGGCACGCAGGCGCTGATCGCGGCCGTGATCGGGGCCGCGGCGGGGTTTGCGCTGCTCTGGGTGGTGGGGCTGCTGGGCACCTGGGCGTTCAGGAAGGACGCGATGGGCGGCGGCGACATCAAGATGATGGCGATGGTCGGCGCGTTCCTGGGATGGCGCGGTGTGCTGCTCACCGTCTTTCTGGGCGCGCTGCTGGGCACGATCATCTTCGTCCCGATCACCCTCATCAAGAAGGACAAGCTGGTGCCGTTCGGAATCTTTCTGGCGGTGGGTGCCGCGGCGACGTATATCGTCGGCGGCGACATCATCGCCTGGTACCGCAGCTACGCGTTGGGCCTGTGAAGTGGCTCCCGGCGGCCGTCGCCATCGGCCTGCTGCTCGCTGCCTGCCGCGGCGAACCGGAGCGCGTGCCCGATATCCAGGTGATGGTGGACAGTCTGCGGCCGTCGGTGGAACGCGCCGTGGGGCTCCACTTCCGCACCGCGCCCCGCGCCGAGATGCGGAGCCGGGATCAGGTGCACGCGTACCTCGAGGCCAAGCTCGATGCGGAGTTGCCGGAGGCGAAGGCTCACGGCATCGAGACCGCCTACCGCCTGCTGGGACTGCTGCCGGATTCAGTGCATTTGCGGCCGCTCCTGCTCGATCTGCTGAGCGAACAGGTGGTGGGATACTACGATGCCGATTCCGCGATGCTGTTCGGCGTGGCCGGCAGTCCTCCGGAGCAGCTCCGGCTGGTACTCGCGCACGAAATGGTGCACGCATTGCAGGGGCAATATCTCCCGCTCGATTCGATCTTCCACGATCTCCACAGCAATGACCGTCTGAGCGCCGCGCAGGCGATCCTCGAGGGTCAGGCCACCTTCGCCTCGCTCGGTATTTACGCGCCGAACCGGGACATCGCGCACAACGATGAGTTCTGGTCGCTGTATCACGAGCAGGTGCGGGAACAGCAGACCTCGATGCCGATGTTCAGCCGGGCACCGATGATCGTCCGCGAGCAGCTCATCTTTCCCTATGTCAGCGGCGCGGACTTCATGCACTGGTGGGCCACGCAGTCGGGCCACGCGGACACCGTGCCGTACGGCCCGCGGATGCCGGCGTCCACCGAGCAGGTGCTGCACCCGGACCGCTACCAGCGCGGTGATCAGCCGCTCACGATCGTGATGGACACGACGGCGGGCGTCATCTATCAGGATGTGCTGGGAGAAATGGAAGCGAACGTGCTGGTGGCAGCGCGGACCGGCAGCACCCGGCCGGACGAGCTGCCGGCGCTTGGCTGGGGCGGCGATCTCTATCGCGTCGTCGATACGCCGGGCGGTCCGGCGCTGGTCTGGTACCTCGTGTTCGACGACGTGATGTCCGCGCAGCGGTTCCAGCGCGGGGCGGGCAGCGCGACCGATTCGCTGCCCGGGCCCGGCTACCGCGCGCGGCTCGACACCCTGACGCTCGGCGGGCATCCGGCGATCCGGTACGTCGTTGCACCGGCCGGCTGGGCGCGCTGGCCCGAGCTGCCACTCGCGGTCGTCGCGCCGGCGCGCTAGGCGATTCCGGAGAGCCAACCAGCGCGCCCCATCCATGGAGTTCGACGCGATCGCGGGTGGAGGCGCCCACGGCTTCGTCGACGATGGCGCGGAGATCGGCGAGGGCGGGCGTCAGCGTGTCGAGTCCGTGCCTCGGGCCCGGCGCTACAGCCCCACCAGCTTGCCCAGCCAGAACGCGCCGAATCCGAACACCGCGCCCAGCACGTACCCGATCCGGACAATGAGGTCCAGCTCTTTCTGGCTCACGTCGCGGATCAGCCGCTCGACCCGCTCGATCGGCAGCTCGTTGACCTTCTGCTCGATGATCTCCTGGACCCGGATCTGCTGGACCAGTCGCGGGATCTGGGCCTGGACCCAGCGCCACGCCTGCTCGATGACGCCCGCGCGCAGCGACTCGGTCATCTCCGGCCCGATCCAGTCCGCCGGCCGCCCCAGCGGCTCTTCGAGGACGCGTTCGACGAGGCCGCGAATCAGCGTCTCCACCGTCCGGCGGCCCTGGTCACTGGCGAGCGCGCCGGCGGCAAAGGCGGCGACCTTCTCCGCGCGTACGCCGCCCAGCAGCTCACCCCAGGTGCGCCGCTCGAGCGATGCCATCGCCCGATCCGCGGCCCCCGCGACGACGCGCCGGGTCCCGTCTTCCCGCGCGATCGTGATGAGCCAGTCGCCGAGGGAGGCCACGACGGCGTCGCGCCGCTCGTCGCCCAGGCGGCGGACCCGCTCGCTGGTGGGCACCAGCAGGAAGTTGATGACCGCCTCGCGCACCGCGCGCGCCAGCTGCTCGCGCATCTCCGCGCCCTCGAACGCCGCCACGAACCGATCGAACCCTTCACGCTCGAACCCGTCCACCAGCCGCTCGATCGTGCGGTCGGTGACCATCAGCTTGGCCAGAATGCGCTCATGCAGCAGCAGATCGCGCACCGAGCTGTCGAACGCGTCACGCAGCGCCGCCTCGATCCGCGCGCGCGCCTCGGGGTCGCTGAGGAGCGCGCCCAGGCGGTCGAGCGCCACCGGGATGTAGTCGGTGATCGCCTGCTCGATCGCACCGATGAAGCCGGCCGGCAGGCGGTTCAGCAACGGACGGTCGTCGGCGCCGAGGTCGCGGGCCTGGGTCTCGACGAAGCGCCGCAACGTGCGCTCGAGCTCCTCGCCGTCCACGAACTGGGCGACCAGCGTTTCGATCTTGTCCCGGAGCCGGGCGTGCCGCTCCGCCGTGAGCAGGTCCGCGATGGGCCGGTCCTGCACCTCCGTGCGGATGCGATCGAGCCATCCGGCCATCTGCTCGGCGCCGGCATCGGTCCGGAGATAGTCCGCCAGGCGCTGCGCGATCCGTGGCGCGAGCGCGCTCAGCGCCCGATCGAAAGCGGCGTTCACCACCGGGCTGAAGTGAGAGCGCAACGAGCCGCGCGCTTCGCCGATCAGCCGGTCGAACATCGTGCCGATCGCTTCGACAAACGTTTCGCGCACGGCCGGGGCGCTCAGCCGCGCATGCAGGTCCTCCGAGGTGAGCAGACGCTCTCCCACCGTTTTGGCGATGCTGTGGGCCAGCCGCGATTTGTTCTTGGGGAGCGCGCCCTGAATCTTGAACGGCCCGATCCCCCGCGGTTCGTAGGGGCGGAACAGCAGAAAGATCGACGTGGTGTCCGTCATGCCGCCCGCGACCGACGCGACCGCGGTCGTGAACACCATCTCCCAGAAGGTGTGCTGATCCATGGCTGGAAGTTACGGGGACGGGGCGCGGGCGGGAGGGGCGGGGTCACCCTCCGCGCAGGACGTCGAGCGCCTCGCTGACCCGGAGCACCGGCACGGCAAGCGTCAACGTCAAGCCATGGCGGAACCGCAGTACGACCGTGATCTGCGCCCGGCGCCAGACCGCCGGATCTACCCGATCGAGCATCAGGTGCTGGCGACCCGTGCCGAGGACCACGGACTGGCCCGGCAGCAGCGCTATCTCGCTGATCGCTACCATGCGCGCGCTGCCGCCGGTCGATTGCACGTCGTGCATCGTCACTGCGGCATCGGGACTGGTGGCGTCGATGAGCGTGTCGGCGCGGCCGCCAACGTTTGTGATCCTGAGCCCCACCGTGCCGACACCGCCGGCCGGCAGCCCCCACGCCACCGCATGGTCCACCCGGATGTCGGCGGCACTGGCGGCGGCTCCACGAGGCGAGGCTCGGCAGGACGCGAGCGCGACGATAACCGCGAGCGCGCCGAGCGGCACGCGCAGCGCAGTTAGGGACAGCGTGGTCACGCGAGCACCGCCGCATGACGCAATCGGCTGGGGCGACACATGCTGCGAATGTAGACCGGTCGCTTCGAGCCGCAAGCGCGGCCGAAGGCCGCCAAACCGGCCGGACGGGGCTCCGCCGCCGATAAGCGCACTCGCTTGCCCCGATGGCCCAAGCCGTTTAAGATACTGGGCTTATGTTTGACGAGCTATCCGGTAAACTCAACGCCGCGCTCCAGAAGCTCACGGGGCGGGGCGTTCTTACGGAAGAGGCCGTAAAAGAGGGCCTGCGCGAGATCCGCCGCGTGCTGCTCGAAGCTGACGTCAGCTTCGACCTCACCCGCGAGTTTCTCGAGCGGGTTCAGGCCAAGGCCGTAGGCGCGCTGGCCCTCAAGGAAGTGCGGCCCGGGCATCAGATCGTCAAGATCGTGTACGACGAGCTGGTCACTCTGCTCGGCGAGACGCAGGCGCCGCTCACGTTCGCCTCGGTGCCGCCGACGATCATCCTGCTGGTCGGGCTGCAGGGATCGGGCAAGACGACCACGGCCGGCAAGCTGGCTCGCCGGCTGAAGGCGGAGCAGAAGGCGCCGTTTCTGGTGGCGGCCGACGTCTACCGTCCCGCCGCCGCCGAGCAGCTCGCCACGCTGGGCCAGCAGACCGGTGTCGGGGTCTACACCGAGCCGGGCACGACCGACGTCGTGGCGCTGGTCCGCAACGGGATCGTGGCGGCGGGCCGGGACCGGGCACGGACCGTCATCGTGGACACCGCCGGCCGGCTGCAGATTGACGTCCAGATGATGGACGAGCTGAAGCGGCTCAAGGCGGCGGTCTCGCCGCACGAGATCCTGCTCGTCGCCGACGGCATGACGGGCCAGGACGCCGTGCGGATCGCGCAGGGCTTCCACGAGGCGCTAGGCGTTACCGGCGTGGTGCTGACCAAGATGGACGGCGATTCCCGCGGCGGCGCGGCGCTGTCGATCTACGGCGTGACCCACGCGCCGATCAAGTTCATCGGCGTGGGCGAGCGGCTGGATGCGCTGGAGCCGTTTCATCCCGACCGGCTCGCCGGGCGGATCCTCCAGCAGGGAGACATCCTCTCGCTGGTCGAGAAGGCCCAGGGCGCGGTCGACGAGAAGGAAGCCGAGCGGCTGGCCCGGAAGGTCCAGTCGAAGAAGTCGCTGGACCTCCAGGATTTCCTGGGCGCGATGAAGCAGATGCAGAAGATGGGGCCGCTCAAGAACGTGCTGGGCATGCTGCCGGGGATGAATCCGGCCATGCTCAATGCGGCCAAGGTGGATGACAGGAAGCTGAAGCACGTCGAGGCCATCGTGCTCTCGATGACGCCCAGGGAGCGGGCCGATCCCGACCTGATCGACGGGAAGCGCCGGATGCGCATCGCGCGCGGCTCGGGGCGGACGGTCCAGGAAGTGAATCAGTTGCTGTCGCAGTTCAAGCAGATGCAGAAGTTCATGAAGATCGCGGGGAAGACCGGGGGCATGGGCATGAAGATGCCGTTCGGCCGTGGGTTCCCCGGGTAACCCCGCACACACCAGGAACGGACATGGCTACCCGCATTCGTCTGCGCCGCGAAGGCCGCAAGAAGCTCCCGATGTACCGCATTGTCGTGGCGGACCGTGAGGCGCCGCGCGACGGTCGCTTCATCGAGATCATCGGCACCTACAACCCCCGTGGCGCCGACGGCAGCCAGGTGGTGGTCGACGGCGACAAGGCACGCGCCTGGATCGCCAAGGGCGCGACGCCGACCGAGACGGTCCAGTCGCTGCTCAAGCGGGCCGGCGTCTTTCAGCCCGTCGCCGCCTCGTAGGCATGGCGGGCGCCCGCCACCTGGTGGTGGGCCGGCTGCGCAAGCCGCACGGCCTGAAGGGCGAGATCAACGTCTTCCCGCTGACCGACGACCCCACGGCCGTGTTTGCGCCGGGCCGGTCGGTCTGGATCATGGATCTGGCGGGGAGCGAGGTGGGCGGGCCGTTCGAGATCGAGCGGTCGCGCGGCTACCACCGGGAGTGGCTGATGAAGTTCCGGGGCATCGAACACCGGGACGCGTGGGAGCCGTGGCGCGGCATGCTGCTGGGCGCGCCGGTCGAGCTGCTCCAGCCGCCGGACGGCGATGAGGTCTACCTCCATGAGCTGGAGGGATTCGCGGTGCGGCACGAGGACGGCACCGCGCTCGGACTGGTGAGCGGTGTGTACGAGACCGCCGCGGGGCTGATGATCGAGGTGCAGGGGCCGCGCCGCGAGTTCCTGCTGCCGTACCGCAAGGAGTTCGTGACGGCGGTGGACCGCGCGGCCCGGCGCCTGACGGTGCGGCCGCCGGCGGGGCTGATCGATGAGTGACGCGGCGCGCGGGGCGCTGACGGTCAACATCGTCACGCTGTTTCCCGACGTGTTCGTCCCGTTCGTGGCCGCCAGCATCCCGGGGCGCGCCGTCGAGGCGGGGCTGGTGGAGTTCCGGCTGGTGCAGCTGCGGGACTTTACCCACGACCGCCACCATACGGTGGACGACTACGCCTACGGCGGCGGGGCGGGGATGGTGCTCAAGCCGGAGCCGTTTTTCGAGGCAGTGGAGTCGCTCCGGCCCGCCGGACCGGTGGTGCTCCTCTCGGCGCGGGGCCGGCGCTTTACCCATGACGACGCGGTGCGGCTGTCGCTGGGTCGGGACCTGACGCTGCTCTGCGGGCACTACAAGGACGTGGACCAGCGGGTGGCGGACGGCGTCGCCACCGAGGAGCTGTCGATCGGTGACTTCGTCCTCACGGGAGGCGAGCCGGCGGCGCTCTGCGTCCTCGATGCCGTGGTCCGGCTGCTGCCGGGGGTCCTCGGCGACCACGAGTCGGCCAGCGGCGACTCGCATTACGACGGGCTGTTGAGTCCACCGAGCTACACCCGGCCCCCTGAGTACCGGGGCATGGCCGTGCCGGACGTGCTGCGGTCCGGCAATCACGCGGAGATCGACGCCTGGCGCGCGGATGAGGCGGCGCGCATCACCCGCGAGCGCCGTCCCGACCTCTGGGCCCGGCATGACGCATTGCACCAGCCCTGACGGGGCATACTCACTGTAGGGGGTCTACGATGGAGCGGTTGGCGGAAGTGGCCCGCGAGGGCCTGCGCACGGACATGCCGGCCTTCGAGCCGGGCGACACGGTTCGCGTCATGGTGCGGGTGAAGGAAGGCGAGAAGGAGCGGCTCCAGGCGTTCGAAGGCCTCTGCATCGCCAAGCGCGGCGGCGGGATCAGCGAGAACTTCACCGTGCGGAAGGTCTCCGCCGGCGTCGGCGTCGAGCGGATCTTCCCGATCCACTCTCCGACGATAGCGTCGGTGGACGTGGTGCGCCGCGGACGGGTCCGCCGGGCCAAGCTCTATTACCTTCGTGCCCTCAGCGGCAAGGCCGCGCGCATCCGGGAGCGCCGCGAGCGCTAGACCGATGGCGCCCCGCCGTCCCACGCTCATGCGCGAGCGCGATGCCTGGGCCGTGGCACATCTGCTGGTCGGGGTCGATGAGGTCGGCCGCGGCCCACTGGCTGGGCCAGTGGTGGCCGCGGCCGTCGTCTTTCCGGCCGGTTGCGGCCCGGTGCGCGGTCTGCGGGACAGCAAGATGCTGCCGGCGGCCACCCGGGTCCGGCTCGCGGCGCTCATCCGCCGCCGCGCGCTGGGCGTCGCCATCGGCGCGGCGTCGGTCGCCGAGATCGACCGCCTGAACATCCGCGTCGCCACGGCGCTGGCCATGCGCCGCGCCATCGTCCGCCTGCTGGCGCGCTCGCTTCCCGCCACGCAATCGTACCACATCATCATCGACGGCCTGCCGCTGCCGGAGGTGGGCTATGCCCACGCCGCCCTGGTGGGCGGCGACGCGCGCTGCGTGTCCATCGCCGCCGCCGGCGTCGTCGCCAAAACGGTGCGGGACCGGCTGATGCACCGGCTTGCCACGCGACATCCCGGCTACGGCTGGGACACCAACGTCGGCTACGGCACCGATGCCCACAACGAGGGACTTCGCGTCCGCGGAGTCACCCGGCACCACCGACTGAGTTTTGCCCCCTGCGCGCAGCTCGGCCTCTTTCGCCAGCCGCATCTGGCCGAATCCATCGCGCCACTCGATCCGTAGGGTGCGCGGACCCGCAGACCGGTCCGCCCTCCCGCGCGGCGCCGCCCGACTGGCGGTGCCGCCGTCCCCGGAAAGGAACGCCGCTCACCGATGCCAGCTCTTCGCCTGATCCCGCGCCTGTCGCTGCTCGCCCTCGTGCTCGCCGTCGTCCCGTCGCGCGCCGTCGCCCAATCCAACGCGGAGCGGATGGCCAACGACCATTACACCCGCTCCCACGACTACGACCTGATCCACCAGCGCATCGCGGTGAGTCATTTCGACTGGGACTCCACCGCGCTGGATGGTCGCGTCACGACGACGCTGGTGTCGCTCCGGCCGGGGCTCGATTCCGTCATCCTCGATGCCGGCGCCCGACTCGACATCCGGCACGTCACGGCGGCATCGCATGCGCTCGCGTGGGGCCGCCACGGTGACACGCTCGTGGTGCGCCTGGCGCGGCCGGCGGCGTTTCACGACACGGTGCGGTTTGACATCGACTATCACGCGCGCATCACCAACGGGCAGGGGCTCACCTTCAAGCGGAGCGAGCCGGGCCATCAGCACTATCCCCAGCAGATCTGGAGCCAGGGCGAGGACGACAACAATCACGACTGGTTTCCGACATATGACTTTCCCAACGACAAGATGACGTGGGAGATGGTGGCAACCGTCCCCGCCGCCTACACCGCGGTCTCCAACGGCCGTCTGGTGAGCGACACGCGGAGCGGCGCCTCCCGCACGATGCACTGGGCGCAGGACAAGCCGTCGGCGACGTACCTGGTGTCGCTGGTGGTGGCACCGCTCGTGAAGATCGCGGACCATTGGCGCGGCCGTCCGGTGGACTATTACGTCTACCGCGAGGACAGCGCGCTCGCCCGGCCGCTGTTTCGCGTCACGCCGGACATGATCGAGACCTACTCGCAGCTCACCGGCGTCGCCTATCCCTGGGCCAAGTACGCCCAGACCACCGTCGCCGATTTCTTCGGCGGCATGGAGAACGTGAGCGCCACCACGCTGGTCGACTGGCTGCCCGACGCGCGGGCTTACCAGGATCGCCCCTGGTATCAGTACATCCTCATTCCCCACGAGCTGGCCCATCAGTGGTTTGGCGACTACGTCACCACGGAGAACTGGGCCAACATGTGGCTCAACGAGGGCTTTGCCGAATTCATGCCGGGACAGTACTGGGGCGCCAAACTGGGGCGGCACGCCGAGGACGACTATTACCTCGACGAATACCGGCAGTTCATGGGCATCGACGCGCGGCGGCGGATGCCGGTTGCGGCGCTGGGCTCGAACAACATCTATCCCCGCGGCGCGCTCATCCTCGAGATGCTCAAGCACTACCTCGGGGAGAAGCCGTTCTGGGCGTCGATCAACCGCTACCTGCAGGATCACGCCTTCGACAACGCCACGACGGACGATCTGCGCCAGGCGGTCCTGGACGCCACCGGCCAGAACCTGGACTGGTTCTGGGACCAGTGGGTGTATCAGGCCGGCTACCCGGAGTTCACCGTGTCGCAGGCATACGATGCGGCGGCCCGCCGGCTCACGCTGACGGTCGAGCAGACCCAGGTCGATACCGCCACCGCCGACAGCACCGGCTTCCGCTACAGCACCCCGTCGGTGTTCCGGATGCCGGTCAGCATCCGCGTGGGCACCGCCGCCGGCGACGTGACCACGCGCGCGCAGCTCGACGCGCGGAAGCAGACGATCACCATCGACGGTGTCGCAAGCCAGCCCACGATGGTGGTGTTCGACGACGGCAATACTATCCTCAAGCGCCTCACCTTTGACCAGCCGACGCCGCAGCTCGCCACCCAGCTCACGCGTGACCCGGACCTCTGGGATCGCTCCTGGGTGATTGGCGAGCTGGGCCGCCGCAGCGATGACGCGCCCGCCGCGGCGGCGCTGGCGGCCGCCGCCTCCGGTGCCGACTACCCGCTGACGCGGGCCGAAGCCGCCACCGCGCTCGCGCACTTCCCGTCATCGGTCGCGCTCGCAGGCCTCGAGGCTGCGCTGCGCGATACATCGTCCACCGTGCGCGCGGCGGCGGTGCAGGCACTCGCGACGGTGCAGGACGGCGGGGAGCGTGCGCTGGCGCTGGCCCGCGCGGCATGGGACCACGACTCCAGCTATACCGTGCGCGCGTCGGCCCTCGGCGCAATCGCACGGATGGATTCGGCCGGCCGCGGCGCCATCATCCGCGCCGGGCTGGCCACGCCGGCGTATCGCGATGCCATCCAGAACGCCGCACTCGGCGCGGCGGCCCGCTCGCCCGGGGCCATACCCGCGTCCGACCTGGAGCCGCTCATCGGCGCCCAGCAGAACACCGTGTTCGTACTCGCCGCCCTCGCCGCCCATGGCGATTCCGACGCGATGCGGATGCTGGTGCAGCACCTCGATGATGATCGCGGCTGGGTGCGCGGCTGGGTCGTCAACGCCTTCCGCAACGGGATGCCGGATGACCTGGCCCGCACCACGCTCACGCCGGTGGCCGACCACGTCTCGCACGCCGATACACGGGCCGCGGTGACCGCGCTCCTGAAGGACATGGCGGTGGCGCCCGCCCAGTAAGCCACCGCGCTGCGCCCGGTCGCGCTCTGCTCCACGACGGGCGACCTCGCCCGGTGGTCGCGGGCCCTGACCTGTGGCTTTGGATTGGGGACGGCAATGGTGGACGGCCACCGCGTGATCATGCACGGCGGTGGTAGTCCTGGATTCGTCTCGATGCTGGCGACCTGTCCCGACGACAGCCTCACCGTCGTCGTGCTGGTGAATACGGCAGGACCGATGGCGGACAGCCTGGCGGCGCTCGTCGGCCGCCGCGCGCTCAGCCCCCGGCGGCCTTGAGGCGGACCAGGGCGGCGCGTGCTTCGGCCACCTTCGGCTGCAGGGATGCGTCGGCGCCGGACCAGTACCGAATGAACGCAGCGTACGCGTCGGCCGCGCCGGTTCGGTCGCCGGCGGCCTCGAGCGCGTGCCCCAGGGCCAGCGACGCGATCGGCTGCATCTCGGGGTCCACGGGAAAGCCGTAGCGCAGCAGCTCGATGCCCAGCGCCCGGCTGGCGGGACGTGCGGCGAGCGTCACGGCACGCTGGAGCCGCAGCGGAGCGGTGAGCATACCCCCGCCCGCCATCCCGATCTCCGCGAGTCCCGAGTCGATCCGCGCCAGTCCGCGCGTCGAGTCGCCTTCCAGAATCATGCGCCATCCGTCCACACCGAGAATCAGCCCGTGACCGAGCGGGCCGCCCATCCGGGCGATCATCGCCGGGTCCAGCGCGAGCCCGCGCGCGACGAATGGACGGGCCCGCGCTGCGTCGCCCTGGCCGAGAAAGTACAGACTCCGGAAATAGAGGTCGAACGGATTGACCAGCGAATCGACCGGTGTCGCCGGCGTCACCTTTCGCGCCTCGGCTCGGATCGAGTCGGCATAGCCGGGCGGCGCGAAGCCGCTGAAGATCGGCATCCCGGCGATCATGAACCGGCCCTGGTTCAGCGACAGCGTGGCCGCCAGGCTGTCGGCCGCCGCGAGGCGGCCCAGCCCGCCAATGACGGCGCCGAGAATCTGCGGGAGCTGCGCAGCCGCGCTCGATCCGGCCGGCGCCAGTGCGGCCACCCGACGGAAGCGTGCGATGGCGGAGTCAGGGTGGGTTGCGGCGCCGCTGAAGATGGCGAGATAGCCGGCCATCGCCGCGTCCACGCGAGGGCTTCCCTGGAGCGCCGCGACCGCAGCCGAGTCGCGGGCGAGGTCGCCCCACGCAATGGCCGCCGCGCCGCGATACCGCGACAGCTCCTCGGTGGCGCCGGCCCGCTGCAGGACGTGCAGGTAGCGGTCGAGACGTACGCTGTCGCGTTGCTGGAGCGCGAGCTCCATCGGATGAATCGTTGCCGGCGTAAGTGAGGAGTCGAGTGCCAGCACACGATCGAACGGCTCCATCAGCGCGGCGGGCGATCGCGGCGCCACCGAGCGGGTGTGGTACTCCGATTCGCCCAGCAGATACCAGCCATCGGCGTCGCCCGGATGCGCCGCGGTGTAGCGCAGCATGCTGTCCGTCGCCTCGACACGCCCCTGCTGAAAGAGTCGATAGGCTCGGATGAGCGATTGCTCGTCGGGCGGCAGACGCGAGGCGAAGCGGACCGCGGCGGCACCCGCGGCGGCCGCGGCGGCGGAGTTGGCGTTCCCGGTCCAGCCATACGTCATGGCCAGCCGGTACTGGGCGAGGGCAAAGGTCGAGTCGTCGGCGACGGCGCGGCCGAACGCTGTGGCGGCCGAGTCCCACTCCGAGCGCCGGTAGAACTGCTCCCCCTGGAGGTAGGAGCGCATCGCGTCGATCGACGTCGTGGTCAGCCCGGCGACGCGGAGTGACGGCATCGGCTCCTTGGAGCGCCACACGGTTCGCATCAGCGCCAGGCTCAGGCCGTCCACCAGACTGAGTACGCTGTCGCTGGGGCCATCCACCTGCGCATGCGCCAGCTTCTCGCCCGTGCTGGCATAGAGGTCCGCTGCCAAGCGCACGGTCGGTCCGGTCGCCACCACGCTGCCCAGCAGCACTGCCGTGGCCTTCACGTCGCGGCCCACCGCCAGCGCTCCATCCAGATCGGTGGCCGATCCCCGCTCCTTCCAGCGGCGCAGCACCGTGCGCGGCTGGACGGTCTCGATGCCACCCACGCCGTCGAGATTGGTGGAGAGCAGGTCCACCATGCCTTCGCCCAGCAGCGCAACGTTGGTGCCGGACGACCGGAACGGGAGCACGGCGATACGCTGCGCGGCGTCCACCACCGGGCCGGCGGGCCGGCGGAGCCGGGACATGGCAAAGGCGCCGAGCAGTACGAGCACCAGCCCGCCGCCGACCAGCGCGGCGATCCCCTTGCGGGACATCGGTCCCGTCGGGCGGCTGGCCGCCAGCGCCGTCGCGAACGCGGCCATGTCGGGATAGCGGCCGGCGGGATCGGTGGCCAGGCCGCGGACAATCGCCGCATCCACGGCGGGCGGCACGGCGCGGCTCATCGCGCGCGGATGCGGCCGAGGTCCGGTGATGCTCTTGGTCATGACCGACTGCGCGTTCTGCCCGCTGAACGCCGGCTTGCCGGTCAGCATCTCGAACAGCACCGCCGCCAGACTGTACTGATCGCTTCGCCCGTCGACGCTGTCGCTGGCGGTCGCCTGCTCGGGGCTCATGTAGGCGGGGGTGCCGATGGCCATTCCCAGACCCGTCAGCGATGGCGCGTTGCTGGTCTGGGCCGCGCGCGCGATGCCGAAGTCGGCGACGACGGCGTGCCCGCCAAAGAGGAGAATGTTTTCCGGCTTGATGTCACGGTGGACCACGCCGTGCGCGTGGGCATACGCCAGCGCGCCGGCGACCTCGCCCGCCAGCCGCAGTGCTTCCTCAGTCGGGACGGCGCTGTCGCGGGTGAGCCGGTCACGCAGGGATTCGCCCTCGACGTAGGGCATGACGTAGTAGAGCACGCCATCCGCGGCGCCGGAGTCGTACACCGGCAGGATGTGGGGGTGCTGGAGCCGCGCGGCCATCTCGATCTCGCGGAGGAACCGGTCGGTGCCGATCGTCGCGGCCAGCTCGGGCCGGAGGACCTTGATCGCCACGGCGCGATCGTGCTTGAGATCGCGCGCGAGATAGACGGTCGCCATGCCGCCTTCGCCCACCTGGCGCTCGACGACATAGCTTTCGCGCAGCGCCGTCGTCAAACGGTCGATCGAGTCGGTCATGGATTGCCACACGGAGTGAAAGGCGGAGTCAGGGCCGGGAAGCCGGCGGTCCCATCGGGAAAATATACGGCGGCGCCGTCCGCACCGCGAACAGCCCGGTCGGTATGGCGGCGGTCAGAGCCAGCTCGCGATCCGGCGAACCGCGTCCGCGGCTTCGGCGTCCTCCGCCCGGGGCACCACGGCGATCCGCTCCAGTCCCGAGAGACGCTCGATGGCCGCTGCGTTGGTGCCGGTCGAGCCGTCGGGGCATTCCGGTGTCGTCAACACCAGGCCCACCACCGGTACGCCGCCGATCTCCAGCGCGCTCAAGGTGAGCAGCGCGTGGCTGATCGTCCCCAGGCGGTCCATCCCGACGACGAGCGCGCGCGCCTCGAGCGCCTGGGCCAGGTCAACCAGATTCCAGTCCCACCCGATCGGCGCCAGGAGACCCCCGGACCCCTCGACGATCGCGATGTCGGCGTCGGCCGCGTACCCCTCCACCTGCAGCAGGATCTCGTCAAAGTCCAGGGGACTGCCCTCGAACTCCGCCGCCAGCGCCGGCGCGACGTCGGCGGCAAACCGCACCAGCGCCTCCGTCGGCGCACGCTGTCCGGTCGCCCGCGCCAGCAGCTGTCCGTCCTCGCCGCCCGGACCGGCGGCCGCGCAGCCGGTCTCGACCAGCTTGAGGGCGATCACGCGGCGGCCGCCATCGGCCAGCGTCCGCGCGAGCGCCGCCGCCGTCCAGGTCTTGCCGACACCGGTGTCGGTTCCGGTCACGACCAGCACGTTCGAGCGCGCGAGGTTGGGGGTCACCGCCACCGTCATGAAGACTCCCGTTGGGCGTGAAGGCGAGGGATCGCCGCAGGGCGGAGACTATACTGCCGCGCGCGGCGCGGGCAAGTCGCGCCGCGCCCTCCCCGGCGTCTCGGCTTACCGGCGGCGGGTCGACGCATTAGGTTGGAGCCGGGCGCCCGTAGCTCAATGGTAGAGCATCGGCCTTTTAAGCCGTAGGTTGTGCGTTCGAGTCGCACCGGGCGCATTGAGACCGCAGCGGGCATGCACCCCGGTTTGCGGTCTTTCTCGCAGGGGAGACCACCATGACGGCCGCCGCCGTACTCATCCGCCGGGAAAAAGACGCCGTCGAGGCCTTTCGTGCCGCCGGCGCCATCACCGCGTCCCGTGCGCGGCCCCCCGAAGCCCTCGGCGTCACCCATCAGGTTGCGCTCCGGCGCCTGACGGCCCGCGCGGTGCTCCGCCCGGGTGAGCTGCCCGGAACGCTGTATCTGGACGAACCGAGCTGGGCGGCGCTCCGCGGCATGCGGCGGCGGATGGCGGCCGTGATGCTGGTCATCGTCCTGGCCCTCGCCTACTCGGCCTGGTATGCGTCCATGCATGTAGCGCGGCCCTGACGCGTTACGGGTTCAATGCGTTGCGGCAGATTCGCTGCAACCCCGCGGGCGCTTCGCGCGTATAGTGGTGGTCACCGCCACCCCCCCATACCTGCACGCCGGCGCTGCGCCGGCCAACCTGGAGCCCATCCAACGGATATGAAACGCCTCCTGCTCGCTGCCGTCGCCGCGCTGGTGCCGGGCGCCGCCGCCGCCCAAACGACCGGGCCGGCCGCGCAGACCGAGATCGTCCCCGCTCCCGAGACCCGACTTCCCGTCAAATTCAACGCGCAGCCCACGTCGCCCGAGATTACGGTCCGGGATCTGATGAGCCGGCTCTACGTCTACGCCGACGACTCGATGATGGGGCGCGAGGCCGGAACCCTCGGTAACTACAAGGCGACGTCGTACATCGCGGCCGAGGTCAAGCGGATCGGGCTCATCCCGGCCGGTGACAGCGGCACCTACTTCCAGACGCTGCCGCTCAAGTCGCGGGCGCTGGATCCGGCGTCGTCGCTCGCGGTCGGTGGTGTGGCGCTGACCGCCGGCACCGACTGGGCCGCCTCCGGCAGCGGGACGCTCACCGAGCCGTCGCTCGGCGTCATCTTTGGAGGTGCACTGGGTGACACGACCGTGACGCTCACGCCGGAGCAGGTCGCCGGCAAGATCGTGGTCTTCGAATTTCCGACTGGTCGCCGGGTGCGCTTCGCCCGCCCGCCCGCCACCGCGGCCGCCACCGCAATCGTAAGCGATCAGTTCCTGGCCCGTGCCCGGCGACCGGCTGTCTTCGTCGATGATCCGTCCCGGCCCGCGCCGGCACGACAGGCCTCGGCCCCGACGATCATCCTATCGTCGGATGCCGCCGGCAAGCTCTTCAACGCGCCGCTCGATCAGCTCAAGGCGGGTGACGCGGGCAAGACCGTGGCGATTGATATCCGCATGGCGGTTGAGCCGATCGAATTCGCCGCGCGGAACGTCGTGGGGATCCTGCCCGGCAGCGATCCAAACCTGAAGGGTGAGTACGTCGCCATCGGGGCGCACAACGATCACATCGGCATGACCGGCGCGGCCGTGGATCACGACTCGATGCGGATCTTCCTGCACATCGTGCGGCCGGGCGGTGCGGAAGACGGCGGCACGCAGGCCACCCCCGAGCAGCAGGCCCAGATCAATCAGCTCCTGGCGCAGTGGCGCGCCGCGCATCCCAACTCGGCCCGCGCGGACTCGATCTCCAACGGCGCGGACGACGACGGCTCCGGCACCGTGAGCGTGCTCGAGGTGGCTGAGCGGATGGCCTCGCTCAAGAGCAAGCCCAGGCGATCGATCATCTTCGTCTGGCACGTCGGCGAGGAAAAAGGCCTGTGGGGCTCGGCCTGGTTCACCGATCATCCGACCGTTCCACGGGATTCGATCGTGGCGCAGCTCAACATGGACATGGTCGGGCGCGGGGACACGTGGGACGTCACGGGCCAGGCCAAGGAGGGCGGGACGCTGCACGGCAACCCGGACTACCTGCAGCTGGTCGGCTCGCGCCGGCTCTCGAAGGAGCTGGGCGACATCGTGGAACAGGTCAACACGTCGGGGAAGCACGGCTTCAAGTTCGACTACGCCATTGACGCCAACGGGCACCCGCAGCGGATCTACTGCCGCAGCGACCACTATGAGTACGCCCGCTACGGCATTCCCATCACCTTCTTCACGACCGGCGGCCACTCGGACTACCACCAGGTGACCGACGAGCCGCAGTACATCGACTACGAGCACATGGCGCGAGTCGCCAATCTGGTCGAGGACATCGCGATGCACGTGGCCAATCTCGACCACCGCGTCGTCGTCGATCAGCCCAGGCCCGATCCGCACGGCGCCTGCGTGCAGTAGCTGGTTGGCACATTGACGAATGCAGAAGGCGGCGACCAGATGGTCGCC